>NZ_JBIBIC010000021.1:0-152679 GCF_042957385.1 Streptomyces sp. NPDC008079
AACGGCGTGTGGTCGCACCGTGAACTGCGTCACGCCCAGCGCGTCACCGGCTACTTCGCGCCGCGCTTCCCCGACGGGATCTGCCCGCCGACCGCCGACCCCGCCGACCCGCGCGGCGGCAAGCCGGTCGCCGCCTGGCGCTGGCCGGGACCGGCCGCGCCCACCACCCCGCAGAAGAACGACACATCGGAGGACGGCATGCTCAACCCCAAGGACGTCTGGGCCTACAAGGGCCAGCTCAACGGCAACGCCGACCCGAACGACGCGTACAGCTATCTGCGTGGCACCAACGCCGCCGTCAAGAGCTTCGGCCGCCGTCTCGACACCCTGACGGCGACCATCGACACCCAGAGCAAGGCCCTTCAGGCCCTCGTGGACGCTCAGAAGTCCGGAACCGACGGCGCCAAGGTCGCCGCTGCGCTCGACCGGATGACGGCGGCGTTCACGGCGGCGGAAGGCGCCCACCTTCCGGCTGGCGACGCTTTGGCCAAGGACTGAGTCTTGGGCGCGGTACGAGAAGGAGTGCCCGGATGGGGATGCTAATCGGTCAGCTTGGCGCTGGTGGCCTGCTGTCCCTCGGAGTGTGGCTTATCCTCACTGGCCGTCTCGTGCCGCGCTCCACCCTGCTCGACGCATGGCGTCAGCGCGATACCTGGCAGGAGGCGCACCGGCAGTCGGAGGAGGCGCGCCACGGGGACCGCGACCAGATCCGCCAGTTGCTCGAAGTCGCACGGGTCACCGAACACGTGATGACCTCTTTGCCCCAGCCGGGGGAGGTGGATCGTGGGACGAGGGTGGATGAAGCGGCGCCGCGCTGATCCTGCCGGGCAGGCAGCCGCCGACGCTGCGCTGGAGCGGGCGCAGCGGGCGCAGCGTGAGGTCGAGGACCGGGCGTCGGAAGTAACCGCAGTGGCCAATCGACTGCGGGACCTGCGGGAGAAAAACCATTTCGCGGAGATGATCTCCGCAGCGTTGAGGGGGGGGCGTTGATGGACTGGTCGCAGTGGATCAACGCAGCCGCGAGTGCTCTGGTCGCGGTATGTGCCTTGGTTTTCGTCGTCACCTATGCGTTGCTCGCTCCCTGGCGGGCGAGTGTCGCCGGGCGGCACGTCATGGCTGTCACGGTGGTCATCGGCCTCCTCGGCGCGTACACCGTGGCGTTCACGGTGTGGCCGTCCGTGGCCCCCGTGCTACGGGTGATCCGCGTGGTGATCGTTCTCGCAATGGCCGGGCTCCTGGTCCAGCGGACCTGGATGGTCATCCGGGCCCAACGGCGCCGCTGACGGCCGCCGTCCTGTCTGCAGTACGACGGCCGTCTCCAATCGGTGAGACCGCCAGAGGAGGACCCGTGGGACTTCAGCGTGAGGGCCGTCAGAGCCACCGTCACGAGACCGTCGGTGTGCAGGCCCTCGCGGGTGTGCACTCGGAGGACTACTACGAATACCAGCCTCTTCAGCACGTCATGACGACCGACGGCTTCCCCGGCGTCGTCACCGCCGTCCACGACGGCCCGCACCCCGGCGCGGAGGACTACGAGGTCACTCTCGACGGTGGCATGGGTGGCGGTTCGTACACAGCTTCTCAGCTCAGCCCCGCGCCGGTCTCCACAGCAGCCCTGGAGGGCACTGCGGCGGCCGACTACCCGGAGCTGAGCCGCATCCTCGTTGACCGGCCCGATCCGGCCCTGCAGCAGGTCTACGCGGCAGCGAGCAACTCCTTCGCTGATGACGATGCCGACAGCAAGGACGACACGGACGACAGCGCCTCGGACGACGACAGCGACAAGGACTCCGACGAGGAGGCCGGTAACGACTCGGACGACGACAGCGAGACCCCGCCGCCGTGGGCCAAGTCGGCAGCGCTGTTCGACCGGCTGATCGCCATGGCCGTCGCCGACATAGACTTCCGGTTCCACGTCACCGCCTCCTGGCGCGACGTCGTCGCCAAGGCCAAGCGCCTGCGCGCCGAGGGGCGCCTGCGCGTCACCCTCGCCTCCGACGGCCTGGTCGTCGCCGAGGTTAAGGGCGACCACCACGTCTACGAGACCGGCCTGCAACGCCTCCCCGGCCGTACCGCCGTCCAGTCCTGGACCTGCGGCTGCAAATGGGGCGCCTACCACTGGGGCGCCGACGACGACTACTCCCGCTTTGCAGGACGTATGTGCAGCCACGCTCTCGCACTGACCTACGAAGCCCAGTCGCGGGGGATGTTCGGGCACGACGTGCGCGCCGACGAGACCAAGCCGACCTGGGTTCCCCGTAAGGTCGTCATCAGGTACGACATCGACGCTGACACCAACCGGCTCGTGCCGTCGACCGCGAAGGCCAGTCCCCAGACCGCGCCCGCCCGCGCTCTTCTCCAGTCTCTCGCTCGTGCGGCCGTCGCCGCCGGGGAGAACGCGGAGGAGTTCTCGATGGTGCTCCGTGCTGTCGGAGTGACGGCCACCTGGGAGCAGGACGAGCCGGAGGAAGAGGAGGACGAGGAGGGCACCCGCTTCCACCGCGACGAGTGGGGCGACCCGGTCTACAAGTGCCACAACAAGCACTGCTACGACGGGGAACACTCCGACGGCGAGACCAAGCGCGCCCACGAGGGGGTCTACACCGACTGGGACTCCGTCCACCCGCATCTGGGCAACACCCTGCACCGGGGGATGGCCGTCAGCCTGCCCGGCCACGTGGCCGACGTGGTGCACGACGACTCCCGGCCGGTTGCCGACCGGGCGCACGCCCTGTCCGAGCACCTGCGCGAGCAGGGGATGGGCACGCACTGGACACCGGACAAGGAGCAGGCCCAGCACTACTCGGGCGTCAGTGACAGCCGGAAAAACAACACGCACGTGGTGCTGCACGCCCACACCCCGCCCAAGGAGCACATCGAGACCGACCCCGACGAGCTGGTGGCCCAGGACGTCATCTCCATGGGCGACCACGACGACGGCGAGGTCCCGCTCCGGTCCGGTGCGCCGGTCAGCCTGAAGGGGATCTCCTGGCGCCAGCGCGGCAACGGCCCCTGGGTGCGGCACGACTTCGACAACCCTCACCCCCATACCGCGTCGGTGGCCGCGCCGTTCGGTGAGCCGTCGGCACCCTCTTACCAGACCCCCCATCCGTCCGGCGCCACACATGCACGGGTGCCCTGGGAGAACCCCGGCTCCGCCGGGCCGCTCGCAACCGCTGACCCGACCGGGTGGGGCCGGACCATGCCGATGGAACAGGTCTACGCCTCGGCGCACGACGCGGCGATATTCGAGCCCGGCGGCCCCGAGGCGATGCTGCACGACGAGCCCGAGGGCGCCCTTCCGGCCACCGACGGGACGGAGTCGACGGACAACGACATGCCGCTGGCCCCCGCGATGAGCGGCCTGCGCACCCACGCGCTCAAGGACTTCACCCTCGCCGAGCGGCAGGCCCTCATCAACGAAGGCGACGGTACGCGGGCGGCGAATCTCGACCGGCTGCAGATCGCAGGCACACACTACGAGGACCTGGAGCAGGCCCTCGCATCACAGGAAGACACCACATGGCTGGCGTGAACGACACCACAGTGCTGGACGACGCCCCTGTCCCGGAAGCCGGGGCTCCGCGCCGCCAGTACATCGACCCCTTCGGCGACAGGGGCAGCATCAAGATCGCGTGGTCGTCCGAGCTGAACGTGGGTCAGCTCTTCGACGAGTTCCGGGCGTTGGAGGGCATTACCCCGGACGCGCAGTACACCACGTACACGCCGGAGGACGACGAAGGAAACGCAATACCCGCTGACGCCGATCACCCGTACGTCTTCTTCTTCACTCCACCGACGTTGGACGTGTCTGTCCTGAAGAAGGCCCTGGCCGCCCACCGGCCGGATCCGTACTACGGCATGGACGCTGACCAACGGGAGCAGCTCCAGTTGGTCGCCAAGCTTCGGTCCGGAGAGGATCTGACGCTGGAAGAGATGCAGAAGGCGATCCGTATGGCCGTCGGCATCGGCTGACCTCCCTACGCGGACACGCCGGTGCGTTTCGGCGTGTCCGCGTTCCCCATGGGATCCGTACGGCGCCTGAGCTGTGAAATGACGGGCCGTGATCTCATCTGCGTCCAGATGGGGAGCAGCGTTGCGTGGGTCGCCTGGAAAAGATCGTCGTGGACTCTGACAAGAGCGCGGCGGCTCCGTTCAGGATTGGGCGAGAGCCCGGCCTGCTGCCTGCGGATCGCCACGTGCAGCAGGTAGGCGGCCGTTGCTTCGGCTGGCATGCCTGTGGTCTTCACAATCGCGGCGGTTTCCTCCGGCAGGCCCGGTGGGACGTAGGACTGGAGGATCATGGCGGAGTCGCAGATCTCGATCACCCGGCGCCGGAGACGGAATTCCAGATCCCGCCAGTTCCTCGCTTCTGAGAGGGCCAGCTTCAGGTCACGGTAGCGGCGCCGTATCCGTAGGGGCAGCGGTAGTCGCTTCAGCCATGCGCGGAGTGCCTGGAGACAGCGGTTCGACTTGCGAGGCAGCCGGACCGTCCCCGTTGTCTCCGCTCCGGCGAACGGGTCGAGGACGACGCTGGGTGTCGCCGCTGTCATATGCAGCCACATGGGCCTGAGATCGGTGATCGCTCCGTGGGCAGCGAGAGCGCGGTTGATGCGGTCTACCATCGGCGCGCAGCAGCCGAAGAGAGTGAGCATCACGCAGAGGATCAGCGACGCGTTCGACATGGACGCGACGAGTACATCACCGCCGATGAAGGCGCGCTGCATGAGCCGGATGATCAGGTACGTGATGCGCAGACCGCCGTAGAAGACGCCAACAGCGCAGCCGATGGCCATGCTCTGCAAGCCCCGGCCAAGGACGGTGGGGCGTCCCGCATTGCGGAGACGGTCACGGCGCCCCGCGTCTGCGCACATGATCGCAGCGCAGCTCATGCCGTAGACGACGTAGAGGTAGAACAGCACCAGGTGCACTGACCCCCAGAAGTGACCGGCCTGGACGAAGATGAAATCCGCGTCTTCGACATGAGGTCCTGGTCGGCGGTTCGCCCAAGGGAAGACCACGGTGATCGCCACGACGGCGACCCGTGTCACGATACGGCGCGGTCGGTTGCTGATCGTACGGCGATACCGTGGTTCCGGTTGGCCGTCCTCGCTTCCGGGGATGACCGCCAAGACCCACCGGAGGAGCATCGTGATCGCCAGTATGCCGAGCAAGTGCTTGGTGAGCGTGGCGATCTCGTCTATGCGGGTGATCTGGTAGAGCAGGTCGCTGACGTAGGAGATCCGGGTCGTCATGGACGCGGCCAAAGCCACGATCACATACCACAGGATGCGAGCCTCGGGATGCTTGATCACGACGGGGATCCGCCAGAGAGCTGCTGCCCACAAGGGAGCAACGACCATCAGCGCCCACAAGTCGTCCGTACCGGTTCTCACCAGTACTGGCTTCGCGAGTCCAGACTGCCGCGCATGCGGTCGAGCACGACGTCGGCAGGCATGCTGCGCCGTCGTGCCAGTCTCTGGCTGACCCAGGTGGCGCAGGCTTCGGCGCGGCGTTCAACGAAGGCGTCATAGGTGGTGCGCGCGAGCGCGGCTTCCACCAGGCTCATGTCGATGTGCTTGAAGCTGGAAGCGGCCAGCGTGGCGATGGTGTCTCCGCGAAGTGACGATGCGCCGTCGCCGTTGAGCATGTGCGCCGCTTCGTGGCAGAGGATCGCGTCGCGGTGTGCGCCGGTGGCCGCAGGGTCGACCCAGACCATGTCGACTCCTTCCACGTGGACCCACATACCGCAGGGGCCGCCGGAAAAGCCCATCCCGCTGTCGTCGAGGAGGACGAGCGTATTGCCTCGGTCCTCGACTATCTGACGGAGCAAGTCCTCAGCCGTCTCGACGTTCTGATGTTCGGTCAGCCGTGCGAGCTGGCTTCCCCACCGCTCCCGTCGGCCGTTGTTCCCCCTGAAAAAACCCATGCCCCACCCGCCCGTTCTGCGTGGCCCCCGGCTCGCTCACACTAGTCCACAAGGTGGACATTAGCTGCCCTCTGGGGCCGATCCGTTCTCAGGAGGCCGGGCTGTCTTGGCTGTGAGGATGGCGATCTGCATGACGCGGCGCGCAGCGTCGGGGGTCAGGGCGGTCGTGAGACGGGCGAAGACTGACAAGCCTTCCAACTGGCCTGCCTCTTTGGCTTCCTGGAGCATCGTCAGCAGCTCGACTTCCTGCGCGACCTTGTCTCCTTCCTCTCCAGGGAAGAAGTACGAGGGAGATACCCCGAACCACTTGGCGAGGTACTCGATGATCACGAGGGACGGATTGTCCGTCGTGCCGTTGAGGATCTTGCCGATGTACGTGCGGTGGGTCAGCGGCGGCTCACGCTCGATCTCGGCGAGCCGGATCTCCCGTTCGCCTTCGGGGAGGCGCAGCGCTTCCTCCATGCGGTCCTTCCGGTAGAGGTCCGAGACCCCTTCCGCGATCTCCTTCTGCGTGTACTTCGCTCCGGACGGGTGCTTCTTGAGGCGGATCAGGCTCAGTACCTTCCGGCCGAGTGGTCCGGGGTCGTCGGGGGCGCCATGCGGCACCGCACGAGGCGGCATGAATCCTCCTAGATGAAAAAAGTTGTGCTGCACGCAGGGTAGAGACTACCCCCGCCGTGTCGCGATGAGTCTCACCGTCTTGGCCGAAATAAGAACATGTGAGACTGAACTTGACACGACCGGGAGTAGTCCGCCTACGATCACGTCCATACCACCGGATCGTGCCAAGAAGGGTTGACGTGACTACCCGCAAGTTCGGAATGCCCTGTCAGCCGGTCCTGTCCGGTGTCATGATCACGGCTCCAGGGGACGACAGGCCCGTCGTCAGAGGAGTCCGCATGCAGTTTCCCGCCCTGATTCGTACCTACGTGCCCGTCGGTGTCGGCTACGTGATCACGTTCCTCGCCACCCTCGGTGTCCGCGTCGACGGCACGGCTCAGACAGCACTGGTCCTGGGCCTCGGAGGCGTCACCTCCGCCGTCTACTACACCGGTGCCCACGCACTCGAATCCCGCTGGCCGGTCTTCAGCGTGCTGCTCGGCTCCTCAGTGACGCCGAGCTACCACAACGCCAAGGACTCCAGCGGTTCCAGCTCGGCGACCGCCACGTCGGGCTCTCCGGAGTACCGGGGGTAGACCGCCAACTACCGCTGACGTAACCGGAGCAGGGCCCCGACCGATCAATATCCATTCCGGGGAGTAGATCGGTCGGGGCCCTCTGCATGTCATGGCGGCTTGGCGGATCTCTTTACGTCTCGGACCACCGTAGCGGGCCACTGAGGGCCCCGTCTATTTGTCGCCAAAGAGATAAAAAAATTCTCGTCTTTAAGGCAACCCTACATCGTTCCTGCGTGCTCGATGTGACAGGAATGCCTCATCGTGACGCTCTGTCCACGGATCCCGCACAACTGGAACGACCTCTCCGGGCATAACGACGGTCCGACCGCCAGGTCACTGTCCTGCCGACCATGACTGCCTCCAAGGGGCGGAGACGTGCCGCGCGCCTCCGTTGACCGAGGAGGGCCCGCCGGTGCTGAAATTCGCCACGGCTCAGATCATCGCTGCCGAGCTGGGCGGCGAAGGATGGCGACTCCCGAAGACAGCGCACCGCGCCGTCTTCGACTACGAGCCTCGCCCCGGCTACCTCTACGTCCGGTCCCGAGCCATCAGTTCGCGCTGCAACGACAACTGGGATGAATTCCCCGCCGACGAGATCAAGAAGGCGTACGGGACGTTTCGCGGCAAGCCCGTCTTCGTCAACCACGTCAACGACAACCACCGCCGCGCACGGGGTGTGTGCATCGATGCAGCCCTTCACGAGGACCGCAACCCCGACGGAACGCCCGACACCTGGGTCGAAGTCCTCATGGAGATCGACGCCCACAGCTTCCCCAGGCTCGCCAAAGCAATCCTGGACGGGCACGTCGACCGCACCAGCATGGGCTGCGACGTCACCGAGTCCCTCTGCTCCGCCTGCGGCAACGTCGCCACAACCCCCGCCGAGTACTGCGCGCACATCCCCCGGCTGAAGGGCCAGCGGATCTACCGGCACACTGCGTCCGGCCGTCGCGTCGGCGAACTCGTCCGCGAGATCTGCAAGGGCCTCGGCTTCTTCGAGAACTCGATCCTGGTGGAACCTCCGGCCGATCCCACCGCGCACTTTCTCGGCGTGGACTCCTCCGGCCTGAACAAGGCCGCCTCCCAGACCCCGGAGGAAGAGCCCGAGTCTGACGTGGAACGGCTGCGGCGCCAGCGGGACATCGCCGACCGTGCTTTCGGCCAGGTCTCCGAGCACCCCACGACCACTCACCTGCCGGACACCTGGAAGCGCGACCATGAGCGGGCCCAGGATGCGATCGACCGCACTCCGACCGGCGGCAGGTACCGGCCGGACTACCAGGAGCAACTCCAGGACAAGCGAGAGCGCGCCGTCACACAGGCGCAGCCTTTCCAGCCGAAGACACCCGGCAAGCAGAGCCTCAACTTTTTGCAGGGCACTCCAGGTGCCGCTGTGAGCACTCCTCCGCCTCCGTCGACGACAACCGGGCCATGGACTCCGGCAGGCACGGCGAAGGAGGCGGCAGGTCCGGCTCACCCGAATCCGGCTGACCACCCGTGGTTCCAGCAGACGCCGCTGCATCATGACCACGTCCTGGCCCACTGGGACAAGGCCACCGACGAAGAGCGGAAACAGGGCGCCCGCTGGTACCCCGACGCGCACCACGTTGCCAAGGCCATCGCGAAGCTCGACCCGACGATCAAGGACGACAAAGAAGCCGCACACAAGGGCGCTGGTGTCCTGTCGGCGTACAGTCCGCAACAGAATTGGTGGGCGAACCAGCACAACGCCGCGCGTTCCTTCGTTCAGGGGAAGGCTGTCGGCAAGGGTGAGGGCCTGATGGTGATGTCCTCCCACGCCAACGCCGCCCAGCGGATCATGGACGGCGAGGACCACCAGAAGGTCCTCAAGGGCCCCAAGACCGCTGACTTCGCACACCTGATCGAGCACGGAGGCAATGACGAGAAGGGACGCCCGTCGGAAAGGGTCGTTGTCGACCGGCATGCCCTGTCCGTCGCTGCCGGACGCCGACTTACCTCTGACGACGCCGCCGGGTTCCCCACCGGATCCCGGCACTACTACGAGCACGCTGCAAAGCAGTTCCGTACGGCAGCCGCCATCGCCTCCGACCGCGAGGGGCGCCACATCGCGCCGCATGAGATGCAGGCCACCACCTGGCTCGTACGGCAGCGCCTCAACGCCGACGCCGACGCGGGCAGCCGTGGCGGCAAGGGCCGCCAGACTGTTCAGCGCAATCAGCGGTCCCAGTGGCAGGACCTCTCCAGGGAGCACACCCCCGGCCTGCACGAGGAGCCGCCTAACTCTCACGTCGCGCTCCTCGTTGACGCCTCGGCAGTCATGGACGACGGCACCGTGCGCCTGGCGTACGGGGAGATAAAGGCGCCCGAAGACGTCGACACACTCCGCGAGGAGGCGTGCCCGGTGTGCGGAGACGGCGACACCTACGACGGGCAGATGTGCCAGATCTGCGGGTTCATCAGCCCGCCGGTCCAGTTCCGGGACCCGGACCTGGACGCGGCCAAACGGATGGACCTGCGCAAGCAGGTCGTCGACCCCACGATGGTCGACGACAACGGTGAGCTGCAGCGCGTTGATGGCCAGGGCGGCCCGCAGACCCCGCAGGCCGACGACGGCCAGATGCCGCTCGGCCCCGACGGGCTGCCGATGGACCCCAACGCCAGCGGACTGCCGATGTCGCCCGACGGCGACCAGGCCCTGGACGGCACACAGCACGGTCCGGCAGTCAGTGACCGCAACGGCGACGGCATCATCGAGCCGGGCGAGATCGACGCCGAGGGCAACCCGACCGCTGATCCCCTCCTGGACCCCGAACAGGGCGGCCAGGCCGTTCCTCGTGAACTGCCGTGGGGGGCGCAGGATCACACAGGGGAGCCGTTCACGCAGGGTCCGGACATGCCGCAGCAGCCGGACGAGCCCGAAGGTCCTGACGCGCTCCTCGACGAAACCGGTCTGCAGGGACAGGAGCAGCCGGTGCCCGGTACGCCCGGCGACGGCGTCCCGGACCTGGGCTGCCCTGCCTGCGGCTTTGCGGTTGACGCGACACCGCCGCAGACCCAGAACATGGACGATCCGAACGCGGCGGCCGACGGCATCGTCGCCGGGGACGTCTGCCCCAACTGCCAGAGGGCGCAGCTCCTGAGCCCTGGCGAACTGCAGGGACAGGACTCTCCGCCGCCGCCTGCTGTCCCACGCGGTCCCAGCGCCTGAACGGGTGGAGGAGGTGCCGATGACGAAGCAGGATTTCGCAGCGGCGAAGGCCGCTGCCAATGCCATACCTGCGGAGGTCAAAGTCCTGGCTGATCCGGTGAACGGCGTGCAGACGATCCGTGTCGACAACCGTCTGATGGCGGCGACCGGGCTTCGTACGCCCTGTCCCAACGGCTGGGTCTCAGGGAACAGGGCCGCTTACATCTACGAGGGCGACATCTTCCTACTTGTTCGAACCACCACTGCGAGCTGAATCCACGCCCATGGCATACGGCTGTGAGCGCAGGCTTTGAAGGAGTATTCAGTATGAGCCGACCGCTCATGACCGTCGTGGGAGCCATGCAGCACGTCATCGACGATCTGCGTCAGGAGATCGCCGTTCAGTCCCGGCAGATCGCTCTGATTGCCCGACTCGCGGGAATCACCCCCGAGATCACCCGTCTCGCCGACATCAACAACCCGGCCCAGCCCATCGAGGACGGCCCGGAGCAGCCCGCTTCCGAGAGCAGCGAGGAAGCGGTCACGCCGGTCACCCACGACGACGTGCGGGCGCCGGGCCAGACCGGCGGATCCACCCAGCACGTCCCGGCGGCAACGACCGATGTCGCGATCAACCCCGGCGGCACACTCCCGGCTGAGCCGTACAACAACCTCGTCGACGTCACGTCGCCCGTCGCCGGAACCAACACCGGGGAGATCCCGCCTGAGGAGACCCGCATCGAAACCGACGTCCGCGCGATGGATCCGATGCAGCCCGAGGTCGCTTTCCCCTGGACGATAAGCCCGAACCAGTCGAACTCCAACCCGCCGCACGACGGTGAGATGGCAGGCGGGAAGACCGGCAGCCGGTACTTCGCCGCACTGCGGCTGGCCAGACTGCGAATCCAGGCCCGGCTGGCGGCAGGCGACGACATCACCCTGGCCGCGTCGATCGAAGCGGACGCCGGACTGACCGACACGATCATCGACCACGAGATCAACGTCCTGTCGTCACTCGCGGACGCCCGCAAGGGGGGCGCCGCTGCCCCCGACCGAGCCACCGTCCCGCGCCGCGCCGCGCAGGCCGCCCGTACGGCGCCGTCGCTGGCCGAGAAGCCCGGCACGGCTTCGACGGACACCGTGGATGATGACATGTTCCTCGGCCTCTGACCTGGCGTTTTTTTGAGGAAGACCCGCCCTGGGGGCGGGTCTTCCTCATTCTCTCCAGAAAATCCGTCGATTGATCCCTGTCCTGTAGCCGCCTGCCCACGAGAAGGGGTGAGAAGCGGCCCGCCGGTCCTGGCGGCCAGCCGAGACCAAAGGAGGGCGGACCTTCATGATCCGCGTCCGGGCTGCGAATGCCCACATCAAGCGCACCTTCCGTCCCGCTTACGGCTGGACCCAGGCCACCCCGAAGGCGGTCTTCCTCGACCCCGCCTGGGACCGCAGCGTCAACATCTACCCCGGCATGGTCCTGATGAAGACCACCGGCGAGAACGTGACGCTGATCAACGGCGTCGGCGTCCCCTACGGGTTCGCCGGGGACTACGTCGGCGGCGACGGCTTCGACCCGCTGCTCGACGTCGGCTTCAACGGGTTCAGCGCCTGGGTACTCGGCCCCGACGCCGAGTTCGAAGTCCTCGCCCCCGCCTTCGACGACAGCTTGACGTGGGCCGAGACCGGGACGGGCACCGAGGTCCTCGTCTACGCCCAGACCACGGGAGCCAACCGGGGCAAGCTCGTAGTTTCCGGTACGTCCGGTGCCTCCACGGCCCCCATCGCGCGCCTCATCAAGGTCAATTCGCCCTCGAAGATCACCATCGGCGGACTGCGCTAAGCGCTGCTCAGGGCCGGACGGAAGGACAAGGACTACCTCATGACCACGAGCACGCTCACCAGCCACAAGGGCGGCGTCACCGCACGCAAGTCCGACAGCTACGTCGCGGACATCCTCGCCCGCCGCGAGGCCAGCGGCGGAACCCCCATGACCCACGAGGCCAAGCAGCAGCGCCTGGAGATGGTCCTCTCCGACACTGCCAACGGCATCAAGCGCCTCGGCGTGGGCATGATCGGCCCGATCCAGCTCAAGCTCCGCTACCAGGGCATCACCCGCAACGTCCTGGTCGAAGATCCCTGCACCCCAGGAACACCGGTTCAGTATGACGTCTGGGACGACCTGGGCCAGGCGTACATGATGTCCGGGACCGAGGGCGAAGTCCGGATCACGCCCTTCGAGGGCAAGCGCATCGACGTCCGGTTCTTCCGGATCGCGACGAGGCCCGCGATCCGCAAGGAGGACCTTCTCTACCTGCGGATCAACGCCGTGGAGCAGCTCCAGGACGAAAGCAAGCAGGCGATCCTCAAGCAGGAGGATTCCCGGCTCGTCACCATCGTGCAGGCCGCCATCACCGATTACGCGGGCCGGGCCGACCACACGGTCACCCCGAACCACGTGATCACCGAGGCGTCCGGCTACCTCACGCCCGGCAGTCTGTACTCGGCGGTGTCGACGACCGACATGCACGAGCTGCAGTCCTCGCGGCTCCTGATCAACCCGATGGATTTCCGGGACCTGTACCGGTGGGATATCAACCAGACCGGCTGGGCTTTTAAGGACAGGGTCGTCGCGGGCGAGACCATCACCTCGTTCGGTGAGTTCCAGCTCCAGCGTTCGATCGTGATCCCGCAGAACACGACGTTCCTGACGCCGGACCCGCAGTTCCTCGGCGTGCTGCCCATCCTCTACAGCCTCGACGTGGAGGAGAACCACCGCGTCGAATCGTTTTGGAAGGGCTGGGTCTTCGACGAGATGTTGAGCATGCTGATCCTCAACGCGCGCGGTCTGGCGAAGATCGTCAAGTCCTGACGGAACGTGTCACACCAACGGCGGCCGGGGCATCCCCGGCCGCCGTTGCGCTGGCCTCAGTGTGCGGCTCGGGGTAGAAATGAGCCAACCGCCAAGAGCCACCGCCACGAAGGACCAGCCGCTATGCCGCAAAAGCGCCACCGGAGTCGAGATGACTTCGATCCAGAGGACTTCCGTACGGCCTGTGAGATGTACCAGAACGGTGACGGCGTCACCAAGATCGGCGCGTTTCTTCAGCGTTCAGATACTGTCATCGAAGCGTGGGTCGGCGGTCTCACCAGGGGGTCGCGGAACTGGACCCGAGGTACCCCGGCCGAGCGCGAGATGGTCCGCAGACTGAGCGGGCGCCTTACTGTCACGGAACTCGCCGGTCTGATGGATCGGTCACCGAGCACCATTGACGTATGGATCAAGAACCCAGAACGGGGCGACGGCCACCAGACCGTCAAGGCCAGGACCGACGAACTGGCGCTGAAGGCATACACGTTCAGGACCGAACGGGAGATGCCGGTGGAAAAGATCGCCGATCTCATGGGGGTCTCTGCCTCCACCGTCACCAGGTGGATCACCCGAGCCAAGAAACTGATCTGAGCCCTGGCCCCTCCCGTTCGGTTCGGGAGGGGCCACGTCATGCCCGCACCCAACTGCAGGCGTCCCTGAACGGCATCGGGGTCTCTGACCGCGCGAGCAGACAGTCGGACCGCCGATGCCCCCCCCTGCAGCGGGGGCTTGCAGATCAGAGCACATGTCGGTGCGAGCCAGGGTCATCCTGGCGGGTGACATATTTTCAGTTTGCCACATTCGCAAGGTGGTTGGGAACCTTCGGTGCAATCTCCGATAGATCTCCTGTCGGATGCCGGGTCTGCCCAGATAGGGGGTGAGGGTTTGTGGTGGGCCCTCACCCTGCGGCTCCGTTCTCCGGCCGCCGCCCGAACCCCCGTGCATCAGCTCGGGGGTTCGGTGCTGTCCGGAGGCGATTGCCCGCAGACAAGGGGTGACAGCACGACCCGTCACCCCAACGGTACTCATCTGGAGGCCACCGTGCAGTTCCCGCAGCAGCTCAAGCTCGTCAACGAGAGCAACCGCATCCTCGTCATCACCCCGGACCCCGAGCGCCCCAAGTCCTACCTCCGTTTCGAGCCCTTCGGCGACGAGATGGACGGTCACGAGCGTTACGTGACGCGTGAGGTGCTCCAGCAGCCCGACCTCATCAAGGCGATCCAGCGCGGCCTGCTGTGCGTCGAGGGGCTCCCGGACGACGACCCGATGAAGAGCATGCTGCAGCCCAAGAAGCGGGCTCCGAAGGCCGAAGAGCCCCTCACTGTCCAGAACGTGATCTTCGACGAGGCGAACGAATACAAGCCGCGAACCGAGTTCCGGCCGGTCAAGGTCGACCCGCTGGTCGTCCTCTGATGTCCGCCCTCAGCTCCCACGAGCAGCTCCTGCTCGTTTCCGGCACCCTCGACACCTCGGGCGTTGCGGGCGGTCCGGGCGAGTCGCTGGCGAACGTGGCGGCAGCCTTTGCCCCTGGCGTCGCCGAGGAGCCCCAGGACGAGGAACAGGTGTTCTCCGTGTTTCCGCCGGAACCTTCCGAAACCAGGACCTCGGCCAGGAAAGCGGTTGCGAAGAAGACGACCGCGAAGAGGACGCAGGCGCCGAAGCCTGCATCAAGCTGACAGGAGGCCGTCGTGGCCAGCACGGACATGAGCAGTACCACAGACACCACGGACGCGATCGGCACCAAGGGCAAGCCGGTTCCTGCTCCCGTTCCGGCCACTACGCCCGACACCACGGAGGCGGGCCGCGTTGCCGCACGCGGCTGGGCCCCGACACCGACGGGGGTGTCGTCGACGCCGGACACCCTGTCGTCGCCTGTCGTGGACGTGTACCCGCCGTACAAGGCTCCTCCTGCGCCGCAGCCGGGCGTGACCGTCGATACGACGCACACCGATTCGCCGACCACGGACGGAACCGGCGGTGCGACGTTCAATCCGAATCTGGCGATGTCGAGTACCCCGGAGACCGGGTCGATCGGCGCGCAACCGATCGGTTCAACGGCGATACCGGTGGCGCCGAACACTCCGACGGTGGTGTCCGGGAACCACTTCATTACGGTGTCCTGGTCGGCGGTCACTGACCCGGCCACCGATGCGAAGGTCCTCGGGTACGTAGTTGAGTGCGACACCGGCGGTCACGCGCAGGCTCCTCGCGGTGCGAATTCGGTGAAGTTCGAGCAAGTTGCCGGAGGGCAGCCGTACCGGTTCCGGGTGCGGGCCCTGAACCGGAACGGTGACGGCCCCTGGTCCCCGTTCTCGTCCCCGTCGGTGTCGGCGATGAACTATGAGGCGGTCCCGCTCGGCAGCCTCTGGCCCGAGAACAAGATCAATCCGATCTACAACCAGGACGGGTCGATCAAGAAGGGGTCGTACGGCGCGCCGACGGCACCCGGCAAGCCGACGGTCGTCGCGCAGGGGACCTCCGGTACTGCCACGGTGTCGTGGACCGCGTCCTCCCCGGCGCCGTCGGGCGGCTACACCGTCCGCGCGTCGTCCGGGCAGAGCACTCATGTCGCGAGCGGCGTGCTCACCGCGAACGTCGCGGGTCTGACGGTTTCCGCCGTGGTGACGGTCACGGTGCAGGCAATCGGCGCGCTGCAGTCGGCGACGTCGGCCGCCTCGAACAACTACACGGTGGTGTAGGTACGCTCACGACAGCAAGACGCCCCGCCTCATTTGCCCTCGGAGGTGGGGCGTCTTGCTGTCGTGGGTGGGTGAGCGGCCTGAAGGGGCGAGACCACAGTTTGAGGAGAGGACGGCGATGTCTGGATCGACCCCGCGTCTGGGACTGAAAACTTTCGACCCGTCCGACCCGTTTCTGCGGGCCGACTTCAACGACATCTTCACGAAGATCGACGCGTCTCCCGGAAACTTCATCTGCACGTCGGCCACACGTCCGGCATGGGGCGCGGCGCAGGCCGGGATGCGCGTCTACGAGGCCGATACGCGCCGGGAGATCGTCTGGACCGGCACCGCCTGGCGTGAGGTGCTGCCGGTGCCGCCGGTGTGGACGGGCTGGCTGCGACCCAACATCTCCATGTCCGCAGGTACGCATGTGTATTACAAGCTGGCAACGTTCAACGTGAACCGGCCTGGCGCCCTGCTCGTTCTCATCAACTCCGAGCACTCGATCCTGAGTACGCAGACGATGAACGTCAACACCAAGGCGCAGGTCGACGGCACCGACGCTCAGGTCAACGACCAGGGGTCGTACACGCGCGAGACGCAGATCAACGCCAGCGGAACGGCCCTCTCCAGGAACTTCATGGTTCCGACGATCGGGCTGCGGGCGGTTGGTGTGGGGTCCCATAACTTCGGTGTCCACGTGGAGTGCAGCACGCAGGTCGTCACGACCGGCGGCAGTGTGAAGCTCGTGGCGCTTCAGGGTGTGGCGATCCTCGTGAACTCCTCGGACACGTGATGACGACCGAAGAGTTCACTGACCGCCAGTACGTCTCCCGCTACCGTGCCGCAACGTTCGGCCTCCAGGTCATGCGTGACGGGGTGGCCGCCGACGCCGACGGCCCGGTCACGGCGGCGTTTCTCCACGACGATGAAGCAGCCGCCGTCGTGGTCAGCGGGCCCGCTGACCACGACGGTCCTGGGATGTACTCGGCGCGGCTGACGAGCCGTGAGACGGCCACGCCCGGACCATACGTCCTGGTGTGGACCTACCAGGTCAACGCAGTCGATGAGGAGTGGCGCGTCTGGGTGGAGGTCGGCAAGACCGCTCCTGAGTACGACCGGCTCAGCGATGACATGCAGCAACTCATCGAGTCCGTCTGGAACCGGTTCGGCGACCTCTTCGACTTCGCTACCGAGGGTCCTCACCTTCAGACGTACTTCCAGAGCAACTTCGGCCGGAACCGGATGGCACAGCTCCTCAAGATCGCGGTCGGCCGTCTCAACACCATGGCTCAGCCGTATCAGACGTACACGATCGACGGTGACGGAGGCGCGAGTTTTCCGGTCGCGAAGTGGGGTTCACTTCTGGAATCCGCCCTGTACGTCGAGTGTCTGCGTCACCTGATGCGGTCCTACGTGGAGCAGCCCGATCTGGCGTCGGGGTCGGGGGTCTCACGACTCGACCGGCGCGATTACATGGACCGGTGGGCGGAGGTCCTCGGCGTTGAGGAGCCGGTACTCAAGGAGCAGCTCGCCACCTTCAAGATCGCCAACATGGGTCTGGGCCGGGCTCGGGTGCTTGTGTCCGGCGGCGTATACGGCCGCTGGGGGCCGACCAGGGCGCCGCTGTCGGTGGCCGCGCGCCCTCGCATCATGACCCGAATGTACTGATCGACATCTCTGCGTGGAAATTTTTTTACATGGAGACTCGATCAGAGGTGGTCCTGTCTCGGGTGTGGTCTGCCGCTGCAGGGGATGACACCACACGGCGAGGAGAACGACATGGTCGAAATCAAGCGGTTCCAGGACGCCCCGGACGTCATCGAGGGCTGGGCCGTGGCGGCGCTCCAGAAGAGCTGGCCCTCCCAGGACAACCTGCACGTACTCGTGCAGGCCACCCTCACGGTCCCGGCGCCAGGAGACCCGCTCCTCGCCAAAGTTTTCATCCTGGCGCTGCGACCGGGCAGCCGCCAGCCGCTCTACGTGGAGACCCAGACGGAGTCCATCACCGATTCGGCAGTCGCCGCCTGTGCATGGGACGCCATGGCGGCGATCCGGCAAGTCGTCACCGCCGAGCAGGCAGCCGACGACGCCGCCGCCGAGCAGAATGCCCCCGAGCTTGAAGCCGATACCCGGCCCGAAACCGACTGAAGGGGTTCCCATGGCCTACACCGTGGTCCTGAAAAACGGCCTCGTGGACGTCGTGCTGCCCAACGGCAACCGTTACCAGGGCGGCGACACCGCGATCCTGAGCGACGCCCAGTTCGGTGTCATCCCGGAAGCCACCAAGGACGCCGTCTTCGAGAGCACCGACCTCATCACATGAGCGCTCCGACGCCGCCGTCGAAACGGCTCTACACCCGGACACAGCAGAACTGGGCTGTCGACCAGGAGCGCGCCCGCCACGATCAGGCCCTCTACATGATCGGCGAGTACGCGCTGTTCGTCCTGCTTTGGACCGCACGGGACTACGACGCCAACCTGGTCGGTCACTGCCCCACGTGCGCCAGCGACCGGATCTCGGCTGCCTACGGCCAGGCCGCCCGCAACCGGTGTCCGGACTGTTACGGCACCACCTTCACCGGCGGATACCGCGCGCTGATCGTCCGCCCTTGCATCTTCACCGACGCCGACGACTCCCAGTCCTTCACCGCGCGCGGCGTCGTCTCCCCGCAGGAGCTGCAGTTCGAAACCACCAGCGACTTCCGTATCCACTCCGGCGACTACGTCATGCGCGCGACCGGCGAGCGACTGCAGATGCGGGCGCCACAGCGCACCACGATCCGCACCGGGTTCGGCACTCCCTACCAGCGGGACACAGCCACCGCCTACAATTTGGGCAGCGCCAACGTTGAGGACGCTGAAGCCGTCGCCTACCTCATCCCGCCGGACACGAACGACCTGATCACGATCCTCAACCGCACCGCCCCGGCCCCGGTGAGCTTCGCTGACGTCGAGGTACTGCGCGCCCCGCTGATCCCGCTCTACGAGAGGGACTGAGCGGTGCGCTGATGTGTGACCCTCATCAGCAATAAGCGCAGTCCGTTCATCCAAATTGCACAGTAGGGCCCTGTCGCAATCCTTCCGCCCGTCCGAAGGGGTGAGACCTGGAGGGCGGAGTCATGCTGACGTCGATAGCGGCCTGGTGGAGCCGCGACCGCGATTTCGAGCACGAGGGCGACGACGAGTACCCGCTGCGTGACCCCCATGAGTCGATGGCGCAGCGCCGGTCCCGGTACATCAGCCACGTCGCGGATGCCCACCACGTCGACGAGAAGGCGGCCACTGGCGCGCTGCGACACATCGTCGGCCACATCTCCAGCGGCTCCCTCTTTACCTCGCCGACCGATCACGGTTTTGCCTCCGATTCCGACCAGGCGCACCACTACTCGCTGTCCATGAGCAGGAAACTCATGGATCCCAAGACCTGGGAAGGCCGGAAGCCGGAGAACATCGACCTTCGGCAGCCCCTTCACGCGACACAAAATTTCATCCGGCCCGACTCCGTTGCTCATAACCTTTTCCACCCTGGCAGCCACGAGCCCACTGAGCGGAGCGCTGTCGGAGATCCGGACTACAAGCCGAGCTGGGATGACGACAGCCGTGAAGAGTCGGAGTCCGGCTCGGAGTCCACCCCGGAAGAGAAGGCCCTCCATAACACCGCGCGCTTCATGCGACGGCACAACGGCCGCCTGGAGGTCGTCGACGGCCACCACCGGGTCGCGGCCGACATGCTCCTCGGCAAAACCCATACGCGCGGCGTGATGATCCACGAACGGGACCTGGGCAACTGACGTGCACGGAGGCGGAGGTACCGTATGAGCCTGATCTGGAGCTACATCGGGAGGATGCCGCCGGTGACGGCGACCTGGCACGACTACAGCAACCCGAGCGGCGGCTACGCTCAGCACGCTGAGCGGCTGAAAAAGCAAGTCTCCGACGGTCATGGCATCCCCGGATATGCAGCCGGAGCTGGTCTTCGGACACTGCGCGATCACCTCAGGGCAGACTCCGACCGCGCCTCCGACTACGGATTCGCCACCGGGTACGAGCATTCGGACAGCGGCTCCTATCCGCACGAACTGCTGAACCACAAGGCGTGGCATCGCATGGAGCCGGAGAAGGTCTCGCTGCGGCAACCGATCCATGCCAGTCAGTACGAGATGGATGCCAATTCCGTCGCGCACAACATTTTTCACCCAGGGAAGCCGCATCCGGCCGACTGGGACGAGATCGGCAATCCGGATCACGACCCGACGCAGGACTCGATGCCGGTGCCGACGCATGTCCGCACTGACCTGCCTCGTCTGTACCGCAATGAGCAGGGGCAGATGCACGTCGTGGACGGCCACCATCGCCTGGCCGCCGATATGCTGCTCAAGAAGTCCCACACGCAGGCCCTGGTGTGGGATGCCAAGAACCCTCCGACGAGGCCCACGCAGCTCCCCTTGTTCTGAGGAGGCCCAATGCCGCAGGCCGAGGTCCCCGAGGTGCACCTGGTCGAGCGCCCCGACCGAATGATCATGGTCGAGCCCGGATTGCCGCCAGGCCGTGCCCGTGCAGCCGCCCGCGACGCCGTGCGGATGACCCGTAGGCGGATGCCGAAGCTCTCCGGCGCAGCAGCACGCGGTCTGCAACCGCTGTACGGCAAGGGCTACTTCGGCGTCCAGTGGGACACCCCTGTCGTCTGGTATCAGGACCACGGTACGAAGCCCTTCACCATGAGGTCCCTGGCTGGCAAAGTGATTCCGATGTGGATCGACGACCCGACCGGAGTGGAGCGCAAGAATCACCCGAAGTCCAAGGTCCGCACCACCGAGTCCGGGAAGATCCAGGTTTTGATCTTCCGGCGTGCCGCGAAGATCGGACAGCGAAAGAAGATCTACCGCCGTGACCCCAAGACGGGCTTGCGCGTGCTGATCTCGGACAAGCCCATGCACTATCCCGGCGCCCCTGGCCGGATCGGCTGGCGTGAGGCCAAGCGGCCCTGGACTACGCCGGGGAAGACGCCTGGGGCTGTGCATTCGGGAAACATTGGCGTCTGGTGGCGGCATCCTGGGCTCACCCCCCGTTCCTTCCTGAACGCCTCGATGACCGCCGCCGCCCAGAAATCCGGTCTGCTGCCCGTCCGGGTCTATGTGGCAGACAAGGGGTGGCGGAATTCGGTTCGTCTGCACGGCGAGGACTTCAAATGAAGCCGCGCCCCCCTTGTAAGCCTGTCCGCTTCTCCGTCTGCGCCTCAAGAGGTGACGGAGGAGGCCGGATTGTATGTGACCAAGGTGAAGACACTGGGCATCGAGGCGCTGCGTGCCACTTTCGACGATCAGTACCCGGTTGCGGAGTTCCGGGGGCTACATGCCAGCCTGGAGTATCCGGTCAAGAGCATCGACTTGCCCGAGGTCTGGGTGCGGTACACCGATACCGAGCCGTTGCAGCAGTCGGGTGTGGCTCACATCGAGGACGTTGCGCCGGGACTCGATGTCCGCGTCGCCCCGTACACCAGGTGGCGGTTCAAGGGCGCCTGGGAGTTCATCGTCGTGGCGCTCTCGTCGTACGAACGAGACCGCGTGTATGACGAACTGATCCGGGTGATCGCTTTCTCACAGCAGGGCGGCCTCCTCGGCCGCTTCAGGTCCTACATCGAGCACAACGACCTGATTGACCTCACCGCGCGAGTCGACGAGATCGAGTCCACCGGCGAGAGCGCGGAGCCGGGTACTCCGTGGGGCACCGACGAAGTGGTCTACGAACGAACGCTGAACATCGATCTGATCGGTGACTTCTGCCCGGACCCGGAAACCGGCAATCTGGTGCCGCTGTCCCGCATCGACGTCATCCCCACCCCCCAACTGGGACTTGGTGCCGAGTCCTCTGACGGTTTCAACGACTGGCACTGAACTGAGCAGAGTCCTGCTGTCTCCGGGGTGCCGCGCCACAGCCAAGGGGTGAGAGCTGACGCGACGACGCTGGAGACGGCATGACTGACATCTCGACCGCGACGTACACGCCGCCGGGTGTGTACGTCACCGACGAAAGCACACCGTCTGCATCGCCGAGGTCGGTGTCGACGAACACGGTGACGGTCTTCGGTCCAGGCAGGGGTTACCAGACTCTGACCGAGGTGCTGACAGTCTATGCGGCGTCGGCCACGAACCTGTCCCAGAGGGGCGTCTACGTCTCAGCCGTGGCAGGCCCGCCGCCGATCGCGGCGCCTATCGTGACGAATCTCGCCGGTCAGGTCATGGTGTACGGCGATGACTACACCTTCGTCGTCATCGCAGGGTCCGGCGGCGCGGCCACGGCGACCACGCAGATCAAGAGGCTCTCGACGGACGAAGGCGACCTGACGCTTCCTTCGCCGAACGGACTGCGCAACGGCGACCAGGTGCGCATCACTTACGCGTTCACGTCGTCGTCCTACTACCAGCCGACGGAATTCGACTCGTACGACCAGGTCGTGGCCACTTTCGGACCGGCCCTCGTGGCCGTGGCACCCACGGATCCCACGGCCAGCCAGGTCTCCTCGCCGATCACTCTGGCGGCCAAGATCGCCTTCGAGAACGGCGCTGCGACGGTTTTGTGCGTAGCGACTGATCCGTCGGCCGGAGATTACCGGACGCAGCTCGTGGCGGCGTACGCGAAGGTGGCGACGGATTACCGGGCGCAGATCCTGGTGCCGCTCCTGGTGAACGGGACGTACGATGCTCACACTGGGACGAACGTCGCGAACCTCCTGACTGACATCAAGAGCCACTGCGAGGCGGCCGGGTCGGACGGATACGGGCGCATCGCGTTCTGCGGTGTGGCGGCGGTGTACGACAACTCAGTCACCCACGACCAGCTCGCCGTCCAGGTGGCCTCCAAGCGGGTGGTGCTCGGGTATCCGAATCGGCTGCTTCTGTTCAACTCCTCCGTCAACGCGTCGACGGAGGTGGACGGCTTCTACCTTGCGGCAGCCATGGCCGGACGGCTGGCCCTCAACGCGGTCAACCGGGGTCTGACCGCCCAGTCCCTGACGTCCTTCACGGGCCTGCCCGCGACGGTCGCGCAGGCGATGACGCGGACCTTCAAGAACAACCTCTCGCGCAACGGTGTGTGCGTCGCGGAGATCACGGCCGCAAATCAGCTCATGGTCCGGCACGGGACGTCCACGAAGACCACGTCGGAGCTGGAGCAGGAGATCTCGCTGACACGGATCGGCGACACCCTCCTCCAGACGATCCAGACGGGCATGTCGTCGTCCGGCCTGATCGGCGAGCCGATCACCGCCGACATGACGATGAACGTCAAATCGTCGCTCACCGGGATCCTGGAGCGGGCTGTCGCCGACGGGGTGATCGTGGCGTACTCGCCCGTTTCCGTCCGGCAGCGTGAGGGACAGCCCAGCGTGATCGAGGCGACCTTCAGTTACAAGCCCGCTGTGCCCATGAACTACATCGTCGTGAAGTTCAGCATGGACCTCACGACCGGCGACAGCACCACGGACACCGATCAGGCGGCCTGACCCGCTGGCCGTGCACTGACGGGGCGCCCGGCCAGCACCCAGCGGACTCCGGGAGGCGAGGCCCGGAGTCCGCTGCTGTCTCGGATGACTCTGCTGCCCGTAGGGGGTGAGACAACCTACGGAATGGGGTGGTGGCCGTGCCGAACGGCAAGGCGCGTGTCACAGGCAGCGGCTACTCGACTTTCGCCTATGCGGGCAAGGCCATCGCGTACCTGATTGGCGTGGAGGACTCGGGACAGCGCGCATGGTCGGACCGGGGTCAGGCGTACAGCTTTATCCACCCGCTCGGGAGTCGTACGCCCAAGGAGATCGCCACCAGCCGGGTTCTGGCAGGCGGCACGCTGCAACTCACGATTCAGGAGCTGTGGGATACGGCTCACTGGCAGCAGATGGTTGGCCTGACCGGCACGAACAACGTGGTGGAAATCTTCGACCGTCTGGCCGCGACGGCGAATTACGTCACCGCTCAGACGATCATCAAGCCGCCCGGCACCGAGTCCACGCCGTCGAAGTGGCGAGGCAAGGTTTACCACAACGTGACGATCGTCGACATCGCAGACGGAGACACCATCACCGTCGGCGGCCTGGACGTCGCCAAGCCCGTCATCGCCGCTTACACGCACACCACTCCCCTGACGTGAGCGGAGATCCTATGTCCGACGCCTTCGGCACGTTCGACCCGGCCGCCCGGCCCGGCCGTAAGACGGCTCCCCATCAGGCTCCCGCCGTGCTCCTCGATGACGACGGGAGCGCGCTGCCGTCCTTCGATGAGCGGTACACGGAAGCCTTCCTCGGCCTGACGTACGTCGGGGCGCTGACCGCATCGCTGTCATGGCTGGGCCACGAGTTCGTGATCCGCACTCTCGGGCTCGATGAGCAGCTTGCGATCTCTCTGGTCACCAAGCCCTACATCGGCACTTCGGGTGAGCAGCTCGCGTACACCACCGCCGTGGCGGCAATGGCCACGGTGAGCGTCGACGGCGAGGAGCTGCCGAGTCCGATCGGTGAGGACGCCCACCTGGCGGAGTGGGCGCAGGCGCGATTCTCCTTCGTTTCGAAGAACTGGTTCGGGTTCACTATCGCAAAAGTGTTCGAGCGATATCTGGAGCTGGAGGACAAGGCCGCGCAGGTGGTGGCGGCCATGGGAAAAGCCTTCGGCCCGGCCGTATCGACCCCTGGGTCGAACGACACCTCCGCGTAGCGGAGCGCAGAGGGCTCCTGACGCGTTCCAGGCCGTCCGTGGTGCAGAGCTTCGGCCTGGAGCTGCTGATCCTCGCTGACGGCTGGGCGCAGCAGCAGGTGGTGCCCGTGCGGTCCGGCGCGGAGGATCCGCCCGAGGAAGTGCCGGATCTGGATCCGGCGGATGACTGGGACTACTCGGAGGTGGAGTGGGCAACCGACGCCTCCGCCGACGAGTGGCAGCTCATGCAGCAGCAGTTGGCGGCGAACCGGGTCACGGTGAGCGACCCGGAGCCTGACAGTCCGCCGGTGATTAGGAGCGTTCCGATGGCTGACGTCGACTTCGATCGAGAGTGGACATGACGACACCGCCGCCGGGACCGGGAGCCTCCGCAGCGCTCAACGCGATCGCCATGCAGCTCGCGGCACTGCTGCACCAGCAGCAGGTCTACAACAACCTGCCCTCTTCCTCCGCACAGGCCATGGCGGCACGTCAGGCTGTTACTCCGCAACCGCCGGGCAGCAGCGCGCCTCCGTCGTGGGTGCAGGGGCTGACCGGCGGTGCCACCCCTCCACCGGCCGCGCCGACGGTCGGCTGGCTTCAGCAGGCTGCCCAGTCGCTGATCAGCCAGGTAGTCCTCAACCAGCCTCGCCGGAGCGGCGGCACGGCAACGACCGTCACACCCCCCAGCACGCCACAGGGCGGAGTCACCGGTACCAGCAGCGCCTATCCGGCCATGATGATGCCCACCAGCGGTGGCGTCCCCAATCCGTGGGGCGGCATGCCCGCAATGGTGCCATCCACCATGTTTTATCCCGGCGCCTCGTCCGCGCCGCCCGTAAGCTCCTCCCACGGCGGCGCAGGAAGCTGGAACACCAGCACCGGAGTTGGTCGCTGGGCGCGCTCCTCACTGCCCCGTATCGGCGCCGCTGTGGGAGGCCCCTGGGGCGCCGTGGCGGGCGCGGCTATTGCAGCGAGCACCCAGGTTCCGGCTGAGGTCCGTTCCCAGCGGGACAAGAACGCCTTCTACCAGTCGATCGAGGGAGGATCGAACGCGAGCGGCTTCGGCGAGCGGCTGTCCGAAGAGGGATACCGCTGGTCGACCTTCGGCGTCCTGTCCAGCCAGGAGGCGCGCCAGGCGTTCAAGGGCGTCACCAAACTGGGCTTCAACTCCAAGGTCGAGGGCGGCCCCGGCCGTCAGGATGCCCTCGACTTCGTCTATCACGGCAAGACGTCCTACGGCGCGACCGTCGATGAGAGCCTTCAGGAGATCCAGGTCGCCACCCAAAGTGCCCTGACCAACTTCAAGGATCTCTCCAAGGCGCTCAAGGACGTCTCCGATTCCGCCGGAAAAGCCGGGGTCAACGCCCAGATGGCCAGAGGCGAGTTCACCCAGCTCATGGACACCGCGATCAAGACGGGGTACGGCTCGTCGTCTGCGGACGTCGCCCAACTCGAACAGCAGACGAAGAACTCCTACGGCAGGTCGTTCCAGGGCGTCGATGTCTCCGGGCGCCTCTCCCAGTCCCACGCGGTGATGGCTTCCTCGCTTTCCGGGATCTCCGTAGCGCAGTACATGACCGGCGGCGCAGGGGTTAAGGGTGCTGCTGACGCCAAGCTCGATGCGGCCACGGTCGACGCGATTCTCAAGCCAGGAGTCGCGGACTGGGTCAAGGAGCAGATCAACGATGCGGGCGGCAACGTCGGGCAGGACATCGTCCAGCAGATCGCTGAGGAGATGCTCCGCCAGTTCTACCCGAATGATCTCCAGGCCCTCGGTCCTGTCGTCGCATCGATCTCCGGCAACTCCGGCCTCACCAACGATCCCGTCAAGGCTGCGATGTGGATCGTCCAGCAGTACAACGGCAAGGGCGCCGCCGAGACCGCGAAGACCATCGCCGCCGGAACCAACAAGACCAACCAGCAGCTCCACGACAGGAACCGGCCGCAGTCGGGCACGTACCTGATGCAGCACGATCGCGGACGCATGCTCACCAGCACCCTCGGGACCAAGTCCACAGCGGCCACGCGCGCCTACCAGGACTGGAGCCAGAGCGCGGGAACGGACAACCAGGACCTCGTCATCCGCAACCTCCTCAAGGACGTCGACGACGACAAGACGCAGGTCGCGGTGACCACTAAGTCCGGCAAGCGCGTCGTTTCGCTGGCCGACGCCATCAAAAACCACCGCAATGAACTGGCCACCGGCAAGGCCGTCATCGTCTCCGGCGACCAGGCCGGGAAGAGCGTCAAGGATGTCGTCGGCGCCGACAACGTGGACCCCCTGCGGGACTACTCGAAGGAAGCAGCCGCCACCGACAACTCCGGTATGGCGTACGACACCTGGACGAAGAAGAACAGCACGAGCGCGGGCAAGCTTCAGATCGGCCTCACCCCGGACGCACGCCGTTTGCTGACCGTGCTGGACAACACCGGCGTGGCCGGATCGGCCGCCACCGCGACGCCGCCACAGAGCCCGTACGCGTCGAACCCGTCCTACAACGGAGGCTGAGATGTCCCTGGCCTCACTCGGATTCTCCGGCGGCGGTCCCAGCATCACTTTCCGCCTCAATCCAAGCTCCATCGACTGGGGCTTCGACATCCACACCAACGCCATCGACACCATCGGCGGACGGGTCGTGGAGATCACCGGCGCGACTCTCCGAGACTTGACGGTCACCGGCTACCTCGGAGAGGACCACGGTGCGGGCCGGTCCAAGGACGGTCTCTCTGACCATGCGGGCGCCTCCTGGCGCCTTCATGAAGCGTTCATCACCCGTTGCAGGGCCGTCATGGAGTACCAGTCCCGCGACGCCACGACCCCCGGAACCATGCATCCGCCCGCCGTCTTCAACTACCCGTCCAGGAACTGGCGCTGGAAGGTCTATCTGAAATCCGTCGCCGACCTCGACGGAAACGGCTCTGTCGAGCACCGGACCGGAAAATACAGCCATGGCTACAAGCTGGCCCTGTTCGTCGTCCAGGGCGGTTCTGACAGCCTGGTCAGGGCCGGAAGCAGTGACAACGTGATAAACGCGGCGCAGGAGAAAGCCATCGCCTCGTATATCGCGCGTATATCGGAAGGGATCGGCTGGCGGCAGAGCGAGTACAACGGCGGTCTCGCCGACAGCGGCCCCTCGGACAAGGGACAGACACCATGACCGTGAACCAGTGGGGAAGCGACGTTCCCGTCTCGATGCCCCAGCCGCTGCCCTCCGACCTCACCGGCCACACTGTCGCCATGGGTGGCTTCGTCATGACCGAACGCGGCCTCTTCCACGACCTGTCGTCCGCCGACCACGACCGGATGTCCCGTCCGCAGTTCGCGCCGTACAACCCTCAGCAGCACGTCAACGAGACAACCCCGGACCCGGCCGACGAGGTGGAACATGGCTGACACCCGGCAGGGCCTGAACTGCACCCTGACCTACCCCCGTCGCGGCGTCACACAGACCTTCCGGGCACGCGTGGACACCGTCGGCCACGGCCTGGTGATGGTCGCCGCCGAATCCACCGGCCGTAACCGCCGCGCCTACTACCCGCACCGTGTCGCGCCCGCCCAGTTCTACCTGAGGATGCTCCTCAACGGCTTCGCGGAGCGGAAGGCATTCAGCGACTGGATGCAGGCGTACGCCGACTACGTCATGGACCCCGGCCTGCCCGGCGGCCAGAAGTTTCCCGACATGCGGGTGCTGGTCCCGGCAAGGAAATTCGACCGGGAGGGCGTTCCTCTCACCGGATTCGACTGGGGGGACACCGTCGGAGCGATGCTGTGGACGCCGACCGTCACCTTCGAAACGACCCGCGAACCACAGGACACCGAGAGCTGGGCCACCAGCCACTTCGTAGCGGCTTCAGACCCCTCCCTGAAGTACTTCTGGCCGTCCGGAACACAGCTCGGCGGCAATGCCGTCCCCAGCGGCTCCTACACCACCGTCATCGACGGCACGGACGGAGGCAGTGACGCGGGGCAGAACCCCATACCACTCCCGCACACCTCCGGCGCCGACCCCGGATTCGCACCGGCCGACTACGGCGACTGATGTGATCCTGCCGCTTCCGCGACCCAAGGGATGGAGGTGGTCTGGTGCCGCAATTCGTCTACGCCCCGAACGTCAAGGTGTACGTCTCCACGGAGAAGCACGGAATCGTGGACGTCTCTGGCGACCTCGTCGACGGCACCCTCATACGCCGCTCAGACGGAGTGTCGACCTTCGAGTTCCGGCTCCAGAACGCCCGGCGGAAGTACGACGGAGTTTTCAGTCCCAACGACCGCATCAGCGTGGAGATGAAGCGCCTGAAGTGGTTGCTGGTCTACACCGGCTATCTCAACCAGGTGCCACTGGTCACCGCATGGCCACGCGTGGTGAATCTGACCTCGTCGTGCAGCCTGAAGCGATTGCAGTACTGGTTCTGGGACGCACACGCCGAAGCGTCACAGGCCATGGTTCGCCAGGCCCTCACCGACGCAGGCAAGGACAACGGGGTCTCCGACGGCGGCATGACCAACGTCGTCCTCACGATCCTCCGCAAGGTCGTTGGTTGGCCGGAATCCAAGGCGCACATCGCCGCCATCCCTGGCACCTGGTACAAGGTCATCGAGGACCTCGCGAAGCAGATCGACGCACAGCTCACCGGCGCCGACGAGTTGGCAAGGACTCTTATGCAGTCCTTGGGGACGTCATCCATCGGCGGCGTCAGCGGGGCTACGTCAAGCGCGCTCACCGGCACGTATGGCGGCTTCAACAGCGCGGAGCAGAAGTCGAACGCGGCACTGATCTACACTGTCGGGAAGAGCGTCGGCGCGGGAAATCGGGACATCATCATCGCGCTCGTCGCTGCTATGCAGGAGTCCGGCCTCCGCAACCTCAAGGGCGGAGACAAGGACTCGGCCGGGCTCTTCCAAATGCGCCCCTCGCAGTCCTGGGGAACGTACGAGCAAGTCACCAACCCCGACTACGCCACCCGGAAATTCTTCAAGGTCCTCTTCGCCATCCCCGGCCGCGCCGTCCTCAGCGTCGGCGGCGCGGCACAGCAGGTTGAGCGAAGCGCCTTTCCTGGCCTCTACGCTCAGCACGAGCCCGCCGCCACGGCGATGGTCCGGGACCTCGACAAGGGCGCCACGAGCAACCCCCTCAATAGCAAACCGATGGGCACACTCTCCGGGGCGGCCCTCGCCCAGCTCGCCGTGAACTTCTGCAAGAAGTACCCGAACATCCCCTACAGCCAGGAGTACGGGGGCACCCAGCTCGCCATCCTCAAGGCGGAACCCCCTCCGGCGCTGGACTGCTCCAGCTTCGTCCAGTCCATGGTTCTGCGCGGTCTCGGTGCCCTGTACGGGCTGCCGCGCGTCGCTTCAGATCAAGCGAAATTCTGCCAGTCCGACGGAAAACTCGTCTCTGTGCAGACCGCACTCCACACACCCGGCGCACTCGTTTTCAAGGGCAGCAGCCTCAGCACGATCTTCCACGTCGAGATGTGCCTCGGCGACGGCAAATCCACGATCGGCGCCCACCGCGTTGGTGCGAAGCCCCACGATGTCGGAGTCAACCCCCCCTCGGATCCCAGCTACTGGGACTACGGCGGCTTCCTTCCCCGCATCAGCTACACCACCGGAGCGAGCGGCATCGACACGGGAGGAACCGACGACGGCACCGTGGGTACAGGCCCGGACGGTGTGCAACTCGGCACTGGCGCTGAGGTGCCCGGCTACAACCCGAACGACCCCTTCGACAAGCTCTTCGGCGACAATGCGTGGCTGCCGATCTCCACGGCGGAGAACGACCCGAACTACCTCCTCGCGCAGGCCCTCAACGGTCCACGTGCGCTCCTCAACGACCAGCCTCTGCTGCCGTACCTCAAGAACATCTTCAATTCCACGATGAGGAGCTTCAGCAGCGCCCCGAACGGCGACCTGATCGCCTGGTACCCGGACTACTACGGCATGTGGGGAACAGCGGCCAAAATGGTCGTCGAGCCCATCGAGGTCCAGGACTTCACCGTCACCTGGAGCGACGACTACATGGTCACGCACCAGTTCGTGGTCACCTCCCCGGTTTCCGGCAACCTCTTCGACCCGTCGACTGGCACCGTCTCTTCCGTCGCTCAGTCGTACCTCGACCAGCTCGCCGTCTTCACGACCGGTGTCGTGACGATCGACTTCCCCGGAGTATGGAAGGCCCTGTTCGGGATGGACATGACCGAAGCCGAGGCGAAGACGTTCGCCACCTGGATCAAGACGCGGTTCGGGGCACGGCCGGACTATCAGCAGCTCCCTGGACTTGTCGGCCCGAAGGCCCAGATGTTCGCTGCGATATTTCTGTTCATGCGCCAGTTCGCGTACCAGTACTCCGCCAGCGTGCCGCTGACCTTCATGCCTGAGCTGTTTCCAGGCATGGTCATGCAGTTGCCGTTCGCGAACTTCCAGGGGTACGTCACCACGGTCACCCATCAGTTCCAATTCGGTGAGGGCGGTGGTTTCTCGACGTCGGCAAGTATCGCGGCCCCCGCTCGGATCAACGGCAAGGGAAACAAGCTTCTCGGGCTCCCCGTGGCAGGTAAGTAATGGGCAGCGCGGCGACGTACGGTATCGGCTGGAGCATCAAGCAGGTCCTGATCCGCGAAATCAGTGCCCTGAGCGGCATCGCCCGCGCCGTCGACACGGAGGGTACGGTCGTTGAAGTGCGTACAGGGCTGCAGCGGACTGGCATCACGCCTCGGGTCGGGCAGACCTGGCTCGTGGACAGGGACCTCGGCGCATGGACGTTCACGGCGCTCGTGGCCACCCCCGCAGGGCCGGACCCCCTACACGGTCGTGTCGTCCTCACGGCTGGTGTTGCCGTTGTCGCGACCACGGCGGTGACGGCTGCCAGCAACATCTACGTGATGAGTCAGGCCGACGGCGGTACGCCGGGGTGGCTGCGGATCTCCGCCCGAGTCCCAGGAGCGTCGTTCACGGTCCGGTCCAGCTCGACCACTGACCTGTCGACGGTAGCGTGGAGAATCCACGAGCCCCTGTAGCCAGAAAAAGTGTGACCCATGGGTCACACTTTTTCTGGCGCTCAAAACCGTGACCCATGGGTCACGGTTTACCCCTGCACGAGAGCGGCAGCCGCCTCGTAGCGCTCGCGAAGCTGGTCTACGTACGTCCGGGCCGCCTCGGGGTTCTGCTCTTTGACCTGCTGAAGTAGGTCAAGTTCGACCAGTCGACGGCTCTTCACGGCCTGTTTCAACTTGAGAACCACGTCCGGCTGTTCCACCTCGGGTTCTGGCTCCATGAGGTCCGCAAGCGGACCCAGAACCAGGAGTTTTCGTGCCCAGACCGCTCCGGAAGAGTTGACCTTTCCTGCGAGCTTCATCTGAGCAAACTGAGTCCGCAGGCGCTCCTGACGCTCCGGCGTCGGGTCGAAGTCGTTGTTCTCGTCGGTCAGCGTCCCGTAGAGAACTCTGACGGTCCTCTCGTTGAGCGGCGCTTCCACCATGTCGGCGATCACCTCGTAGACAGGAAGCGCGCGTCGGATTCGGTAGACGTCCTGCTTGCTCAACCCGATGGTCTCGCCGAACGCCTCGACCGACTTGTATCCGGCTGCTTTGAGGGCCTTGTTGTCGGAGGTCGCCTCCCATACATGCCGACCGACCGAGAGGATGTAGTCCCGCTCCAGTCGGCCTACTGCATCACTGAGGGCGGTGTTGCCGACAACGATGCGGCGCCGGTGATGAGCGATCTGATCACGGATGTCGGCGTCCGACGGAGGTGCGATGTAGGTGAACGCATGGGACTCACGTCCGAGGGTGACGTCATCAAGCTGCGGTTCGATCGGGCCCGGCGATGCTGAAGCCTGACGCGGGAGCGCTTCCTTGGGTTGCACCCCGGTCGGAATCGCGTCATCTTCCCCCCGGCGCGCAGGTGCGTCAGCGGTGGCTGCTGCGGCTTCACGCGCAAGCATCTTCCGCTTCTCTGCCGGGGTCATCTTTGCCGCCGTCGCTCTGCCCAGACTGGCCATCAGGCCGCGACTCCTTTCATCATGAAACGGAGGAGAAACCCGAACTCCTTCAGGTCTTCCCTGCTTGGGGTCTGCTCCCAGGACCGTGGGTAATGAACAGCGTTGGAGATCTGGAACGCCTCCGGCACGATCGCGTCGACCTGATCCATCGACTGGAGGGCGACTTCTAGGGAGTCCCGCTGTTCGTCAGCAAGCCGGTTCGACTTGGACGTCTTCACCATCAGCACGTAGGCGTGGAGACCTGTCACGGAGGTGTTGAACTTCGCGGCCTTCATTGCCAGCTTCATCGACGGCGCCACGCGAGTTGTCTCGTAGCCGGACGGCGCCGTAGGCATGACCAGCACGTTCGCCGTCATGCAGAGGTCGCTGTACGCCTCCTTGTCGCCTCCGCCGATATCGACGATGACGACCTGATAGTGCTGCTTCAGCTCCTCGATCACCTCCGCAAGGTCGGGGTCCGTCTCCTTGCGGTTCTTGAAGAGGTGCAGATCGAAGGGCACGTTCTCCCTGGGGTGGCGACGTTCCCTGATGGAGACCCAGTTCTCAGCGCTCTGGCTGTTGTCGTCAGTGTCCACGAAAACGACCTTCAGGCCCATGACACGCGCAAGGTACAGGGCCATGTAGAGCGCTGACGTGGTCTTGCCGGTGCCCCCCTTCAGTATTCCGACGCCGATCACCAGGCAGCCGTTGCTGACGATCCATGCCCTGAGGGCCTCAAAAGACATCATCAGCTTGATCAAGCTCTTGTGCGCTTGACGAGGAAGCGTCCGTGCGCTCACTTTTCCTCCTTGGCGGGCGGGGTTTGCCAACATCCTGCCGCATGCAACGCGCCGTCGTGGACAGCGCGCCCAAATCGGGCCCGACATCACCCTCATCTCCTGTGAAGCAGCCCCTGGTGATGCTCAAGGGGCGAGGAGGTGGCGATGAAGACCCTGGCGCTCGTGAGTGGAGATCTCGCGATCGGTGACGGCGGCTACCAGATGCTGACCGGCGGCCCCCGTATCCGGCAAGACCTCGCCCTGGCGATGGCGGAGCCGTACGGCCACGACACCTACCACCCCGAGTACGGCTCGGTGCTCGCGTCGTACATCGGTGAACCGCTCACCGCTGAGCTGGAACTCCTCGTCCGCTCCGAGGTGGTGCGGGTACTGCAGCAGTATGTCGCCGCACAGCAGGCTGACATCGCAACGGACGCTCTGGCAACTGCTCGATCCCGGTACAGCTACGCCGATGTAGTGGACGCGGTCACTTCAGTGGCTGCCGAGGTCTCCTTCAGCACGGTGAAGGTCCTGGTCGGCCTACGCACGCGGGCGGGCGCGGCGGTCAACGTCGTACGAACTGTGGCTCTGTGAAGCCGGTCGACTAAAGGAGGGGTGCTGAAGTGGGTGTTTCCCCAGATGACATCGTCACGCAGATCCGTGATGCCCTGAGGGTGTCCGACCCGGAGCTGGACACCTCTGTCGGTACTCCGCTTCGCAAGATCATGGACGCCTTCGCCGGTTCATTGGCGGACGCGTACATCCAGCAGCATCTGCTCAGCTACGCCTACGACATCGACTCCAAGATCGACGCTGACCTGGACGCATTTACTCAACTCTTCGGCATCGCACGGATGGCGGCGCGCCGTGCTGTCGGCACCGTGACGTTCAGCAGGACGGGGGACACCACCACCACGATCTTCATTCCGGTGGGCACCGAAGTATCCACCACGGATGCCTCCGTTGTAGTGCAGACGGTAACGGGCGGCACGCTCATGCCGGGTGCTACCTCCGTCACTGTCGCTGTTCAGTCCGTGACGGCTGGCCCTGAAGGGAACGTCGGCGCCGGGATGGCCAACCTGGTCACTTCACCGGTACAGGGTGTCGGGAGTGTAGTGAACACGGCAGCGTTGACCGGCGGCATGTCGAGGGAGACGGACTCTGAACTGCGGGCGCGCTGGAAAGCAACCGTCTTCCGGTCCCTGGCCGGAACCGAGCAGATGTACCTCGGCGTGGCGCTCGATGACCCGGACTGCTACGCCGCCTCCGTCGTCGGCGCATCCTCCACGCGCACCGAGATTCTGCAAGTCCCAGTATCAGGAAACACTCTCGCTCAGATCACGGACGCCAAATACGTCTTCGCCGCTCCGGTGCAGGTGACGAAGGCGGACGGGACACAGCTCTCGGCCGGATACGACTACCAGTGGATCCCGAGCAACCCGCCCGCCATCCACGCGCTGTCCGGAGCGTTCCCGGCTGCCGGTGAACTGCTGACCGTGGCCTACCAGTACCTGCCTGTGGTGTCCCGAAACGATCCGGCGTCGGTCATCACCAACCGAGTGGACCTCTTCGTCGGCGGTACGAGGGCGCAGTCCGCACAGGCGGGCAGTATCTTCCGCCGGTCCAACGTCTTCACGGCCAGCCTCGGCACGGACCTCACCATCGGCAACTGGATCCGGGCTGACCAGACACCGCCTGACCCAACCAACGTGTTCGTGCAGCTTCCGTACGGCCCGATCCTGACCGTGCCCGCGACGCTGACAATCAGCGGAACGACCTACGGACTGGCGACCAATGACCACCCCTTCGGCACCGTGTCCGGCAGCGTCACCTATGCCTACCGAATCGTGCATCAGAACACCGTCGACGGCTGGACCGCTACCTCCAAGTTCGGCCTGGAGTGGCACCACAGCTACCTTCCCCCTGACGGTGCCGCCTTCAACGTGGGGGAATCGGGCGACTACACCTACAACGAGATCCCCGCTTCAGTACAGGACACGGTCAACCGCTGGCGCCTGGCCGGTGTCGACGCCAAGGTGCACCAGGCGCAGACACGCTGGCTCCGGTTCACTCTGGGGCTGATGTACACCCAGACGTCCACGGGTTCCGCCAGTGCGGTACAGGATGCGATCCGGGCTGCGTTGAGTGACTTCCTCGCCCGTCTCGGCTTCAGTGCGGCGGTTCAGGTCAGCGATGTACTGGAGGTCATTCATCAAGTCCCCGGCGTAGACAACGTCCGTGTACTCAACGGCGGAGACGTAACCGGCTACAACCCGCTCAACCCCAACGCTTCAGTGGTGGGCATTCAGCAGATCGTCCCCGGCTCTGCACCTGCCAGCGCGGCCATCGCGTCGTACGTCGATGCGCCCACCGGCCGTGCAACCGACGTGTACTTCCGTGACAACGAACTGCCCGTCTTGGGGGCCGTGGTTTTCAAGACCCTCGCACGCAATTCCTTCGGGGTGCTCTGATGACCGACGACCTCCACCAGTCAACGAGCATCTACGCCGCTCCTGTGCTTCCTGACGGACTGATGCCCCTTCAGGCCGATGTGTCCGTACCGCAGACGACCGCGCTGGCCAGCAGTACCGGCATGCTCGTGACCGACACGACCATCGCCGAGCAGATGCGGCACTTCCCCGAAGAAATTTATGATCTCCGGCCGACGTCACATCTGATGCGCCTCATGCAGGCCCTTCTCGGCGACTCCGGCGTGGGCCAACTCCGCAAGCGCCTACTCCAGGCACAGATCCAGGCCCTGAGCACGGCAGGGGCCCGGTTTTTCGACCTCGACAGGTTCTATGGCCCCTTGTTCAACATCTCCCGTACGGCCGCCGAGGAACTGCCGATCAATCCCATGGAGTCTGCGACCGCGACACCGGCAGAATGGGACGCCATCGAGGCGGCCGACGCAAGCTTCCGTGACCGTATGACGGCGCTCGCACGAGCCATAGCGCTGGGCGGGACCGTACCGGGTCTGCAGGCCGCCGCCGAGGCCGTCACCGGCGTCGAGTGCGATGTCTACGAGTCCTGGGCCATGATCGAGGCGGCCAAGGACCCGCTGGCGTCCGGGCACACGTGGTCGTCCATGGAGGGCACGACGTGGGGCGCCTACGAAGGGCAGACCTGGGGCGTTCTGGAAGGGCTTCCCTTCTACGGCCGTTCGGGAACCCTCACTAGGAGCGAAGTCTTGGTGAGGGTCAACAAGGACTACGAGAGTTCTCCGTCCGGCCGCGCGGCACGCACCTCCGACGAAGCCGCTCTCGTCCGGGTCCTGGAGCGCCTGCGCCCTGCCGGACTGCTGGTCACGATCGACACGCAGGGTGCCTCCACGCTGCTGCAGAGGCAGATCTCCGCCATGGTCGCCGACTCTGAGCACTGGGAAATCGCCACTCAGGTGACGCCTCGCAGAACGGCGGGCGCGGCGCCGTATCCGGTCTCGTACGGACAGCAGCAGGCAGGGATCTCGGCGACGGCCCGGCGCGTGCTTCCGCAGCCGCCGATGACAACCCGGCTCGGCGATGCCTGGTCGTATGGCACTGAAGTGCCGTCGTGCAGGTCATACGCGGTAAACCCGGTCGATGTAACCGACTTCAGCCAGCCGGGGACTGTTCCCGACACCGTCGTGGCGACCGCCGACCAAACGATCGTCTGGCGTGACGGCACCTCGACGACCTACGTCGCTTCCCAGGGCGCCCTGGACCCGCTGATGGCACTCGCGGCACGAGCGGGATCCGAGGGCATCCTGACCGCCCACCCGTACTCGGGCGACCGCCGTACCGTCCCCACCACAGACTAATGGAGTCGGCATGACCGATACGTATGCCAACTATGCCGCCCTGGCCGCCGCTCATCCCATTGGAGTGGACTACCGGCTTCTTGAGCGCATCGCGGCAGGCTCCAGGCTGACTCACCTCGCCATTCACGGCGGCGGTATCGAGCCCGGCACCACCGAACTCGCCGACTACCTGGCGGGCAGCAGCCATCGATACTACAGCTTCGACGCGATGCTGCCGTCGGGAAACTCGGTCCTGCACCTCGCCAGCACGAACTTCGACGAGCCGACAGCGCTGGACCTGGTCGCGGGCAGCGACTACGTCATCGCGTGGCACGGCTGCACGGGTGCGGATCCGGTTACCTACATCAGTGGCCTCGACCTGGACATCAGCAACCGGATCCAGCAGGCGCTGGTGGATGCCGGGTTCGCTGTCGGCGGTGTCCCTCCAGAGGAGGCCGACGGCGCCGACCCGGCCAACCTGGTCAACAAGGGCACCCGCTCGATGGGCGTACAACTGCAGTTGTCCTACGGGCTGCGGCAGTCGTTTTTCAGTGACTTCACCCGCGCGGGCCGCGACACAGGCCCCCGTACACCGACGTGGTACAGCTACACCACGGCGATCCGTACTGCGCTTAACGGCCTGGATGTACTGGGTAAACCCCAGGACTTCATCGCTTCAGGCGGTGCTGCTCAGCCGGTGCGGGGCGTCTCGTCCGGAGTCGGCGACTACGGCATCCCCACCTTGTCGAGTCTCACCGTCGACGGCATGCCCCTAGACGCGGTCACCGACGCGCTGCGGCTCAACCAGACGGCCCGGCAGGCAGCAGGCGGCTCTCAGACTGAGAAGTTCTGGTCGTCCGCAGCGCGGCCGAACGGCGACCTGACCCGTGAGGTCTACGAGTTCAGCCTCACGAACGCGCGGCCCGTGAACCAGGTCACTTTCGCGCTCGCGCGGGTCCCGCAGCGCGCCTGGATCCAGTACCGGGCGCAGGACGGCACATGGCTCCCGCTTACCGTCGCGAACAGCCAGACTCCGGCCGCCGTCACCATCACCGACTCTGTCCCTGCCGTCATCCCCGCCGGAGTGAACAGCGACCTCCGGCAGCACCCTCAGCACTTCGGCGCCGGGCACTGGTACCCCCAGCAGATCGACGTCGCGCCGGTAACAGCAAGCCGCTTCCGCATCATCATGGCTCGTATTACCTCCACGGCCGCTCCTCGTGGTGTCGACGGGCAACTCGTCGACTACTGCCTGGGAATCAAGAACGCCGCCGTGTCCTACAAGGCCGCATCCCGAGCGGATCTACCCTGGCTGCCGCAGGCTGACCCCGAGCATTCCGTTCCGCTCGCCGGGTCCCAGGACGTCCTCGGCTCGCAGATCGACTACGTCGTACGGAACAACCCGGCATCCAACCTGCTGCGCGCTGACGGCGGCGTATGGCGGTGCGGGCCGCAGCCAATCCCGCAGGCCGTCGTCAGCCTTCACATGGACGTCCGGACGTCTACCGGTGATGCACAGGTCGTGGACCGTCTGTACGTGGAGCCGCTGACCGCTGGCCCGACGATGAACATCTACGTAACGGACAGCGATCCGGTTAGCGAGAGGTTCGCACCGTCGAACACCCCGCTGGCATTTCCTGCCGTCCGGCCGAGCACCATCAACCCTGTCGCTGACTCCATGGGAGTGCTGTTCAGCGATCCGACCGCCGCCCTGGAGATCGACAACAGCGCCATTCAGTTCGACCCCCGGCGCCCTTTCCTCCTCTCAATGATCATCAACCCGCAGTACACCTCGGACGACACCGCGACGTACACCGTGCTCGGGAACGGCCTGCTGTCGATCACGATCGCGGCCGGGGTCCTGTCGGTGGCCCTCGCCGACAGGACCGTCGTCATGGCTCCAGTTGGCTTCGGCTACAACACGGCGATGCCTTTCGCCGTGGCTTTCGACGGCGGCACCCTGACCGTCCGGACACCGTGGGAGACCAGATCCCAGGATCACGCTCAGCCCCCGGCGGGGGCGACGCCGTCCGCACTGCGCCTGGGGGCAGCCCTGGCCGGTGCCGCCGGAGCGTACCGGCTGACGAGCCTCTTCCTGGCTGTCGGCCGCCCGCAGGACATCTCCACCGTCGAGGGACACTGGGCAGCTCCGGCCGCCTACGGACTCACGCCGGGCTACGGCAAGGACGCGTCCGCTCACACCTGCGCAAACGCAATCCTGAGAATGGACCCGATGCTCGTCACCACAGGCGTCGACTCCGTGTGCCCGTGGGGGCTCATCGGGGGACCGGGCGTACGGTACGAGGACGCGGTCTGGACTCCAGTCCCCGGCAACTTCACCCTTCGCACGGGCATGGTCAAATTCAGGCCGGTCCGGGCACGGCACATCAAGTTGGAGTTCACGAACCTGAGTCCGATCTCGGTTGTTCCCTCCGGTGTCGCACCTCTCGTCGATGTCAGCCTCTTCCCTTCCACCTCGGCTCAGGGCATGAGCCCCAAGGCATCTCCCGCCGATACTTCCTCCGGTGCCGTGCCCGCGCCGACCTCCGTCGCACTCCAGGGCGCCCCGGTTCAGTACAGGGACAGCGCACGGCTCCAGGCGGGCACTGCGGTGGCGTCAACGCCGTACCTGCCCACTGAATCTCTGTACGCACCGGATCCCAGCGATGCGCAGATCCTGCGCCGGTCGAGTGCCGCCTTCCCCTACCTTCCTCTGCCGAGCACGACGGGCGGCCGGTTCGGCTCGACCGGTGTTCACCGCTACCACACCGTGCCGATCTCGATGGACGCCAAAACGGCCTACACCGTAGCAATCCGCCAGGTCCTCGCTTACGGAAGTGACCCCACGGCGGAGAGGGACACGGAACAGTACATCGAGCTGTTCCACTCGACTGAGAACCTCAGCGGTCATGTCGAAGGCGACCCTGCGGGGTGGACCTTCACCGGCTCTGCGATGGTGACGACGAGCCAGCCGCCGTGGAGTGGTTCCCGCCTACTGTCCGCGACGTACATCAGCAGGCGCCGCGTCATCGGTGTTCAGTTCGCCGCGCAGCTTTCCGACCCTCAGCAGCTCGTCGGCGACCCTGACTTCGACGACCCGTTCTTGCAGCAGTGGCGCCCCGTGGGGGACGCAGTCCTCTCGTCGAGTGATCAGTTCTCCACGACGATCGGACAGATGGCACTCGTCGAGCGCGGCCACGCGAAGTCGACCTGGTCCGCGATGGAGCGGGAATTTCCCACCTGGGGTGATATCGAGGACCTTGACTCAGCACCGTTCCGGCCGCTGTGGTCGGAAATCGAGCAGGCGAGCATCGATGCCAGCGATTTCGGCGGCATCGAGTCGCTGAGGGGCGTAACGCCCGCGCCCGCCGGACGGCTGTACGCGGCAGCGCGGGTCGTTTCCACCGGCCCCCTTACACGGCCTCTGATCCTTCAGCTCATCAACGGCGACGGACGGATCATCGCGGAGGTCGAACAGGAGATCACAGCGGCGCAGGTCACGGAGTTCTTCGTCGGAGCCACGGTTCACAAGACCCTCCCCGGATCACCTGTCACCTGGGGCGCTGTCCAAGCCCTCGGATCCTGGACGAACGTCGAGGCCACGGGGTCTTGGGGCGACGTCTCTCAGGACTACGACATCGACGGGGTCGATGACGTCCGTGTGCGTCTGACTCAGCAGGGCCCCAACGGCACCGACCAGTGGCTCTGCGACAGCATCGCGATCTTCAACGACCCCGTGATCTGGGAGATCTCCCACGACGGCGGCATCAACTGGCACGAAATGATCGGGATCCGGAACGACCCGCGCGGCGTCTTCCAGTTCCCGGCGCTGCCGACCAATGACAAGACCGACGGGACTCAGCTTCGCTGGCGCGCCACCGGCTTCGCCCCGAACCTGTCCTTGTCGTCGGTCGTGATCCGGCCCTGGTACTCATCACTCAACGGCGCCGTTCCGTACCACGACTCCCTGCAGTCGGCGGGGGCGTCCACATCGTTGGCTGACTACTACCCGGACATCACACAGGACCCCTACTTCCAGGGGTGGACCAGACCGATCCCGCAGAGCTGGTGGCTCGCCGCCCGGCAGTGGCAGGCACAGAACACACCGGTCACGCTGCCCCCACCCACCATTGTCCTGCCGCCGACCGTGGTCGAAGGCACTGACGAGGGTGCGCCGCAGGATCTGTCCCGTCATCACCTTGCCGACGCTATCGTCCTCAACGGATAGGAACGCAATGCGCGCACACTTCAGCCGGACCGTGACCGACGGTGCAGGCAACGTCGTCGAGCAGCAGATGTCGGTCCGTGTCCTCGTGCCCGGCACCGTCGCGCCGATCGGGTCCATTCTGTACGCCGACGGCACGTCGGGCACGACCCTCACCAACCCGTGGACTGTGGTCACCGGCGGCCGGGTCAATTTCTATCTCGACCAGCCCCAGCGTGTCCGCCTCGGCATCACCGTCACCGGCGGCCTGGAAGAGTTCGTCGACGATGTCGACGTCCTGGCCGCAGCCACTGACTCCACCCATCCGGGCGCCGGAACAGACTCGGTGCAGGTCGGCCTCAACGCCGCCGCTGCAGGATCCGCCTCTCTCGCGGCGGGTGTTGAGGCCACCGCCTCTGGTAACCACGCCCTGGCCATCGGCCACCAGACCTCCGCAGTCGACGACCAGGCCGTCGCCATCGGCGAACAGGCCGCAGCAACACAGCCCGGTGCTATGGCCATTGGCGCTTCCACCGAGGCGGCGGGCAGCCAGGCCACCGCTATCGGAACTGCGGCGTCCGCGACGTACGACCAGTCCACGGCGCTCGGGTCAGGCGCGCGTACTACCCGTGACCACCAGGTGGTGCTTGGAACCTCCGGTGACCTCGTGGAGGTGCCTGGTAGTTACGTCCTCACGAGCCCGACGGGTAACCGCTACATGATCACCGTCACAGACGACGGGCAGCTCATGACGCAGGGACTGCCCGCGCTGGAGACATTTGGCGGCCCGGCCAACTGATGCTGTGCGCCGAGGGGTGTGGACCGACAAGGAGTGAGGAGAGGAGAGGCAGTGGCGAGAGCACATGTGACAAGGCCCGTTACCGGCACCACCGGTGACCTGCTTTACGGCGCGCGGGTCACCGTACGTGAAGCGGGTATGTCCGTGCCGGTCAGCCAGACGCTCTACACCGGTCCCACCGGCACGGACGTCCTGCCGAACCCGTTCACCGCCGACAACGGCATCCTCGACTTCTGGGTAGATCTGCCCCAGCGCGTCTCCGTGCTGATCCAGAAGGACGGTCACTCCGATATCCTCGTCTACCTCGACGCGGCGCCGCCGCCCGAGGAGACAGCCCGCACTGACTCGCCTCTGGTCGTCACCGGTGAGCAGCTTCCGGGCCGTGTACTGCTCGCCGGTACCACGCGAGGGCAGGCGACGTGGAGCGACCCACCGACGAATTCCGGTGTCACGCCCCAAGTCACCGTGCTCATGGAGCAGTTCGCTCTCGCCCGCGACCCGGTCGGCTGGACTTTCACTCAGAGTGCGGCCGGGCGAAGTTACGCGGCAGAGGTCCCTGCAGGCCAGGGGTACACCTACTCCCTGCATGAGACGATCACCGGCAACGCGGGCAGCCTCGTGGCGAAGACGCCAGGATTCACGCTTGGTGAACCCGGCTGGGTGAGCTGCTGGATCCGCACTAACCTTGCAGCCGGTGAACAGATCGTCATCGCCATCACCAACCAGATCGGCGTGCGCACCGTCCTGGAAACGGTCACCGGTGTCCGCGACTGGGGGTTCTACCGCTACACCGTGGCCGCCGGGACCTACCAGTCCCTCACGATCGAGACGACCGGTGCGGCGACATTCACCGGCAGTTCCGGTCACGAGATGTGGGCAACCGGCGTCCGGGCTGTCTACGGAGGCCAGGTCCCCGTCCACACCCACGCGGGTGCCGGAAGTGGCAGCGTGCTGCTCGGGGCGAGTGCCGTTGCCTCCGGGGTCAACGCGGTCGCACTCGGTCCGACCGCGTCCGCAACCGGCAGCGGCGGTGTCGCCGTCGGCTACGGAGCGCAGTCCGCAGGCACCGGCTCGCTGGCCCTGGGCTCCGGCGCGCAGGCCAAGAGCAACCAGACCGTCGCCGTCGGCGCGAACGCCAACGGATCCGTCACCGCCGCGACATGGACGGCCATCGGTGCCGACTCCTACGTCGACTCCGCCACTGGCACGGCCATCGGCAACACGGCGGCCGTCTACGCCGCCGGGGGCACCGCCGTCGGCAGCGCCGCCTACGTGGGCAACCTTGGTGCGGGTGCCGTCGCGATCGGGGCGGGCGCCCAGGCTCTCGCCCCGAACTCCGTCGCCCTCGGCGCGGGCGCCGTCGTCGCTGCCACCCACACCAAGTCCGTCGCGATCGGCGCGGGCGCCGCGACGACCGCCGCAGGCCAGTTGATGCTCGGCAACGCCGCGTCACCCAACCTGAGTGTGGTCATCGCGAACAAGGTCTACGCGGTCGGCACCGTCCAGATCGGCACCGACGCCACGAGCCGCCTGGGCTTCTTCGGCTCTGAGGGCACAAACAAGCCCACCGTCGCCGGGTCCACGAGCAGCGTCGTCGCTCTTCAGGGTCTTCTCGGAGCACTCGCCGGACTCGGCCTCATCACCAACGCGACGACCTAGGAGCGCGGCATGACAGATCCCCTCGTCGCCGTTCCCGGACAGCGTTCGGTCGGCACCGTTGACGCGTTCCTCCGCGACAACCCCGGCGACGGCACCCTCGGCGTCCCGGACCATTCGCCGTTCCCCTACAGCTACGTGGCCATGCTCGCGCCCGACCGAGGTGATCTGCGTTGGAGCGTCGACCAGTTCCGGGCTGGTGAATCTGCCGGATTCAAGGGCGCCGCCGACGGCCTCGGAACACTGAGGAACATCAGTGCTCCGGGACTGAACTACCAGAACGCCTTCCTCGTCCAGGTACTGCCCCAGACCACGGGCACACGCCAGGCGCCCTCCGGGGCCAGTACGCCTGACACCCAGTGGGGGCCACGGGATTTCGCCCTGGCCATCCGCCACCCCGGAAACATCGCCTGGGACACCAGCACCCGCTCCTACGTGGCGTTCATGCAGGCCACCAACTCGGTCGGGATGCGTCTGACGACGACCCAGTCCGCAGGAACCTGGGACGCCGAGGTCGCGGACTCCGCCGCGATCACCCTCACCAATGCCAGCCTGCCGCAGATCTGGGACGGCAACGTTCACACCATCTCGGCCGCGACCTTCGGCCAGAACGTCCTGACGACCATTGACGGCCGCTACGCGGTCCCCTTCCGCGCTCCCCGCGCTTACCACCGCAATCCCAACGGCACGATCAACACCGCCGTCTTCGACAACTTGCCGTCCATCGGCGCTTACGGGGGATTCGACACGCGGGGGACAGAGACGTACCTCTACCAGTGGCAGGCCCTCGACGCGGCGTCAGGCGACTGCTTCTACTACGATCGCGGCCCCCTTACTGTCCAGACTCCCAACGCCACGACCTACACCCCGACCACCCTGTCGTCGGGCGAGACCTGGGTCCGCACCGGCACCGCCACCGGCAGCAAGGACGGTGTGCTGCTCGCCGCCAGCAGCACACTGACCTGGACCGTCAGGGCGCCCCACGGACTGATTTGCACGAAGTGGGGCACCGTCGCTACCGAGGGCGGCGTCCTCCTGCGCCGCCAGGACGCCGCGAACTACTACCTCATCACCTCCACCGGCGCCTGGATCTACACCGGCGGGGTCGGCACCAAATTCGCGACCTGGACCACGCCCCTGGCCGCAGAAGACAACGTGGTGATCCGGAACCTGCCCTCGCAGCTCGTCGTGTACGTCAACGGCATCCAGATCGGGAATTTCACCGTGGGCTCCTTCAGCAACGCTACCGGCCTGGGCCTCCTGAGCCCCGCGTCCGGCAGCAGCGCGTTCCGATACATCGCTTTCCAGCCGCTGCCCAATCCCGTCATCCTGCCGACCTCCTGAGGGGTGTGATTATGGACCGCTGCCACCTGTATCTGCCCCTCGTCGACTCGTCCGGAGTCCTCTACCCGTACGCGGACGTCACGCTCCTCGACCCCGCCACCGGCGTGCCGATCTCCACACCGGTGTACCTGGGGCCGATCGGAGGCGCACCCCAGACGTGGCCGATCCTCATCAACCCGGCCGTCGTCAACCTCTGGACCGACACGCCGCTACGCGTCACGTTGCAGGCGGCCCTCCCTGGCGGCGTCACGGTCACACAAACCGGCGTTGACATCGCTCCGTCGCCGCCGACCGACATCAGGTCCGACCGGGTACTGCGGATCGGGTCCACCTCCGGCCTCGACGGCAGCGCGATTCTCTCGATCTCGCCGACCGGCACAGCCAGCTGGGGTGTCGTCGACGCCCTGACGTATCACCGCCATCGTGGTGATTCCCAGGATTCCACCATGGTCGGCATGACCGACTACACCGACATCTACCCCCGGCAGGTCTGGATCGGTTCCGCACCCGGCGCGACCAGCGATTCTCAGGGTTCAGACACCGTCGCGATCGGCAGTACTGCCACTGCGCAGGGCGCCCGCGCCGTCGCGATCGGCAGTGCCACCGCGCTCGCCTCCGGCGTAGCAATCGGCAGCGGCGCCGCAGCGGCTGTCCAGGCTGTAGCCCTCGGTTCCGGTGCAAGCGCTTCCGCGACACGTCAGGTCGCGCTCGGCGAAGCTGCCAACGCTTCGGCGGGCGCGGCAGGGGCCGTCGCAGTCGGAGCGACCGTCGCATCCGGCATGGGCAGCGATGTCACCGTCGTCGACGGCGTGAAGACAATGCCGGACGGCAGTGTCGTCCTCGGCAAGGGCACGATGCCCAGTCTGGTCGGTCTGGGGGGGACCACCTTCGTCACCCTCCTGGGCACCACCGTCCTCGACCAGTACGTCTCCGCCCGTGCGGATGCCAGCGTCGCCGGAAGCGCCTCCCCCCTGGGGTTCTACGGCGCAGCGGGGACGCCCCGTCCCATCGTCTCCAGCAGCGGCCTCACCGGAGCAGCGGGGGAGGCCGCGACCAGGTCCCTGATAGCGGCCCTCAACGCCCTCGGGCTGATCTATTCGACCGACGGAGCACTTGACGACGAACTGGCAGCCTGGACGCTGACCGATACCCACGACGCCAACAGCTCGCTCGACACGGGCGATCCGAGCGGGTTCTTTGCCTCCGACCTCACCCGAGCCAAACGGGCAGCAGCCGGGGTCGCCACGTTCAGCTACCGCCGTGCCACCGACATCAAGGACTTCACCGCCCGCGTCTTCTCCACCGCTCCCGTCGACATCACCACCGAGGTCCTGGTGGCGACATCGACGAACGGCACCGTGTGGACGCCGCTGACGCTGGCGTGGCAGGCGCTTGTGCCCACGGCGGGCACATGGGTGCAGACCTGGTGCACCAACGCAAGGCCGCTGCCTTCCGGTGTCCGCTATCTACGGTTCACGCTCGGGGTGAACGCGTCCGTGTCGGCACCGCAGATCGGCCGCGTCATCATCCGCTGACGGCCGGGTGGCATGTAAAAAAATGTCTACGTGTCCATGCGTCTACATCTCAAAAAATCTCTCTATGTCTTCATCGACATGAAGTTGCCTACGGTGCCCGCATGTCCGGTGTCTTCCGCAGTCCCCACGGCCTGTTCGCCTGCCAGCAGGAAGGCGTCGCCTTCGGCTACGCCCGTTCCGGGCTGCTGATCGCCGACACCGGCCTCGGTAAATCTGTCATGGCCATGGCAATTGCCGCGCTGTTCAAAGAAGACCACGCGGCCCACCTCGTGCTCCTGGTCTGCAAAAACAACAAGACCAGCGAATGGGCTGAGGACTTCGACACCTTCACCAGCCTCACCCACCGCCTCCACCACGGATCCGCCCGCATGAAGCACCTCACCCGCGACGGACTGCCCGACGTCCTCATCTCGACGTACGAGACCCTCCGCGCCGACCTCGCCCAGTTCACCGTTCCACCCGGCAGACGAACGAAGCGGGCAGAGGACGGCGCCCTCCTGCACTGCCTGCTCAGCGCCCTGGCCGACGGTCGCCGCATCACCGTCATCTACGACGAGGTCAGCGACAAGCTCCGCAACCGCTCGTCCGCCCTCTACAAGGCCCACGCACACGCCCTCACGCGCCTGCGGACCGTCCAGCCCGACCTGCGCGTCATCGGACTCACCGCGACTCCGTTGTCACAGGGCTACGAGGACGCGTTCAATGTCCTGCGCCTCCTGGTGCCTGACGCCATGCCAACCATCGGGACCTTCACGTCCATCGTCATCAAGGCCCGTGACGACTACGGCCGCCCCCGCTACCGGCCAGAAGGCGTCGACGCCTTCCTGAAGCTCGCCCGGCCGCACTTCTGGCGCAAGAGGAAGACCGACCCCGACGTACAAGAGTTGTTCCCGGCCAAGATCGAGGAGTTCCGGACCGTCACCATGGGCGATGCCCAGGACGCCCTCTACCGCGCGGTCGCCGAGCTTCAGCAACCCGGCGAACCGGCCGTCCCCGGCCTTCACGTAGCTCTGCGGCAGATCGCCGCCTACCCGGCGGCCCTCATCCAGTCCGCCCGCCACGGCAGCTCCCACCTCGCCACACAGCTCGTCGACACCATGGGGGAGGAGACGCTGCGCCAAGTACCCTCCGCCAAAGCCGACGAGCTGGTCTCCTATCTCGCGCCGATCATCCACGCGCAAGGCGACAAGGCCGTCGTCTTCAGCTTCTTCGGACCGTCCGTCCTTCCGCTGCTCGCTGAAGTCCTGCGCAAGGAGGGCATCCGCAGCCACCTCTACCACGCCGCCATGACCGACGCAGAGCGTGACACCGCCCGCACGGCTTTCCGCGCTGACACAGGCGCGTGCGTCTTCCTGACCTCGGACGCGGGCAAGGACGGAATCAACCTGCCCGAAGCGTCCTACGTGATCGAGTACGAGTCCGCGACGACCTTCGAGACGCGCGTCCAGCGCTTCGGCCGCATCGACCGGGTCACGTCCACCGCACCCTGTATTACCTGTACCACCCTCGTCCTGCGGGAGACCGTCGAGGAGGACCTGGTGGGCGCCATGCTGGCCCGCAACGAGATGACGGACCACCTACTGGGGGACACCGGCGCCAAAGGCCACAGGACGGCCTGGGAACGCCGGGCAGCTTTCGTCCGAAGTTGAGCGACGCCCAGCGTTCTCAGCACCGATACACCCCCAGGGGGGCGCAGCCAGGGGGGGCACTCTGAATGCATCAATGATGAGAACCAACAGGTCAGGTTGGTCTTTTCTTAGATGTCCTGCGGGGTCCGCCGTTGCTGTCAAGCGGCGTAGAACTGTAGGTGCAACGTTCTGGAGCGTGTTGTAGGTAGATCGACTCGGCACTCCTGCTGACGGGCAGCATGACCTACTGGTCTGGGACTTTTCAGTAGGTCTCTAGGAGGTCCGGCATTCGTGCTTAACGGCTGGTCACGCGGCCTTCGAGTAGGCGAGTTCGGCTTCACGAGCCCGTCTCACCAGATCCTCGTAGTCAGGCTCTTCCTCCATCAGGATCAGTCTGCCGTCCGTGGCGACCGTCCAGTCCCGGAGGACTTCACCAGTCGTCGGATCCACGAGGGTCCCGTCCGGGGTGAGCCAGTCACACGGCGGCTCGTCCCCTCGCGCCACCGTGATGTTCGCCGTCCGGTGCTCTCGGAGGCGGGGGAGGACGACTGCACGCCACCCGGCCCGCTGGTCCCGGTGAAGCTGCTGACGCCGCCAGGAGGTCCCGTAGGTCTCCTCCTGGGCCGCCACGTCGTGCCAGCCCTGCCAGTCGCTGTAGAGGGCTTCCTGGGCTTCCTGGGCGAGAACCCACACATCGGCTTCCTTGGTCAGCAGCCCGTGCTCGACAAGGCGCCCCAGATGCCGGTATGCCGTCGCCAGGCTCATCTGTGCCGTGTCGGCGACCTCGCGCGCGGTCAGTGACTCGCGGGAGGCCATCACAGCGAGGATTTTCAGGCTGGAGGCCCCCAGGCCCCTGTGGGCGAAAGCGTCCAGGCTCATCAGCCGCTCGATGACGGAGACGTCCATGACGGCTTCTCCCACCGGCTCCGGAGCGGGGCTCTGCCGCTGTGACCCGTCCAGGAGGAGCCACGTCGATCCCTCCTCACCCGCCCCCTTGACGACGAGCTGGAGCCAGTGCTTGAGCCGCTTCTTGACGGCCTTCAGCGCTGTGTTCAGGTTGCAGCCCGCGATCTCGGCCATTTCCCGGTACGACAGCGTGTACTCGCGTCCTCCGAGGCGTCGGGCAGTCTGCCAGTGAGCCATCAGGATGCGCAGGGCAGTCCCCATGCCGGGGCCACGCCAGGTGACGTGTCCGATGCGGTCTCGCAGTTCGATGAGGTCGAGAACGGCGTCCGACCGGGAGGTGATAGGGGTCTCGCGGCCGACCAGTTCCTTCGCGCGATCCCAGACGCGCTGGACGTATCCGAGCGCGGCGTCGTGGCCCTTGCGGTGCTGGAAATCTCGGGCGTGGGAGCCGCCACGGGAGTTGGTGTCCAGGAGGGCCCGGCGGTAGTCGGGGAACGACCACCCGGCTCGGGCCATACCAGTGGCCAAGGCGGCCGTCGTCGCGTGGTCCGCGTCACTGCGGGCGCGCTTGGTGTCGCGGTGACCGCGCCGGTTGTAGGTGTTGTCCACGTCGCCGTCTACAAGCAGCGTAGTCATGCGCTGCGAGAGGCCGGGGAGGTGTGACAACCACGGCGGGTTATGAGCAGGTCTGCACGAGTTTGCGTGTTCAGGACTTGACGAACCGTTATTGGCGAGATTTGTGTCACACGTGGCGTGCGGCGGTGGCCGTTCGCCCGTATCGTGGTCCCGCAAGGCAGCCAGCTTTCTGGGAACGGCTGCCGCGCACGGGCAGCCAGGCTGAAAAGTCCTGATTGCTCGGAGGGGCACGCTTTGCTTGGCGGTGAACGTGTCCCACTACCGCGAACGGCCCGACTGGCGAAGGGCCGATGCGAGAGCCTCCCGAGCGGAGGTCGGAGTCGCCGCTGAGAAGCCGCGACGGGCGAGGGGCGTGATGGGGGCTTGGCGGCCCCAGTAGCGCCCCTTCGGCCTTTTACGGGTCGAAAACAGACACAAGGATCACGGACTTTCTGAGGGCCGGGCAGGCGGGCGCCCAGCAGGGTGGCGGGTGTGGGACTGGCCGTGGATCACGGCCTGAACCCAGGCCCATTGAACCCCATCAGAGGTCTCAATGGGGAGTCCCGATCATGATCGGCGCGTCTGACCTTCGGTCAACGGCGTGTCGCCATCGCGGGTGTTGCGCAGATCTCGCAGAAAATGGGTAGCATGTCTCATGCCAGCGACCTCCTGGTCGGTAGCTCGTCCGGGTTTCCGTGTGAGGTTGTTGGCCAGCCGACACCAGACACCTTGCCTGGGAGGGTGTCGGAAGCCCCTGAGGATTGCCAAGTCCTCGGGGGCTTTCTTGTCTGCCCTGCGTGCTTGAGTGGACATCAGCACGGTGATGTGCGTGTCGCACCGACTACCCTAGCCCGCCCGTGTGGACCAATGCACGCGCCTCGGGCCGGAATCCTGCGATCGTGTCACCTGACGAAACGCCGGGCCAGTTCCTGACCTTCCGTCAGGGCCGTGGCTGAGGCCAACGCCAGGTGTAGCCTCCTGCCAACCGCCGAGAAACCCGCAGCCACCGCCAAGAGGACGCCTTCATGCCCACATCTGCGCCTGTGCTCAAGACATTCGCCGACGCCCAGAACGTGCTCGCGGCGAAGTTGCCGGGCTACCGCCGACGGCCTCAGCAAGAACAAGTCGCACTCGCGATCGAGGGTGTATTCGACACCGTGGGCAGAGCGGCACCCGACGGTGGCCCTCCCGTGCATCTGCTCGTGGAGGCGGGTACCGGAACCGGCAAGTCCCTGGCCGCAGCGATCCCCGCGATCCTCTCGGGCAAGCGCGTGATCATTGCGACGACGACGAACGCGCTGCTGGCCCAGTACAGGGACAAAGACCTGCCGTTCCTCGAAGGGCATCTGGACCGCCCTGTGCACTGGGCTCCGCTGAAGGGACTCGGGAACTTCCTGTGCCTTGCGAAACTCGCGCAAGGGCCCGCCGTGGTGAATCTCGCAACGCTGCTGGAGGAGACCAAGACGCGGGACGGTGTTCTGCACACCGGCGACCGGGACGACATCACCACTCCGATCAGCGTGGCTGAGTGGCGCGAAGTGTCAGCCACCTCCGACGAGTGCCCCGGCAAGAGCCGGTGCGAGCTGGCCGACGCCTGTTACGGGATGCGGCACAGAGCCCTGGCGGCCGACGCTCAGGTCGTCGTCACCAACGCAGCCATGGTGATGGCGGACGTGAAAATGAACCGGCAGGTCCGGGAGAGTGCGGACAACCCCGAGGACACCCACCCCGTCCTCGGTCCGTATGACGTGCTTGTCATGGACGAAGCCCACGAACTGATCGACATCGCCACCAGCCAGCTCGGGTTCGACATCACCCAGGGCGGCGTTCTGAGGTACCTGGACTCCGCCAGCTCCTTCGTGAACATCCACACCGATCTGGCAGGCGCCGACGAACTGAGCGAGAAGATCACCGGCCAGATGTCCGCCATCGGCCGGATCATCAGAACCCACCTGGGCCGCGCAACCACCGCGACCCTCGACAACGCGTTCATCGGCCACCACATCCAGATCCTGGAGCAGTTCTACCTGGCTCTGAACCGTATGGTCGATCTCGTTGCAGCCGCCAAGGTCGACCGGGGCGCGAAGAAGGAGCAGAGGGAGCGTCAGCAGCTCCTGTCCACGATGGGCACGGCCATCCTGACGAACCTGAAGGAGGTCCTCGCCGCCGAGGACATCGAGATCGTGCGATGGGTCGAGACCTACGAGGCGACCAACAGGGCCGGTGACCGCAAATCCACGAGGTGGGTCATCAAGACGGCGCCGATCGATGTCGCACCCGTTCTCAGGACCGAACTCTGGGACAAAACTCCGGCCGTGCTCATGTCGGCCACGCTCACCACCGGCGCGTCGAAGTCGTTCTCCTACGTCGCACGCTCGCTCGGACTTCCGGACGCGAAGACCCTCTACGTTGACAGCCCGTTCGACTATCAGCACCAGACCCTCCTCTACCGCCCCAGCGCCTCGGTGCCGTCTCCGGCGCTGGCTACCAGGGCCGCGTGGGCATCCCTTGCGCCGGAGCTGTCGCTGGAACTGGTGCGGGCGGCCGGGGGAGGGGCGATGCTCCTCTACACCTCGCGCGCGGCGATGAACGCCTCGTCCGCTGCGATCACAGACCGGCTGAAGCAGAGCGGTATCAACGTTTTCGTGCAGGGCGGCGGCATGTCCAACAAGGACATCGCCGCCCGCTTCCGTGAGGACGAAGACTCGGTGCTGCTGGGTCTGAGGTCCTTCATGACCGGCATGGACTTCCCCGGCCGGACCAACCGCCTCGTGATCATCGACAAACTCCCATTCCCGGTGCCCACCGACCCGATCTTCCAGGCGCGGGAGAAAGTCGTGGACACACGCGGCGGCGAGCCGTTCACCGAACTGTCCGTGCCGATGATGACGCTCATCCTCCAGCAGGCGTTCGGGCGCCTCATCCGCAGTCTTGACGACTACGGTGCTGTCGCCATCCTCGACTCCCGTCTCGCAAGCAAGCCGTACGGGCGGAACATTGTCGCGTCCCTGCCAGGCTGCCCCGAGACGAGTGAACTCGCCGACGTGCGCGGCTTCTTCGCCCGCTGGAACGCCGTCCAAGCCGCTTGACCCGACAGCACGCAGCCCGGCCCGGAAATACTCGGGCCGGGCTTTTTTCTTGCGAAGTACCCCGGATCTGGGGTACTTTCATCTCACGCCAAGATAACCCTCACCGCCAAGAAAACTGGAGTCACCCATGGCTGCCGCCGCCACGTCCGGGCTGGACACCGTCAATTTCGCCAGCGTCGCCAAGATTCTCAACGGGTCGTCCGATCTCAGTCTCGGCGACGTTCTCGCGAAGCTCGCCGAGCCTGCCGACGAGAAGCAGCCGACGGTCTCAGCCATGCCCACCGCCGTGGCCCTCAGCGAGGATGTCCAGCGCGCACTCGAACTCCTGCCCGTTGTGTTCGGCCAGGTGAAGACCCCCGCTTCCCGCCGCGTCCTGAACCAGTCCGAGCTGGCCAAGTTCGCCGACGAGAAGACCATCATCGACACCATCCAGAAGGCCCTCAAGGCACGGCTGGCTGAGATGACGGCGACCATCAGCGTCCACTTCGACGTGGCGGCCGAGAAGTCCGGCAAAGCGAAGAAGTCGACCCCTCGTGACGGCAACGGGCACTACCAGATCGCCGTGCCCGGAAGCCCCGAAGAAGCACCAATCTCCGACCGGGCCTCGACCTGGTTCCGTCAGCGCGTCAGCGACAAGACGGTGTTCGTCCAGGACCTCCTCGAAAAGGCGCTCCTGGATGGCAAGATCACCCGCGCCGACTACCTGGCAGTCACCGAACCCGTCAAGGGGCGTGTCGTCTCCGAAGAGAAGATCAACAAGCTGTTCCTCTCCGCCAAGGGGCGTGACCGCGCGCAGAAGGTCATCAAGGTCGCCGGGAAGGTCGTCCGGGGCACCAACAGCATCCACCTGCGCAACAACTGACCGCTCGCTGCCCCCTCGGCGCCTGCCGAGGGGGCACACCCATTGAGGAAAATCCGATGCCCGTCCCGGACGAATCCACGATGCCCGACGTCATCGAGCCCCAGCCCCTCCCGCAGCTCGGCGACCCCAAGACGGCCAGGTGGACGCTGTACGACGAGGATTTCTCCATCGAGCACCGCCTGAAGTACGCGCTCACCGAATCAGGGCACCTGAGGATTCCGCACTTCACCCCCACCGCTGTTGCCGAGTGGGTCTTCGGCCGAGACGGCAACTGGGCCCGCTACGTCCTGGGTCCCAGGAAGTCACCCCTTAAAACCGGTCCCCACGACCCCCCCCTTGTCTTCCGGCGCCTGGCAGGAGGGCGGCTGGGAGGAGCCGGTGAACGGCGCCTGACGCTTCCCGACATCGAACGGTTCGCCCACGCCCTGTACCGCCGGGGAGACATCGACGGCCTCGTTCTGCAAGCCGCCCACGAGATCGTCTGCCGGGTAGCACAGCAATACCTCCTGACGAAGAGGCCGTACTGATGCGCCCCACCCTCCTCGTCGACGGCAACAACATCTTGATCCGCGCCGTCGAAGCCACCCGCAGGACGGCCATGACCAGTCCGGTCACCGGCCGCACCACGGCAGCCATGGTCGTTGTGGCGCAGACGCTGAGCCGTTACATCACCGCCGAGCAGCCCTTCAGGGTGATCATCTTGTGGGACAGCGGGCACGCCGCCCGCAGCGCACTCTTCCCCGCCTACAAGGCGCAGCGGCCCCAGGGTTCAGACCCGTACCGCAGCGAGTCCAAAGACCTTGTTCGGCAGTTCCTCGACCTGTGCCGGATCCCGCAACTCGCCGTCCCCGGTGAGGAAGCAGACGACCTGATCGCCGCCTACTGGCGCACCGCCGCAGGACCAGTCACGATCCTGAGCAGCGACAAGGACCTCCTGCAGCTCGTCGGCACGACTCCGACGGGCTACGCGTGTGAGCAGATACGGGTCAGCAGCGCCGACACCCCCACCGACCGGTGGGACGCCGCGACGGTGCAGGAGCACTTCGGATGCACTCCGGCCCAGCTCCCCGTTGCGATGTCCCTGGCCGGAGACACCAGCGACAACATCCCCGGCGTACCGGGCATCGGCATGGTGAAGGCCGTGAAAATCCTCTCCGGTGCCGCGTGGCGGCTCGACGGCGTCACCCACGCGGCCGTCGTTGCGCACCGCGCCGAGATTGACGTCTACCGTCAACTCGTTGACCTGCGCGATGTGCGTCTGGACCTTCCGCAGATTCCCCCGTTCATGCCCACCACGGTCGGCCCAGACCGCGACTGGGTGCGCCTTCACGAGTTTCTCAGCAGCCATGCCCTGCAACGGCTGACGAACCGGCTGAACAGCGGTCGGATGTGGCGGTAGGTCAAAGCTTGCTTGGCCAGCCACCTGCGGATAGCGTCGAGGTGCCTCCTCCGCCAGAGGCACCTCTTCCACGTCAGAACCGCCACTGACGTCCCAGCCACCGCCAGGTTGGAGCCCTTCATGCTTATGGACCTCTCGCCTAAGTCGTACGGCCGTACGGTCGCTGACGCAGTCCCCCCCGCGCCCCTCCAGCAGCACACTCCGACGGCTTCGCCGCCGTCTCCTCCGTGCGCTGTCACCGACCTCCTCGACGAGCCCCAGGACTGGACCTGGGAGCAACTGCGGGACTACGTAGTGCGCGCCGCCGTCGACCGCCATGGCCCTCAGCCCGCCGACCCGATCAAGACCGCCTCGATCTTCAAGTCGTTCCACGACCGTTGGGGACGGCAGGCCGGACCCATCGCCCGATTCGCCTTCGAGGCCCAGGACGGCTACTGGAGGTCGGCGCCGGTCACCCCCAACAGATTCTGTCGCGCAAGCGACGAGTACTTCGCCAAGCCCATCGCAGAGAGACTGGTCAGTGCCCCGTAAGCCCCACCGCGCCGCCATTACGGCGCTGCGAACGGTCGTTCTTCGCGCCGTCGTACGCTCGCTGCCCTACCCCACCCCCCACTTCGGACCCCGGCCGTCGTGCTGCCCGGACGCGTACTGGTGCCCTCGGCTCGGTGAAGTCGAGTGCCCCCGCCACGGCGGCTTTGATATCTGCTGCGGGCGGCCCGACGCGCACATCCCGCAACCGCGAGATCTGTGGCACCGGCAGATGGAGGACTACGAACGGGCTCTCCTCGACACGCACATCCGGGCCCACCTTGATTCGCGTTTCCCGCTTGCCGCATGACCTCACGCAAGGACCGCCATCGTGAAGCCGCCATCTAACCCGCCAGCCTGTCAGCCGCTCGCCAACGACGACTTCACTCGGTTGAAGACCGCGCGCCCCGGACTCTGGACTAACCCTTCCACGAGCTGTATCACCTGCCTGAAGACGGGCACCTACCAGTGGTACGCGGAGGGCAGCCGTGAGGACGTCGTCACCTACGAATGCGACTGCAAGGCCCAGTGGCTCCTGCACATGTGGTTCCTCAGCGCCGGGATCGGCCTGAACTACCAGCGGCTCGGCTGGGATGACATCGTTACAGTTCCGGCTGCTGTCGTCGAACGGATCGAGCAGTACGCCCTGCACGCCGAGCGGAACATCGCCGCCGGGCGGAGCATCGTCTTGTGGTCTCCCAATGCCGGGTCCGGCAAGACGCTGCTCATGATGCTTCTGTGCAAGGCAATCCTGGCCCAGGGGTTCGCCGTCCATCTCGACCAGTTCAACGACATTCTTGATCTGTTCACCAGCACCTGGCGTGACAAGTCCGAACGTGAACGCTGGGACCAGCAGGTCCGGAACGTGGATTTTCTGGGCATTGACGATTTCGGCAAGGAGAACAAGGGCCGCATCGAAGTGGTCGAGGACGCCATCGACAGAGTCCTCCGCTCCAGGGTCAGCAGCGATGCGCCCACCGCCATCACCACCAACCTCACACCTACAGAGATACAGCAGGGGTACGGCGGCTACGTGATGAGCCTGCTCACGGAGAAGGCCGTGTTCATCGAGGTTCCCGGAGCGAGTTACCGGCCCCGCCGCCTCGAACTGGCTCAGATGGAAGCCGAGCGGGGCCTGACCCGGCCGGTCATGGTGGTCTGAGATGGACGTGATGGTCACTCTCAGCGTCCCCGGCCGGGATCGCCCGGAGGAGTACGTCGCCACGGCGGAGATCGGCACCGATCCGCCGCGCCGCATTCCTGTACGGGATCCCGAAGGGCTGCTCAAGCGTCTCCGCCGCAACATGAGACTGAGCATCGGATTCTCGGCCGTCGCGCTTCCGGATGATCTCCGCCCGGCAGCGTCCTGGGTACCGGAGTCCGTGCGGGGTACCGTCCGGGCGTGCATCGACCGGGCAGGTCTCGAACGTCGGCCGTTTCCCGACTCACCTCCTTCAGGGCGGTGGTCCCATGATCTCCCCTGAAAATCACGCAGGCGGATTCGTCATTCGCAAGCGGTCGCCCGGCGACCGGATCGGATACTTCTCGCAGCGTTTGCAGGACCTCGCGGACGCCTCAGGAGACATGGAGCTGGCCGGAATCTCCCTGGCGCTGCGTATGGTCGGAGACGAAATTCAAGCCGAGTTCGAAGAGCTGCAAAATATTCGAGGAACCGCATGAGTGATCACAGCGAGTCGGTTCTTTATGCCTCGCTCACTGACGTCGAGGCACTCGAACAGATTGCTCAGATCGGTATCGACCCGCAGGTCATACCGACTGAGGCGATGCGGGACGTCGTCATGTGGTGTCTGGAGTATTACCACCTGAGTGGGCGGACGAAAGCTCCTTCTCGGGAGATGCTACTAGAACAATGGGGCAAACGTCTGGAACGCGCCAGAATCGAATTGCCTGACGAAGACGTAGAGATCGACCTGGCTACCACTGCTGTGAAGTACCTTGTCGCGCAGTACGTGCACAAGGAAATGCAGCACCTTCAACGCGAGATCGCCATCATCATGGCCAGTGCCGAGCCTCACGAGGTCGTCGACGGCGTCCATGCCGCCGCTGACGCCTTCTCGGCTCTCTCTCTGCGCGTACGCGACCGCACCAGCGAAGTAGAGGGCATACAGGGGATTCAGGACTCCCTGCACCGGTATGACCAGCGCGCCGCCGCACCCAGGATCGTTACCGGCATGTCGGTGGGCATTCCCGCTGTTGACGGTCACACGCTCGGCGTCCACGGGGGCGAGATTGCGGTGTGGGCGGCACCGCCCAAGGGCGCCAAGTCCTGGTCTGCCACTCACGTCGCACACACCGAGTGGACACGGGGCCGCGAGGTGGTCCTCAACAGCTTGGAAAACTCGGTCCCGATGTCGTACGACCGGCTCGCCTGCCAGATCTGCAGCGTCGACTACCGCCTCTACCAGAAGGGCGACGCCACCGAGGAGGACACCCAGCGCGTCCGTGACTGGCTCACGACGAACCGCGCCGACCTCAAGGACGGATTCCACCTGGTCTCTCCGGAACAAGGCCGCCGAACCCCGGCCGCCATCATCCGTCACGCTCAGGCGCTCGGCGCGAAAACGATCATCATCGACCAGCTCAGCCATATCGAGCACCCCAACCCGTCGCAGCGGCGCCCCCGCAACGAAGTGGTCCGCGACATCATGATGGAACTCGCCGTCCTGATCTCCACCGGCCGTGAGACCGTGCCCCTGCTCCTCACCGCGCAGATCAACCGTGAGGGAGTCGCCGCAGCTCACAGGGCGGGCAAGCTCGAACTCCAGCATCTCGCCGAGTCCGCCGAGATCGAACGTTCCGCATCCTGGGTCTTCGGCCTTATGCGGTCCGAAGCCGAGGTCACAGCGGGGATGGCGACCCTGCAGATGCTCGCCTCCCGCCGGATGGATCTGAAAAACTGGCGGCTGGCCTTCGAACCCTGGTACGGCATTCAGCAGGCCCTCGGCGAGGCGAGTCTGTGATCAGCGACATCCTCGCTGCCGCCAACGCCCTGCGCGTGTCAAACGATGGTGCCTTGTTCCCGTGCAGCAGCGACCCCGAACTTTTCCACGACGTCGAAGGTGAGAGCAGTAAAGAAAAACGGGCGCGCGAGACCGAGGCAAAGAACTTGTGCCTCGACTGCCCGGTAATGATCGCCTGTGCTGCCATCGGCCGGAAACTCTACGAGTCGGGCATTTGGGGAGGTGAGACCGACTCCGAACGTCGTGCGGGAGGATACAAACCGAAACCTCGGTCATGGCGCACGAATAAACCCGCCGTCTGCGGCACAGATGGCGGATACCAGAAGCACCTCAAGAAGAAAACCAAGATCTGTGACGAATGCCGGGCAGCGCGCAATGCCAAGAGGAGAGAAGATCGCCGCCGCAAGGGCGCGAAGCCGAGGAAACCGGCCGATTGCGGCACGAGATCCGGAGCTGTGAGGCATGACCGCCTCAAGGAAGAGCGGTGCGAGCGCTGTATCGCCGCGATGAAAGCATACGAGGCAGCGCGTACCATCAAAAGGCGTGAACTGAGGATGAAGGCAGCAGCCGGATGAGCGTTGAGACCGAGACAGAAAAAGTCGCCGCCTATTCGTGGCTCCGGCCATTCCAGGAAGCCCGCGACGGAATCGAAGTGAAGTGCCCGAAGTGCAAGTCGATAGACCTGCACTGGGACTGGCACGACACCATCCTGATCGGCGGTCACTGCCAGAACGTTTTCGAGAACGCCAAACTCGTAGCACCCGAGGGCGTGGACCTGAACCCGGAGACCGAACATCTGTGCCGGGGATGCATCGCCTGCGGATACGCCTGGTGTGAGAAAACCGCTGATGCCTCGCGATGACCTCGGAGAGCTGACGGCCCTTGCCGACGGCCACAAGGAGCAGGTCGCCCGCGACGTCCTGACAAGCCTTGGGATCGACGTCCTTCAGCAGCAGGGCGACGAACTCATCATCGCCTGCCCCGTGTCCGCATACCACAAGGACCAGCAGCGCAACCCCACCGCTGCACTCAACTACTCCAAACTCCTCTTCAACTGCCTGGGCTGCGGTACCGGCGGCACCATCCTGTGGCTCATTGCCACCCTCCAGGACACCACGGTCGAGCACGCCCGCGACTGGCTCAACGGCGAAGCCGGGCTCAGCCGGGCCATGGATCTGCCCGATCTCCTCGCCATGTTCGACAGCCTCTACACCGAGACCAGACGCACCCCGCTGCCCTACTACAGCGACAAGATGCTCAGCTTGTGGTTCTGGGATCACATTCCCACCTACATCACCGGGACGCGCCGCATCCCCGAGGAGACCGCCCGCCGCATGGGTGTCGCCACCGATGTGGAAGGACTGATCGCGAAAGTCCCCAGGGGCCCGCGAGCGGTCATCCCGCACCGGTGGCAGGGCAAGCTCGTCGGCTGGCAGTCCCGACGCCTTCCCGACGCCGATCCGGGCTCCCCGAAGTATTACTCCACACCCGGCTTCCCGCGCGAGGAGACGCTCTACAACTTCCCCGAAACTTCCGGACTCCGGAGGTACCACCGAGGGCACGGCGTCGAGTCTCCCATGAGCAGCCTGCGCCACATGCACCACGTCGAGCACCTCGTGGCCTCGTTCGGGGATGTCATCACCGACCGTCAGATCCAGCTTATCGGCGACACCTTCGACGAATTCGTCTGGTGGCCCGACCCCGACGAAGGAGGCTGGCGTACTGTCGAGGGCCGCGACGTCAAGGGGCGCCACTTCCCCGGCATGCCGGAGAAACTCTCCGCCCGCTGCCGGGTCTACGTCGTGGAGAGCCCGTACGACGGCGACATCGCCGACCTCGAAGAGGACGTCGTCGAAACGCTCTTCGGGCGCGCTGTGCCTTGGCAGATCTGGCAGCGCCCGCTCGAACTGCGGTGCCACCGATGCCTGCGCCCCAGCCACCCAGGAGAGCGCTGCGCAGGTGCGCAACCGGCGTCCCGGCGCATCGTGCTGTATCCCCCGTCGTCGCATTGAGCTGCACCCCAGCTCGGAGGTACCCCTGTCAGGGCAGCCGTGCCCTGCTGTAAGAGGTGACCGAGGAGGGTCGTATGCTCATCAAGCACGGCACCGGACAGATCACCACCCCGGACGACACCGGCCAGCAGCCCGTCACCCGCACCGCCTCACGCGCGTTCACCGAGGAAGAGCGGGCCGCACTCCTGGCCGAAGGCGAGCCGGAGGACCCCGAAGCGGAGTAGGGCATGGCGGGACAGGCGGCGCCACGCCTGGAACTCGTCGGACGGCCGGACGCCGCCATCATCTCCACCAGCACCGCCCTGGTTCCGCGTGTCGGGGTTCCCGTGGTGATCTGCGACGTCAACAACTACTACGCCGCGCTGGGAGTTCCGCCAACCGCTTCCCGCCGCGAACTGATGCGCGCCTACACCGCACGCGGCGGCCAGGCCAGCCCGTACCTCACGTACGTCTTCAAGCTGCTCCTCAACCGGCGGTTCCGCGACTTCTACGACGCCCGGCCGCCCGGCCGCGCCGTTCTCGATGTCGACGGCGTCGCCGAAATCAGGCGTCTCGCGCATCTCAGGGCACGCCAGCAGACGGCCGCGTCGGGACGTCTTGTCACCGCAGCAGAGATTCTTTTTTCTTTGAATCTGGCGCCGCACGAAGACAGACCTCATTTTCTTGACACCGCTACACCGGCAGGATTTGATGAAGTCGAGCCGGGGCACCGCCAAGACCCCGGCAGTTCCTCGACCCCACCTCAGTACTCCTACCTGCTGTACGGCTCCACCTGCGAAGACACCGCACGGCTGGACCGCTGGCGAGAAGGGGTCGCCCACGCCCTGGCTGACCGTGTTGACGTTCCGCAATTTGCGGTCGGATATCACGGAATACCAGGACGGGAATTCTTCGTCGCAGATATCGGCGGTACGCCCGTTGTATTTCTGCATGAGAATTCCGAGGTGACAGAGGAGCTGATTGCGGCAGCCGCCAATGCCGCAACCTCCTGAGCTTTCACCCCAGAGCCTCATCAGGAGCCTTCGTGACCGCCAACACGACGACCACCGACACCTTCACCTTCCGCAAGGGCGGCAGCGCCGCCGAAGAGGCCGACCAGGCCGCCCGAGACGCCAACCGGGGGCACAACGGCCCCGACTACTTCGGCATCAAGGACGACCAGGGCACCATCGCCATCCGGGTCCTCACCGATCACGACGACTGGATCTTTGCCGAGCAGCACAGCTTCGTGCCGACCAAGGCCGCACCCAAGGACGCCGGGGACAACTGGCCGAAGTCCATGACGGCCGTCTGCCGCCACGACGAAGCGTTCGAAGGGCACTACTCGGACTGCTACATCTGCGACAACAAGCTGAAGAACAACTTCGGCAAGACCGCCGTCCCCCAGGTCCGTGTCTGGGCGCTGGCCATCGAGCGCGAACTGGTACGCGGGGACGGCAGTGACGCCCTCGGCGGCCCGTCCAAGAAAGACATGCTCATCGGCGTCCGCGACAAGATCGAAGAGATCGACGAGCTGAACGCCGACGGCAAGCCGACGGGCACCACCCTGCGCTACCCGAAGGTCCTGATCATCAACCAGCCGATGAAGTCCTTCTTCGGCCCGCTGCGCGCTCTCAACGGCCTCTACGGCACCGTCTGCGACCGCGACATGATCGTCACCCGAGACGGCACCGGCACCGACACGACCTACCGCTTCTCCTCACTCGATCCGATGCCCGACATCAAGCCCGGCACCCCCGAGTGGCAGAAGTACGAACAGGTCCTGGCCGAGCGCGAGATCAACCTGAGCGCCATCGTCGCCGACAAGGCGTCCGACGCCTACTACGCGAGGTTCTTCAACCCCGCCTTCGACGTAGACAAGGACGGCAACGTCCTGACTGCCGGATCCCCGCGTTCCAGTCTCGCCACCGCCGAGAGCAGCGGCAGCTACGACCCCGCGCTCAAGGAGCGCATCCGCGCCCTCAGCCAGCCCACGAACGGCTGACCCGGCCAGCACCCGAACCGCCCCGTCCGGCCTGTCCCGCGCCGGACACACCTCCAGCCACGCACACGCCGGACGGGGCGCACCACCTCTCACGCGCGAGGACCACCACCGTGCTGCGCCTGATCAGCTCCTACGCCCCACCCCGTACCCCGGAAACCACCGTGGACGGCCTGACCGCCGCGCTGCCCGCCGTCGTCGAGCAAGACACAGACGGCAGCCGCTGGCTGCTGACCGGCACCACCGTCCCCGAGTCCGCGCTGAGACGAGCCGTCAAGGACGGCGCCGTCGGCGTCCTTGTCCTTGTTGACGACGGCCTCCGAGCCGCGCCCCCACGGCAGTTCGACGGCAACTGGGGCTCCCTCGGCTCCCTCCCGCTGTTTCCCCACGCAAACGGCGCCCCCACCTACGGGGACGTCCTCTCCAATTTCAGGGCCACACCGTCGAGACCTCCGGCGGGCACGTTCGCCCACCTCCACACCCACAGCGAGTTCTCCGCCCTCGATGGCCTGTCCCGCATGGACGAAGTCGTCCGCGAGGTCGTGCGCCACGGCCAGACGGCTGTCGCGGTCACCGACCACGGCACCTGCGCCGGACACCCCGCGCTGCAACGAGCAGCTGACAGCGCCGGGATCAACCCGGTCTTCGGGATCGAGGCGAACCTCACCGACGACCGTCTCATGCGCGGCGACACCATCCCGGAAGGCGACCCGCGCTTCCACGGCCACACCAAGACCACCATCGACAACGAGGGCGTTGAGAAGGAAGCCCCGATCCCTCCGGCGCGGATGCTGCAAAACCACTACTGGCACCTGTGCCTGTTCGCCGAGAACGACACCGGCCTGCGCAACATCTGGGCGGCCAGCACCGAGTCCCACCGCGACGGCTTCTACGGCCGCGCCCGCATGGACTGGGACACCCTGGCCCGGCACAACGAAGGCGTCATCGCCTCCACCGGCTGCCTGCGCGGCCCCGTCGCCGTGGCCCTCGCCGCCAATGACCTCGATCTCGCCATGAACCGCCTCACCAGGCTCATGGACCTCTTCCCCGGCCGCCTCTATGTCGAACTGCAGCCCAACGGCATGCACGCCCAGATCCGCCTCAACTCGATCCTCGTTGAACTCGCCCGGCAGTTCGACCTGCCGCTGCTCGCCACCGTCGATTCTCACTTCCCGGCGAAGGACGACGCTGACGCCCACCACACGTGGATCTCCTGCCAGACCACCGCCGACGTCGAGGACCAGGGCGACCTGTTCTCCCAGGATCTCAGCCTGTATGTCATGGGCGAGGCCGAGGTCCGCGCCGGGCTCGCCTACCTCGGCCAGGATGTCGTGGACGAGGCCGTCGCCAACACAGTGGCGCTCGCCGACCGCTGCACCGCCCGCATCAACGAGGGGTCCTCCACCCCGTCATTCAGCGGAGACCAGGACGAGGACGAGCGGCTCCTGCGGCAGATGTGCCTCGGCAACTGGAACCGCCTTCCTGCCAGCGCCCAGGATCAGGCCGCCGGTCCTCACCGGATCTACCGTGAGCGGTTCGAGCGGGAGATGGAACTCCTGGTCGACAAGGGGTTCTGCGGCTACTACCTGATGGTCGCTGACTACTGCGGCTGGGCGAAGGACAACGGAATCCTCGTCGGCCCCGGCCGGGGATCCGGCGGCGGCTCCCTCGTCGCCTACCTTGCCCGCATCACCTCCCTGGATCCGGTCCGCCATGACCTGATGTTCGAACGGTTCCTCACTAAGGGCCGCTCTGGTCTGCCCGATTTCGATGTTGATTTTCCGGCGAGCAAGAAGGCCGAGATCCTCGGCTACCTCCGCTCCCGCTGGGGTGAGAAGTACGTCGTCAGCATCGGCACCGAGCTGCGCCTGAAGAACAAGGCCGTCATCAACGAGCTGAGCCGCGCCCTGAAGTCCCGGCTTCCCGACACCGCCTTCACTGATCTCCGCAAGGTCTGCCAGCTCATTGACGATGCCGAGGCCGGAAGCGCCGGGCTCGGCATGTCCTGGGAAGACCTCTGGCTCCAGCACGGTGACGAACTCCAGCCGTACGCCGACCGTTACCCGTACGTCTTCCAGATGGCCGAACGGCTCGTCGGCCGCCTCAAGTCCTACGGCCGCCACGCCGCAGGCGTCGTCATCAGCACTGACCGTCCCCTCACTGACTGGCTGCCCCTGCGCCGCGCGGGCGAAGAGGAGCAGATGGTCACCCAGTTTCCGATGGGTGACGTCGAGGCCCTTGGCCTGGTGAAATTCGACATCCTGACACTTCGCACTCTGGACACCGTCCAGCAGACCCTCGACCTCGTACACCGCGACCGGGGCATCCGGATCGACCCCGAGCAGTGGGAGCACGAGTTCGAGGACCCGCAGGTCTGGGAGGAACTGCGAGCGGCCCACACCGCCGGGATCTTCCAGATCGACACTCCCTCCGGCACCAGGCTGTGCGAACGCATGCACCCCCGCAACCTCGACGAACTCGCCGACATGATCACCATCGTCCGGCCTGGACCCATGAGGTCCGGCCTGACCGACGTCTACCTGCGCCGCCGCGCGGGTGAACAGGCCGTCAGCTTCCCCGACGAGCGACTGCGCCGCGTCCTGGAGCCCACCTGGGGCGCCATGATCTACCAGGAACAGGTCATGGCAGTGACCCGCGTCCTGGCCGGATACGACGAGAACGAGTCCGACGCCGTCCGGAAGATCCTCGGGAAAAAGAAGGTCGCGGCTGTTCACGCCGCCGGGCAGGAGTTCGTCCGCCGGGCCGACATCCCAGCCGAGGACGCCGAGCATCTGTGGGCTCAGATGGCCGAATTCGCGAAATACGGCTTCGGCAAGGCGCACGCCTACGGCTACGCGGTGCTCGCCTACTGGACTGCGTTCCTCAAGGTCAACTACCCCCTCGAATTCCTCGCCGCGCTCATGTCGACGGTCGAGAACGACAAGATACCGGGCTTCGTGAAGGAGTCCCGCCGTGTCGGCGTGGCCGTCCTCCCGCCGGACATCAACATCTCCGGTTCGGGATTCGCCGTCGACCGCCAGGCGTACGCAGTCCGGTACGGCCTCGACTCGGTCAAGGGCATCGGGTCATCCGCAGTCGCTGACCTGCAAGCCGGTCAGCCGTACAAGAGCTGGCAGGACTTTGAGACCCGTAAGGGTCCGAAGGTGAACTCCGGGGTCGTCGCTCTCCTGTCACGTGTGGGTGCACTCGATTCCCTGGTCACCAACCGCCGAGCCCTCGACATCATCCTCCTGGCCCGGAAAACCGGCACGGACAGCGCCTGTGTCCACAAGACGGCCGCACAGTACCCCCGGTGGCATCCTCCGCTCACGCTGCCCCCTGCACACTGCGATTTCGACTGGAAGACCGAGCCCGCACCGGTCAACCCGCGCACAGGCAAGAAGAAGAAGCGTAAACCGCTGCCGGTCCGATGCACCAAGGCGTGCCGCCAGTACACGCCACCGCCGCCGATCAACACCGTTGCCGTGGAGCCCTACACCGAGGCGGACATCCGGGAGATCGAGCAGGAAATGCTCGGTACCTACCTCACCAGCACCCCCTTCGACCTCATCGACCCGGCAGACCGCGCCGCGTGCCGGGACGCCGCCGAGCGCCTGACGGACGGCCCCAACGGCTACTACATCCTCGCCGCGATCATCACATCCGTACGTCCGCACCCCGCGAAGGACATGGGTTTCCTCGGCCTGGAAACCGAAGTCTCCACTGTGTCGGCCGCTGTGTTCAGCGACTCCTGGGCCGCCGAACGCCCCCGCCTGAAGGCCGGACAGCTCTGCTTCGTCGAGGTCCGCAAAACCGACCGGGGGCTGAACCTCAGCGCCTACCTGCCCCAGTGAAGGATGACCATGAACAGTGATGAGACCTTCACCGACGAAGACGAACCGAGCACCGACCTCGCCGGTGAACTCTGGTCCAGCGTCGCTGTCCTCACGCCGGGATCCGAGCGCCGCTACCCCCAGGACTGGGAACGTCTCGGGCGGCTCATCGGCGCCGCCCGTACTCAACAGGGCATGAGCCGCCAGGCGTTCGCCTACGCCATCGGCTCGTCCTCCAAGAGCGTCGGCCGCATCGAGGCGGGCTGGATCTTCACCGATCCGGCGACCGCCCCGGCGGGCGACTACAACAGCGAGAAGTACGTCATGCGCCGGGCAGCCTTCATCGAAATGGCCCTGGAATGGGCGCCCGGCACCGTCAAGGGAATCCTCGACAGCCCCGGCCGCCCCTGCGCACCTGATGCCACCGCGTCCGTGCGCACCCACGAAGACATCCTCCGCCGTACCGCCCGCCGACTCTGATGGGGGACCACTGATGGACCAGGAAAACATCGACCTGAAGCAGATCGAAATGCTCGCAGACGAGTTGGTCCAGGGAGACCGGTACTTCACCTACCCTCCCTACACCACGCAGGCAACTCGTACAGCAGCACAGAAAGCCGCCCTGAGCATGAAAGTCGCACACCAAGCGGCGGTCTACCGGGCCGGATCCGGCTGGCAGGCATTCACGAACTCGGAATACATCCGCCTCGGCAGGGCGATCCGAAGCGCACGGAAGGCCAAGGGGATCGACCGTGGTGAATTCGCGACCCAAAGCGCTGTCCCTTTGGAGATCCTCAGCGCCCTCGAAGAGGGACGCATCGACGGACAGCCCGTTGAGGGTCTGCCGGACACGACACCACCCCGCGAGATCATTCCGTTTCTCACCTGGATCGAGAAGGCCCTGGACTGGGAACCCCGAACCTGCGTCGAACTCCTATGCGGAGCCAACGACAGCGACGCAGGACTGTGGTTCTCCATTCCGGCGCCTGTCGAACCGGCGGTGTCCATCGAAGATGCACAGGCTGACCTGAATGCCCTGCGCGCGGAAAAGATCCAGCGTCTCATCGGTGAGTACCAGCAGTCCTACGGATTTCTCAAGCAGATCGACGACACCTACGGCGGCGTGGAAGACACCGTGGCCGCCGTGAACGCCCTCAACACCGTGTTCTGCGCCGCCATCCGCAGGATCTGACACACCCGGCTGACCGCCACAGCCAGCTCCGCCGCTCCTACCGCCAGGGAGATTTATGGCCGCCGCCAAGGGCCTCGCCAAGCTCAACGCCGAACTCACCAAGACCTATGGGGAACGCCACACCCGCCGCGACCTCATGGTCCCGCCGAAGTTCATCTCCACCGGCAGCATCACCCTCGACTACGCCCTGGGCGGCGGCTGGGCACTCGGCCGCACCCACGAGATCGTCGGCCCCGAGGGGCAGTGCAAGACGTCCCTGACGATCCTCACGATGGCCGCCGCGCAGCGCATGTACCCCGACCGGGGCGTCGCCGTCATCGACATGGAGCAGAGTTTTGACTTCGGGTGGGCCGCATCTCTCGGCCTGGATCTGGACCCCGACCGTTTCGTCCACCTGTACCCCGACCACTCCGAAGACGTCGCCGATCAGGTGAAGATGCTCCTGCGCGGAGGGGACATCTCCGTGGTGACCGTCGACTCCATCGGCGGCATGGAGTCCAAAGCAGCGTTCGACAAGAAGGCCGACGAGAGCGCCATGGGCAAGAACGCCCAGGTCATCTCCCGCATGGTCAAGCAGGTCGCCAAGCTGACCCGTGAGACCCAGTCCGTGGTGCTGATGGTCAACCAGTACCGGGCCGACATCGGCAACCCGCGAGGCGGCCAGAAGTCCGCCGGGCCCAGCGCCCTGAAGTACAGCACCACGACGAAGGTCGCGATGCGCCGTACGGGCGAGCCCTCCCGCAAGGTCATACTCGGTGACTCCGTGTCAGAGACCGTCAAAGAGCTGGAGGTCGGGCGCCAGATACGCGCCAAGGTCGAGCGGAACAAACTCGCCCCGCAGGGCCGCGCCGCCGATTTCTGGTTCTACAACGTCGCACAGCCCGACCAGGGGCTCGGCATCGACTGGGCCGACGAAGCCGTGAACCTCGGCATCGCCACCGGCGCGATCCGTCGCCTCAACGCTGCCAGCTACGAACTCCCCGACGGCGCCAAAGTTGTGGGCCGCGCCAAGGTCAAGGCCGCCTGTCTCGCCAACCCCGACCTGGCCGCGATGGTCCGCCAGCGCGCACTGGACTCCATCGCGGGCGACGTCATGGACCAGCGGGTCGTCTCGTATGACGACATCCCCGACGGAGTCGACCCCGTCACCGGACTGATCACCGAGGACTGACATGGACATGTATGACCTCTTTATGGTCCTCGCCGGAATCGGCCTGTTTCTCCTCGTCGAGGACATCCTGGCCCGGCTGCGCCGCGCCCACCGCAGCCGGGCCCTCAAGAAGTCGGTCAGGAAGTCCCTGTCGGGGAACTGGTGCGCAGGCGTTCTGGAGCCGCCTGCCGTCGTGACGCCACGCAAGGTGTCCGCCGACCGGCCGCCGTACTTCGTCACCCATGTCCGGGCCGCTGATGACCCGCCTACGGTCTGCACCTGCCACGGCAGACAGCTCACCGAGGGAGAGAAGGTTCTCTACTGGCCGACCAGTGACGCCTCCCGGCCGGACGGTGACGAACTGCTGTGCAGGGACAGCTACGAGAGGTGGGGACACCTGTGAGCCCGCGCCGCGTTCACCGGCCCATGGTCCGCCACGGGCGGATCGCCGAACAGTGCAGGGCAGCGGCGGGGGAGTGGATGACAGTGAAGGTCTACGCCGCCAACTACAGTGCCGGAACGCTCGCCGCCAACATCCGTGCGGGCCGGTTGGCCTACGCCCCCCGAGGATTCTTCGAGGCCCGCACGAGAACCGTGGAGGACGGCACCGAAGTGCAGGTCCGCTATGTCGGGACGGCGGTCGCCTCATGAGTCTCAACAAGGACATGGGTGACGCCCATGAGAAGGCTGTCGCCGAGAAGCTCGGCATGCGCCAGAGCCGGGGCAGCGGCAACCAGTGGCGCGACCCGATCGACGCCCGCCATAACCGCCTCGACACTGAGTACGCGTTCGCCGTCGACGGTAAGTCGACGCTCGCCAAGTCGATATCCGTCACCAGGGCGATATGGGAGAAGGCCGTCGAACAAGCCGGGGGAGAGCGCCCCATGCTCGCTCTGCGCTTTTACGACGACGCTTCCCTCTCGCGCGTTGGTCACGATCTAGCGGTGTGTGGTCTGGACGACTTCGCTGAGATGCGTGTTGCCGCTGACGCCTGGTCCCGGATCAGGCCGCACCTCGCTGATATGTACTATGGCCGCCCCGTCAGCGTTGCCGATGGCGTACAGGCCATGAAGGACATCTACCGGCGTGCGGAGAGCCTCAGGTGACGGCGTTCACCCCGGCGTTCCGCCGGACTGTCGACCAGATCTCCAGCGCCAGGCTGCACCTGGTGCCGCTCATACAGCACGCCGTACGCGAATGCGCGTTCCCCGACCCGTTCACCGTGACGTTCGAGGGTTATACCGCCCAGCGGGCGCCTGACGGCTGGTTCCACCCCTCCAGCCATCCCACCCTCGACGAGAGGAAGCTGTACTACTACCTCACCGAGTCGGACTCGTGGGCGGACGACCTGTTCGACTACGGCCCCCGCATGTCCGTCCTCATGGGCTCCGCGACGCACGACATCTTCCAGCACACCATGATCAACATCGGACTGCTCTTGAAACCCAAGGGCATCTGCCGGTGCTGCCTGCGGCCCCACGGCGTCGGGCCGGGGGAGTGCAACGAATGGGGCGTCAGTGACGCCGCCCTGCGCCGCCGGGGTCATATAGACGGCCTCCTCACCCTGCCGGGCTGGGGAGTCGGCGAAGGCGTCTTCGACCTCAAGACCTGCTCCCCGCCCGTGATACGGGGAATCCAGGACCACGACCTCGGCGCATTCAAAAAGAAATGGCCGAAATACTACGGGCAGGCCCAGGAATACCTGGCTCTCACCGGGAAACTCCAAGCCATGGTGCTGTTCCTGGCAATGTCCGAAGGCTGGGAAATGCGCGAGTTCACCATCCCCCGCGACGACGTCTACATCGCCGCCCTGGAACGCAAATACCGCTCCGTCCTCAACCATGTCGAAGCCGGTGTCGCGCCGCCCGTCGCCTGCTGCTCCGGCGGTGCCGCCGCCCGCCGCTGCCCCGCCACCACATGCCCCGTCAAGATCGGAATGCCATGAACGCTATCTTCGTATTTCTGACCATTTTCATCGTCACCGAATACATAGCAGGAGCCGCACAGGAGATCTGGCTCAATTCTAGTTACCTCAAGGGACGGAACGGCTTCCGCAAATTTGTCACCGGCTGGACATTCGTCCTCATCTGGCCGTGGATCGAACCGGTCAACGTCATCAGAGGGAAGAGCCACCACTCGGCCGCTCAGTACACGCGGCTGCACAGGGCGATGACCGACGCCCTGCGCACCATCAGCCCGAAGTACAGCACCGACCGGATCTGGGGCCGCCTTCCGGGAGTCTCCGACGACGTCGGGCAACCGGGCAACGTCTGGGCTGCCGACCCAGAGGACATCGCCGACATCATGATCCGGGTCCTGAAGGACGACAGCCGGTCATGAGCAACGAGCAACTCGCCATCGACCTCGGCCGGTTCAACGCTCTGGCCACCGGCGCCCCCCAGCGGAAGTCCGCCTCCTGGACTCCGCCCGCCCTCACGGCCTTCCGGCCCGGCACCGTCCTCGCCTTCGACCAGACCCTCGCCAACACCGGCTGGGCCCTCCTCCAGCACCTGGGCGAGGACGGCATCCGCCTCCTCGACGCGGGCATGATCCGACCCCCCGTCAACGGCTTGACCTCGCACGAGGACAGCTACGCCAGGGCCAAATTCATCGGCGACTGCGCGCTCAGGGTGATCGACGCCTACTTCCTCCCCGCCGGACCGCGCGAGGTCGTCTACGAGCGGCCGTCAATGGAAGGCCGCCGGACGGAGTCCGCGCTCCTGGCGGGCCTGGAGATCTACCGCGCGTCTAACGCCACCGCCACCGCCGTCTCGAACCGGCACGCCAAAGCCGTCATCGTCGGCCGCGCCGGAACGAACGCCGATCCCGTCACCAAGGCCCACGTCAAGGCGGCAGTCGAGCACTACGTCTCGCCGTCACGGTTCATGGGCCCCGGTGACTTCCCCTGGAACGAACACGTCCGTGACGCCGTGATGCTCGGTCTCACCCGCATGTACGACCAGATGAAGGCGGCGACCTCGTGAGCGACCAGACCCTCGACTCCGTCCAGGCCGTCACCCAGGCCGCGCGCGCCGTCAGCGAACTGGCAGCCGAGGCCGACGAGCCGGTGGCCGTCGACATCGACCCCGACCGCACCCGCGAGACCGCCCAGACAGGGTTCTCCCGGATGCGGACCGACTGGCGGCCCGGCGACGCCCCGGAAGTTCTCGGCATCGTCCAGGCCGCCAGGGGCGTCATCCACCGCGAATTCCCCAACATCTACCTGATCCTCAACGAACTGTGGGGAATCGCCCGCGATCCCGTGTTCGTCCCCGGCACCGGCGAGATCGTCACCGACGTCTTCGGCTGGCCGGAATGGGTCAAGCTCCCCTCCGGCGCCTACAAGGAGGACTACTCCCGCCTCACCGCCCGCGAGAAGGACGACTTCCTCCTGCGCATCACCACCGGCCTCCTGGAATGGCACCAGACAGCCACCGAGAAATGGCTGGAGGCCATGCTCGCCAAGGTGATCTGGGAGGAAGTCATGGCAGAGGGCTTCATCGCCCCGACCGGCCGACTCACCGTGGAGGAACGCACGCAGCGCGGGCGCTCCCACGCCGCCCAGGACCGTTACCGCGCCGTCTTCCGCGCCGCCCTGTCCCGGTCCGCAGAACAGCTCGTCCGCTCCATGGAACTCATCGGCCAGCGGCTGAAGGACTCCCTGACAGCATGACGCCGAAATTTCACGCCGGGAAAAATAGCAATCCACTATCGAACATGCATACGATTCGATAGAGATCACGATCCTGACCGCCACAGGACCGTGCCAAGTGCGCCCGCCAACGCACTGATCGAAGGATCACCGCCAAATGACCATTCCCGTACGCACGTTGCGGGAGCTGCTCCGCCACCTCCAAGCCTGGCAGTCGCTGTACGAGACCGAAGGCAAGGACGTCATCACCGGCCCGGACGGCACCCAGTACTGCATCCACGACATCTGGACTCTCGTACGCGAAGGTGTGCCCCACCTGTCGCCCCGCCAGCGGCAGGCCATCTCGCTCTTCCTGCTCCACAACCTGCCCGAACGGAAAGTTGCCCAGATCATGGGCGTCAGTGAGGACAACCCCGTCGCGTCGTACGCCACCCAGGGCATCGTCCGGCTCAACCAGATGATCTCCCTCGGTCAGATCCCCGGCTACAGCCGTGCCCGCGAACCGGTCGACGCATGAACGCCCGCATCCGCTACGGCGTCGCCGCCGACCTCGAAGCCGAAGCCGACCGGATCCTGCGCGATTCCTTCCTGGAGCACCCCGACCCGGTCGCGAAAGCGCTGATCCTCACCCCGTGGATGCAGATCACCCGCGCCCGCCGCGAGGTCTACACATCCGACGGGGCACCCGACTCCGCCGTCAGGCGCGGCCTGTTCCACCGCGTCCTCAACCCCGTCCACCGCCATCTCAACGGAGTGGAAGGCGTCGCAGCCCGTCCTTCCCGTCTCCAGCACCAGAACGGCCCCGACCAGTGAGCGCCCTCCCCGCCGTGCTCCCCCCCGACGAGGGCCCCGCGAGCATGGTCCTCGTCCGCGTCGGGGGGCAGACGGTCTCCGCCAAGACCAGCGAGAACTGCCGGACCTGCCAGTCACCCGCACGCGCCAAGATCGACGGCTGGATCCTGACCGGCTTCACCCGGCCCACCATCCTGGGCTACCTCGCCGACATGGAACCCGGCCCCCTCGGCCACCCCTCCGAGAAGTCGCTGCGCCACCACACCCAGCATCACCTGCCGCTCGCCGACCGCTCCCGCGCCGCCATCCTCGAACGCCGCGCCGAACAGCTCGGCGATGACGTCGACAAGTTCGGCGGCCGGGTTGCCGACCACCTCACCGCACTCGACATCCTCGTCAGCAAGGGCTTCGACGCCCTCACCAACGGCGAGATCTTCGTCGACGGCCCCACCCTCCTCAAGGCAATCGACCTCAAGCTGAAAGTCGACGCCACCCTCGTCGGCGGCATCGACGCGAACGTCTGGCGCGACGCCCTCATGGAGTACATGCGCATCGCTGTCGACTTCGTCCCCACCGGCCTCCGCGCCGACTTCGCCCGCGCGCTCAGCAAGAGCCCCATCCTCGCAGCTCTGTCCAAGAACGACCCCCAGTAGCCGGTCCCGCCACCCGGCCCACTCCTTACCGCCAAGGGGAGACCCCACCGCCATGCACCGCCGAACCTTCGACACGACCGACCTCGCCGACCTCGCCGAGCGCTGGAACAGCGTCTACCGCACCTGGAACTCCGACGCCTGCGTTCCCACCGTGGACCTCACCACGGACCCCGAAAACCCCAAGCTCATGCTCGGCGACCTCCCCGTCAAGCTCACCGAGGACACCACGGCGCGGCTGTGCGCCTTCTACGGCATCCCCACGGCCTTCTTCAAGCGCCTCCTGCGCGAGGAGCGGCAGTACATCCTCAGCAGCCGCATCCAGTACGCCAGCGGCGACGTCACCGTGGCGTACAACCAGTGGGGGCTGGTCGACATCCGCAGGCCCAGCCAGCCCCGCCTGGACGCAGAGCACTTCCTCACGGCCGCCGAGCAGGTCATGCCCGCCGACGCCCTCGTCACCGACGCGTGGTGGACCCCCGAGGACATGTGTCTCGACGTCTTCCACCCCGGCATCCGCAACAACCTGAGGACCGGCCTGCGCTTCGCCCAGAAGCGTAAGTCCAACCTCTCACCGACCGTGCAGCCCCTGCTGCTGCACGTGCCCACCACCAGCCTCCTGCAGATCCCCGACCCCTCCTGCCGAATCGACGCACGAGGACAGTCGATCGACCGGATCGCCAGCCTCCTCACAGGTGAAGCCCTCCGCGCCAACGCCAGGCTCGACCATGACGCCGAGGCATTTGCCGCGCTCTCTCACGAATCCGTCGAGGGCGACCGCATCACCCGTCTCAACCGGATCGCCGACGAGCACGGACTGCCGGTACGCCCCATGGCAGACATCACGGCCGCCATCTCCCGCGAGGAGTCCCCCACCTTGCAGGACCTCACCCTGGCCATCTCCAACGCCGCGAACGCACCCGCCCTCGCCGACCACAGCAAACGCGGCTCCCGCGCCCGCCTCCAGGCCATCGCAGGAGCCATCGTCAACGACCACTCCAAGCGCTGCGCTTCCTGCTACGCCCTCGTTGCCGCCTGAACCCCGGAAGGACACCATGAACACCCCGATCATCGGCGAAGGCACGCCGCCCATGCCCGACCGGCTGGACCGCGAGTACGGCGGCGTCCACCACCGCTCCGGCATGGCCCAGGGTGAAATCCACGACACCGAGATGGCCTACGCCGACGCCATCCTCAACGCGATGATCCAGCGGTACTCCACGCGCTCCTTCGAACTCACCGAGTTCGAGAAAGAAGCCAAGGACCGCATCCACGATCTCGGACTCGCCATCGAGATCTACTGGAAACCCAACGTCGTCCGGGGCCGCACCGTCGAAGGCAGCCTCTGTCCCGTCATCACCTTCGTCGGCCGCGTGGAGAAGACCCCCTTCGACCACGACCGCCAGGTCCACGAGGTCACCCGCAACGTCATCGGCCTCAAGGGCGTCGGCGAAGGAGTCATCAACACCAAGGGCGGTACAGCCCTCTGATGGTCTGGGTTCTCGGGTACGACGCCGACGGCATCGAAGCACGCATCATCCCCCGCCCCTGCGGAGGCTGCGCCGCGCCGCTGAAATCCGTCTACCTCCACCTGAGCCCCGTCCTCACCGACGACGGCGCACTCAGCGGCATCGAGTCCGTCGCACGGTCCTTCGCCTGCTGCGGCCACGAGATCACCGCCCGCTTCAGCGCCGAGGTCCTCGCCGCCGCCATCGAGCACGTCAACACCTGCCCCCGCCATGGCGACCCCGCCACCACCTACCAGACCTGGATCTGCCACCACCCCCAGGCCACCACCGAACGCCATCTCGACCACTGGATCGCGAGCTGCCCGGACTGCGGGGGCTACGCCCTGTCCTACTTCGCGCCGCCCGTCATCTCACCGCGCCTGGTCAACAGGCGCCCGTAACAGGAGGACACCATGAACATCGACGTCTGCAACGTGGCGGAGACCGAACGTTGGATCGAAGAACGCGTCCAGCAGGGTATCCACCGCTCCTGGACGCGTGACGACCAAGGCTACCTGGTCACCGTCTCCGCGAAGGTGAACATCGACAAGGGCGCGTTCGAGGTGCGCCTGAAAGTCATAGCGGTGCCGCGTGATGCCGGTGCACCCGTTGGCACTCACACCATCTCCACGCTGCACACCCTCGGCGACATCCTCACCGTCGGCGACGGAATGGCCGGTGCTCTTCAGGAGTCCTTCGCCTCCCTGCTGGACCACCCGGACACCCCGGACGGCGACGCAAGGGAAACGGTGGCCGCCGACGAGGCCAACCCGGCTGACACCTCCGACACGGACGACGACGGGGAACTGTACCTGCGCGACCACCACGGTATCCCCGTGCTCAAGGTCACCCTGGGACGCACCGCCCTCAACGCGCTGAACTGCCTCTGACCTCACAGGAGCAAGCGAAAACCCCCTCAGGCGGAACAAACTGAGGGGGTTTTCGACGCTCTGCCTCGGCCTGTATGCCACGAAGGGCGGTGACAGGTGGTCCAGGGCCTACGGGAAGAAACTAGCACACTTGGCACCCTGTGCCCTACCGCTTCCCGCAAAGGATGGGGAGGTCAGTCGGTGGTGGTGACCTCGGCAGACCTGACGTACAGGTGGACGGATGTCTCGTCCTCCTCGTCGGGGGCCTGGAAGTACACCTCGTGCCCCTCCCACTCCTGGGCGAGGTGCGTCGCCAACGGCTCGTAGGACGTGAGGTTCGGGCCGTCGCTGTGCTCCACGACGAAGGTCACCGTCAGGACTGTTTCCTTCTTGCTTTTCACGTCGGGCTCCTCAGCTCGCTTTTCTGCAAGGAGGGTTGGCCAACCCGGTGAGACCACCATAGGGCAGCGAATGGCCAGGTCAAAGGGTGCTCCGGAGGGGCCTGAAACGGCTCCGGTGACACTATCCGGAGACTGTGCGTGCCGCCGCTCTCCGGAACCGGGGCCCGGATCCCATCGGAGACGAATGCGTTCCGGAAAATGAGTGCTGCGCGGAGAAACGGCCGCCCGCAGTTTTTTATAACAGTAAGGTAACGGTTCGTAGTGCTGTGTGGTGCCGCCCTGCGCCCCTCAAGGGGCGAGGAGGCACCACCATGGCAACAGCAGCACACCCGCCGGAGGACCGGTCCCCGCTCGCCGGATTCGACCCTGCGGAGATCGCAGCCCTTTTCCTGGGGCTCGATGTGCCCGATCCGATCACGTTCGTGGTGTCCCCGGAGTACCTGAACCGGCCGGTCCTCTATCCCCGGCAGGCCACCCTCCTCAAGGTCTTCTTCCTGCGCGAGGACCTTTTCACCGACTACGACTACGCCGTCGTCGAGGAGTGGGACACCCAGTACTTCACCGCGAAGACCGTCAACGAGCAGCGCGCCGCCGCGCAGCCGGACGGCGCCGAGCTGCTGGAGGTCAACGAGGACGCCCCGAAGATGCCCATCGGCGGCTCCCCGGACCTGCTGGGCCGGATGCGGGCCGCGAAGGCCCTGGGCTACCCCTGGTTCCGGGAGATCCTCCTGGTGATGGGGCGCCGTGCGGGCAAGGGCCACATCTCCGCGCTGGCCATGGCCTACGTCCTGTGGTGCTACATGGCCAAGGGTGACCCGCAGGAGCACTACGGCGTCGACCGCGACAAGAAGCTCGCCTGCCTGATCTTCGCGGGCAAAAAGGACCAGGCCAAGGCCAACCTGTGGCGCGACCTCGTCAACGTCGTCATCGGCGGCCCCTGCTTCACGAAGTACATCGGGAACAGCCTCGGCGAGCGCCTGACCGTCTACGCCCCCCACGACCTGATCCGCATCGACTCGATGATGAGACGCGGCATCAAAACCGTCATGGACATGGCCACCTTCGAGATCCTCCCCAAGGAGAGCACCCTCATGGCGGGCCGCGGACCCGCCAGCTTCGCCATGGGCTTCGACGAGATGGCCCACGTCGTCGCCTCCGGCGCCAACCGCTCAGCCGAGGACGTCTACAAGTCCGCCACACCGTCCCTGGACCAGTTCCGGCAGGACGGCTTCCTCATCGAGCCCTCCAGCCCCTGGCAGATGACCGGCCAGTACTACGAGAACTACGAGCGCGCCGTCGCCCTCGAACCCGACGGCACCCCCACCTACCCGACGATCATGATGATCCAGCTCGCCTCCTGGGACATCTACATCGACTGGCAGATCGCCCACACCCTCCCGCTGTTCCCCGAGGGCTTCACAGGCGACAACGACGAATACACCGAAGACCCCGCGCCCGGCTTCCGCACCCTCAAGAGCGCCCCCCAGCTCTACGACGAGGGCATGCGCAAACTGGAACAGGCCGACCCCGACACGTTCTCGGTCGAACGCCGCGCCCAGTGGGCCACCGTCATGGACGCCTACCTCGACCCCGCAATGGTCGAACGCGTATTCGCCCAGTGGAACGACCGCCCCGAGCACTACGGCCCCCGCCTGATCGTCCCCCAGGCCCAGGGCATCCTCAGCTACACCTACAAGGGCCACGCCGACCCCTCCAGCGTGAACTGCCGCTTCGGCATCGCCTGCGCCCACGTCGAATACGACGAGCAGGACCGTCCCCACGTCGTCTTTGACAAGATCCACCACTTCGACCCCGCCGACTTCCCCCACCACACCATCGACTACGAAGAAGTCGAGGACTGGATCTTCGACGAGATCATCAGACCGTTCCAGCCCGAGACATTCACCTTCGACCAGTACAACTCCGTCGGAAGCACCCAAACCCTCACAAAGAAGGTCACCAAGGCCCGCTTTCCCAAACGCGTCACCGTCTACATCGAACCAGCCACGGCGACCAGCAACTGGAACGTCGCCGAGTGCTTCAAGGCCGCCATCAACATGGGCCTCGTCCACGCACCCGCCTACCCCGAAGGCATGCTGGAACTGCAGTTCCTCCAGAAAGCCCCGAAATCCAACAGAGTAGACCACCCCACCATCGGCCCCGTCCAGACCAAAGACATCGCCGACGCCATCATGATCACGACTTTCGCCCTCATCGGCGACTGGATCGCCGGATACAAGGAACTCCTGAGCGCCGCACCCACCGCCGCCCTCCAGGGCGGCTTCCACGGCCACTCCATGCGGTCACCCGACCACACCAACGCCGACTTCTCCAGCCAGCAGACCTTCGACGCCCTGCGCAGCTTCGCCCGCACCCGGACCGGTCGCGACGGCTGGGACAACGGCCTGGGCCGCACCCGAACCGGTTATCGGCGCCGCTGACCACCACGACAATCTTGCTGGAGGACGCATCACATGGCACCATGGGCCACGTCTGCCGGTCCCTATTGCATGATCAGTTCCTTTCGCAAGGCTGTTCACACCAGTCATGGTGCGTCTGACTGAAAAGTCGGCTCCAGGCTGGCGGGTGGTTATCTTGGCGGGTTTCCCCCGAGGCGCCGCGTAGACATAGAAGAGGGCCCCTGGACTGCAGCCGGGGGTCCTCTTCACGTTCTCCTGTCACCACCTCAGCCCCTGACTCCAAGGGCTGGAGGTGCAGGGATGACGGACATCACCGCTACAGGGTTTTTCCGCCGGACGGCCGCAAGCGCGGCCCCGCGATTCGAACACGAAGAGACCGAAACCGGCGGCACGAAGCGCCCGACCCGCGTACGACTCCAGGCCCTCCACCCCGAAACCGGCGAGGAGATGGGCCACCTCACCTACGACGTACCGCGCCGCAAGGCCGACAAGATCTACATCAACAAGCTGGAGACTCACCCCGAACACCGGCACAAGGGCGTCGGCTCGGCGCTGATGGACGAAATGCAGCACCGCCACCCCGGCACCCCCATCGAACACGGCGACCGCACCCCCGACGGCGCCGCCTGGTGGAAGAGGTACACCGACGGCAAAAGCGTCTCCAGGGGCCGCACGATCGCCTCCCTCAGCGACTTCTTCCGGTCAGCGACCGCCCACCCCGGCCCCCCGGCGGAATCCTTCGCCCAGCAGGACGGAGAAGACCACTACGACTGGCAGAACAGGGTCCGCCGGGGACTGTCGCTCGGCCACCTCACCCACGAGCAGGCCGAGGCCCACAAGTACTACGGGAAGGGACACGAGAGCAACGGCTGGCAACCCCTCCCGCATACCCTCTACCACACGACCACCGACGTAGCGGGAGTCCAGCAGCACGGCCTCAAGTCAGGAAGCGAACTAGGCCAGAAGAACGGCCACGGTCTCGGCGGCACCCCGGACTACCTGTCCATGACGGACTCCGCCGAACACGCCCACACCATGCTCCACGCCCTTCACGAGTACCACGACGTCCTCAACGGCAAGACCACCATGCACGATCTGAAAGACGCCGCCGACCGGGGAGAAGGCGCCAAGCACCCCTTCGGCAAGGAATACACGGGAATCTTCGGACACGACCCCGATCACGCCCAGGCCACCATGAACGAACACGTCATCGAGCCGGGCTTCCGTACCCACGACGAGGCCGCAGAGCAGGGCCTGACACCACACCCCACCCGCCACATGGACTTCGGCGAAACCAAGGACGGCCGTCGCGCTGGCAGCGGCTGGATCCGTCCCATGACCGACAGGGAGAAGCTCAACAAGCGCCACGAGGCGTACTCCGCTTTCTCCCAGGCCCGTCACTGGGCGGGCGAAGGCAAGCCAGGAGTTCTCTTCCTCGCCAACGACCGCGCCGCCTTTGCCGCAAAGGACCCGTCCAACTTCGGCGTGATCAAGGTCCGGCCCAAACCCGGCGCCCAGGGCCACTACCTTCCCGGAGAGCACGAGTGGCGCACCGGCACCGGCGACGCCGTCGAGACCCACGGCGAGCCCCTGCGCCGCACCAGCGCCCGCATCGGTGCGGCCAAGCACCACAAGACCTGCCCCTGCTGCAACGGCACCGGCGAGCACTACGACACCGGCTTCGAGTGCTACCACTGCGACACCGCAGGCGACGTCCCGGCCGACTCACCCGACGACGCCTCATGCGACGGCGCCCAGGCCGACGGAGGCTCCAGCCACACCGCGACCTTGGATCAGGCGATGCCCCCTTTCCCGGTGACGGCCGCCGAACTGGGCGTGTACGGGCCACCTGACCGCTGGTACCACGCCTCACCCCACAACCTCGAAGAGAGCGGCTTCGAGGAGGGCCACACCAGGAGGGGGCACGACGAGGAAGCCGGGAAGCACTGGAACAGCCACCTCGGCATCCACTTCACCTCCGACCACGGCACCGCCCGCGACCTCGCCGAAGAGATGCACGGCACCGTCCACCACGTCTCCCTGTCGATGGAGAACCCCAAGCACTACCACTCGGAGAACGACCTCACCGACGAAGCCCACGCCTGGACAGCCGCCCACCCCGAATTCAGCCGCGACCTGCCGAAAACCCACGACCCCGACGTCCCGGCAGGAGCGCTCCGCGAAGGCGACCTGCGCCACCACCCCCGTATCGCCGAGGTCGGCCGCGCCTTCCGCGACCACCTCCGTGAGCACGGCCACGACGGCATCACCTACGGCAACGAGTACGAAGGCCCACGGGGCCACCTGTCAGCCATCGCCTTCAGCCCGCACGAAGCGACCATCGACGGCGCTCACTCCTGGGACGAGGACGATGACAAAGACCTCGACGAGCGCCCCGTGAAGTACGCCGCACGCCGACAGATGGCCGCCAGTCCTCCGCAAAAACCGTACTATCCGGGGCACGACCACGGCGAGTCAGACGGCCCCATGTCGTACGGCGGGTGGACGCTCAACGGACGCCCTTGGGATGAGGCGACCCAGCAGCACATCGCCTCTGCCAGCACCCCTGTTCCCGACAACAACGAGCCTTACGAACATAAGCATGACTGGCTGCCCCACGGTCACTTCTTCGCGCCCGCTCACAAGGATCTCGACCCGCGCCTCTTCGACGGTGATCACCTGCGCCCCGAGGTACGCCGCGAGATTCTCGGCCTGATCAACTCGTTCTGGGCACCGAAGTACGGCGACACCTGGCAGTCCTGGGCCCGCGTCTACCTCGCCGGATCCGAGGCCAGCCACTTCTACGGCAACAACGACCTCGACGTCCTCATCGGCATCGACTACGACGCCGCTCGTCACTACGTGGACGCCTTCACCGGCGAGCCCAACGGCGAACTCGACACCAAGCTCACCGACGAACTGCGCGAGCACCTCAACGACGGCCACCGGATGCTCCCCGGTCCCGCAGGCCAGACGGGCCCCTGGGACTCAACGTTCTACTGCAACCCCGGCTCGTACGACATCCGCGCAATCAAGCCGTACGCCGCGTACGACATCACCCGTGACGAATGGGCCGTACGCCCCGTCCAGGTCCCCGACGACTTCGGCCCGACCAAGCTCCCCGAATCCACCTGGGACGTCCTCGACGCCCTCCGTGCACTCGTCAAAGCCGTCGCCGAGCTGCCCCCCGGAACCCGCGAACGCGAAGGCGCCGCTCTGTACGATTACCTCCACAGCGACCGCCACGCTGCATTCGGACCCGAGGGTGACGGCCTCTACGACCCCGCCAACGCGGACTGGAAAGCCCTCGACGCAGCCCCAGGCCACCCACTCCAGCAGCTCATAGACTGGAAGCACTCCCACGACGGTGCCACCACAGACCAGGAGAACGCAGCATGACCGACACCAGCACCACCGCGTTCTTCCGGCAGTCTGAGACCATGGGCCACGCCGACCTGTACCACGGGACATCGTCAGACGCTGCTGACTCGATCGAGCAGGACGGCTTGTACCCGGCAGCACAGGGTCACCCCACCTTGACGACCTCATGGGCCGAAGCGGAGACGCATGCGCGTAACACCTCCTCGCCGACGATCCTGCATTTCCGCGTGCCGCACTACATCACCGAGATGGGGCTGAAGTCTTCTCCCGGTGATGAGCCCGGTGAAACGAAGTACGCCATCGACGGGAAGAGGCTGCACCCGTCCTTCCTGCATAAGCGTCATGACCTGGACACCTCCCACACTGCGACCGCCTTCTTCCGGCGCGCCGTAGACGAGCCCGGCCCCAAGGTCTGGAAGCACAAGCACCTGACCTACGGCCCCGACGGCGGCTATGTCGAGAAGGAGTCCGAGGTCTACGGACCGCTCTACCACGGTGGTGGCAAGCGCCTGCGCGAAGGCGACCAGATCAAGCCCGGCCGCAAGACCAACTCCTGGGGCGACGAGGGTGCGAAATCCACCCACGTGTACTTCACTACCCACAAGGACACCGCCGCCTCGTACGCCCAGCAGTCCGGCGGCCACGTCTACGAGGTCGAACCGACCGGCGACTTCAAGGGCGACTACAACGGCGGCGACTACAAAACGCAGCACCCGCTGAACGTCGTCCGCAAGCTCGACCGGTCCGAATGGGATACCGGCAAAACGGCGGCCGTCACCGCCACCGCGTTCTTCCGACAGTCGAGTGAGCATCCGGGTCCGTTCTTCCACGGTACGAGGTACCCCTTCAAGCCGGGTGACCTCATCGAGCCGGGTCACAAATCGAACCAGGGGTACGGACAGCCCAATCCTCATGTTTTCTTCACTCATCGTCCCGAGATCGCCAAAATCTTCGCCGATTCAGCCGACGACCCTGAGGGGCATGAAGGGGCACGCCCCCGTGTGTACGAGGTAGAGCCCACCGGCCCGCACGAGATGGACACCGACGAGCTGCCCAGGGATGCCAAAGCCGCTGGCTCAAGACAAAGCCGCCACCCCCTCCGCGTGGTCCAGGAGCATCACTCAACCTATGAACCCGGAGATGACGACCCTGACTACGGGGAGTTCGAACATGAGGGCTGTGAGGAATGTGGTGAATCCATGGAGGATGAGCCGCACTGTAAGCACTGCGGCTACGGCCACCACGCCTCCTGCTGCGAGGAAGGTGGCAGTGGAGGACACCACTACGCTTCGACTGCCACGGAGTTCTTCCAGCAGACTGGCGCAGTGAGCCACCTCGATCTGTACCACCGCACGACACCGGAAGCTGCTGACGCGATCTACCGGGAGAAGCGCATGCTCTCCCGCGAGAACGGTCCGGTGTACTTCTCCACGCACCGGGGGCACGAGCCGGACAGCCAGGCCATCGGCTACGGCGAAGGTGTCGTCCACGTCCGAGTCCCCGAGCACCTCGCGCAGATCGACGACGAATTCCCCAGCGGCGAACAGCACTACCAGATCCATCAGCGCGACCTGCGCCCGGAGCACTTCATCGACGACCGGGCCCAGCACACCGCCGCCGCTGACCATCCGGTGCAGGAGATCCGTCTGCTGGGTGCGCTCATCGCGCGGCAGGCCGCTACTGACAGCGAGACCGGCATAATGGTGGCGATCGTGCCGCCGCGTGAGATTGCGGAGCAGCTCGCGCGGGAGGGCGGCGAGCCGGTCGGGGAACTCCACATCACTCTGGCGTATCTGGGGAAGATCAGCGATTACACCCCCGAACTGGTGAAGTGGCTTCCGGAACTCGTCGGGTCGTGGGCGGCGAGGCAGAAAGCTATCCGTGTGCGTATCGGGGGAGTGCTGAAGTTCTCCAATGAGGCGGAGAACCAGCACGTGCTGGCGGCGACTGCTGACATCCCTGGCGGCGCCCAGCTCCATTCCGATCTCGCGGCGTTCCTCACAGGTCACGGATACCGGCTGCCGTCGGAGCACGGGTGGCTGCCGCATCTGACGCTGGCGTACGTCGACCGGCATTTCCGGTTCCTGCCGAAGATGCCCGAGCACGAGTGGATCGCCGACCGCGTGTGGACGTCGGTGGGGCCCACATGGACAGCAGTCATGCTGGACGGTATTCCTCACTGACGCGAAGGCGCCTAGGGTGGCTGGAAGCCGCTACTTCAGTGCATACAGCACCCGCCACTCTGGAGTCCGTTCATGAGCACCTCCGTCAGGCCCGTTCCCGCTCCCGTAGAACACGTCCGGCAGCTCGCCCTGTTGGTGGGCTGGAGAATCGAGGACCGCCCCCGCAGCGTGGTGCTGTTCCCGCCCGTCGGCAGGCCGGTGTCACTCCCCACGCGGGGCACTCCCGACGAGCGGAACATCAACGCGATGGCCGAGGCGGCCGGGCTGTTCAGGGCTGTTGAGGCGCACGAGAAAGCCGAGGTGGACAAGAACGTCAGCATCGGTCTGGAGCAGTACCCCGGCGCCCCGGCCGCCGCCGAGCCCGAGCAGGCGAAGTTCGCGTGCCCAGATGATCCGGCCTGCACGTTCAGCAGCGACAGCGCGCCCGGACTCGGCGCGCACCGTTTCCGCGCCCACGGCGTGAGGAGCGCCAAGCACAAGAGCGCCAGGCGCCCGACCGTCCAGAGTGAGACTCCGGCCGAGGTGTCGGCCGCGTTCGGGCTGCTGGAGCAGGAGGTGATCCGCGCACTGAGGGGTGTCTCCGACCTGGAGGCGAAATGCGAACGGCAGGAGGCCCAGGTCCGCGAACTGCAGGACCGCATGTCGATGATGGTCCCGAAGGCGTCGTTCGACACGGTGGTGCAGACGAACGCGGCCCTGCGGGCGCAGATCAGAGAACTGGAGCGCTTCAAGAGGGGCGTGAAGAAGGTGATCCTGACCAAGCCGTTCCCGCAGATTCCGGTCGCGATTGCCGCTCTGGGCGGGTCGGGGTTCGTCACAGGAAAGTAAAATGCACCCACGTGTGCACGCACCATGTTGTGCGTGCACCATGTTGTGCGTGCACCATGTTGTGCGTTACGGTGGTGTCGTCCGCACAACTTATGGAGGAGATCATGGCCTCGTCGTCACGTACCGCACCTGACAGGCACTCTCGGCACGACGCGACCACCCCGGCGGCCGAGAACCTGGCTATTGTCGGCGAGGTGGTCACGTCGATGGAGCAGGCTCTGGCCTACCTCCAGGGATTCCGGGACGACCTGCTCGCCGCCACCTGGGAAGAGGGGTACAAGGCCGGGACCATCGTCACCCTCGCGGGCAAGCCGCTGAACCAGACGAGCTGGCTCTACAACATCCTCCGGGCGCGCGGCTACGACACCTCCAACGGCCGCCTGCGCCTGCGCCGGAGCCCCGTCCCCATCGAGCTGCCCAAGTCGTTGGAGGACCTCCCCGCTGGCACCGAACAGGTCGGGAGGATCGCCGTCCGGTTCAACAAGGCCCACCCCGACAAATACGTGCAGGGGTTCTTCTCCGGCAAAGAGGGGCTGACGCCCTCCGACCGGGCCCGGATCGTGCTTCTCCACGAAGACGAGAAGGGCGGCACGATGGAGGAAATCGCCCGCAAGGCATCCACTGCCTACGGCATCAACGTCACTCCGGACGGGGTCCGCCGGGTACTGGAGCAGGCAGGCGTCACGCCGAAACGGTCCGGCCAGAGGAAGGTCCAGGTTCCCGTTGAAAACGTCGACGCGCTCCTGGAGCGCCACGAGACCGACAACGTGCCGCTGAGGACACTGGCGCGCGAAGCGGGCGTGAGCGAGTTCGTACTCAAGCGCCGCTTCACCGAGGAGAAGGAGCGCCGCGCCCAGGAGACCGACGGCACCTGAAACAAACGCCAAAGCCCCCCGCGACTAGGAATCGCAAGGGGCCCCTGACGGCACCTATCCCGTTCCCCGCCCGCCAAGGCATAAGGAAGAGAGTTCACGGTGACTACCGCCCATGCTACCGCCACCCGCCGCTTCACGTCTGCATTCACCGAAGAGAAGATCACCGACGCGGCGATCTACCTCCTCGCGCTCGGCGGCTTCTACATCACGTACCAGACCCTGTACCAGGTCGCGCTGACCAACGGGTTCCCCCCGGACCAGGCCGTCGTCGTCGGCGCCCTCGCCGACCTCGCGATCCTCGCGTACTCCCGCAAGGCCGTCCAGGAAGTCCAGCAGGGCCGCTCCGCCTGGGGCATCCGCCTCATCGTGGCAGCCCTGTCCATGGCCACCGTCGCCCTGCAACTGCGCGCGGCATGGCCCCACCCCACCGCGCTCGGCCAGCACGCACTGCCCGCCGTCGTGTGGATCACCGGCCTGGAGATGATGCTGCGCGGCAAGCTCCGAGCCGCGAAGGCCGCCCGCCGCCAGGCCCTCATCGACGCCGGACTGCGCCCGGCGCCGCTGGCCAAGCTCCGCCTCAGCGAGTGGATCCTCTCCCCGTGGCCGACGTTCCTCGTCTGGCGCATCATGAACCTGCGCAGCGCGACCGCCGACACTGCGAAGGCCCACCTGGCCCGCACCTGGACCAAGACCGCGCCGATGCCCGCATCATGGACGGTCACGGTGCCCGCCGTCCTCGCGACCGTCCCGCCCTTCAAGACCCTCGAACGGCCCCGTTTCGCTCTCCCCGCCGCCACGGCCGCCGCCGCGCCCGCGCCCGTGGCGCCGCTGCCGACCATCAAGCACACCGACGGCACCGAGGCCACCCCCCAGGAAGTCACCGCGTTCCTCGGCGCCCTCCCGGCCGCCCCCGGCAAGGGACGCAGCAAGGCCGAGGCCCGCGTCTACCAGGACGCCGTCCAGCAGATCGCCGACGAACACACCATCATGTGCACCGGCACCCTGATCGCACGCCTCCTGGACGTCTCGCCCGGCTACGTCTCCCAGCTCAAGCACGTCACCATCTGACGAACCGTCTGTCCCCCGCCGACCCATGGAGCTACCGTGGACGCCATGACCACCAACGGGGGACACGGACACGACCTCAGCGACATACCGCCCAACTCCTGGGTACGCACCGGCGGCACCTACTACCACTACAAGGGCTACGCACCCGACGGCACGCCCCGCCTCGCGAAGCTCTCCCGCCGCCCCTACGGCCGCACCTACACAGACCTGGACACCATGACCGTCCACCAGGCCCCCGGCGGTGTGCACCCCTCCACGGCGCTGTTCCTGACCGCGACCCTCATCGCGGCCGTGACACTGCCCCTGGCCCTCCACGGCCAGAGCGCCCCCCTGATCTTCGCCGGAACCGCCGTACCCAGCGGCGCGTTCCTGCTCACCGCCGTGATCTGCCACTGGGCGCCGATGAAGCCGCAGGACGCCATCGAGTTCGCCGAAGGACAAGCCGCGCTCGACCAGGCCGCGTGGGAAAGCACCCTCCACGCCGCCGAACGCCGCGTCCAGCACGCCCTCGACGCCCAGGAGGAGGGCATGCGCTGGCAGCGCGCCACCTGGGCCCAGCAGGCTGCGATTAACGCCGCGCTCCACCCCGACGAGGACACCTACCGCCCGTACGGGCAGTCCCCGCCGCTGTAGAACCGCGAGACGCAGACGTACGGCCCCGGCCAAGGGGAACTGCCCGTACGTCCACGCCCCGCCACCCCGCTTCACAGGAGCGACCCCACCCTACGAGGCCGCTGACACCCCGTCACCCCTCAGCCCGGAACCCGGACACCCCCGGACACCGGAGCCTCAACCCCCTGTGCCACAAAGCACATTGAAAAATGTTTGAACGGTCCATAAAGACCGCGTAAGACCGCTACCGTGTTCCACGACTCGCCCGCCTGAGTCACCCAACACAACCGCGCACCGCGCGAAACCCGCCAACGCAGTATCTGTCCCAGGGGGGACCACCATGTCTGACCACTCACAACTCGCCAAGACCGGCGCCGGACTCGGCGGCGTCGTCGTCATCGGCGGCCTCTCGATCCAGGGCTACATACTCCTCGCCATCACCTTCGTCATCGTCGGCATCGGCGCCGTCGCCGCCCGCTTCGCGTTCCGCCCGCACCGCGACCACAGCCAGCGATGAGACGCCACAGCGCGCCCGACGCCTTCCTGCACCGCTCCGTCACCGCACTGGCAGCCGCCCTCACCCTCACCGTCCTCAGCGGCTGGACCGCCGAACACGTCATGCACACCCTTCACACCGACGGCCTCGGCCTCGTCTGGCTCACCACATTCGTCCTGCTGGTCACCCAGACACTCCTCTACCACTTCGAACTCCCCTACAAGATCACCCCCCGCATCCAGAAACAACTCGACGCACTCCACGTATCGATCATCCTGCCCGCCTACAACGAAGACCCCGGCTACCTCCGCATGGGCCTGCAAAGCTTCCTGCGCCAGACCCGCCCGCCCGACAGCGTCCACGTCGTCGACGACGGCTCAAAAACCACCGACTACGCCGACGTCCGCACCTGGTGGCTCGAACAAGCCGCCAAGGCAGGCATCCACACCACCTGGAGCCGCACCCCCAACCAGGGCAAACGCCACGCCCAGGTCCACGGCGTACGCCAGGCCAACGGCGCCGCCGACATCTTCATCACCGTCGACTCCGACTCCTGCCTCGCCCCCGACGCCGTACGCCAGGTACTCATCCCCTTCTCACGCCCCAAAGTCCAGTCCGTCGCCGGAATCGTCATCGCCACCAACCACCGCGTCAACCTCATCACCCGCATCACCGACCTGTGGTTCGTCACCGGCCAGCTCGTCGACCGCTCCGCGATGTCCGCCATGGGATCCGTCCTCGTCAACTCGGGACCCCTGGCCGCCTACCGCGCCGCCGTCATCCAGGACAACCTCGACAGCTACCTCAACGAAACTTTCTTCGGCCGCCCCGTGATGTTCTCCGACGACTCCCTCCTCACCCTCTACGCCCTCCTGCGCGGCCGGACCGTCCAGCAGCCCTCCGCCATCGTCTTCAGCGCGATGCCCGAGAAGACCGGCCACCTCCTGCGCATGTACCTGCGCTGGATGCGCGGCAGCACCATCCGCTCCATCTGGCGACTCCGCTACCTTCCCGTCACCTCCTTCGCCTACTGGGCCCACCTGATGCGGTGGGCCCAGATGATCCTGTCCACCGTCGTCCTCGTCTGGCTCCTGGCCGTCGCCCCCGCCACCACCCACCAGTCCCCGCCGCTGCTGATCCTTGTCATCCCCTTCGTCATCGGATGGGCCCAAGGACTGCGCTACCTCAGCATCTTCCGCAGCGACGAACGCATGCGATCCCGCACCGCGACCTGGTTCATGATGCCCCTGGCCGTCCTGTGGGCCTGGACCGTCCTGCGCGCCATGCGCTGGTACGGCATGGCCACCTGCGCCAGAACCGGCTGGGGAACCCGGCAGAACGGCGCCGAGGTCTCCCTGGACACCGCCGAGCCCCACAAACTCCTCGACCCGCATGCCGAGAACACCCTCACCCTGGAAACGCCGCTGCCCGTCGGCGGCCGGGCGGCCTGACGAACCGGCCCACGCAGACAGCGGAGAACCCCCGGAGGACTAATCCGGGGGTTCTCCGCTGTCTCGCCCGTCGGAGCGCGAGCGGCTCAACTTAGCGCACCAGCACCCGCCGCACCGTCAGACACGGCCGCGCGCTTCAGCACGGCCGCCAGGCGCAGAGCCTCCTCGTCGCTGAGATACAACGTCGCCGCTCCGCCGATCGCACTGCCGCCGTGCGGACGGACACCGATCTCCTGGACAGCCAGCAGCAGCGGGCGCAGGGGCGGAAGACCGAGGATGCCGACGACACCCCTGCACTCCTCGGGCGGGAACCAGACCCGGACGTCACCGGTCTCGAAGCGCTCGGCAGTCGAGACGGTGAGACCGAGCCTGCCGAGCGCACCGGTCAGGGCGACGACCGGTGCGTCCTCCTCGCCGGTCATGCCGGGGGTGCGAGGCGGTAGACCTCGCCGGTGTAGAGGCGGTCCTCCTCGACCTCGGTCCAGGAGGCGACGGCGTCCTTGATGAGATACCGCTCGGGGTTGGGCATGTAACCGTGCTCAATGAGCCGGTGTCCGGCGCTCGCGGGCCGGAAGTCGGTCCAGTGCTCGTACGTCTGCTGCAAGAGCTGCCTGCCGTCGTTGCCGCAGACGGTGACGGTCCAGTGTTCACCCCGGCCGTCCCAGGTGACGGGGAGCATCTCTACGGTCTCGGGTGCGGGAGTGTCGGCCATGTCTCTCCTCTGATGGCGAGTCCGGTGTTCCAGCGTAGTGACCGGGGCCCGCAGGACGCGGCCGTTCAGCGGGAGTCACCCCGCCAGCGGGCTGGGGGAGTGGGCGAGTGCGTCGGGCTTGAGATCGCGAGGCACACGGGCGGCGGTACAGGCGGGGCTGGCGATGACGGCGGCGCGCAGCACGGTGCGGGGGGTGATGTTGGGGTCGAGGGCGTTGCCCCGGTACGTCGTCAGCACCGGGCCGCTCGCCTCGTGGGAGTGCGGCGGCCGGAAGACCCGGTGCGGCAGGTAGACGGTGAGGACGCGGGTGACGGCGGCCGGGAGTTCGGTCAGGCGGGTGCCGCCGCCTTTCTGCCAGACGTCGGCGGTGAGCCGGTGCTGCTCGAAGTGGAGGTCGGAGAGGCCGAGTTCGGTGATCTGGCGGGGGCGGAGCTGGGCGAGCATGAGGTAGATCATGAGGCGGTCTCGGGCTGCCGTGGGGGTGGTGAGGGCGTCGGCGGCGGCGCGTACGGCAGCGGTCTGGGCGGCGGTGAGGAGGTCCAGGCCGGGTTCGTCCTGGGGGCGTCCGCGCAGGGCCGCGTAGGCGGGGGAGTGGCCGCAGTATCCGAAGTGCTGGGCGTAGGCGTAGAACGCGGACAGCGCGGAGACGTGGCGGGCGCGGGAGCGCACGGCGTGGCCGGTGGAGTCGAGCCAGGTCTTGACGTGGGAGCCGTCGGCTTCCCAGGCGTTGATGCGGACGAGGTCGAGGAAGTCCAGCCAGGAGGTGACGTCGTTCTCGTAGCCGTCGGTGCTCTTGTCGGCCAGGACACGGCCGGTCGCGCCCCGGCGGTCGGGGTTGCCGTCGGCGAGCCACTGTTCCAGTGCGGTGCGCGGGTCCATGGGCTCATGGTGCCAGCCGGTGCCGACAACGGGCGAAGTCCCCCGTCTCAACCACATCGACAGGGGACTTCGTGGGCCGGGATCTCTCAGGAGACCACTGTCCGTCGCAGGGACACGCGACCGGCCACCGCGTGGCCGTTTCCGGCTGGGGTCGAGCGTACAGGGGTCAGGCGTCGTCGGCTTGGAGTCCTGAGGATCGCTGTTCGCCGCCGGGGCACATGCTGTCGGTGGGTTTGTCCTGGCGTGATCGGCGCCGGTGGGCGCGCAGGGTGTTGTCCTGGCGGAGCTGGGGATACGCGCCGCATGTGCCGCAGTAGCCGCGCGGTGTGTGTCCGGCGGCTTTCTGCTGGGCGTAGGGCATCACCGTGTAGGAGGGGCCTTCTCCCCAGGGCTTGGTTTCGACGGGTCCCCGTGTGACGCCGGGCGGCAGGTCTCCCGCCATCAGGCGTCGTTGACGGGGAGGATGAAAGCGGTGCCGTCGATGAGTTCGACGGCGATGCCGGGTCGTCCGTTCTCTCCCGCGTCGGGGATGACGGTGACGGAGTCGACGGCGTCCTCTTTGCGGAGGGCTTCGTGGACGATTTTGGCGAGGCTGTTGGCGAGTTCGTCGGTGCGGGCGGCTTCGCGCTGCCTGGCCTGGGCGATCTCTTCGGTGCTGAATCCGAGCGGCATCAGTTCTCCTGCAGGATCTGGCGGGTTGCCCCACTCTACCGGCTGACTTTAGATAACCGCCACTACCTCGGCCTAAGAGCCCGCCTCGGCTGAGGTACGGTGCGAATGTGCGGGACGGCGCCGCGCCCGCGCAGGTAAGTGGGTGGTGCGTGGCGGTTATCTAAAGTCATCACGTGGTTCCCCGATTCGGGACGGCCCGACCCTGTCTTCTCCTCCATCCGGCGCGCCACGGAAGCCCCCTCGACCAGATGCGCACGCGCACACCGCAGGGCCTCCTCCGCGTCGCGGAGACTCAACTGCGCCGTCACGCCTGCTCCAGACTTGGCCTGTAAGCACCGGCCGCCGACACGCCTCGGCAACGATCACCGCCATGGGAATCTTCAGGAAAGCCGCCGAAAAGGCAGGCGACGCAGCCGAGAAGCACCGCCTGCGCAGCAACTCCAGGGACCTGGCCGCAGGCTCGTCCATGGGAGACGACGGACTCGCGCAGTGCGGGAACTGCAACTCGACCATGATGCGCACAGCGATGGGCTACTCCTGCGGCTGCACGCCGGGCACGTTCGTACCGGAGGGCAACATCGGCAAATAGAGGAAGCACAGAGGACCCCTGGCGAAGAGTCTGGGTGCCGCTGCGACGGCGGTGAAACGCAGCGGAGTGGCGGCGCCCCGAGTCTGCCACAGTCGGCCTCATCAGCCGTAGTACGGCACGCCCCGAGTGCACTTTGTCCGGGGACGACGAAGCCGGGCGGTCATCACCCGCCCGGCCCGTCAACCAGCGGGTTGCACCCCGCCAGTCGATGAGTCCCAACCACTACGAAAGGACTTCGCTATGGAGTCTACGGCCCTCGGCATGCCCGCATTACCACCGGCACACAGCACGTCACCTGACGAGGGGTTCAGCCCCCGCGTCAACGGGGTCGCTGTCTTCGCGGCCCGGCGGGCACCCAGGGGGTGAGGACAAGGAGACCCTCATGAGCCGCCGTCACAAGAACCGCCCCGCCGTCCCCCCGCAGGCCGCCGAACCCGGCCCCGCACCCGTTTCTTCTCCGGCGCCAGTGGCGTTCCGGCTGCCGCAGTGGCCGGAGCGGGCCTGCCGCCTGCTGGTCGCGGGCGAGTTCGCGAACCACTCCTGCGAGGTCCCCGAGGCCCACCAGGGTCCCCACGCGAGCATGTCGGTGCCGCAGTCCGTCTCGATCCGGGCGGCGTGGGAGAAGCAGCACCCCGAGCTGGTGGAGATCCGCATCGAGCCCGAGTACTTCTTCAGCGCGTGAGCAGCACGACCGGGGCGTTCCCGCCCCCGCCGACGACCGATCCGGGCGCCGCGCTCCATGACGCGGCGGTACGGCGATTGCAGGTGCTCCACAACCACCTGGCGGTGAACCGGCCGCGTGCGCTGGCCGCCGCCGGGCCCGGTGAGGACGCGGTCGACGTCACGATACGGCTGCTGGACTCTCTGCCCGGCGAAATCCCGCCAGAATTGACATGAGCCGAATTTTGAAAAAATGTCACCTGGAAGACTGAGGGCGAGGAGACTGTCCGTACCGGGCCCACTACGGGCCGGACAGACGTCGACATGGAGGAGTACCGCCATGACCGCTCCCGCTCTCGAACGTACGGCCGTGCGAGATCCGCTGAGCCTGCTGCCCGCCAGTGAGTTCTCGGCTGTCGTCAGCACGGTCGTCGGCAACAATCCCGGCATGGACCGGGCCGTCGCCGAGAGGGTCACCGCCGAGGCCCTGAAGTTCGTGGCGACGGCCGCCAGGTCGCACGGCCAGAAGCTCGTCCCGTCCAGGCTCGTGGACGAGGGCTGGCATGCCCTGATCCTGCACACGCGGGTCTACCGGGAACTGGGGGTGCGGGTCGGGGTCTTCGTCGACCATGTGCCCACCGCGCCCGGCGCTCCCCGTCATGGGGACGGCAGGCGTACGGCAACGGTCGAGGCGATCCGCAGTGCGGGGTTCGAGCCGGATCTGGACCTGTGGGAAGGCGCTGCGGCCAATTGCTGCGAGCACGAGGACTGCCCCGGTGACTGCGGGGCGGTCATCGTGCCCATCCCGGACGAGGACCGCCTGTCCGTCAGTTCACGCGAACGCGACTGAGGAGTAACTGCCATGGCAGTGCACGCACCTGAGAAAGTGGCCGTCCGCGATCCGCGTGAGCTGATCTCTGCCGAGGAGTTCACGGCGGTTTCGCAGACGGTGCAGCGCAATTCCGGTCTGACCGTGGAGGTCGCGGACCGGATCACCGCTGAGGCGTTGAAGTTCGTGGCGGCGGCGGCGCAGTTCCCCGGACAGGGGATGCGGCCGTCACGTGTGGTGGATGAGGGCTGGCACGCGCTGATCCTGCACACGTACACGTACCACCTTCTGTGCCAGAGGCTCGGGGTTTTCGTCCACCACTGCCCCGAGGCTCCTGACCCCACCCGCTACGACAAGGACGCGCTCGCGCGGACGACCGGCGCGGTCCTGGCGGCCGGGTTCGAGGTCGACCAGGAGCTGTGGAGGGGGCCGGAGGACCGCTCGTTCCAGGTGGCTGCCGACTGCCAGCACGGGCCCGGAGGTCCGGAGGGAACCTGTAATACGCCGTGCACCGACAAGGTTCCTTCTCCGAACCCCAACTAGGCCGTAACCGCTGTGTGGTGCGTTCGTTGACTCTACGCTGGCATCCAGGAGGTGGCGCATGAGGGCAAAGTGGGTCAACCCGAAGTACGCGGCCGTGGTGGATGCGGTGATGGACGCACGCGCTTCCAGTGATGCGAGTCCGGACTGTGAGTGCCGTGGAGTCGGCGCCTTCGTGGTGGTCGATTACAAGACCATGACTGTCTACTCCACGCCGTGCCTGCCCTGCACCGCACCCGGCTCGTAACGATCCCGTACTGCGCAACCGGCCCCGGCCGCTCCTCGCCCCCGTCGAGGAGCGGCCGGGGCCAACTGCTGCCCGGCACGCACCAATTGACATATTCCAATTTCTGAAAAAATGTCACTTCAGCTTGGGGGCGGGTGCATACTGGACCTGTCGCTGTCACGTGGCCCGCCCGCACCGTGCGGCGATGTCTCACCCCCGAAAGTCGCGGCGGGGCCGGTACGCACTGTGTGCTGCCGACCTCGCCGCGCGCCTCCCTCGTAGCTCAGTGGTAGAGCGCCCCACCTAGGGCCCGCAAGGGTGCACGGGAGGTCGCCGGTTCGAATCCGGCCGAGGGAACTGACCGTCCGGCCCTGATCTGTCGCCCCCCGACACCACCGGCCGGACGGTCTTGTGTTTCCGTTCCAGCGTGAACGCCGACACCCCCTGCAAGTGGCAGCAGGGGGTGTCGGCGTTCACGCTGGGGCCGCGTCCGGCTAGCGTGAGTCCTTCCGGTGGAGGAAGGACGCTTTGAGATGCATCAGGTCGGTGCGGTGGGCGCCGTTCTCGTCTGCGCTGCGTGCGGAGCGGGCGGCGAGGTGACGCCGGAGGGCGGCTATGAGGCGCTGTGGGGCGCGGGCTGGCGCTGGCGCGGGGTTCACGCGAAGATCCCGAAATTCGCCAGCTCCGTCTTCGTGTTCTCCTGTCCGGACTGTCCTGCCGTCATCGGCTAGCCGATGACGCTCCGGGCCCAGGACGGGGTCGGATGTCCACCAGTGGCAACGGCCGCAGTAGCCCTGCCTGACGTCCTCTGGATGCCAGCTCACCGAGGTGCAGTCCGGGCAGGTGATGTGAGGGCGGGGGTCGTGCGGCACTGGGTCAGTCCTTGTCTGCCGCTTCAGCGGCCATGGTGTCCAGTTCCTGGTCCAGGAGGGTGTAGACGTGACCGTAGCGGGGGTGCACGGGCAGGCCGGTCCGGCGGTGTTCCGCCAGGGCTGCCTGCTCGGCGGTGTGTGCGTCGCGCAGGAGAATGCGCCACAGGGCGATCGTCGTGTCCTTGAAGGACGTACGGGGGTTGCGGCCCACGAACCCCTTGATGTGGGCGTCCAGGGTGCCCGGTACTACCAGGGACTTGGGCACCCACGGCCGGACAGGGCCGCCCAGGCCGCTGATCAACGGACCGGGGACGGCCTCGAAGTCGATCTCCTCGATCTCCTCGGGCTTCTCGGTGTTCTCGATCTCACCGGCCTGCCGCTGCAAGTGCTTGCGGCGTTCCGCACGGCTGGGGCTCGTCGCCATGACCTGTGTCCTCCACGTGGATGTAGGACTTTCAGTCTACGCGGACACGTGAAAGCGTAGATAAATGTTTGCGCTTCCACGTGTCCGCGTTTCGTCAGCGGGGGCGTTTCGGTGTACGCGGGCGACGCGGGCGCGGCGGCCGGGTCACAGCGCGCCCAGCTTGCTCTGCAGGAGCCTGTACTCGCCGTGGAAGGTGAGGAACGTGTACACGGGCCACATTCCGGTGTCGCGGGAGGCGTCCTCCAGGACCAGGTGCGCGATGCCGTCGGGCACCCTGGCCATGACGTTCTCGCGCCACCGAAGGACGTCGGGGCGGGTCAGGAGGCGCCGCAGCCGGGTGTCGAGGACCGACGTCTCCGGTACGCCGTCGGCCGCCTTGTCGGCCGGGGCGAACACCAGTGACAGCCGGGTGGACGGGACGGTCTTGACGGTGTCCCACGACGTCGTGACGCGGGCGTCCACGCCGGACGCCCGCAGCGCGGAGGCGAACAGATTCTCGATCCGGCCGGAGATGCCGTCCGTGATCTTCTGCTGCGAGTCGCCGTTGCGGTAGGTGAACTCCCACTCACCGGTGTGCAGTTCGACCTCCGTGCGGATCTCGACGTCGAAGTTCACCTCCGTCCCGTACAAGGCGCACGGGCGGGCCCTGAGCAGGGCGCCGACGTCACTCACGAGGGGGTCGTCGTGCAGAGCGGCCAGAAGAATGCTGCGCAGCTCTGCGGGGGTGTCGTCGAGCGGGGTGTTCCAGGTGCTGCGTCTGACGCTGACGTGCGTGCGGAAGGTCATCCAGATCTGCGGCATCGGTTCTCCAGGGTGGCGGGTTTCCGTGACGCCACCCTAGTGCACACCTATGTGTGCGCACAACTGAGTGTATGAATTAGGGTCCTGCCGCACTGCGTTGCGCGAAGAGCTTCTGGACAGCCCTGCTCGTCGGTTTCGAGTAACGGCGGTGCAGGGTGGCCGGGTTGGTGTGTCCTGAGATCGCCTGGAGCATCGGCGTGTCCACGCCGTCCTCCGCGAGATGGGTCAGCCGCGAGTGCCGCAGGATGTGCAGCGTGACGGCCACGGCTTTGGCGCTGAAGGTCTTGATGATCCGCGCTGCCCGGTTGTACGACAGGCGGTAGTGGCGGCCGTCCGGCGACCGGTCGGAAGCGGGCCGGTCCCGCCAGTTGCGCGGACGCCGGTTCGTCAGCCACAGCGGGCCGCTCGTACGGTCCCCGATGTACTCCCGCAGCAGTTCCCCACCGCGCTCCTCGAAATGGACCCACAGCGTGTTGCCGCCCTTGAGAACGGCCTTGGCCCGCCTCCTCCTCAAGTCGACGTTCTCGACATCGAGCGACAGCACGGCCTCCGCACGCGAGGACGACTCGTACAGCACCCGCCACAGGGCGCGCTCCCGCAAGTCCACAGTGGGCGCCCACAGAAACTCCAGGTCCTCGCGCTCCTCGGCCTTCGTTTCGTCGATGTGGATCTTGCGGGCCTTGCAGAGAGCGGGCAACCTGACCGTGCACACTTCGGCGTCGCCGAGCCATTCCAGGAACGTGGCTACGGCCGCCAGGTTGCGGTTCCACGTCGCTGCCGACAGATGCCCCCACAGCTCGATCAGGACGTCCTGCCAGTCCTCCCCCGTGACATCGGCCGCCAGTCGCCCCGAGCCCTGCTGGTCCAGCCGCTCGATGCACCGCCGGAGCGTCAGCCCGTAGTCCCGGCGAGTCGTCACGGCGAAATCACCGTCGCGCAGCCAGATCTCCCGAGCCCGCTGAAGAGTCGTCACAGGGCGGCCTCGTCAGGCCGCTTCGCGTCGGCTCTGTCCTTCTTCATCTGCCGCATACCCCGCTCGCAGAACTGTTCCTTCGAGCACTGGCCGTCCTCGGGGTAGTCGCCGTGGATGCAGCGGAACCGGTTGTGCTGCGGATCCTCCTCGGCGTGCGGCGCTACCCGGACGACGTGCGTCGGCCGCTTCTTCCAGCCGATCGGTTCGCTCTGCGTCTCGGGATCCCACATGTGCACGGCCAGCATCAGTTCCACCGGGCCGTTGTAGCACCACCCCCAATCCCAGCCGGACGGGGCGTCCTTGGGGGTCATCACGAGCCGGTGGTTGAAGACCATGGGGATCATGTCGTACCAGTAGTGTTCGTCCTCACCTACGGTGTAGCCCTGTCGGTCGTTCGGGACCGGCTCGTCGTAAACCCTCAGTGGCATTCAGTCCCCTCTCCCGAACGCCTCGGACGCCGGAATGACGTCCGAGGCGTCTCCCTGGAGCAGGCGCCGCGCCGACTCCGTGGCGGCTGCCGCAGAGGGTGAGTGGTGCGCGCTGGCCACTGCCCACCACGTCAAGACCAGGCCGTCCAGCCGCATCTGCAGGACATCGACGTTCAAGTCCTCAACCGCCGACACCAGCACCCTTCGCAGCTCCGCGCGGAACTCACGGGCGCTCGATGGCGGCAGTGCGTCGTACACCGACGACATCGTCCGGTCGATCTTCATGTCTCCTCGCAATCACGGCAGTTGAAAATCAGCGTCCCAGCGGCCAGCTTCTCCACGAGCAGCCCGCTGGGACGCTGGAACAGCGACAACGCTGGTGACCATGCTCAGTGCTCCGTATCCGGTGTCAGCAGGGCTTCTGCCTCGGTGTCCTGATTCTCGGTCATCAGGCGGGCGTACTCGGCGAAGTCGCGGCGCTCCAGCAGATACCAGGGGCTGTCCTGGCGGGTGCTGGCGGTCATCGAGAGCGGCGGGGACTGCCAGTACCCGCGCCGCCGGTACGAGGAGCTACCGAAACGGTCGGCGCGCTCGAACTCGTCAGGCCGTACGCCCTCTTCGGCCAGTTCCTCCCTGGTTCCGATCACGGTGACGGACTGCACGGTCGTGGAGTAGACCATGTAGAGGTCGGCGTCCGGGGCCGCCCTGATCACGGCTCGTCCCATGCGGTGGGTCCTTACGATGTTGGCGGGTCAGTCCTGGAGGGTCAGGGCTTGGCCAGCATGAGGATGGTCTCAGCCGCGTCGAGCGCGTCGAGGGCGGCGCTCGTCCGGGGCGCTTGCAGGTGGACCTGATGGGACACCCAGCGTTCCGCCCACACCCCCGGATGGCTGTACGTCTCGATCTCTTCCTCATCGAGGTTGTACACGCCTGCTGCGTACATGAGCGAAGCCAGCGTGGCAAGAGGCTCGGCTGGCAGCCACCACACCCCCTCGTCCATCGGCTGGGCGGTCGCGGCGGCGAGAACGCGGGATCCGGCAGCCAGAGCCTCCGGCTGGCACAGGCCAGCGGCCTGGGTGTCGGTGAGCGTCTGACACAGAGCGAGTACGTACTCCGGCTCGATGGCCACCTTTTCTCCGAAGTCGAAGATCAAAGCTCCTCCTTGACAGGTTGGTCCCGGAGCGGGGATCCGGTCATGCTCTACCGGACCGGGTGGACGGTGACGGTGGTGCCGTCGTCGGCGGAGGTGTTGATGAACATCAGGTCGAGGAGTTTCATCTCGATCTCCCGGCGGCCGGGGCCGACACGGTACATGTGCAGGTGCGGGGCACGGGTGTGCGGAACGAGCTTCCTGCCGGTGGCGACGCTGTCCATGGGCGCTTCCTGGTGGCGGCGGAGGGAGTCCGCGATGGCGGTGCCCATGCGGTAGCCGACACGGCGCATACGGGCGGGTTTCGGCGGCCGAGGCTTGCCAGCCTTCCTCTTGGCCGGAGGCTTGCCGTTGCGGGCGTCGGTGACCTCGAACGTACGGGAGCACGCGTACAGCAGATGGGCGACGACGATACGGGTCACGGCGCGCAGGTAGACAAGGCGTGACTGCTCCGACGAACTGGCTTCTGCGTCTTCTGCGGCGATGTCGAAGCCGTCGGCGACGGTCTTCTCGATCAGGCCGTCGATCGTGAAATCCTCCACGATCGGGATCGTGATATGGCACATGTCGTTGTCGATGACCTGGGAACCGTCAGGCGAGAGGACTTCGGAGAAGACGGTCACGCTGTAACCGTTGGCGTGCGGGCTGTGGGAATCAAGCAGCATGGACTGGTTGGCCTGCAAGTCGGCTGTCGCGGACCCCTGTTCGTAGGAACCGCTGAGGGCGCCGTTAACCACTACGGCGAACACCCGTCCTGGTTGGCCGTCGAGGAGGGTGACCGGCGGGGCGGCCGGGAGCGTGAACATCGGATTGGGGTGCCGGAGCCTGCGCAGGACGCTGGCGGGCACCTTGATGTCCGACTTCATGCGGATCAGTGCCCGCGTCATCGCGGGGTGCACCTCGTACACCTCTCGGTGCCTCTCCCAGAGCAGCAGGGGCTTGGCGTCTCTGGCCGTGGACGCCAGGGCGACCTGGTCTCTCAGGCTGAACTGGGACAGACTCGCCCGGACGGCGTGGGCCTCCTCGTCCGTCACGTTGTCCTCCAGAAGTGCACCCAGCCCTCGGGCACGGAGGCGTTCGGCCCAGAACTGCTCCCACGCCCGCAGAGTGTCCACGATCAGGTAAGGAGACGGTTCCCGGAGTGCTGGACACGGGTACTGCCAGGGCTGGGGCATGATCGGCTCTCTTCCTTGGCGGGTTGCTGGGGTCTACCCTGCCAGATTTTTTTATGCCAGTGAATACACTATTCACTGGCATAAGGCTGGGGGAGCGGTTCAGGGAGTTTCGGGGAGGAACCCGTGCTTCACCATGAGGACGTACAGCGCGCCCGCCTCGACGCCGAGGTCGTCGGCAAGACCCTGGAGGTCGCCGTCGGAGGCGTATCGCATGACGATGGCGCTGGCCTCCTTGAAGTTCCGCAGCCTGACGCCGTTGTCCCGCAGCAGTCGGCGGACCGTGTCGTACGAGGTGCCGTATTCTTCCGCGATCTGGACGGTCGACCTGGTCTTGTACGCGGTGACGATCGCGGCGATCTCCTCGTCCGACCAGGTCCTGCGGCCAACGCCCTTGACGCCGTTCCTCACCAGGAGGCGCTTGATCGTGGGGGGCGTCGACCGGTGGCGCGCGGCGATCTTCGACACCTTGGGCTCGGCGGCGTACTCCCCCAGGATCTCGGCGATCTCCTCGGAGGAGAACGGTTCTCTGCGCTGCTTCTTCTGCGGGGCGGCGGCCCCGTCCTCGGCTGAATGCATAGAATAATTTTAGCGTAGGTACCTACGCAATTGTCAACTTCGTACGAGGACGGCCCGTTGGGCGCGCCGGGGCATATGCGCGTTCGGGCGCTGACGGAACTGGCCGTGGGCGTCGCGCCAGTGACCCGCCGTCCGCCTGCGGGGACGACCTCGTCTCGCTATGCTCTCGGCTGTCCCGCCAAGACCACCGCCGTTAAGGAGTGACCCGTGCACGCGTCCCGTCCCACCCGTCTGTGCCCGCACCGCTTGTGCAGGCCCCTTCACAGCCTGGCTTGCGTCTTCACCCTCATCTTCCTCATCCCGGTCCTGTGGCACGGCGGCTTCGTGGTCTGGGGCGCCCTGGCCGTTCTCTTCGTGGCGTCGACTGCCGTCCAGCGGTTGTTCTTCCCCAAGGGGGCGATGAGGGGTCTCGTGGAGGAGGAGATGGCGGCGGCGACCGGTTCTCAGCCGGTCGTGCTGCTGGTCCGCAAGGGATGGGCCCGTACCGCCGTGGTGACCGACTGGTATTTCGTCCTCGGTCTCGCCCTGATGGCCTACACCTCGGTGGCCGCCCCTCACAAGGCGACGCAAATGCCCGTATCGACGGCCACGCACCTGGGCAGCCTGGCCCTCGGTCTCGCCCCGGTCGCGTTCTCGCTCTACGCCCACAAGAAGGCGACCGACCCGGTGAAGGCCAAGCGCGCGCCCGTAGTGGTGCCGTCAGGCACCTGACGGCTCTCTCGCTCTCCGCACGGCCCCAGGGACTGCTCCCTGGGGCCGTGCGTGCGTCGGGGTGGGATGTGCGCCGCAAGCAGCGGACTGACGAACTGTCACCGTTCGTCACGAATCTTCAACTCCCTGTGGGAAATTGCCTGTTGAGGTGTCGTCGCATGCGTGTTTGATGACTCTGCGCTACGGTAGGGCGCGTCCCGCCAAGACCCCGCCCGCGCGTCAGATCAGTCCGTATCCGGCGCCGCTCCGACAGGGAGACCCCTGCCATGGCCCTCACCCCTTCGCGCACGCGGTACTGCCCTCACCTGCTGTGCCGACCGGTTCACGCGGCGGCCGTACTCCTCGCAGGGGGTTCCGTGCTCGCCGCCGTCCTGACGAGCTTCGCGGCGCTGGCCGCCGTGGTCGTTCTCGGCGCGCTGGTCACCGTGGTCCTGCGGCTGGTCACGACAGCCAACCCGTCGGCGGAGGTCTCCACCACCGTGGCGGTACGCGAAGCGTGGGCGTACGCGGCGGTGGGCGCCGACATTGCGCTGGTGGTGTGGGCCGCCGTGGTGAGCCGTACCGCGTTCCACCGGCCGCGCGCTTTCGCCCGGTTCCTGGCGCTCGACTGGAGCATACGCAGCGCGGTGCTGGTGGCGTGCGTGACCGTCGGCGCCCTGCTGTGGCAGACGTTCCACCTGATGGCGCTGCGTTCCGCGAGGTAATCCGTTCGGGTGAATCCCTCTCTGTCCGAACGTGCGTTCGGTACAGTGGGATGCCTCGGCATCGGTCACGCAAAGTCACCGCAGGGAGGCAGTCTGTATGCGCGCGGACGCACTGCCACTTGGACTTCCTATTGCACCGATAAGACTACTGTTTGGGTGTAAGCGTAAAGCATTGCGGTTACCCGTGAGTCAGAGTAGGTTTTTCGCGCCGCCGGGTCGCCATTAACCACCATCCATGAGCAATGCGGAACGCATCTCCGCCCGGTTTCTCATTCCACAACGGAACGATAACGCTTATGCGTTCGATTAATTCCCCGCGCAATGGAAGGTCAGGAGCAATGGGCGGTGAGCCGGACGAGACCGGCCAGGGGCGCCTCCTCAGCAGCCGTCGGCCGGTCTTCCTGCGCCGATGGTTCATCGCCGCCGTCACGCTGGCCCTCGGTCTCGTCCTCGGATTTGCCGTCAGCAGCCACAAGGCGCCTCCCGCTCCTTCGGCCGCGCACAACAGGCCGCCGTCGTCGAGGACGGCGGCCACGGTCGTCGTCCAGGGCGACGGCGAATACTGGGTCGGGCAGGACATCCCGCCCGGAATCTACCTCTCGCAGGACAACTCTCGTACGCGTGGCTGCCGTTGGAGCCGGTCGGTCGACGCCTCGGGACAGGACTCCTCGATCCTGTCGTCGGCCGCACCGGCCGGGAGCAGCTACGTGGAGCTGGAGCCGGGGAACTTCTTCCGCACGAGCCGCTGCCGCCCGTGGGCGCTCCAGCCGCCCCCGCCCGGCGGGCAGCCGCCGTTCCTGACTCCGCCCCCGCCCGGTCAGCCGCCCCCGATGCCCCGTACGCCGGGTCTGCTCGTGCGGTGACGGCCCGTCGGCCGTCTGGCGCAAGTGGCGTCAGCGGGACGACGATAGACAGACGAGACCCCCGGCAATTCCGATGCCGGGGGTCTCGCGTGCTGCGTGTCAGAGAAGGCCGCCCGCCAGGGGGCCGCCTTCCTTGAGGTCCGCGATGAAGGCCGCCCACTCGTCGGGCGCGAACCCCAGCTCGGGGCCCGCGCCCTTGGCCTTGGTGTCGCGGACGAGCACGGCCCTGCCGTCGACACGGCTCTCCACGCACTCGTTCTGCGTCGCCGAGTACGACGACTTGTGCCAGTCGGTGGCAGCCAGGGCAGTTGCTTGTGTCATGTCACGTGTCCTTCACTCATCATCAGCCAACTCGCGCCGCCATCTTGGCAAGCGCTTCTTGCAAGTATGTCCTGCTGGCCGCGTACGGCAACGCCTGGGCCTGCAGAGAGCCGAATCTTGTCGAGTTCAGGCGCACTGTGCTCGGATCATCATCGAAAGTTCCCTTCCCTCCTTCGTGGAACGTCAGGTCCCACGCCGTGGACTCGTCGAAGCTGAGATTGAAGAACGCCCCGTTCAGGCCCACATGGGCCCCGCAGTTGATCGGCAGGATCTGGATGCTGATGTTGCCTCTGCCGCTGAGCCGCAGCAGATGCTCGACCTGTTCTTTCAGGACATCCTCGCCGCCCACCGCGTTCATGATCGCAGCCTCGCCGATCACAGCCCAGATGGCTAGCGCGGGTGTGCGCTTGAGAACCTGCTTGCGGCGCTCGCGGAGCTGGATCATGTCCTCGATGTCGTACGGCGAGTCCTTGAAGTCGATCTCTTCGGCAGCCCGCAGAACAGCGGCGCTGTAGTCGGCGGTCTGGAGGATGCCCGGCACGACGAGCGGCTGATACGTCTGGATCGAGGCCGCGATCTCCTCGGCGTCCGCGATGTCGGCAGCCGTCGGCCCGACCGTGTCCCGGTACTCCGTCCAGGGTCCGCGCTTGCGTCCCTGCCTGCTCCAGTCCTCCAGGCGCGTCCGCATCGGATCGTCTTCGGGGATCTCGTACAGCTTGAAGTAGAACTCCAGGTCAGGCACTGGCGTGGCCGTGTGGCCCGACTCCTGCCTGCGTACGGTGGACTCGCTGACCCCCATGCGTTTGGCGACGTCCGCGATCGGCATGTCGATCGCGTTACGGCGGCGCTCCAACTCCCGTCCAAGCAGTCGTTTTCGGATGGTCGGGACACCTTTGTATGTCATGGTCAGCCCCCAGGCAGCCGGATTGGATGTCTCAGTCTGCCCGTCATGCAGTCCTACACGCCAGTCACCCGAACTGATTTCATGTCACTTCAAGGTCTTGCACAATGCCCGATGTTGCGGAACCGTGGGGGCAGCCTGCTTACGTCGGGTCCCCTGCGGCGTAGAGAGGCTCCAACCGCCAGAGCCTGTACGCCTGTCCGGGGGTTCCACCATGCACATGCCGCTCACCGTCTCGCGGGCTGCGCACCCGCCTCTCGAATTCCGCCAGCGCTACGTCGGCGTGGAGGCGACGATCCACACCGCGCGCCAGGATTTACAGCGCGCCCTCACCCCTCTGTCCGCTGACGGCGACCTCATCGACGCGGCGGTCACCTGCCTGTCGGAGCTGGCGACCAACGCCGTACGGCACGTGACCCGTGGACGCGTCACGGAGTCCTACGTCGTCGCCGCCGCACTCCTTCGCCCCCGCGCACGGCTGCGCATCGAAGTGCACGACGCCGAGCACGCTCCGCTGCCGGTGTGGCCGCCGCGTGCTCTCCTCGACGTCGACAGCGATTCGACGTCAGGGCGCGGTCTGCCGATCGTGAGCGCCCTGTCGGCGGCCGTCGGCTACACGTTCACGCCCGGCGCCGGAAAACTCGTGTGGTGCGAGTTGCCCGTCACCGTTCCGGCCATGTCGTTCCGCTCGCAGTAGAGCCGCGTCCGTAGGGGTTCCGCCGTGAAATTCGTCCGGCGGAATTACTGCGCCGGACTGCTCCCTCCCCAGGTGACACGGGTGTACGGTGACCGCACCGCCAAGTAACCCGCCATTTCACCATGAAGGAAGTCCGCAGTGGACCCCATGGATCTTGAGCAGCTCCTCTACGAGCTGAGCGGCTCGCCCAGCACGGACCTGTCAATACTCGCCGATGAGATGTACGTGGGCCTCGTGCTCGCGGGCGGAACCCACGACCGCCACGTGGTGACCCGCACCCCCACCCGTTCCGCCGCCTCGGTGACGCTGAGTCTCCGTTCGGTGTACGGCGGTCACACCTTCACCGTGCGCCGCAGCCGTTCTACAAGGCTGGCTGTTTACGCACAGCGCCTGCACCGCGCGCACCTGAGCCGTATACCGGCCGTTCCGCGCCCGTACGTCCCGTACGACCCTGCCGCCGGAGACCGGCTCGTCTACGCCGCCCGGCACACCACCCATCTCGGCGTCAGCAGCCGGTGGATCTTCACCCACGACGGCACCGCGTGGACCCGCGAGGGCCGACCGGTGCCCGAGGGCCGTGTGCCGGTCGAACCGCAGCGGTTCCTCAGCCAGGGCACGTTCACCTATCTCCCCGCCCGGCACCGCGCCCATCTGTACGTCGACGGGCACGCGACCCCCGCGCGCACGGCCGCCGAGCTGGAACCCGGCGACGTCCTCCTCGAAGACGGCGCCGGGCGCCACCGTGTCGTCCAGGTCACCGCACGCGGCCGGTACTCCCTCGACGTCCAGGTCGAGGTGCTGGACCTGACCCGCACCCCGCTGCTCACCCAGCTCCCCGCCGCGCACGCGGTGGGCAGCAACGTCGTGTTCACCTCCGGACACGACGCGCTCTACCCCGTCGAGCCGCGCCCCGGAGACCTGCGGGCAGCCTGGGAGTTGGAGCAGGGCGACGTGGTGATCACGTCGTACGGCGCCACGCACAGCGCGGTGGCCACCGTCGATGACGCGTGGCGCACGCCGCTGCGTCCGTCGATGAACGTGGCGCTGACCGCAGTGGACGGGCGCCCCCGGACGATGCTCACCGATCCTGACAACGGGTTCGTGCTCCTGTACCGACCGGCGCTGACGGTGCTCCCGGTCCCCGCATAGCACGCGCAATGCACTCACTTGTGCATGCACACAGAGGTGCGCTAGGGTGGATGCACTGAAGGCGGTTGAACCAGGGCCGCCGGACGTCTGTCACCCCCGGCCCTGTGTTGTGGGGCACATCCAGGAGACCGTATGGCCCTTCTGCCGCCCTCTAGAACCCCGTGCGGTGCTTGTCCTTACCGTCGGGACGTGCCGTCGGGGATTTGGGACGAGACTGATTACGCAAAGCTCCCTCCGTACGACCGGCCGACTCCCGAGCAGCCCGTCCGGCTTTTCCAGTGCCACCTGTACGACGCGGAAGATTCACGCGGTCGGATCTGTGGCGGCTGGGCCGGGTGCCATGACGGCAACGGACTTCTGGCCCTGCGCGTTGCCCTGATCATTAGTCGCGAGATCACCCCGGAGACCGAAAGGGCCATTCGCGAGTACGAGTCTCCTGTGCCGCTTTTCGCTTCGGGCGCAGAGGCCGCCGCACACGGCATGCGTGAGCTAGAAAATCCAGGTCCGCAAGCCCGTCGGGAAATCGAAAAGATCCAACGCATCCGTACTGATCTCGCCTGTGAGATCCCAGAAGGAGAGTTCTGAATGAGCATCATCGTGGGAAAACTCACCGTCGCCACCGGAGAGACGTCCGTCCTCGTCGTGACCGATGACGTCAGAGTGGGTTCCGACCTGCCGACCGTCGTGGCCCGCATCGGCGCCTGGAAGGGCGACATCTTCGCCGTCTGGGAGACCGAGACCGGGCTCGGCCCGAATCAGGTCGGTGAGCACGTCCAGAGCGTCCGGCCGGACGCGCTGCACGTGCTCACCGGCACCGGAGACCTGTTCCAGCTCGATGACCGGCACCTCGACGCCGTGGCGCAGGAATGCCGGGGGTGAGCAACACCCCCGGCGTCAGGGCCGCCCGGCTCGTGTGGGTGGAACCCGAATGGTGGCCCATGCAACCCCTGAGCGGGAGGGTGGGTGACTTCGAAGTCTGCTGGATCAGCGGCGCTCACAACTACCTCACTGTTGGCGGATACACGGGAAGCCTCCTTCCCCCTCCGTTGCAAACCCGCGTTGACAGAACGTACGGATCGCTGGAGGAGGCCAAGCACGCCGCACAGGAACTCTTCAACGACTACGTCACTTTCCTCGTTACAGGCGAAATCACGCAGGGAGCCCCCGAAAATGACCAGCACGTGGACGGAGGAGGCGCAGCAGGTACTGCCGCCTCCGATCAAACCCCGCCGTCTGCTCCGTGACCTCCTCAACGGCGGATACACCACGAGCGACGACCGCTATCACCTGACTCCGTATTACGACCCCAATGAAGTCATCAGGGGGCGCGGTCCCCGTCGCTGGGACGTCGTGGACACGCTGAGTGTTGAAGCACCGTGGGTCGGAACCCTTGACGAGTTCCGTACGGCTCGCTGCGCGCCCGACGGGGTGCCGTGGCTCGTGCTGGACATGGACCAGGGGGTGGTGCGGGCCGAACCGACGCGGCAGGCCGCCGTCAGGTGGGCCTGCCACCACCATGACGGCCGTGTGATCAGCCGAGAGCGGCGCGGGGAGGGCTGGTACGACTACAGCATCGGCTACTCCTCCTCGGACTGCTCGCTGGTCTGGATCGCGCGTGCCGACATCGCCCACCGGCATGGTGCCGACGCCGAGCAGCAGCCTTGGTACCCGTACCCGGACTCTCCGCACGAGGAGGGCCCCCGTGCCCTGGGAGCCTCGTGAGCGAGCTGTGCGGCGCGCCGCATCCGGAGAAGAGCGTGGTGTGCGACCGCCTGGAGCACCGGGGCGCCGGTTTCCACCGCAGCAGGCCGACCGGCGACGTGTGGGAAGGAAGCGTGCTTCCCGACCTGCGCCGCCAGGGGAAGTGGGGACTGGCCGGGATGGCGTCCCGTACCCGGCGGCCGGACCGTACGCCGCCGATCCGTCCGGATCTCTGAAAGCGCCGGTCGCACAGGCGATGCTGGTCTGTCGGTTCAGACCAGCATCGCCTATTTAACACACTAGGTTGTGCGTGCACTGAGTTGTGCACTAGGGTGGTCTCATCACCACCCGCCAAGGAGGCCCACTGTGACCAGCACCCCCGCGAAGACCCCCAACGCCGCGCAGATCAGCAGGCTGCTCAAGGCCGCCGGACTCACCAAGTCCGGCGGCCTTGAGCCCGGCTTCATCGTGACGCAGGAACGCGGCGGCCGTATCGACTACAACCTCAACCGCAGCATGGGCGCCCGCTTCCCCCTGGTCCTGGTCCGCCTCCCCGCCGCCGACATCGCCCGCGCCGTCGAGATCCTCACCACCGCCGGATACCACGCCGAGGCCCGCGACTTCTCCGGTCTCGACTCCGTCCGCGCTCAGCACACCCACCGCGCCGTGGTGGTCCTCTCCCAGGACGAACTCGACTGGAACGCCGGGCGCGCCGCCCGCACGGAGAACGCCGACGCCGAGGCGGAAAAGCTCGTGCCCGCCACGGCCACCGTCCGCGTACGCCTTACCACCTATCCCGACCACTCGCGCCGCACCTCCACCACCTCCCGCGCCCAGGTCCTCGCCATGACCGCCGAGGCGCTCCGCATGCCCGAGACGGAGATCCTCACCGCCGACGACATCAGCCGCGAGTGCGCCGCCGACTGGGACCTGTTCCCGTACAAGAACGTCATGACCGGCCTGCGGACTACCGTCAAGGGCCACCACGCCACAATCCTGCTCATCCCCGTCGAGAGCGCGCCCGCACCGATCACGGCACAGCAGCCCAGCGACGACGGCACGCACCTTGTCAGCCCCGAGTCCGGCGAGCGGGTGGAGATCCCTGAAGGCGCCACCGCGTCCTCCGCCCAGGGGGCGGACCCGGCTCTGCCGCCCTACACGCTGCCCGAGGTCGAGGGCGCGACGTTCACGGTCACCAGGGAGGGTTCCCGGTACGCCGTGGTGCTCCGGGAGGACGGGAGCGACTGGCGGGCCGAGGAGTGGACGTACCACGCTCCGGCCGGAGTCGAGGCCACCGCCGCGCACCTGGTGCGCCACCTCGGCGAATGGCAGGCCAAGAGGGCGGCGCTGGACGCGTTCGAGGACACGACGGTCTACCGGGTCGAGAGCGGCGGCGACCACCTCACCCTCACGGGCAGGGAAACGCGCGAGCACCTTGCCACGCTCAGGGGAATCCACGGCCCGATGGGGGTGAAGCACTCCGGCGCGTTCTGGGTCATCCACTTCCCTGAGGTGATCGGACAGGACACGCGGATCGCCGCGCTCCGCCTCATCGTGCAGCCGGTCGTGACGGCCCGCGCGACACGGGACCTCCTGCGCGGCGGCTACCCGGTGCTGGGCCCCACAGCGACGCCGTCGTCGCGGGAGTTCGGCCCGTGGGTGCGGCCGGTGCCCGGCCACCGTGACCGTGTGCTGGTCACCTGCCTGACCGCAGGGGCCGTGCGGCGGGACGCCGAGCCGCTGGCCGGATACCGTGACGTCCTGACCGGCGCCGGATGGGTGTGGATCGAGCGTACCGACGACGGTGACGTGTACCGGGCCGTGAAGACCCGCGCTCTGGAGGGACCGGCCTAGGTCCGCCGGACGAGGGGGCCGGAAACACTCCGGCCCCCTCAGTGCACTGTATTGTGCACACACTATCCTGTGCGTTACGGTGGCCTTACCGCCACCGCCAAGCTCCGGAGGACACCGTGACCGCCCCCGTTCCCGACCTCGCCGAGGTGCTCGCCCTCACCCCGGCGGCGCTCACCCCCCTGACCCCCCGCCAAATCGACGCATTCAACGCCGTCCTCGACTCGGAATACGGTCGCATCGACCGACGCAAGACCGCCGCGTGGGACGCCCTGTACGGCGCGCTGCACCTCAGGAAGATCCCTCGGGGCCGCACCCTGGAGTGGCCCGTCCCGCGCGACAAGGCCGAGGAGCAGGCCCGTGCCGTGCTTACCTCGGAGGAGGCCCCGGACCGGCGGGGTGCCATTTCCACCGCGCTGGAGCGGCTGGACACCCTGAGGGAACAGACACGCTTCCTGGACGAGGGGGCCCGGACGATCCTCGACCGCGAGTGGACCGTCCGGGGCGGCTGGCCGAGGTTCTTCCTCGTCCAGGACGGCCACATCCACATCGGCCGCCAGTGCCACACCCTGCGCATGACGACGCAGCTCTTCTGGCGCCCGGAGCTGTCCGGCCTCACCGAGGAGGACGCCGTCAAGCAGGAAGGGCCGTTCCTGTGCACCTTCTGCTACCCCAGCGCCCCCACCGACTGGAAACTCGATCCGGCCGACGCCAGACGCAAGCCCGAGTGCTCCGGATCCCGCACGAACGCCGAGCCGCTGATGACGCCCACGCAGAAGCAGCGCGGACACGGTTACGTCACCTGCCCCGAGTGCGGCAAGACCGACGTGCGCATCACCTCCACGTGGAGGCTGCGCTCCCACCCCCCGATGAAGGAGAGCCGCCTCCCGTGAATGAGTCCGCCCCCACCAAGCTCCACGTCTCCAGATTCCTGGGAGCGGCCGGTTTCCAGCGCTCCGTCACCACCTCGAACACGATCACCGCCGGATTCAAGGTCTCCTCCCTCCGCGCCCGGAACGGCATTGGCGTGCACTGGGTGGAGAGCCTGGACGAAGCGGACCGGCGCCGCCGGGAGGCAGGCACCGCCCAAGGCCCGCAGTTGGCCGCGACATACGTCAACTTCCGCCACGCCTACATAGAGGAGCACTCCGCCCCGGACCGCCGACGGACCGCCGACGGCATGCCCCTCGACTCCTGGGACTGGTGACACCTATGCGCAGGACCATTCACGCGAAGTGTCTCGCCGTCAGCCAGAAGAACGGCCGCACCCTCGTGTGCGGCAAGTCCAAGGGCCACGACGCCCCCGACGTGGCCGACGAGAAGCGCCGCGAGCACTTCGATCCGGAATTCGATGAACGGTGGCCCGCCAAACCCGTCGCCGTCAGCGCCACCCACGTCAGCCGCTTCCTGGCGTACAGGGGGATGAAACGCAGCACCACCAAGACGCCCGCACCGCCCGTCACCAGCACCGGGTTCACCGTCGTCAGCACCGGGTTCACCGTCGTCAGGTCCCGCACCGGCGCGTACGCGAATTTCGTCATCGGCAACGACCTCCGCAGCGCCCCCAGGGAAACCGTGCTGGCCGCCCTGCACGAGGGCCTCAGGACGATGCGCGCCCTGCTGGAGGAGCGCTACGCCGTCGAGGACCACCCCGACGGCGGATACACCGTCACCTTCAAGCCCTCTCCCTCCCCGGACGGCCGACCGGATTCAATTTAGTGCACAAGGTTGTGTGCGCACTGATGTGTGTACTAGAGTGGGTGTCACACCGCAGGAAGCCCCGGCAGGAAGGTTCCACACCATGCGTATCAGCCAGGCCGTCGTCCAGAAGATCGCCAACTACGCCAAAGAGGTCAGCGACGGCGAATTCCGCCTGGCCGGTATCGGCGGCGACCTCGGCCACGGCGTCCGGTACATCGACGGCAGGAGCCACATCATCTGGCTCGGCAAGAGCGGCAATGTCCAGGCTGCCAGCTACTACCACGGCATCGTCGAGGCATACGACAAGGGACCCGTCAGCGACCGGCCCGCATGGGTGCAAGAGCTGGGATGGGCACTCCGGAACCGCAACGGCTTCGAGAAGTGGCACAACAAGGGCATGGACGAAGCGTTCTCGTTCCTGAACCGACACCCCGGCGTCTGAGCCTGTGCGTCACATCGGCGGTACTCACCCTCCCGTGAGTGTGAGTACCGCCGTGACCGTACAGACCCGCCGTCCAACCAGACCGAGAGGCATCCTCATGAACATCCGCTGCACCAACTACAGCGAGCACGCCGCGCACGAGTGGAAGTCCGTCGTTGCTGGCGACGTTCACTGCCAGGGGCGCGGCCCGTCCCGAACGATCGAGCTGCCGCGCAGCATGCACGTCCGCACGAGCGGCAAGACCGCGTGCATCCGTACGGCCGCCGACTCTCTGGAGACGCTGTGCGGCAAGACGGGAACCGGCGCGGCGGAGTTCGTCATCAAGAGTGACCCGCAGTACGTCAACCAGCACTGCCTCGATTGCAGGAGCGAATTTTGCCGGACCCACGACGGATACACCCCCGTCACCTACTGAGCCTGTGCGCCATCGGTGAAGTTCGCCCTGCGGGGCGAACGGCGCCGTATCCGTACAGACCAGCCGCCACCAGGAGGCCCTCATGACCATCACCGCCGAACACGTCAGGGAACTCGCCACCTTGTACGGCGAGACCGTCCTCGTACGGATGCCGGATTCCCGGTGGTTCTGGGTAATCGGCACCGGCAACAAGCATTACGAGGGCGCCGGGACCGTCTACGCGACGTCGGAGCAGGTCGCAGAGATCATCGACGCCAGCGACTACGACGCCGACGGACAACTCACCGATGCAGGCGCGTGGCGCATCGCCGACATTCTCAGTACCCGTGACCGCAGCGATGCCGTCAAGTCGGCCTGCATGATGAAGAACCCCACCGGGTTCAGTGCCGCAGCCCTTACCGAACTGGACGACTGAGCCTGTGCGTCACATCGGCGGCGCTCAACCTCACGTGGGGGTGAGCGCACGCCGTGACCGTACAGTCCCATTCGCTTCCCAGGGGGCAGAGCATGAGCACGACATACCGCGTGACGATCTGGCGTAACGATGGCGTTCCGGGCATCGTGACGGGACTGTCCGAGAGGGCTGCTGACAGGCTGGAGGCAGCCATCAACGCCGCGCCTGGTTACGACCACGACTTCGAGGCGGAGTACGACGGCATAGCGCCGACTGCAACGCCTCCGGGTGCCGTCCTCGGGCTTCCTGTGGAGGCAATGGACGATCTTTTCCCCGGCGCCTACCGGCCGAGCGTGACGGCGGTCTTCCCGACCCTCTTCCCCGGCGCCATCACCCGCTGAGAAAGGCAACACCATGGACAAGCTCAACCCCGAGGCGCTCGCCGAGTGCGGTGACATGGAGCTGGACGACCGCGCCGAGGTCCAGCCGGTCACCGAGATGATGATCCTTGAGTACGTCCTCGACAACGAGTTGCTGCCCCGCTACAGCGCCCGCCCTTTCGCCGCGTGGATGCACGTCGAGGGCTGGCCGGACCGCAACGAAGAGGGCACCCTCACCAACGGCGAGATGATCGAGGCCGGTCTCATCGACTGGTGCGGCGGAAGGACCCAGTAGCCATGGAGCAGACCATGAATATCACCGACACCCAGCGGTACAGCGTTCCCGCTCGCTGGTCACCGGTCCTCCACGCCCTGCACAGCACCGCATGGGAGGCCCAGGACATCGCTGCGGCCGACCCCGGCGAGATCGGCCGGGCGCTCAAGTACGCATACGACCGGATCGGCCACGGTGAGGACGGCGTGCGCGCCGCGATGGAGGCCGTCGTCCAGAACACCACTTTCGTCAGCCCGGTCGAACTGGCCACTGTCGCCGACACCTTCCAGGTCCTTTACGACGACTGGAACACCCCCGTCCAGGACTACCTGGACGAGCACCACGGCGGCATCCAGGTCCAGTGGCTCAACGACGAGGGGCGGCGCGAAATTGAGAGAGGCGTTTGCAAGGACTCGGAGACCTGGATCGAGCTGGAGAACGGCGTCTACGTGTTCATCCGTCCCGGTTACGCCGTCCCCACGCACACGCAGAAGGAGGAACCGGCGCCGGACGACACGTGCATCGACGGCTACCCCGAACACGACTTCCCGCCGGAGAGCGACGGTGGCGAGTGCCACCGCTGCGGTGCCGAGGCGGAGTAAACCCGCTGTCAGTGCCGACTGATTCAATCCCACCCACCAGGAGAAGAAATGACCGGGGACGCTGAAGAGATAGTTGCCGTTCGCTTCAAGCTCAGCGACACCACGCGCATGCTGCGCCACGCGCGTGAGTGGAATTTCTACAACGGCACGGCATTGGCGTACTTTGCCCTTCAGCCCATCCTGTGGTGGCCGGAAGGCGCACAGGCGGGTCTCCCCATGGACCAGCCTCAAGGCTGGAAGGTCGAGTTCCATGGGCTGAACAGTCCCTCGCCCACGCCCGTCATGGTCACCATGCATCTGCCGCGTTCCGTACTCGCCAGAGAGCAGCACGTGCCGTACGCGATCGTCGCTGTCGAGCCGGACGATCAATCCTGCATCGACACACCGCGTATGAACCCCGACGGGAGGAAACGATGATGGACTGGAACAGAATGACCCGAGCAAACAAGGCTGACGCGCAGAGGATCCTGGAGGCGCTCCGCAAGGAAGGCGTGTCCGTCTCGGTGGACCAGGTCGCCAAGGAGTTCGATGACGCCCGCGACTGGCGCCGGGGTGCCATCTCCCTCGCCGCTCTGTGTGACCGGACCGGCTGGGGCATGCCGGATCCCACTCAGGTGAAGGAGAGCCTCCACACCGCGAGTCTGCCGACCGGCGTCCTGCGGCACATCAGGGAGGTTCTGGCCGCCGACGGCACGGACGCTTCCAGGGAGGCCCTGGAGCTGCTCCCGGCGGCCGAGGCGAAGTAGCCGACAGGGTATCCCGTCATCAGCCCTTGAGGGCTTCATGCGCACCAGCCCCCGGACTCCAGCCGGGGGCTTTTTGCCGACCCGCTTCAGTGCACTTACTTGTGCGTGCACTCATGTGTGCACTAGGGTGTAAGCACATCGCCCGCCAAGGAGGCCCACATGACCACCGCCACGCTCCCCGTTCTCGACCTCGGCACCCTCGACCGCGACCTCACCACCGGCCGGTACGTCACCACCTACACGCTGCGGTACACCACCGTCCGGTACGGCATCGAGACCGTCATCGAGCGCACCCTCCCTGCCGCCAGCGTCGAGCGCATCGGCGTCGTCGCCGCCCGCTGCGCCGAGCGGGGTGTGGTCTGGGACATCGAGGTCATCGACAAGGACGGCGCCGACGTCACGTTCGACTTCGCGTGCTTCCAGGACTAGCCGAAACGGCCTCCGGGCCGTCCGCGTGAGAACTGGCCTACACGCGCTGATGAGGCAGGCCGCAGGAGGAGGAGAGTGATGGGTACAACGACAGGATGGCGCCAGATCACGGCCGGGTGGTACGGCTACACCAACACCGCTGGCAAGACTCTCGCCTACGTGATGCGGGAGGGACGCGCGTGGGCGGTGACCGTCCTGCCCATGGCCGACGCCGAGCAACGCGTCAAGCTCTCGGAGCGTGCCCGCACCATCAAGGACGCCCAGCAGGTGGCCGAGAGTGCGTATCGCTCCCTCACGAAGTCGGCTCTCGCCCGTCAGGACAAGGCGCTGTCAGTGCACGAGAACGAAGGAGAAACGATGGACGCTTCCAGCGCCGCAGAGCAGATGGCGGACCTGATCAACAAGATCGAGAAGGCGGGCCTACAGATCACCCTGTCGCGGGGATTGGTCCTCGTCGAGGACGTCCGCGTCGCTGTCGGCCGGTACGTGGGTGACCCCTGGGCCGTCGAGACGCGGAGCATGGAGGTTCCGGCGGCGGGGCCGGAGATCAGCAAGAGCCCCGAGCCCGAGGCTCCACGGGTCCCCGGCCTGGCGCCCTCAACGCCGCGAACCGTCTGATCGCCAGCTTCGCCCAACAGAAAATCTAGTGCACTCACTTGTGCACGCACTTGATAGTGCACTATGGTCGTCTCACGCCAGGGATCCACGAAGGGTCCGGCAGGGGAGGAAGACATGAACGCGGTCGTCGTCAAGCTTGAGAACTGTGGCTTCTGCGGAGCGAGTGGCGACAACTCGTGCCGGGAGTTCCTCCAGGACGTGCCCGACCACAGCGAGCGCAGCATGGAACTGCCGGAACTGTTCATCTACGAACTGGACGGCCTCACCGCCGAGACCGCCGAGCAGGCGTACGAGTGGGAGCAGGAGCGCCAGCAGTACGAGCAGGAGGCGTACGCCGAGTCCGGATGGCTGCGCGCCGCCGAGAACAACCCCGTGTACGCCTGGGAGTCCGAGCAGGACGAGCTGCGCGCCGCCGGTCTCTACTTCTGACAGCCGAAACGCCCCTTGGGGCGTCGGGCGGGAATGGCCTACCGCCCCTGACGAGGCAGGCCGTAGGAGGCAGAGATGGCACGTTCGGTGGTCCGCACGTGGAAGAACCGCGAGACCGGCAAGGAGACCAACCGGATCACGATCCGCGTTGAGCACCGTCTGAAGCTTGGCGAGCTGGTCGACGGCCTGTGCTCCTCCTACGCCCGCAACGCGGTCAGCGGAGAGCTGGAACTCCCTCCGAGTCTGTCGCCCGGCCGGATCCTGGAGGCTGTCCGGGAGGAGTACGAGGAGCACGGCTTCGTCAACGTGTGGACGTGGAGCGAGAGCACCGGCGTGGATGAGGAGGAGTGCCGCCAGTGGGCACTGGGCCTCATCCTCGCCACGTTCCCGGAGATGGCGGAGAACCAGTGATCATGCAGCATGAGGCGGACCGAGTGGCCCGGCTCGTTGGATTCGACGAGGCGTGGAGCAACTGATGACCGAGTACGGACTGTTCAACGAGCTGGACCGCACAGAAGGGTGCTTCGAGGCTGGGATGTACACCCGCGAGGAAGCCGACGCCCGGCGCCTGGAATACATCGCCGAAGGTGAAGACCCCGAGGACATCGTCGTTGCGGAGCTGTGCCCCGAGCATGAGGGTCAGGCCAAGAACGGCTGCGAGGGTTGTGACACCGAACACCCGGAGCCGACGTTAGAGGACTACTCCACGGCTGCGCGGCATATCGAGAACCTGATGCCCGGTCGGTGGCGCCGCTCTTGACGTGGCCAACTAGCCGAAACGCCCTCCGGGGCGTCCGTGGGGTCTGGCCTACCCACGCTGACGAGGCAGGCCGTAGGAGGCAGAGATGGCTAAGAAGATCGTGGTTCACCTGGCAACCGGCGAACGGTTTCAGCTCTGGGGGCAGCGGATCATCAAGGTCACGCTGATCGGACGGGAGGCTGCCGTTTTCTCGTGGCGCGGCTTCGTCGGAACCGTCAACCCGACCAACGTTCCCGAAATCGCCAACGCGCTGGAGGCCCGCAAGAGCCACATCCGCTACGACGACTCCGAGGGCTTCGTACGTTCGGCGCCAGGCGCGGACGACACGGCGGAGCTACGCCGCCTGGCTGCCGGGGTCGCAGAGGACTGGACCGCCAAGACCACGAGTGCGCGGACGGACGGCACCCGTTCGTGCTGAGGCTCGGCTTCGAGATGCTGAGCAAGTGAGAGAGGAAGTCCGAGAAGCCCCACCTGTTGCTCCGGGTGGGGCTTCTTCGTGCGCCGGGGCACGTACGTGCCGGACAGGGGCAGAGAGGCGAACCCCTGCCCCTGGTGATTGGTGTGGGTATATGGGGGGTTGTGTACCTGCGCGTACCCCGAATCCCGCGCGCGCTCCGGGCCCTCCTCCCCAGCAAGAGACAGCGCACTGGGTTGTGCGCGCACTGAGTAGTGCACTAAGGTCGTCTTGTTCACCCGCCAAGATGAACCCGCCAAGCAGGAGCAGCAGATGTCCAAGATCAGCATCAGCATGAGAAGCAAGCTCGTCGCCGCGTACGCCGACAGCAATCACGAGGTGATCGCGCCCTACAACTCGACCATGGCCCTGATCAACCGGGGCCTGGCCGCAAGCGGGCGGCTGAAGAACCGCGTGCTGGACGAGAAGGGGCACACGGTGCGTACTCACGGTGTCGTCCTCACGGAAGCCGGTGTCGCCGAGGCGCAGCGGTCGTTGCCGCCGTTGCCGAAGAGGGTTCCGGGTGAGTTCGTGCCGGTGGTGCAGGAGTTCGTGGAGCCGGTTCGGGAGCGTGACGCGGTTCTGGTGGCTGAGGGTCTGGCGTTGCTGGGTGAGGTCGCGGAGTGGGACATGCGGGTGGGGGTGCTGCGTGAGGATGCGCGGCTGGTGGGGCGTATCGGCCTGGCGAATGTGCGTCAGGCGGTGGTGTCGGGGGTGCAGCGGGGACAGCGTGCTGAGCGTCTGGCGTCGGGGGAGGTGCGGGTGGGGTACTCGTTCTTCGCTCCGGTGGTGGAGCAGCGGGGGCTGAGTGACCGGTGGGCGGTGTGCACGGAGGGGGGTGTGCAGATCGCGGTGGTCGAGGGTGGGGATCACTCTGCGGCGGTGGCTGCGGCGCGGGCGTTCGCGTGGGTGCGTGCGGTGGAGGAGCGGGACGGGGCGTTGTCGTTGCGGCGGTGGTCGGTGGAGGAGGCTGCTGCGCCGCGCCGGGTGGGGGTGCTGGTTGACATCGTGGATGAGGGGAGTCTGCGGGTGGGGGATGTGGTGGCGCCGATGAATCCGGCGGATGAGGTGCGTACGGGTACGTGGCGGGTGAAGGGGTTCTGGGAGTTGGGTGAGGTGGGGCTGTTCCGGGTGGAGACCGACCGGGGTATGCCGATGGATGTGCGGGAGGGGGAGACGCTGCTGGTGCGCAGGGCCGCTGTGCTGGCCGGTGAGGGGTCCGGGGGTGGGGTTCCGGGTGCGGAGGTCCAGGGGGGCGCTGCGGGGGCCGTGGAGGGGCGTGTGGGGGTTTCCGGGGGTGTGTGGCGGGTGCATGCGTACGGGTCGTTGTCGGTGTTGCCGTCGGAGGCGGAGGCGGTTGCGGCGTTCGTGGTGGATTCCACGGCTGCTGGGTATGAGCGTGTGCTGTCGTTGGGGGGTGCTGCGGAGCAGGGTTCTCCGGGGGCGGTGGGGGTGGATACGGAGGAGGTTCTGGCGGGTGTGCGGAAGGCGGTGCAGCAGCCGGGATGGTGTGTGGAGCATGACGGGGACGGGTGTGTGCGGCTGTCGCGTGAGGGGGTTGTTGTGGAGTTGCGGCCGGTGCGTGAGGGGGGTTCGGGTGTGCCGGAGTCGGTTCTGGAGCGGCTGGTGGATGAGGCTCCGGTGAGCCGGGTGGGGGCGTTGCTGGTGGACAGTGGCTGCTCCCCGCGTGTGGTCCGTTGATTCTCAGGTGAGTCTCCTGGGGGAAAACGTGGATTCCATGGTTGCCTGGTTGGGTGGCCATGGAATCTCATGTTGGTGATTTCAGCGCACTGGCTTGTGCGTGCACTCTTGTGTGCGCTACGGTGGTGTTCTACCCGCCGATGAGCCAGGGAGCACCCGATGACCGAGCAGACCCCCGCCGCCGCAGACCTCCGCCGCAGGGCCGTCGAGCACGACCTCAAGGCCGTCGAGTCCTTTGAGCGCTGCGACACCGACGGCGCCCTGTCACAGTGGGCGCACGGCCTCAACGCCGCCAAGGACCGCCTTGAGGCCGACATCGCCGACAACGGCGGCATGTGGAAGTTCCCCGCCCTGTTCGACCTCGACGGCAACCTCGTGGCCGCCAAGGACGTACAGACCAAATTCGGCTGGTCCTGGATGCTCCTGGACGCCGACGGACGCCCCAGCGGCTGGTTCAACCCCTCCAAGGCGGAGAACCCGGACACCGCCCGCCGCAACAACGCCAAGAAGGGTTACTACGTCGGCGCGGTCCTCGCCCCCGCCTACGCCGACCTCCAGGGCGGCAGCATCACCAGCGTCACCCCCGTGGTCATCCGCAAGGACGGCGGTTACTCCGCCGATGTGACCGTGGTCGACAACGGCCTCGGCTCCCCCGCAGCCGAGGAGCAGCAGGAGCCGCCCGCCGCCCCGGCGCTGACTGTCACCCGCGAAGTGCGCGGTACCGCCCGCTGGGTCCACATCACCGGCCCCGCCGCCCTGGAGTCCAAGGCGCCCGCCAAGGCCGGTGCCGAGGCGCGCAAGTGGGCCAGGGAGCTGGGCGCCACCCGCGCCTACCGCGTCTCCGGCGGGGGCGACTACCGCGACGGAGAGTTCCGCTACAGCGTCTGCTACGGCTTCGAGGGCGCCCCCGACCCCCAGGACACCCCGCAGCGGCTCCCCCAGGGGCCCGCCGCGCCCGTGGAGGAGCAGCAGGCCCCCGACGCCCCCCACGGCCTGGAGACGGCCCCTGACGGCAACGGGCTGCGCTGCTCCTGCGGATACGCCGACGCCGACGGCATGGCCGACCACCTCCGCGCCGCCGGAGTGCTCCCCGAGCCGGTGCCCATGTCGGACCTGTGGGAGATCGCGGGGCGCGGTGAACGCGTCCTCCTGGTGGCCGCCGACAGCCAGGCCCAGGCGTGGGAGCTGGCCGCCGCCCAGGGCGTCGGCCGGGACTACCACCACTCCGCGACCCGGCTCACCGCCGAGCAGGCCGAGAAGGTGCGTGAGGAGCAGCAGGAGGGGGCTCCCCTGACCACCGAGATTGCCAGCATCAACTACGGCCGCGCCGTCCACCCGTACGACCTCCTGGACGACGTCATGGACGACACCGGCCTGAACCGCGCCGACGCCCACGCTGCGATCCACGCCATGCTCGACGACATCATCGGCATCGACGGGGAGGATGCCGTGATCCTCGGCCGCCGCACGATCCGACCCGAGTCGCTGATCTCCAACCCGCGCGACCTCGACGTCTATTACTGGCTGACGATCAGCGACGAGACCGCACAGATGATCCGTGAGACCGTCGCCGCGACCAACCCCCGCTGACCCCGGACACGACGAAGCCCCCGAGCGTTAACCGGGGGCTTCGTAACCCCGCTGATGCGAGGAGCACTACCTGAGGTTCGCCATGATCGGCCTGAACCTGCGCGTCAGCCCCGCGTGGGCGGGGAGCAGTGCCGTCATTGCTGGCGACGAGACGATTGTGCCACGGCCCGCTGGCAGTCCGCAGCGGAATGCGCGACCGCCCGTGACCCGTGCTGCGCCCCACCACACGGGTGAACACTTTAGTGCACAGGGTTGTGCGTGCACTGTGCAGTGCACTAGACTGGTGTTCCACCCACCGAGCAACCAGGGAGCACCTGATGAGCGTGACCACCGACAGCACCGGCCAGGAGATCACCGACGCCCCCCCGCTCCCCGAGCAGGAGGTACAGAGCTGCCGCTCGGAGGAGGGCAAGACCGTCGGCCTGGTCGACGCCATCATCGGAATCATGCGGTTCCTGTGCGAGCGCGACATGACCCCGGCCCCCGTGCAGGACGCACTGTCCGACCTTTTCCAGGACAAGGACTTCAAGGCCGTCCAGGACGCATGGCAGGGCGGACACCCGGCCCCCGGCACCCCCTTGACCACCGAGCAGGCGCGCGCCTACGACGCCTCCGCGTACTTCGAGGCCCCCGAGGTCCACGCGGACGGCACCTACGCCCCGCCCGCGCTCGTGAACGCCGGGATCGCCGTCGCCCTCTACCTCACCCCTGAAGGCTTCGTGCGGGTGTCGGCGTCCACCGACACCGGTGACGTCCCCGAGGAGCTGGAGCGCACGGACAGCACCGTCCCGATGGAGATCACCGTCAACGGCGACACCGTCGCGCGCCTCTGACCGGCCGCCCCCCACCCCGCCCTCCTCAGAGGCGGGGTGGGGCATCTTGGTGCACAGGGTTGTGCGTGCACTGCATAGTGCACTAGACTGGCATTCCGCCCGCCACACACCCAGGAGCACCCCTTGACCGCTCTCTCCGACGGCACCCACTACCCGAACGTGCCCGGCGCCACAACGCTCGCCGACGCACGTCCCCTGCGGATCGGCGGAGAACGCGTCACCGTCACCGTCCGCGACCAAGGGAACTCCCTCACGCTTCTCGTGGGCACCCGCATCGAGTACCAGGGGTTCACACCCGCCGACGTCCGCACGTTCGCCGACATCGGCAAGTGGGCCGCCAGCTACGTCCCTGCCGCGCCCCGCGTCCCCAACAGCGGCAGCGGAGAGGGCCAGGGACTGTCCTCACGAGAGCGCGTCCCGCTGCACACAGCCTTCGGCGCGCAGCGCACACTGCGCCGCTGGGCCGCCCACCTCACATTCACCGTCGGCTACACCATCAGCGCCACCGGGCTGCGCCACGGCATCCGGAAATACGGCAGCCTGGAGGCGTACTTCACCCGCCACGGCCTCACCGCCGACGACATCAACCGCACCAACTGACCTCAGGAGCGCCCGTCATGGAGTACGCCCTCAACGTCACCACCGGCACCGTCGCGGACAATGACCCCGAGCGCTACCCCACCGGCACCGGCACCGCCACCCTGCACGCCGCTCCCTGCGCCTACTGCGACTCTGACGGCCACGCCGCCTGTCAGCACCCCCACCCCGCCCAGAACGACTGACAGGAGTATCCGCCATGAGCAGCAAGCAGAGCCGGAACGCGGAGATCGTCGGCATCCGCCGCACCACCGAACCCGTCTACACCGGCTACACCATGACCGGCACGCGGATCTGGACGACCGTCACCGCCCGCATCACCAGCGACGGCCCCGACGACGGCCGCCTCGTCCACATCAACCTGGACCCCGAACAGGCCATGATCTACGCACAGCAGATGATCACCGCCGCCGGAGCCACTCACCAGATGCGCACCGACGTCGGCCACACGGACTGACCCCGCGAAACCTCTCAGCGCCCCCTGCGCCCCCTCCCGGCACCCCGGAGGGGGCGCAGAGGGCGCCCCCTCCGACAGCCCCAGCAGGAGCCGCCGTGAACGAGCCCGCCGCCTACGCCCCCTCGTACGTCTACGCCTTCGAGGGCGACCTCATCCGTTACATCACCGCCGCCGAAGCCGCCGAAGCCGTCGGCCGTGTCCTTGCCGACTCCGGCGAAGTCACGACCGACGGCTTCGGCGCGATCACCCTGCACCTGGGCGAAGACCGCACCGAACACCACACCCTGACCCCGTCCGCCCCGGCGCAGCTCGCCGAGCACCGCAAGGATCTCGCCCGCAGCGTCGCCCACTGGACGAAGCAGGCGGACGACGCGCAGAACCGCGCCAACGGCTTCCGCGCAGCACCCCGCCCTGCGCACCCGGACCACGCTTACCAGCGCGAGAGCAGGATCACCAGCGCCCAGCGCGCCGCCGACCGCGCCCGAGCCAAGGCCGACGAGGTCCAGGCCGCCCTCGACACCCTCACCGCTCCCGCCGACTCCCTGCGTGACCCGGCTCCGCCCCGCTAGCCTGAACGTCCGCCACCTGACCCGCCACAGGAGAACACCACCATGCCGAAGCCGTTCGGACTCGACGTGTCCGTCCTCATACCGCAGGGCTTCATCACGCGGTTCCCCGACGACGACACCGAACTCCACGACCGCCTCAACCTGGCGCACCCCAACTACGGGACGCCCCGCCACCTGCTGCGCCAGGCCGACACGGTGCGGCTCGTCCGTCTCGCCCAGGCCGACGCCGTGCGCCTCCTGGGCGCAGCCCGGACCCTGGGCATGCAGTGGCACCAGGGCGGAGACCCCGACGGTGTCCGCCACGCCATGAAGACGATCGCCGCTCTCGGCGCCGCACTGGCCGCCCTGCGCGTCCTCACGCCCAGGAACGCCGCATGATCGAGAACACCGGCAGCAACCTCTCCAGGGTGCGTCTCTTCCTCGACGCCCTGGTTCTGGGCGGCAGCGAAGGACTGATCGAGTCCCAGGAAGCCGTGGGACAGCACCAGTTCGTCAACAGTGACCGCATGCCCGCCGACCTCAGGGGACAGCGGGCCGGGTTCGAGGCGCTCGGGTTCACTTTCGGTGAGCCCGACGCGGACGACCCGCTGTTCATGCCCGCGACGCTGCCGGAGGGCTGGACCAGGCAGAAAAGCGATCACGACATGTGGTCGCACATCCTCGACGGGGACGGCCGCCGCCGCGCCGACGTGTTCTACAAGGCCGCGTTCTTCGACCGCCGGGCCTTCGCGCGCCTCGCCGACACTCCCGAGGACTGACCCGTGGAGAACAAACGCGTCACCGCTCCCGTCACGGCGCAGGACGTCACCGACGAGATGATCGAGTTGACCGTCGCGGTCACGAAGGAGAGATACGCCAACGGCCTGGACAACTGGCAGGACGTCTGGGACCTCGTCAGCGGTGCGCAGCTCGCCGACGGCAGCATCCTCGTTCTCGGCGGTGACCCGCTGTCCCCGGCTCTGGTCAGGATCAAGGAGGCCGTGCGCGCCGCCGACAACGAGGCCCACACGGTCGTCTACGACAAGCACGCCGACCGGTGGATCGTCCTGAACTCCAGGGGGCTGAGGGTCGCGGACGCCGCCACCGAGTCCATCGCGAAAGGCATCCGCACGCGGCGGGAGCGCGTCCCTGCCGGGCTCGCGCGCAGTGACGGGCCCATGCTTCAGACCGCCCGCGACAACGTGCGGTTCTACAGTGCCTTCGGGCAGTCCCGTACCTTGCGCGCGTGGTCGCGGGCGACCGGTATCGGCATGCCCACCCTGCGCAGCGGTGCACAGCGGCGCGGCGGCATGGAGGAGTACCTGCGTGCCAAGGGCCTGGGCCCGGACGACCTCAGATGATGCCCCCTACTGACGAACAGCAGAACTGAGCCACGAGCGGTGACCAGCTCGCCAACGGGGTCCCGCTCTGACCGGTCCTGCGGCAGACTGACCCCCGGATTACTGCGCCCGCCCGCCAGGGCGCAGTCTTCGACCCGCCACGAAGAAAGATGATCACCATGTCGTATTCGCCGCGCCGGACGGTGCAGCTTCCCGTCCCCGGAGCGTTCATCACGTCCCTGCCGCGCTTCCCCCACCCGCTGCGCGCCGCCGTGCGGTACGACGAGCTGCGGCCGTTGCTGCTCGGTGCGCCCCGTACCCCGTCGGGAGACGACTACCGGGCGACGGTGACGCTGCCCCTGGACCTCCTGGAGCCGCTCGGCGTTCTCGCGCACCGCACGGCGCAGGAATGGGCCGCCGAGCCCGTCATCGCGCAGGCCGCGCTGGCGCTCACCCGGACCATCACCACGCTCACGGAGTCCGCCGATACCGGCGTGCAGGCAGGCTGGGCCGTCGTCGTCACCCGGCCGGGGCACCCCCCTGTGCGGATCGGCCCGGTGCTGTACGAGCACACCGCGAAGTCGATGGCCGCGCACATGAGGACCGCGCACGGCACCGCGCGACCGGCGGCCACGCTCATCGACGCGGCCCCGTACCACCCGGACGGGGAGCACCTGCCGCTGCTCCCCGCCGACGCGTACGCGCTCGCGGACATGATCAGGGACATGCCCGGTGACGACGGGGAGGGGAGCAGCTTCCCCGACCTGTGGACGCGGCTGTCCGCGCAGTACCCGTACGACGAGGCGCTGCGGATCTGGGAGAGAGCGTGTGCGGTCGCGGAGCTGTCCGGGCGGGACGAGGAGGCTCTGGCGTGAACGCTCTCCCTCCGAGGTCGGTGCTTCTCGACACGCACGATCTGGTGTCGGAGCCGCCTGAGGTCCTGTCGGGTGTTCTGCGGTGGCGGTGCACGGGATGCGGTCACGCGGTGCTGGCGCACCGCAGAGGGGGCCTCATGGACTTCGTCTACGGGGCGGCGACGAGAATCGTCTGCGTGGCGCGCCCTGATCCGCCCGCGCCCGTCGCGGACTTCGTGCGGAAGTGCTTCGAGGGTGTCTGGCACGGTGTCATCCCGCCGGACGACCGCCCGGCCTCCTGACCGTCAGCGCCGCCCGCTGTCAGCCCGCCACAGAATGAAGTCCCCTGGTGAGTGAGCCCGCGCAGACCGTGGTGCTGCGTATCGACTGCTTCATGATGACGTCCCTGTCGTCGTTGCCCGTGCTGTTCCTAGACGACCTTCCGTACGACCGGATCATCGAGGCGTTCAGCGCGGGTGAACGCCAGGAGCCGGAATCCGCGTACAGCCCCCCGCCGTACGCGCTGGTGGAGATGCCCGTGGAGCTGCTCCCCGGCCTGGTCGAGCTGGCGGGGGTCGCGCACGAGCTGTGGCTGCACGACCAGGAGCTGCCGGAGCGTGCCCGGAGCGCGTACATGGTGAGTCTGGGGGCGTGGGGAGCGCTGAGGTCCGTGAGGCCGGATCTGGCGGCGCGGATCCGGCGTCCGCGCCGCCGGAGGCCAGCGCTGGTGTGGGATCCGGAGAAGAACGAGGACATCATTTAGCGCACAACGCAGTGCACGCCCTGAGTTGTGCGCTAGGGTGTGTGTGGGCGTTGCGGTGCCGGACCGCCAACCGGACACCAGTGGCCGCCCCGGCTTTCACCTCTTGACCCGCCACGAGAGGAACCACCTGTCATGACCTTGCCCGTTCTCGCCCCGCTGCCGCCGCCGCTGACGACGGAACTGTTCGGCGCGACACTCCGTCTGACTTTCCCCGCCCCCCACGGCGGCAGCAACGTCCTGACCGTCACCGTCGGCGCCGACCGCATCCGCCTCCTGTACGCCCGCATGCGCCGTGACGGCGCGCTGCGCGGGATGACGGCGCGGTCGTGGCCGCTGGACGCACGGCCGCCGCTGCTCGCCGACGAGTTCGCCGTGCAGGTCGCCGCGTTCGTCGCCAGCGGCCGGGGGGCGCCCCCAGGGACCGGGGGGTTGGCCCTAGGGGCGCCAACTTCCGACAGTAGTACGCACATTCCGAGCTGAAAGAGACACCCGTGAACATGTACACGTTCGGGGGAAAACCCGGCAGGCACGTTGACGAAATACTGCCCGCCCTGGTTCACCCGGTCCCCGGCGGCGGCACCGTCCCGTGCGGCGACCCCGCGAACTGCGCGGACTGCGCACCGAAGTTCGCCCGCCGCCGCGCGTTCTACGCCGCAGGCGGCGCCGAACGGCGCCGCCTGCGCGCCGAGCTGAAGCACGCACAGGCCCTTGACGCCGAAGAAGCCGCGCAGCGCCTCGCCGTCGTCCCCGGCTTCGTCACCGACGACGAGGCCGACGAGTACCTGTTCTGAAATTCCCGCACACCCCCGCTGCGCACCGGGCGCAGTGGGATACGTTGACCGTCCGCCACCGCACCGCCAGGAGACCGCCACTCATGGCCGCCACCCGTTCCACGATCCGCGTCAAAGGGCTTTCCCGCGCCGTCATACAGGCACTGACCGCCGCGTCGCCGTCCGACGGATACCGCGTAGCCGTCACCCGCAACGAGAGCACCTACGAGATCCTCACCGCCAAGGGATTCATCTCACCGCCGCCCGCCAGCACCGTCAGGTCCGTGTCCCTCACCGCCAAGGGCTGCACGTACCGCCTCATGCTCCTGGACATCGCCGCCCGCTACCGGAACGGGAACTCCGCGAGCAGCATCAGCAGGATCTACGGCGTCTCCGACAAGACCGTCCAGCGGTACCTGATCTGCATGGACGTGCCCATCCGCAAACGCGCCTCGACCCTCGGCAGCGACGTCGTCGAGGACATCGTCACGCGGTTCACCAGCGAACCCCGCGTCACCAAGGCGGCGCTGGCCAACGAGATCGGAGTCGGTGTCCACACCATCGACACCGTCCTCACCCGGCACGGCGCACGGCGCCCCCGGCAGCGGGGCTACCGCGACCTCGGGCCCGAGGAGCGCGACGGCATCGCCGAGGGCTACGCCCGGACCGACATGGTGCGCCTCGCCCAGCAGTACGGCACGACGCCGTACGCCGTGCGGGCCGTCCTGCGCGACAAGAAGATCCCGATCCGGCCGTCCGGCCGCCAGCCCGCCACCCGATAGCCGAGGAAGGCCGCCACCATGGCTCACACCACGCGCCTCAGCCGCGCCCAGCAGCTCGCCGTTCTCACCTCGAATCCTCACAGCGGGATCCTCACGGGGCCGATCGTGACCCTGAGGTCGCTGGCCGAACGGGGTATCGCGGACTCCTCGACGGCGTACGGCCCGTACCGGCTCACCGACTCCGGGACAGTCCTGAAGACGCAACTGAGCTGCCCCGTCCCCGACATGCCCGTGGCTTACGGCAACGGGTCCGGCCAGGAACCGGACCCGGCCCGTGCCCGGTTCGTCGAATCGGCCTGGAAGGCGATGCTCGACCACCGCACCGCGTACGCGCCGAAGGGCGAACCGTCCGTGTGGGAGCGGCTCCAGCCGGTCCGTGCCGCCGCGATCATCCTGGAGGCAGCCGGGGCGGTGCCGTCGGCGACTGACGAGTACGGGCGCCGCTGCCGTCCCGGCTACAACCTCGCCGTCGCGTCGATGATGCCGTGGGCGGCCCGCGTCGCGTACCTCCTGCCGTCCGTGTGGACCGAGGTCGGCCACCCGCAGCGCCGTGAAAGCACCGAGATCGGCCGTGTCCTGGCCACCGCGTACGAGAAGTACGCAGATGCCTTCCGTGATGCCGGATGGCACACCTCCCCGCGCCGCAGCGGCTTCAGCGGCAACACCTGGCTGATCGCCCGCCCCGCCCCCGCCGTCTGACCCCCGAAGGAGAATCCCGCACATGACCGACAGCCCGTTGAAGTTCCGTTCACAGCCAGTCGAGAGAATCCTCGGCGTCTCCCTCGCCCCCGGCGAGGACCCCGTGTTCATGACCGACCTGACGACCCGTGAGGTCTCCGTCGCGGTGCTGCTGCGCGGTGAGGACGCGCGGTCCTTGACGCTGGTGCTGTCCGACGACGAGCGCACCGAACTCGGCACGAAACTCCTGGAGTTCCCCCGCTGCGGCAGCAGTACGCCCACGGGCGACGGGGACGACCTGGCGTACTGGTGCGTGATGCCCGACAGCCACGGCGGCTGGTACCACCAGGACGACAAGGGGCACCTGTGGACCGACGCCGACGCACGAGCCCGCACGCCCGGCCGTGACCTGGAACAGGTCCGCAGCAGTGCAATCGCCGACGGCGCCGCGTACCTCCACGACCACTCCGCGACGATCGCCTCGCTGGCCGTCAAGGAGTACGGAACGGGCATCGACACGGCGGCCACCGGGATCACGCTCGCCGCTGAGGCCCTGGGCACGATGGTTCCCGGAGCGCCGGTCCGCGCGTGGCTCAACGCCCCCACCGCGCAGGAGGCCGACATCAAGCCCCTCGGGCGCAGGCGTGTCTGCGACAGCATGAACCACAACAGTGTCGGCAGCGAGACGTTCTGCCAGAAGGAGCCCGGTCACCACACCTGGCCGGGTGACGAGGACTGCGACGACAACAACGGAACTATCTGGAGAGCCGAGGAAGGCTGATCATGACCATGACTGAAATCGCAGCCCTTGCCGTGCAGGCGCCCGAGTGGCAGGACCGCGCCGGGCGCACCCCGATCCCCCTGGCCGACTGGGGCCGGGACCACTGGTCGCTCCTGGCGGTCGTGGAGGACTGCGCCGTCAACGGCCACGGGCGCCTGCAATGGGAGCGCCTGACGCTGTCGTACCGGCACTGGCCGACGCTGTACGCCGCGCGCGGGCACATCAGCATGGACGGGTCGTACGACGCGAAGGACCGTTTCCCGCTGCGCCTGAAGCGTCTGCGGGGCAACGCCAGGGAGATGCCCGGACACTGCGAGGGCGACGCGCTGATGGACCTGCGCGACCACCGGCTGATCACGGTCACGATGCCGCCGGTCGACGGCAGCGGGCGGTACTATCTGCGCCCTGACGGCCGTCCCCTCGACGGCGAGGACGACCCGCACCCCGGCTGCATCAACGCGTTCACCAGCCTGGAACTCATGCCCTACGCCCGGTTCGCTCTCACCCGGCTCGGCCGCCACTACAGCAACGCCCTGCGCGCCCACAAAGCAACCGACGGGGCAACCTGGTCGAACTTCATCCCGCCCGCCGAGGAGAACTGACTGTGCCCGACGTCCGAATCCCCGCCGCTGCCACCGGTTGCGAGCACTGGCGCCGCGAACACCGCAGCGATTTGTGCGAGACAGCCCGCTGCGCACGCTGCCAGTACCTGCGGAACACCGTCATCGACCCCACCGCCTCCGTATCGCCCCTCGTGGACACCGCAGCAGCGCAGGACGCCTTACGGGCGGAAACAGCTGCCGACATCGTGGGGTTCCTCCAGGAGGTCGGCACACCCATCACCGGGAGCCGCACCGACTTCGATAAGGGCGTCATGAGCGCCGCGCTGGCAGTCGCGAAGCGGTACGGCATCCAGGCGCCGCCCCCGCCGGTCAGCGCCCCCGGCGGCATCCGCTGCGCCAGCGCCGCCACGGGCTGCACCCGCAGCGTGCGGGAGTCCTTGGCGGCGGACGAAGGATGGGAGGAGACTGAGCCGGGGGTGTGGCTGGATCCGCAGTGCGCCGCCAACGCCGCCGACCGCCGTGACTTCCTCGCCAGGCTGGAGAACCCGTCATGATGTTCCAGGGACCGCACCGCGCACCGCTGCGCATCGCCGTCGCCGACGGCGACGAGGAGGCCCTTGCCGCGTTCCGGGCGCAGACCCTCTTCGATGCGGAGTGGACGCGCTGCTCCGACGGGTGGCTGGAGGAGCACCCCGGCGAGTGCGGTACGGCGTTCCGGGTGCGTGACGCCCTCAATCCGAACGTGCACTGGCATCCGCGCCAGACGAGGAAGCAGATCCTGCGGGAGGCCGCGCGGGCCCAGCGGGCGTGGATCGAGGACCCCGCGAACCGGGCGGTCATCGAGGAGCGGGGGCTTCAGGCGCTTCCGGATGTGATCGACCCGGATTCCGCGTGACGGGTGCGGTGGGGGTGCTGTTCGTCGGAGGTCCAACCGGCGGGCAGCACCTCGTCGTTCCCGCCGGGCCCGACGGCGGGCCGCCGCAGACGTACACCGTGAAGACCACGAGTGTCGTCCAGGGCGCGCAGGGGCCCATGTACGCGGATGCGGAGCACCAGTACCGCAGACACGTGAGTCCGCTCGATGACGGCCCGCTGTGGCTGTATCTGTACGAGAACTGACCAACTTTAGCGCACCGCATTGTGCGCACACTCATCTGTGCACTAGTGTGGGTTTACCGCCAAGGTCAGGAGACGTCGATGAGTGACAGCCCCCCGCAGGAACAACAACCCGAGTACACCACGGTCTTCGACGACGTCGATACCTTCGACATCTTCGACGACGGTGCCGCCCCGGACGAGGTGGTCTTCTACGTCCGGGGCGGCACCGTACGGGACATCCTCAGTTCCCAGGCGCGTCCCGACCGCTGGGCGGAGGTCGTTCCGTACGCCCGCGTCAGCACCGATGAGCACACCCAGTGGCAGAAGGACTACGACGCCGCGCGCAAGGCGGTGAGCGGAATCCAGGAGGCCCTGGAGACCGCCCGCCTGGCATGGGAGACCGCCCGCCGCGCCGCCGCCGAGCAACTCGCTGGGGTCTGGGAGGAATACCGCCCTACGCACGGGACGATCGCGGAACGCGTCAAGGAGGCCACGGCACTCGTCGAAGCCGAGGACGCGCGTCTCCACGAACTGCGTGCGCGGAAAGCGGACGAGGCAAAGGCGGCCGAGGACGCCGTCCTCGGCCCGCAGACCTGGTCCGCATACCTGCCGGTCGGTCAGGCGTCCAAGGTCGCTCCCGACATGTTCGTCCCGGTCCTGCACCTCACCGGATGTCAGGTACTCCGGGGCCGCGACGACCAGGAGTACCGCGCCTACAGGCGCCTGCGGGCCGGGGAGGCTCGGGACGTCCTGCTCGGAGGGGGCCCGGAGACGGCGAGGGGCCACATGACCGGCCGCACCCTTCCGACGAGACTGTGCGGACGCTGCAAGCCCGCCGCGTCGCTCCGGGATGCCCTCGGTGACGTCTTCGACACCTGGCAGGCCGAGGTCGACTCCCTCCAGCCGCCACTGCCACAGAAGCTGAAGATCGTGGGGAACCAACTCCGGAAGATTCTCCCGGACTACATCCCGGAGCACACGCTCGCGAAGTCCGGCTACACCCTCAGCCCCACCACCCACACCTACCGCGACGTCAAGACCATCGAGCCCTACGAGGCACTCATCGGCTGGTACGACGCAGCCAAGAAGTACATCACACGGGAGGAACCGGAGCGGCTGCGGGCCCTGTTCGACACGCTTCCCGACCACGGCTGGTCCGTCCGCAGCATCACGGGCGAAGCCACCGGCAAGGGCTCCCCCCTCGTCGCCATCCGCAAGATGACCCCCGCCGAGATCAAGGAACACGCCGCCCGGAAGCAGGCCGCCCGGACGGCCACCATCACCCCGGAGAACTGACACATGACCAAATCCGACGACCCCCAGCAGCTCGCCGACCTGATCCGGCGCGACTTGACGGCCGCGTACAACGACCGGGTCAGGGCGCGGAAACTCCTCTCGGAGGCCCTCGCCGACCCGGCGGTCTCCCTCCAGTACGACGACGGCTCGCGCATGAGCGTGTTCTTCCGGTCGGAGGCCAAGTGGGACCGGTGGGCGTGGATCATCAAGACAGCCACGGGATACACCGGCTCCACCGCGACAACCGACCCCGACCTGACCGGCCTCAGCGACACGGACCTCCTCAATGCCGTCCGAATCGCCCGGTCCGAGGCGGACGCCCTGCTGGCCAACGAAGAGACACGCAGCGTCGGCCTGAAGGCCGAACGGTGCCTCGCGGACCGGCACGCCGCCCGCGCGTTCCTCTACGCCACCACCCCCGTCAGCGACTACCTCAAGCGCAGGGCAGCATGAGCGCCCGCGACGAGGTGCTGCGCGATACCCGCCGCGCCATCATCGCCGCCTCGCTGAGTGGTCCCGCCGACGCGGCCTCGGCCGCCAACGAGGTGTGGACGAGCGGCTACCGAGCAGGGCTGTCCGTCGCCGCAGACATCACCATCCCGCCCGGCCCCGCCGCCGGACGGGACGACACCAGCACGGGCGAGGCCGGGCTTTGCCGCGCCGACATTGAGACCGCACTGGGCACCTACCCGTGCCGCCTTCCGCTGGGGCACGGCGGCGACTGCGACGAGCTGACCGACGACAGCACGCCCGCCCCGGTCTTCTTCCAGCCCGGCCGCACCTACCAGCGCGGACGGTGGTCGTTCCACTGCCGCAACGTCTCCCCGGCTCCAACGCCCGACGCACCGATCTGCGCCATCGGATTCCTCACCCGCACGGATGGCACCTGTACTGTGCACGCCCTGGGACAGGAGCACTGGGCGGACGCGGGCTGGACCGACGTCACCCGGCCGCCGACCACGGTACCCGAGGAGGTGTGACATGTCCGGAGGCTCACACGGCTACCTGGGGCACTGCTGGACCTGGGAGGACGTTCTGGAGAAGTCCGGGTACCTGCCCGAGGTTGCGGACCGCCTGGACGAACTGGGCTACCAGGCGGCAGCCCAGCACACCCGCACACTCCACAACCGGATCACCGTCAAGCCGGAGCGCCTAGCCGAACTCATCGCGGTGTGGGGCGCGGTGGACTACCTCGACTCGTTCGACTGGGGACCCGATCAGGTCCGAAAGGCCGTCGACCTGTGGTACGGGGCTGTCCGGGCCGCCGCCGTGGAGTGGGAAGGGACTCAGGAGGTCATGCGCCGGGCCGGGCTCTACTCGGCGACGCTCCACACCGCCGAGGAGTCCGACCTGGCCGAACCGTACGTGTCAGTGTCGCTCTCCGAGTTCATGAAGCTCTTCGCCGCTTATCATGGTCAGGCCGTCCGGTGACGCGCCCAGTAGGGACCGCCAAGATCATCACCTTGCCGATCGGGCGCCCCGATTCCCACGACCGCGCCGTCGACCGGGAGGCGCGGGCGCTGGTGAACGCTCTCCGGTACCGGATCGCGGCGCACGTCTACGAGCCGTTCCCCGAGGCCCGTACGGTACGGACGACGTTCAACGAGTACTCGGGGCGGCACACGATCTGGGAGGTCTGCGGCGACCACGGGAAGGTGCTGTTCCGCCAGGAGTCCGACGGCCAGATTCCCCCGTCCAGCTTCGGCAGGAACGCTGAGGACGACGTCGACCTGCTCCTGCGGGTGCTTCCCGCGCAAGGCGGACGCTATGTCAGGTCGCTGAGCGACGCGGGCATGTGGTCGATCCACCTCCCCGGCTCGATCAACCCTCAGGCTGTCGTGAAAGGCAAACGATGAACCCGATCAACGTCGCTCTCATTTCTCTCGCTTTCTTCACTGGGTTTTTCTATTTCCTCGCCAAGGTCTTGAACATCCGATCCGGTGGGTTCGGGACCAGGGTCTCGAACGTCAAAAGGCCGGACGCCGAACTGTGCCAGTGCGAGCACGGCGCCGCGTTCCACGATGCGGAGGGCTGCCGGGAGAGGAATCAGATTCTGATCAAGGAGACCGTCTACAGAGTCGATGCCTATGGCGTCCCGACGTACAACCGGGAATGGACCACGGAGCCTTGCCGCTGCGTCGGGTACGTCGGACCGAATACCGTGGTGGAACTCGACCTTCAGTATCGGCTGCGCCCCGAACTGACCAAAGAGCGTGACACCGCGTGAAGGTTCTCACGGCGGCCGAGATCCAGGGGCTGCATGTGCCGCCGCCCGGCTCGGACCGGGACAAGCGAGGCGCCCTGCCCCCCGCAGGAGAGGACACCGAATAGTGAGTGTCAAAAGGCAGATGCCGCGTTGCCTGAAGCCGTGCGGCCGGTGTCCGTGGCGCAAGGACGTCTCACCGGGCGAGTTCTCCCTGGAGCGCTTCAAGTCGCTGTGGAATACATCCCACCAGCCGGATCCGAACGCGATCAGGAGCGGCGAGGATGTACTCGGGCAGCCGATGTTCGCGTGCCACAAGACCCCGGAAGGGAATGAGAAGTCCTGTGCCGGGTGGCTGGCCGTGGCGGGGTACAACAACCTTGCCGTCCGTTACGCCGTGGCGGTGGGCACGCTGCCAGAGAGCGCGCTGACGCCGGGCGACGGCTGGCCGGAATTGTTCTCCTCGTTCGAGGAGATGGTCGAGAGACAGGCGCGCCGGACATGAGCGGGAAGGACATGACAGCCGAGGAACTCGCCGAGACCTGCAAGAGCCGGTTCCCGCCGACGGCGGAGATCCCGGCTTTCGTCATCCGCGCCATCGCGTACGGCCGGGAGGTCTGATGTGCTCGGGAACGGTGTGATAACCGTCCTGGTGGTGATCTTCAGTCTGTGGTGCGTCGGCATCACCACAGGTCACGCGATCATCCACCTTCAGCACAAGAGGAAGATCCGCCTCATCCGCAGGGACGGTGACGAGAAGATCAGGGTCGCCCGCCAGGAGTATCAGGAGGCGATGAGGGAGACCTGTTCCCGCCACCGGGAAGCGACCACGGAGGTCGACGCCAGTCGCGGAATGAAGAGGGCCGAACTGCTGGCCCGGAACAAGGGGGACCTGTGAACGCACCGCTGGAGGATTCGCCTGTGTGACTGCCGCTGCCGTGACAGCCGTGTCTGAAGACCTTGTCGTCCACCAGTCCAATCTGAAACTTTTCCCGTCACGCCCTCACCCTGAGGGGTAAGGTGCATGCCAGCAGGACGCGTTCCGGACCCGCCAACTACGGCCGCGCACCCGCTGAGACTTCACGTTCGTTCCTCGACCCGCCACGAAGGAACCGTCATGCCAGCCCTTAAACCGGCCTACCCTCTTGCTGCCGACGCCTATCTGCGTATCGGCCTGACCAGCGGAATCGCCGACCTCGTCTGCGGGGCTCAGCTCTCCGCCGTGCTCGATGACCTCCGTACGCCCGACGACGGCGTCGTACTCGGCGCGGGCGGTATGTTCACCGTCCGTGAGGCCGACGGCTGCCACGTCCAGTACGAGCCCCTGCACCGCTCCGGATGGCGCCGCGCCTGCACCGCGCGGCGCTTCCTGTTCACCCTCTACGTCGGCGCCGTCGCGAAGCCCCAGGGCATCGTCACCCACCAGCAGATGACTGAGCGTGCCATGCGGATGGGCGGATCCCTCCACGGGCTGACCGACGGATCGGCCGTGAACACCTTCCACGGTGTGATCGCGGCCCGGTGGACGCCTGCGGCGAACAAGGAGGCCGTCCGGTGACTACCGCCCCCGCGCCGTGCTTCGAGTTCCCCGCGCTGGTGTACCTGTCGACGTCTCCCGGACAGCCCGACAGGGAACTCACCGGCCAGTCCACGCAATGGATCGTCGAGGGTGCGCAGAAGTACCCCGGTGCCATGGTGGTGACCGAGCCCGGCGGTGTGTTCGTCGTGACGCTGCCCACCGGCCGGACCAACCGCTACACGCCGAAGCGGCTGCCGTCGGGCCGTCACCTGCGGGTGGTCCGGTGACCGCGTGCGCCGCTGTGCCGCAGCCCGTGCGGTACCTGATGAGTGATCCGTTCGGCGTGTGCGACGTCGTGAGCCGCGAGTACGTCCGCACGCTGGTGGACGGGCGTGCCGACGTGCGGTCCGCGCTCGATGAGGGCGCGGCGTTCGAGGTGCGCATGTTCCAGGAAGGGGTGGTGTGGAGTTTCGAGCCGGTGACGCCGTTCGGGCAGACCCTGGCGGGCCACATGTACCTGCGCCGCCGCACGGACGGCGATGAACGCCCTGCCGACCGGCTTCAGGTGGCTGCGGCCGTGGCCCGCTCGAAGTGGCAGGCCGGTGGCGAGGCGTGGGTTCTGGGCGACGGCACGATCGTGGTCATCGCCGACCGCCAGCAGACTGAACGTTTCACTCCCTATCTCGCTGTACCCGTGGAAGGTGTTTCGTCATGACCGAGCAGCTCAAGGACCGTCCGGGCGACCAGCCCCTTCCCTGCACAGGTCAGCAGGCCGTCATGGACCAGGTGATCGCGAAGGTCCGGGCGCGCGGCCTGGTGGGCATGGAGAGGTACGGGTCTGCGCTGATGACATTCAACGGGCGGAACTCGCTGCGCGACGCGATCGAGGAGGCCGTCGATCTCACGGCGTATCTCACGCAGATGGAAATGGAGGGGGTGCGCGGCCGACGTGCGGTCTTCACGCAGGTCTCCGCGTATCTGCGCCGCTACGCCTTCGGGACGCAGAAGGTGCGGGACGAGATGGACGCCGGTGGGTTCCCGGTCGTCACGGTGGAGGACGCCTCGCGGATCGCGGACCTCGTCGACCGGATGGCCGAGAAGGAAGAGGGCCCGCAGGACCCCGACGACTTCTTCGTCATGGGATGCACCTACGTTCACCCGGCCGAAGGTGTCTTCCTGGTGAAGTACGTCGGCCGCCCCCCGGCGGGCTTCGAGTACCCCTCGGAGGTCCTCGGGGTGGCGTTCGGCTGGCGCCGTGACGCCTGTGAGAGCGCCGTCGGCGCAACGCACGGCTGGCTCCCGCCGAACGGGGAGTACACCACGTCCGACTTCGCTGGATGGGAGCTGCAACGGTGATCGCCACGACTACGATCATCAGCGGGGAGACGGTCGGAGTGTGTCCGGAAGGAGGTCACCTCGCGCCGGTCGGACACATCATCGTGGCCGAGTCCGGGCGGATGAGGACTCACCCGACCATGCCGATGCTCAGAGACGTCTGCTCCGGCACGGACCGGCTGTCCCGGCACCTGGGGGATCTGCCCGGCTACCTGATCAAGGAGAACGCGCCCGGCAGCGGATTCGTGATCTGGGATCCGCACCGCGCGCTGCCCGCCGGGTACTTCACCAACAAGCAGGACACCCTGGACTTCGGGTACTCCATGCGGCAGATCGACACCGCGAACCTCACCGGGAACAGTGTCCGCAGCGGAGGACGGGCCGTCGGAGGGCGGTGGAAGCAGCCGTACCTGCAAGTCGCGGACCTGGGCCGCCTGCCGCGCCGCGACCTTGTGCCGTTCACGAAACTGCTCATCGAGCGGAACTTCGACGCGGCGAACAAGCTGCTGCTGCCCAGCATTCCGACGAGGAAGGACGCAGCGCGTGGTTGACGGCTGGCTCCCGAAGAAGAACAACTGGCTCCTCCTGCACGACGGCGACAAGGTGCTCGGATCGGTGACGTTCATGGGGACCGACGACCGTGGCCTCAACCGGTACCGGCCTGTCAGCGCCGAGGGCACCCTCCTGCTCGACGGCGCCCCTCAGCCAGGGCTGAGAGCAGTGCAGAAGATCGTCGAACAGCATGCGGGCGTGGACAACGCCATCCCGGATCTGCGGACCGTCGGCGTCGTGAACACCTTCAAGATCCGCTGCGCGGGCGGCTGCGGCCTGTACCTCAACGGCGCCCAGGAGTGGCTCGATGTTCGGGAGGCGTTGCGGGCGGCCCGCAGTGCGGGATGGCTGCAGGCGCGCCCGGATGCGCCCCGCAATGGCAGGTACACCGTCTGTCCGCTGTGCAGGAAACTGAGCCAGGAGACGCTGTGACACACCACCAGAACCGTACGGCCACGGCCCTGCTGCTCCTCAATGAGGCGTGGCGCAGCCAGGACAGCCTCCTGGAAGGGGCTTCTCCGGCACAGGTCGCCGAGTTCCGTGACCTGTGTGTGCTGATGGCCGTGAAAGCGGGGGGCCGTGTCGGTGACGCCGGGTTCAACTCGGGCTGGCCGGAGTACCTGATGCAGCGTGAGGTCTACAGAGGTCCCGCCGGACAGGTGCACATCGTCGCCGACCTGCACCTGTCCGAGCGCGTCGACGCGGCGGCGTTCCTGCGGTCTCACGCGGACTGGATCGCCACGCAGGTCCAGCTCGCCTCGCTCCTGACGGACCTTGCGCCGGAGATCGTCTGTGACGGCCTCCTCATGCGGGACGCAGACGCGTGGCTGCAGGTGACCCCGTTGTACGAAGCCCTGATGGACATATCACCGGCGGCCGAGAAGGTCTCGGCCGCCACGGAAGGAAACCGCTGATGAAGGACCGATACCGGGTGCTGGGCGCCGCGCTGATCACCGTGGCGGTGCTCGGGGCGGCGGGGTGCTCGAAGAAGCACCCGGCGCCGTCGCAGTCGACACCGCCGACGACGGTGAGCGTGCCGCCGACCCGGCCGCCGACGACCCCGCCGCCGAGTACGCCGCCGAGTACGCCGACGTTCACGACGACCCCTGTGCCTACCGACTCCGAGGATCCGTCCTCGACCTGAGCCAACCGACACGCCGATGCCGCCCTGCCTCCCCCTTCAGGGCGGCATCGGCGTGTCGGGGCAGCCGGGACTTGCCGTGCCGCAGGGCCGTGAAGTGTAGAGTGGCGGCACAGATACCCGCCAAATCTGTTGTGTTTCACTGTTCGTCACCGCCATGGATCTCCACCCGCCAGGAGACAGGTATGCCGAAAATCCCGACACACGATGTGCGCCTCGCTCTGAAATTGACCACGGCCAATGCGAATTGCCTGGTCGTACTGACCGCGATGGCCGACCTTTCCCAGCGTCGCCGTCAGCGTCATCAGTGGCACCACCCCGCTCTCGCCGAACTCCTGGGAATCGACCCGGTGCTGCTGCGTCTGGTCCAGATGTATCTGGAGTACCGGTGCACCGCGCGGGACCCGCGCCAGACCGTCCGCCTCACGCAGGACGGGCGCCGCGCCCGCCTGTACGACACGGGGTCGGCCGCCCCCCGCGATCTGATCGCGCTGCCGTCCGGCGACGAGAAGGAGCGCCTCACGACGCTCCTCGGGCTCGCCGTCGACCGGCAGATCACCGTCGAGCACGGCATCGCCCAGCAGGCCGAGATGATCATCGGCCACAACTGCGGGCGCAAGTGGGAGACCATCGCCGATCTCCTCGCTGACCACCGCACCGCCACCGCCAAGGAGACCGCCGCATGAGCATGAGTACGCCCCTGGACAGCCCGACCACCAGCAGAACCATGTCCGTTTCGGTGACCTACAGCGCCTACAACGGACTGCCGGTGGAGAAGGTCTTCGAAGGACTGACTATGGATGACATCATCCACGTGTTCACCTCCCTTCAGACGCGGCAGCGCGTCAACGGAGGGCAGGGACGCCTGAGTACCACCAGCGTCCTGAACGACATGCGCATCGCACACTACGAGACCAACGAACAGATCGTCCGTGAAGCCGTCGAGAGCAACCTCGGCGTGTTCAAGCGGTTTTTCCCCGCCGCGACGGGCCGCATCGTGGACACCATCATGGAGCGTGTCGGCAGCATCCGCCCCGACTGGGCCATCGAACTCCACGACACCATGCTGCGGCTGCACCGTCTCGGCAACCGGCTCCGGGACCTCCAGGCTGCCCCCGCGCCGGAGAAAGCCGTCACGCAGGCGTAACCGCTGCGCCCACCACCCGCAGAGGAGCGCCATGCTCAACGACCGCCAGATCGCCGACCGGCTCGCCGACGGCAGCCTGATCATCAAACCGTTCCATCCGGACCGCATACAGCCCGCGAGCGTCGACCTGACGCTGCATCACCTGGTGCGGGTGCCCCGGTCCGACATCGAATGGATCGACGTCGCCGCCGTGCCGCCCAATCACACGGACGTGGAGATCATCGAGGGCATGGGCTGGGAGATGGAGCCCTTCACCTTCATCCTCGCCTCAACGCGCGAACGGATCGCGCTGCCCGCCGACCTGGTCGGACGCGTGGAAGGGAAATCGTCGCTCGGAAGGCTAGGGCTGGCCGTTCATATCACAGCCGGGTTCATAGACCCTGGTTTCCACGGCCAGATCACCCTGGAGATCGCGAATCTCTCCCCCTGGACGCTGGTGCTACACCGCGAAATGCCCGTCGCGCAACTCGCGCTGATTCCGATGTCCGAGCCGTCGGTGAAACCGTACGGTGAAGCGGGCAACCACTACCAGGGGCAGGGCGGGGGGCCGGTCGAGTCCCGTTACCGCCTGTGACTGCCTCCGTTCCCACCACGCCACGAGGCCACCATGACCCAGACCACAGTTGACCTCGCCCCCGTTCCGCGCCATCTGCCGGACACGCACTGGTACGCCGAAGGGGCAATCACCTCGATCAGCCAGTTCGAGACCATCTGCGAGCACGCCTCGTCGATGGTCGCCAACGGGACATTCCGCACAGCAACTCCCGTCCGTGACATCGAAAGCGGCGACTGGTGGCTGGACCTCACCTGGATGACCCACGACGAAGCGCTCGTCGAGGCGCGGCTGACCCTGTGTGAGGACCGGTACAGCCAGATCAGCCAGATCAAACTCTTCGATGTGCCGGGCGTCGCATGGACAATCCTGGCCCGCGCCGACCGCCCCTGGCGGGACACCTGGCCGTCGCCCGCGCACCTGATCCTGCCCAAGGCCGTACGGCCGTTGAAGGACCTGGTGTTCCGTACGTTCGATCCGCTGGGCGTGAACCCCATCTCCGCGCGGGAGACGACCTCGGAGCAGTGGGCGGCGCTGATCAGCGCCTTCCGGGACGAACCATGGGCGACCATGCTCTTGGTCAGCGGTTCCGCTCACACCGTAGTCGGCGCTCCCGGTGATCCGGGGCACCGCTGTCCGCCGCTGGCCCGGATACTGCCGATGGCCACCCAGGGCCGGGTTTTCCAGTTCACGTTCACCGACGCGGCGCTCCCTTCGGTCAATGAGGCGCTGAGGGCATTGCGGCTTCCCGTGATGCAGTGGCACAGCGTGCTGGTGCTCTCCACTGCGGCTCTCCCCGGATCGCGGAGCAGCGAGATCTCCGAGACGAAGATCTTGACGTCTTTCGACGCGATCAGGGACGGGGTCATGAAGCGGTGGCGCCAGTCCGTACCGACGACGCCGCTGATGAAGGTGCGGCTGGCGTCACTCCGTCAGAGACCTGTCGCCCGCGATGAGTCTCAGGCTGTCGTCCCGGCGCCGTCGCGACCGGCTGACGAGCCGCCAGTGCAATCCCCGGAGCCCGTTGGGGCGGACGAGGAGCTGCGTCGCCTCCTGGAGGAGGCGACCGCCGCACGGCTGAAGGCAGAAGACGAGGCGAAACGGCTGAGGCATGAAGCCGACCAGGACCGGCTGCGGTACGCGCTGGCCCGCGCGGTCCAGGACCGGGACGACGCGCAGCGCAGACTGGAGGAGGCGGACGCGCTCCTGGAGGAGCAGGCCCGTCGTATCACGTGGCTGCAGCAGCAGCGCGCCGCGACCGGGCTGCCGTTCACGGAACACGTTCCGGCTCCTTCGGGGCCGTCCTCCTGGGGCGACCTGGTGAGCCGGGCCGCCGGGCTGGAGTTCGTCGTCCTCAGCCCCGGCATCATGGAGCCCCTGAAAGCCCTCAGCAACGCCAAGCGCACGGCTGTGTGGATTCAGCGGTCCTGGGACGCGCTGATGCTGTTCGAGGCGTACGGGAGGGCCCGCCGCGATCACGGCGAGGAGGTCATGAACCTCCATGCGTACCTGCAGTGGCCGCACGCCACGGCGGTCATCAGCAAAAATCAGATCGCGCTGAGTGAGTCCGAGGAAGTCGTCGCGAACCAGAAGTACTTCACCGCGCGGGTCTTCCCCGTGCCGGTCGAGATCAACGCGGACGGGAAGGCGTACATGGGAGCCCACATCCGCATCGGGGGAGGCGGGCGTCCGGCGCCGCGCCTGCACTTCCTGGACCTCACCGGGCCGCACGGCACGGGGAGGATCTACGTGGGCTACATCGGGCCCCACCTCCCCACCAGAGCTTCGTGACATCAACGCACGTTGACATTCCCGGACCCGATTTCAACGTTCGGCTCTGAACGTTGAGATCGGGTTCTGTGCTGTCTGTGCCGCTGGCCGGTCGTCCAAGGGGCGGAGGGAGGCAGCCGTGCACGACGGACACCAGGACCGCCAGGACGCAGTCGACGATGTCGACTGGCGGGACCGCCATGCCTTGGCGGAGCCGATGCGGGGCCAGGGCTCAGGCCCGCGCCGCCAGCCTTCCACCGATGACAAGCGGATTCGCCGCCGGATGCGCCGTGGCGGCGCCGTGGCGCAGGAGGAGAACGCGATGCCCCAGACCCGAGAAGAACTGCTGAAGGCGATCAGTGCGGCCCCCACGCTCCACGAGCAGGCCCGGCTCATCGGGCACCTCGACACCCTCGACCAGGGGGAGCGCCGTCAGGCGGCGCTGGACGCCGAGGTCGATCTGTCCCGAGCCCGTATCGCGGAGGCCATGACGCCCGTGGCGTCCAGGACGTCGCGGGCGACCACGGCCAGCGACTGGATCGTCGACCTTCCCGAGGCCGAGCCGATCGACCACAACGGGCTCGTCGCGCAGGCCGCGCTGTGGTTCGGGAGCGTGCACCCGATGGTTCTCGCCGACGCCGGGGAATTCGAGGAGCAGGTGCGCGGCGCGGCGCGGCAGGCCACATCCAGTGCGGACGGTGTGGCGGTGTTCACGAACTACGCGCACTTCCTGCGGGAGCGGACGGCGGCGTCGGGGCTGGACCAGATCCAGCAGACCACAGCGCCGGACGGTGTCACGCAGCGGCCGACGCCGCTGGACCCTACGGTGTTCGACAACTTCGCGCCGCCCGTCGCGGACATCAACACAGGTGTCGTGGGCACTGAGACCTCCGACCGGGCCCCCGCGATCCAGCAGGCTGTCAACGGTGGAGGCAACAGCACTCCGGAGGTTCCTGGCGGCCATCAGGAGAGCGGCCAGATGACCGGCCCCGGCCCGGAGCCGTCCCTGGGCGGAGGGGGCAGCAGTGCGCCCGAGGAGCCCGGCGGGCACCAGGACGCCGGGGCGGAGCCCGCGCAGGGCGACCCGACGCGCCGTCAGGCCGCTTCCGGGCTCCCGATGATCCAGCAGACCACCGATCCTCATGACGCCCCGGCGGCGACGCTGCTGCCCACCGACGTCGCCTATCCCTGGACGATGGGGGGTTCCGAGGACGGTATCGGCGGTGAGGCGCACTACGACACCGGCGGTGAAGTTCCCTCCCAGCACCAGTCGACGGTCGCGCACCGCCGTACCGCCGACCAGTGGACGCAGCCGTCGCCGGTCATCCACCCGCAGATCGCGAACTCCCCGGCCACGACGCCGCCGCGTACCCCGGCCGACGCCGGATCGGGTGCAGCGGACGCCCGCGATCCGCAGGCCGCACCGTCGTTCGGTGACGCGCACGCCGCCGGGGGGTACACCGACTCCTACACCGGCGCCGCCCCGGCGGCGCACGCGCAGGACGTTCCCGTCAGCATCGGCGGCGACAACGGGCAGTCCCAGCAGCACCCGGCGTACGCGTCGAGGAAGATCGCCACCCGTGACGAGATGCGGCACCCCGATTTCCAGCGCGGTTACAAGTACGCCGCGAAGTGGCGGCCGGGTGTGCCGCTGGTGAGGACGGGCACACCGGAGCTGGAAGCGGGTATCTACGCCGGGTTCACCGACCGTTCCGGGCACCGGGCCGACTGGCTGTCCGCACATGCGTCTCTCGCCCAGGGGGCGCCTGAGCTGGGGCACCGAATCCTGGCGCACCGTCAGCTCACCCACCAGGTCGCCGCCGCGCAGGGGCTGCCGACCGACGGCACATACCTCCAGGCCGAAGCCGCCACCGGCGTCGATCTCGATGCGGTCGCGCCCGGCACGTCGCCGTCGCCCAACGGCGACACCCCGATCAACGGGCCCGGCCGCCCAGGGCCTCTCGCGGGCGGCATGGACGCCAGTGCGCCCGGCGGCCCGTCCCCGTACAACGGGGCCGAGCCGGTGGGCAGCCCCGTCGTACCGCAGACGCCCACCGCGCCGTCCGGTACCCCGCAGACCGTTCCGGACTCCGGTATGACCGCCGCGATCCCCGGCAGCATCAACTCGGCGACGGCTGCGTTCCGGCGCCGGGTTCAGGCCGGTCTCCTCAACGACAAGAAGGGCTGACCCGCATGGACGACTTCTCGGCGGATCTGATGTGGGACGGCGCGGGCCGTGACCTCGATGCCGAACGCCTCCTGATTGCCCGTACCGCCTCCCTCGCCGACGTCGAGGCCACCGTGTGGCCGCTGGTCGCCGCCGCCCGTGAAGAGCGCGACCTGAACCACTGCCTGGCACTGGCCTCCTCTGCTCTGCAGGCCATCGCCGACCGGCGTCAGTACCCCGTCGCCGACCTGTGGACCGATCTGGTCGGCCGGTGGCGGATCCTGGCTGAGGCCCGCGCCGCGAGTGAGGACCCCTCGCGGGAGGAAGTCATGGACGTGGCCGCTGCCCGGCAGGTCATCGCCGCGCAGGAACATGCGATGGACACCACGGTGTCCGCGCTTGCGGTGCAGGCCGCCCGTGACAACCCGCACGTGCCGATGGGCGAGTGCCTGCGTCTGGCCGCCGAGGCCGTGGAGAAGGTCGCTGACGCGCATCCCCTGGCGTGGGAGTCGTGGGGTCACGTCGCTGACGGGCCGTTCACGGACCGTCTGAAGAACTGGCAGCCCCCCGGCCTGCCCAAGTCCCCTGGCACCGGTGTCCAGGGGCCAAAGTCCCCGGCGGGGCCGGTCTCCGACGAACCGGACCCCACCCCTTCCGGTACCGGCGGAGGGTCCCCGGCTGCCGCCCCGGCCGCCGCTGAGAACCCCCTGAAGGCGGAGAACCCCCTGAAGGCCACTGACCTCGCCCTCGCCGCGTCCCTCACCGACCAGGAGTGATCCCCGATGCGTACGGTGATTGCGCACGAGTCCGGGGACGGCATCAGTATCGCCCACTGCCCGTTCTGCGGCAGCGGGCAAGTTGTCGGACGCTCCGACGGCAACGCGGAGTGCCAGTTCTGCAACCAGGCGTTCCTGGTGCGCGTCCAGCCGATGTACAGCGCCTTCCCGCAGTCTGTTGACGGCATGCCCGTGCAGATTCCGGGCATGCCGCCTCCGGCCCCGGCCGGGATGGATCCCGGCATGGGCGCACCCGGTGAGGACGGTGCGGTGCCGCCCGGAGACGACGGGGGCAATCCTTTCGCCGGAGGCGGCGACGAGGAGGAGGCGCCCGACGGCGACAAGGACGACGACAGCGGCGATTCCGGCAAGCCGCCGCCGTTCGCGAAGAAGACGTACCGCACGGGCGCCGGACGGTTCCTCACCCGCGCCGCGTACGTCGACTACCTCGCCTCCACTCTGCGAGGTGCCCCGTGAGGCTCCGCGTAATGGTCGAGCTGAGCGCCACGGGCGAGCGGTACGCCGTCGGCGACATCCTGGTGCTGCCGCCGGAGCGTGACTGGTTCGGGCTGGAACTGGTGCGGTACGGCATCGCCGAGGTGTTCCCCGCGTCTGAGGTGCCGCCGGTCAAAGCCCGGCGTCGCAGGGCTTCCTAGTCGTGGATCCGGTAGCTGGCTGTCCATCGCTCGATGGCGGTATTTCCCCTCAGCCACTGGTCGGTGATCAGGTCCCAGCCGCCAGCTTTTTCCGCGACCTGCCAGAGGGAGAACGGCAGCCCTTCGGCGAGTTCCACCTGCGTCGGCCCCTGGGTCCACTCCTTCAGCAGGGTCTTCACCGTGAGGAGCGCCGCGTCGTCCACTCGTGACGGAGCGATGTCCTCGCCGAGCCACACGATGTGGCTGCGCAGCAGGTTCGCCTCCCATGAGCCGGGGCGCCCTGCGGTGAGGGCGCGGACCGACCCGTGGAGTCTCGCGAGTTCCTCCCCGGTGTGGTGGAGCGCGACGAGGAACGTGGCCATGGCCTTCTTCCCGGCGTGGGTGAGAGCGGCGTTGAACTGCGCGCTGTCCTCGGGATCCGCGTTAACGACCGGCCGGAGCGGGCCGCGTTCGTCGTCGAGCTGGTCGTACGTCAGCTCGCCCAGGTTCGTGAGCGGATACGTGGTGTACGTGCCGTCGGGGCCGTTGCGCAGCCAGCCCTCTCCGTGCTTGTCAGCTACGCGGTACGGGCGCTCTTCCTCAGTCATATTCCCATCCTTCCAGTGTCCCTTCGCTGTCGTGACCGTGTCGGCGAAGCCCAAGGGGTGAACCACCACAGGGAGAGGGACACCCATGGCGAGCAGGAACCGGACGCGGGCCCGGACATCGGTGACGGCCGCGCCTGCGGAGCGGGCGGACAGCCAGGAGGCCGCGCTGCGGCGGATGAGCCGTATCTTCCGGCGGGCGTCGCACGGTGACGACGGTCCGTCGAGTGAAGCGGCGGAGATGCGGGCGAACCGGCGGTTCCGCAAGCGGGGTGCCGGTCCTGACGGAGGCGGCCCCACGCTGGGTTTCGCGTCCGGGCGGCCTCGTGATCCGCTGTGGTACTGGCAGCAGAACAATCTCCCCTTCGAGTTCGACGACCCGGCTCAGATGGAGAAGCTGCGGCTGTACTGCCGTCTGGTCTACGCCGCGCACCCGATCGTCGGGTCGTGCGTGGACATCTACAGCAAGTACCCCGTGCTGGGCAGCAAGCTGTCCTGCAAGGACGAGCGGCTCACCGATTTCTACACCGAGCTGTTCTTCAATGAAGAGAGCGGCCTGAACTACGACAAGTTCCTTGTCGATATGGGCCGTGAGTACTGGACCGTCGGTGAGGCGTGGCCGCTGGGCACTTTCTCCGAACCGCTCGGGGTGTGGACGAACGAGGAACTCATCAACCCCGACTCCGTTGATGTCAGGCAGTCGCCGTTCCACACCGACCCCCGGTTCCTGATCCGGCTGCCGAAGGCCATGCGGGAATTGATCCGCACCCGCCAGCCTCAGTGGGAGTACGAGAAACTGATCCGGGCCTACCCGGAACTGCTGTACTACGCCGATGACAACATGCGGATGCCGGTCTCCAACATTTTGCTTCGGCAGCTAAAATTTGAGGCCGATACCTTCAACGACCGGGGCGTTCCGCTGCTGTACCGGGCAATGCGGCCCCTGATGCAGGAGGAGCAGCTCAACGCGGCTGTCGATGCCATCGCTGACCGTCTCTACACTCCGCTGCTCCTCGCGAAGCTCGGCGCGAGCGCCACCGACCTGGGCACGCCAGTGCCCTGGATTCCCACCATGGACGACCTCGCGGACTTCGAGGAGGCCGTCGACTCCGCGCTCGCGGCGGATTTCCGCATCATCATGACGCACTTCGGCGTCGACATGGAGGCGGTCCTCGGCAAGGAGGACATGCCGGACTTCGCGCCGGAGTTCGACCGTCTCGAAGGCCGGATCTTGCAGACGTTCGGCCTGTCCAAGACGATGCTCGCCGGGGCCAGCTCCGGTGAGACGTACGCGGCCGATGCGCTGAACAGAGACCTGGTCACGCAGATGCTGACGAGCTACCAGCAGATGCTCAAGCGCCACTACCGCAAGCGGGCCCTGGTGGTCGCGGAGGCCCAGGAGCATTTCGACTACGACGAGCGCAGCGGCAAGCGGTTCGTCAAGATGGAGGAGATCTTCGAGGTCGACGAGGAGACCGGCGAGGAACGCATCGTTGAGCAGCCGAAGTTGCTCATCCCCAACCTCGAATTCAAGACGATGAATTTGCAGGATGAGGCCGCGCAGACCGAGTTCTTCGAGGCGCTGCGCGAAGCCGGAGTGCCGGTCTCGATGCGGACGCGCCTGCACAACGTGCCCATCGAACTTGACGACGAGGTCGAGAAGTCCCGCGACGAGGCGGTGCAGCTCGCGGTCGCCGAGCAGGAGACTCGGCGGGCCATCTACCTGGAGCTGCGGAACCGGGGGCTGCCCATCCCTGCGGATCTGCGCGCTGATTTCGAACCGCGCGCGCTTCCGGAGGGGCAGGATCCCGCAATGGACATGCTGCGGACGCCGGAGCTGGGCCTGGATCCGACGGGGGCTCAGCCGACGCTGTCGCCGACAATGCAGGATCTCGCGGTGCCGCCCGCCGGTGGTGTGCCGCAGCCCGGTGTTCCGGCCGACCCGGTCGACGCCGGGCAGGGTGCTGGTGATGCCGACCCGGTCGGCGCCCGGCCCCAGGAGAGCGACGAGCAGCGCGGCGGAATGCCCAAGCCCGCTGCGCTCGCGGCGGGGACGCGCCGCATGCGGACGCTGGCCAGGCTCCACGCGCCGGAGCCGCTGGAGCACCCCGAGGGGTCCACGCCCGACCAGTGGGAGCCGCCGCAGCCGTACGGGGACCCGGTGCATGTCGGGATGCGTCGTTACCACCCGGAATCCAAGGTGATCGTCCTGGAGTAACGGGGCCCTGTCGGCGACCGGTCCAGTCCCTCTCAAGGGGTGAGCAGAACCCTTGGAGGGACTGGCATGAGCTTCACACTGGTGCCGGTGACCGGCACGTACACCGGCACCGGAGGCCCGCGAACCGGCCAGGTCCGCCTGGAGCTGGTGGCACCGATGGTCAACAACGGCGAGGTCAAGGACTGCCGCCCTTACGTGGGGCAGCTCGATGTCAGCGGCACCTTCGGGCAGACCGTCCCGGCCACCGATGACCTCGGTACGCTGCCCGCCGCAGGATCGGCCTACCGCGTGACCGAGGAGATCGTCGGACTGCCGACGGCCGTGTATTACATCGTCGTGCCACATGACGCCGTCGGTATCAATCTGGGCACTGTGCAGCGTCTGACGGGTGTTCCGAAGGCCGCCTTGATGCTGCAGTCCCTGAACCAGCGGGGGCTGCCCGGCGGGTATCCGTCGCTCGGCAGTGACGGCCGAGTCCCGAAGGAGCAACTGCCTGACTCGATCGGTTTCACCATCGGTACCGGTCCGGGGCAGGTCGCGGCGGGCAACGACGGCCGGATCGTCGGCGCCGCCCAGAAGGCCGCGAACCTGTCCGACCTCCAGTCGGCGTCCCAGGCCCGCACCAATCTCGGTCTCGGAACGTCCGCCGTGCGTGATGTCGGCACATCTTCCGGGCAGGTCGCGGCGGGCAACGACACGCGGATCGTCGGCGCAGTCCAGGCCAGCGCCGTCGGCTTGGCGGCCGATATCACCCGTGTCGGGCTGGCCAGCTCCGCCGGGGCCACCGGCCGCTGGGCAGACGCGGGGCACACGCACGACATCAGCATGTGGACCGAGGCTGACAACGGACTTCTCGCCTGGACGTACGACCCCACGATCGCGGGAGACGCCACCGCGCAGGCTGCGGGCAGCGTGGCGGGCAGAGTGACTTTGTCCAAGGTCGTTCTGCGCCGTCAGATCACCTGGTCACGGATCTGGTTCGGACTATCCGGGCTTGACGCGACAGCGACCTTGTCGAACTGCTACTTCGGCGTCTACGACTCCAACGGCACACTGAAGGCCACCAGTGCTGACATCTCGTCTCTCCTGATGTCCAACCCGGTCGCGAAGCCCATCTCGATGACCGCGCCGTTCGTCGCGCCTCCTGGCGAGTACTTCATCGCGTGCCTCCTCAACGGCACCTGGGTCACGAACACGCTGGCGTTCAAGTGCTCCCACGGCGGGATCAGCGTGAACGCGAACCTCGCGCCGCCGCACCTGCGCTACTCCCACGTCCTGACGGGGCAGACGTCTCTGCCGTCCTCGATCGCCCTGTCGGGCCAGAACGTTTCGCAGATCGGCTCCGGCTGGGCTTCTCAGTGGTACGGGATCGACTGACTTCCGCTGTCGCGGGCCTCGCGTGTCGGGCCAAGAGGTGAGCACTACACGCGAGGAGCAGGCGATGACGTTCACTCCGGTGCGGATCACCCGCACGTACACCAGCGGCGGCAGGCCGAGCACTGGGTGGGTGCAGTTCCGTCTGATCTCCCCGATGATCAACAACGGGCAGATCGCGGACTGTCAGCCCCAGCGCGTGGACCTCGATGACACAGGTTCGGTGTCCATCGGCGTCTATGCCACCAACGATCCCGGCACACTGCCGGTCGACGGGACCGCGTACGAGATCACCGAGGTCATCAACGGTCTCCAGCCGCTGGTGTCCTACATCGTGGTGCCCTACACCGCCGACAGCATCGACCTGGAGATCACTGAGCGGCTCACCGGCCTCCCGGCCGCAACGACACTGCTGCAGCCTCTCAATCAGCGCGGGCTGCCCGGCGGTTACGCCTCCCTCGACCCAAACGGGGCCGTGCCTCCCGAGCAGCTCCCCATCGGCCTGGGTAACTCCTCTCTCCAGCTCGACGTCAACGGCGTCGGCATCCAGGTCCTCGGAGAGAACCTGCTCCTGGCCATCGACGGGCTCGGCGTTCAGCTCCTCAAGGGCGGCGAAGCCGTGCGGATCTCCGGCGCGGCGACTGACATCGCACCACTCGCCTCGATCCGCGCTGCCGGAGGCGTCGGCAAGGCGGCTGACGCCGGACACGTCCACCCGCTGCCGACCGTCACCCAGCTCCAGGCGGCCGACGGCGACCTCGACATGGGCGCGCACAAGATCCTCCGCCTGAAAAACGGTACGGCGGCCGACGACGCCGCCGCGTTCGGGCAGATCCCCATACCCGGAAACGCCGGAGACCTCCAGCCCGGCGGCGCCACGGCCGCCGGATCCACCGGCCGCTGGGCGGACGCGGGGCACGTCCACCCCGCGAACTCCTGGAGCCCCAGCGACAACAACCTCCTGACCGCCACCTGCGATCCAGCCATAGCCGGAGGGTCCGTCAGTTTCACCTCCGCCGCCCACGCGGGCAGGATCATCCTCACGAAGCTGACGCTGCGCCGCACCATCACCTGGGGCAGCATCTGGATCAGCACCACGGCCGTCGCCGCCGCCGGGACCGTCAACAGCTCCTACCTCGGTGTCTACGACTCCTCCGGGGTGCTCCGGGCGGTGTCCGCAGACATGTCGGCCCAGTGGATGAACACCACCGTCGGCCCCCACCGAGTCCCGCTCGCCTCGGCGTTCACCGCCGACCCCGACGACTACTACATCGCGATGGTCGCCAACGGCACCTGGACGACCTTCACACTCCGGGGCACCGGCACCGGCTCGTCGACGAACACCAACCTGTCGGCGCCGCGTCTGCGGTACTCCAACATGCTCACCGGTCAGTCGTCGTTGCCGTTGACCCTCGACCTCACCGCGCAGGCCGTCAACCTGATCACCGGCGGCGTCGGTTCCCAGTGGTACGGCGTGACCTGATCCCTGTCCCGACCCCTGTGCGGCACCACAGGGGATGAGAAGTAACGCCGGAGACGAAGCGAGGAGCGCAGGATGACCACCCCTGTATCTGACTGGCGCCGTCTGGTCGACCGCGTCATGGCCGTCCCGGAGCGGATCTACGAGCACTGGAACAGCCGCGACGGCTGGGACAACTACACCGACTTCGGGAAGCAGTTCGGCGAGGACGGCGTCTCGTGGTGCGTGATCTTCGACTGGGACATGTACGCCGACGTGAACCTGAAGGCGATCGTGCCGAAGGTCGACAACGTCGGCGTCTTCACCAACTGGGCGAAGACGCACGGCCAGTGGTCGGAGTACCCCAGCGTCGGCGCCTGGGTGAACTTCGGCAGCGGTGCGCACACGGAGATCGTCGTCGGGTTCGACGAGGTCTACGTGTACACCAAGGGCGGCAACTCGGTGCAGGCCGGGGCCACCGACGCGGGCCAGGGCAACGGCGTGTGGTCGCACCGTGAACTGCGTCACGCCCAGCGCGTCACCGGCTACTTCGCGCCGCGCTTCCCCGACGGGATCTGCC
>NZ_JBIBIC010000022.1:0-151946 GCF_042957385.1 Streptomyces sp. NPDC008079
CGCCCGGTTACATTCCGAACCCGGAAGCTAAGCCTTTCAGCGCCGATGGTACTGCAGGGGGGACCCTGTGGGAGAGTAGGACACCGCCGAACAATTTTTATGGAAGAGGCTCGGCCTCGGATCTTAGGATCCGACGCCGGGCCTCTTTTGCGTCTGCGGTAGAGTCTGGCCGGAAACGTCAGGACATACATACAGGAGGGGCCCCGGTGGAGGTCCAGGAGACAAGGGTGCAAACGGATCGGATCTTCACGATCCCCAACATCCTGAGTATGGCCCGCCTGGTGGGCGTACCCGTGTTCCTGTGGCTGATTCTGTGGCCCGAGTTCGGCGGACCGAAGGCTGACGGCTGGGCGCTGCTCGTACTCGCCCTGAGCGGCATCAGTGACTATCTGGACGGCAAGCTGGCCCGGCGGTGGAATCAGGTCAGCAGTCTCGGCCGGGTTCTCGATCCCGCGGCCGACCGGCTGTTTGTACTGTCCACGCTGGTAGGACTCACATGGCGCGACATCCTCCCACTGTGGGTAACGGCCCTGCTGCTCGCCCGTGAGGCCGTGATGGCGGTGATGCTGCTGATTCTGCGGAGGCACGGGTACGGACCTCCCCAGGTGAACTTCATCGGGAAAGCGGCTACCTTCAACCTCATGTACGCCTTTCCGCTGCTCCTCCTGAGCGACGGAAGCGGATGGCTTGCGACACTGGCGTCTATTTTCGGCTGGGCGTTCGCAGGTTGGGGTACAACCCTGTACTGGTGGGCAGGGATCCTCTATGTGGTGCAGGTCCGCCGACTTGTGCGGGCGGACACCACGGCTGACTGAGTCACGAGGAGGACGTTCCGACATGAAGGCGGTTGTCATGGCCGGCGGTGAAGGCACTCGCCTTCGCCCAATGACCTCGAGCATGCCCAAACCTCTGCTGCCAGTGGTGAATCGCCCGATCATGCAGCATGTTCTGACACTGCTCAAGCGGCATGGACTCACTGAGACGGTGGTGACTGTCCAGTTCCTCGCCTCCCTGGTGAAGAATTATTTCGGGGACGGCGAAGAATTTGGAATGGAGCTCACCTACGCCAACGAGGAGAAGCCGCTGGGGACGGCCGGAAGCGTCAAGAACGCCGAAGAGGCGTTGAAGGACGACTCCTTCCTCGTGATCTCCGGTGATGCCCTGACGGACTTCGATCTCACCGAGCTGATCGAATTCCACAAGGAGAAGGGAGCCATGGTCACGGTCTGCCTGACCCGGGTCCCCAATCCCCTCGAATTCGGTATCACCATCGTCGACGACGAAGGCAAGGTGGAACGCTTCCTGGAGAAGCCCACCTGGGGCCAGGTGTTCTCCGACACGGTGAACACCGGCATTTACGTGATGGAGCCCGAGGTCTTCGACTACGTCCAGGCCGACGTGTCCGTCGACTGGTCGGGCGACGTCTTCCCGCAGCTCATGAAGGAGGGCAAGCCCGTCTACGGCTTCATCGCCGAGGGCTACTGGGAGGACGTCGGCACCCACGAGAGCTACGTGAAGGCCCAGGCCGACGTACTCGAGGGCAAAGTCGACGTCGACATCGACGGCTTCGAGATCTCCCCCGGCGTGTGGGTCGCGGAAGGCGCCGAGGTGCACCACGACGCCATCCTGCGCGGCCCGCTCTTCATCGGCGACTACGCCAAGGTCGAGGCGGGCGCCGAGATTCGCGAGCACAGCGTCATCGGCTCCAATGTGGTCGTGAAAACAGGCGCTTTCCTGCACAAGGCCGTCATCCACGACAATGTCTACATCGGCCAGCAGACCAATCTGCGCGGCTGTGTCATCGGCAAGAACACCGATGTCATGCGGGCCGCGCGGATCGACGACGGCGCGGTCATCGGCGACGAGTGCCTGATCGGCGAGGAATCGAACATCGCCGGCAACGTACGCGTCTATCCGTTCAAGACGATCGAGGCCGGCGCCTTCGTCAACACCTCGGTCATCTGGGAGTCGCGCGGGCAGGCGCATCTGTTCGGCGCCCGCGGGGTGTCCGGCATTCTGAACGTCGAGATCACGCCCGAGCTGGCCGTACGGCTGGCGGGCGCGTACGCGACGACGTTGAAGAAGGGCGCGACGGTCACCACCGCGCGTGACCACTCACGTGGTGCGCGTGCGCTCAAGCGGGCGGTGATCTCCGCGCTCCAGACCAGCGCGATCGACGTGCGCGACCTGGAGAACGTGCCGATGCCCGTGGCACGGCAGCAGACCGCGCGCGGCAGCGCGGGCGGCATCATGATCCGGACCTCACCGGGGCGGCCGGACTCGCTGGACATCATGTTCTTCGACGAGCGGGGCGCGGACCTGTCCGCGGCCGGACAGCGGAAGCTGGACCGGGTCTTCGCCCGTCAGGAGTACCGCAGGGCGTTCCCCGGCGAGATCGGAGACCTGCGGTTCCCCGCCACGGTCTTCGACTCCTACACCGGCGCGCTGCTGCGGGCCGTGGACATCTCCGGGATCGCCGACGCCGGTCTGAAGGTCGTGGTCGACGCGGCCAACGGCAGTGCCGGGCTCGTGCTGCCCAGCCTCCTCGGACGGCTCGGCGTGGACGCGCTCACCGTCAACCCCGGTCTGGACGAGGCTCGTCCGACCGAGACCACCGAGAGCCGGCGGGCCGGACTCGTACGCCTCGGTGAGATCGTCGCCTCGGCGCGGGCCGCCTTCGGCGTGCGCTTCGACCCCGTGGGCGAGCGGCTGTCCCTGGTGGACGAGCGGGGCCGGATCATCGAGGACGACCGGGCGCTGCTGGTCATGCTCGACCTCGTCGCGGCCGAGCGCCGCAGCGGCCGGGTGGCGCTGCCCGTGACCACGACCCGGATCGGCGAGCAGGTCGCCGCGTACCACGGCACCCAGGTCGAGTGGACGACGACGTCGCCCGACGACCTGACCAGGGTCGGCAGGGCCGAGGGCACCATCTTCGGCGGCGACGGGCGCGGCGGCTTCATCATTCCGGAGTTCAGCAGCGTCTTCGACGGATCGGCCGCCTTCGTGCGGCTGATCGGACTGGTGGCGCGTACGCAGCTCACGCTCAGCCAGATCGACGCCCGTATCCCGCGCGCTCACGTCATCAAGCGGGACGTGCCGACACCGTGGGCCGTCAAGGGTTCCGTGATGCGGCGCGTGGTGGAGTCGGCGGGCGACCGCTCGGTGGACACCACCGACGGCGTGCGCGTGGTCGAGGCGGACGGACGCTGGGTGATGGTGCTGCCCGACCCGGCGGAGGCCGTCACGCATCTGTGGGCGGAAGGGCCCGACGACACCTCCGCGGAGGCACTGCTCGACGAGTGGGCGGAGGTCGTGGAGAGCGCCGGGCGCTGATCCTTCGGCCGAACGGCGCGCCGTGAGGGGGCCATTCGAGTGTGGCGGCCCCGACGTGCGACGATGTGCGGCATGCCGCAGCAGCAACCCGATCGGAGCAGCCCCGTCCCCGGGGCTGCCCGGCGGCGTCCTGACGCCTCGATGTCGTTGCTCACCAACGTCATGGAGCACAGTCTCGACGACGGGTACGCGGAGGCCGCCGCGCGCCGCGGCGAGGTCGGCACCTCCAGGCTGCCGAAGCGGCTGAGCGGCAAGCTGGGCCTGGCCGCGGGTCTCGTACTCGCCGCCATCGTCGTCACGGTGGGCGCGGCCCAGACGCGGGTGGCCGCGCCCACCGAGGCCAAGGAGCGGCAGAAGCTCATCGACCAGGTGAAGACCGAGACCGACAGCGCCGACAAGCTCCAGAGCAGTGTGGACGGCCTGCGCGACACCGTGGCCGCCGAGCAGCGGGCCGCGCTGGAGGACCACGGCGGCGACAGCAGCGCCTTGGTCGAGCTGCTGTCGGGCGCGACCCCGGTGGACGGTCCCGGCGTCAAGCTGGTCGTGGACGACGCCAAGGAGGCGTCAGAAGGCGGCACAGGCGGCCCGCGGGAGAGCAGCGGCTTCTCCGACACCGGCAGGGTCCGCGACCGCGACATGCAGCGCGTGGTGAACGGGCTGTGGTCCTCGGGAGCCGAGGCGATCACCGTCAACGGCCAACGGCTCACCGCACTGTCCGCCATCCGGGCCGCCGGTGACGCCATACTGGTCGACAACAAGCCGCTGGCGCCGCCGTACACGGTGCTGGCGATCGGGGACGGGGAGCGGTTGAGCGCGGCATTCCAGGACAGTGCGGACGGTCAGTACCTGCACGTCCTGGAGCAGAACTACGGCATCCGCGCGAGCATCTCCGTCCAGGGCACGCTGCACCTGGCCGCCGCGCCCAGCCTGATCGTGCGGTATGCCAAGCCGGTCCCCGGCCAGCAGAAGGCGGACTCCGCCACAACAGGGAAGGGTTCGAAGTGATCGCCGTACTGGGCCTCGTCGTGGGAGTCGTGGTCGGGCTCGTGGTCCGTCCCGTGGTGCCGACCGGGGTCGAGCCGTATCTGCCGATCGCTGTCGTCGCCGCTCTCGACGCGGTCTTCGGCGGCCTGCGGGCGATGCTGGACGGGATCTTCGACGACAAGGTCTTCGTGGTCTCCTTCCTGTCCAACGTGGTGGTGGCGGCGCTGATCGTCTTCCTCGGCGACAAGCTCGGGGTGGGCGCGCAGCTCTCCACCGGCGTCGTGGTCGTCCTCGGCATCCGGATCTTCTCCAACGCGGCGGCCATCCGCCGCCACGTCTTCCGGGCGTGACGACGGTATGAGCGACGAGCACCACGAGTCCGCGGACGACGGGCGGGACCGCCAGCAGCACGGCCCGGCCCACGCCGCGCACGATCACGAGCCCGCCCACGCCGCGCACGCCCATGAGCCGGAGCACGCCGCGCCGCCGGTCACCGGGCGGCAGCGCCTGGTCGCCGGGCTGTGGCCGCCGCGGCTGTCACGCGCCCAGCTCACCGTGGCCGTCCTGCTGTTCGTCCTCGGCCTCGGGCTGGCGATCCAGGTCAGCTCCACGAGCGACAGCGGCGGCGCGCTGCGCGGCGCGCGCAAGGAGGACCTGGTCCGCATCCTGACCGAGCTGGACAACCGCACCCAGCGGCTCGAGGACGAGAAGCGGGGTCTGGAGAGCCAGCGGTCGGAGCTGGAGACCAGTTCCAACCAGGCCGCGGAGGCGCTCAAGCAGACCCAGGCCAAGGCGCAGCAGCTCGGCATCCTGGCGGGCACGGTGGCCGCCCAGGGGCCCGGTATCACGCTGACGATCTCCGACCCCAAGGGCGGTGTCCAGGCAGACTCGCTCCTGGACACCCTCCAGGAACTCCGGGCGGCCGGTGCGGAGGCGATCCAGATCAACGATGTACGGGTCGTCGCCGACACGTACTTCACGGAGGGTACGGACGGTGTGCTCATCGACGGCCACAAGGTGTCCCAGCCGTACGAGTTCAAGGTGATCGGAAATCCGCAGGATCTGGAGCCCGCCCTCAACATCCCGGGCGGGGTCGTGCAGACGCTGGAGAAGGAGCAGGCCACGGCCGATGTCGTCAGGTCGCAGAAGATCGTTGTGTCCGCCTTGCGGCCGTCGAAGCAGCCTGACTACGCTCGGTCGTCATCCCAGTGAGGCGGGGGGTCGGGGCATCTGTGGGGTGCTGTGTGGTGGAAACTGTGTGTAGCGAGGGTTCGTCCTGCCCCACGGGCGGGTCTGTTTCTTTCAAGGGGAATCGCCCGTGAAGTTGTTTGGGAAGTTTTTCGGCAAGAGCGCGCGGCAGTCGGGTGACCCGGCGACGGCGCGCCACCGTGCTCCGCGGAACACCGGGGAGGAGAGCCAGTCCGGCGACCGCCCGCTGTTCCGGCACGAGGACCAGCAAGGCGGCGGCGACTTTTCCGGTGGCCCCGGCGTGGCGCCTGTTGACCCTGCCTCGTCCCCCCGCATAGGTTTCGGGGAACCATCAACCTCAACCCCGGGTGGAGGGTTCGGCTTGCCGGTTTGTACGAGGTGCGGGCACACGAACGCGGAGGCGAGCCGCTTCTGCAACAACTGCGGTGCGCCGCTGCGCGGTTCAGGGGCCGGGCAGGAACGCGCGTCCGAGACCACCTCCACGATCTCCATCTCGGGCCTCGAGGCGTACGAGGCGGAGGTCACCGGCCAGCATGTGACGCCGTCGCTCTCCTCCGAGGCGCAGTCGGCCGTGGACGCCCTGCCGATGGGCTCCGCGCTGCTGATCGTGCGACGGGGGCCGAACTCGGGCAGCCGCTTCCTGCTGGACGGTGAGCTGACCACGGCCGGCCGCCACCCGCAGAGCGACATCTTCCTGGACGACGTCACGGTCTCCCGCCGCCATGTGGAGTTCCGCCGCGGCCCGGACGGCGGCTTCACCGTCTCCGACGTCGGCAGCCTCAACGGCACGTACGTCAACCGGGAGCGGATCGACGCGGTGCCGCTGTCCAACGGTGACGAGGTCCAGATCGGCAAGTACAGGTTGGTCTTCTACGCGAGCCAGCGGGGGATCTAGCTCTTTATCCCCCGGACCCGGTCCGGGGGACCCCAGGGAAGGTGTTCATGCCGAGAACGCAGGGCGGTGCCGGAGACGGCACCGCCACCGCCGACAGCGCGCTGTTGAGCATCGGCGCCGTCCTGGGGCAGCTCCAGGACGAGTTCCCCGAGGTCACCATCTCGAAGATCCGTTTCCTGGAGGCCGAGGGTCTGGTCGAGCCGCAGCGCACCCCGTCCGGATACCGCAAGTTCGCGGCCCGTGACGTCGAGCGGCTCGCCTACATCCTGCGCGTGCAGCGCGACCACTACCTGCCGCTGCGGGTGATCAGGGAGCACCTGGACGCGCTCGACCGCGGCGAGCACGTGGCGCTGCCGGGTCCCGCGGAGTCCAGGGAGGCCCAGGAGGCCGCCATCGAGCCCCAGGCGCCCGCGGAGCTGCGGATCGGCCGTACGGAGCTGCTGGCGGCCACCGGGGCCGACGGCGAGGAACTGGACCAGTGGGAGTCCTACGGCCTGGTCGAGGCCGGCCGGGACGGCGGATACGACGCCGACACGGTGAACATCGGACGGCTCATCGTCGACCTCGGCCGTTTCGGGCTCGAACCGCGCCATTTGCGGGCGGTGAAGGCCGCTGCCGACCGGGAGGCGGGTCTGGTGGAGCAGGTCGTGGCGCCGCTGCGGCGGCACCGCAATCCGCAGACGCGCACCCACGCCGAGGTCACCGCGCGCGAGCTGGCCGCGCTCTCCGTTCGGCTGCACGCGGCGATGGTGCAGTCCGCGCTGCGGGTCAAGCTCCTCTGAGCTGTTTTTCGGCTTTTCCCACGCCCTGTAAAGGCGCCGGTACCGGGCGGGTACGGGCTTTTCAGCGGTCTCCCGCGGGGCTCGTGCCGACTTTGTGCCGGGCTTCACGAAGCCGCCGAAGTCCGGCCCAGGGGGTGCCCGACTACCCAAACCCGGCAGGCACGTCCTAGGGTTGCTGTGTGAACGAGCTCGACGTTGTGGGTGTCCGGGTCGAAATGCCCTCCAATCAACCGATCGTGCTCCTGCGTGAAGTGGGAGGCGACCGGTACCTGCCCATCTGGATCGGGCCGGGAGAGGCGACGGCCATCGCTTTCGCGCAGCAGGGCATGACGCCTGCGCGACCGCTCACGCATGACCTCTTCAAGGACGTACTCGAAGCGGTCGGACAGACGCTGACCGAGGTCCGTATCACCGACCTGCGCGAAGGCGTCTTCTACGCCGAGCTGGTGTTCGCCAGCGGCGTGGAGGTCAGCGCCCGTCCGTCCGACGCCATAGCCCTCGCGCTGCGCACCGGTACGCCGATCTACGGCAGTGACGGGGTGCTCGACGACGCCGGGATCGCGATCCCGGACGAGCAGGAGGACGAGGTGGAGAAGTTCCGCGAGTTCCTCGACCAGATCTCGCCCGAGGACTTCGGCACGAGCAACCAGTGAGCCGTTCCCGATACCGGGACACGCCAAACCACTCGTGGGGTGAATATCACTCGGCGTGCCGAGTGTGGCGATCGTTGACGCACCCCTGGCGACTGCCTACCTTCGGAGAGGAAAGTCCCGATGGCACGTGCACGCGGCCCCGGGACGCGAAGGGACGGAGGGCGGCGTGAGAAGCACCGGCGACGGTCTGGCGACCGGCGGCCCGTATCCGACCCAGGGGGCACTGGCGCGCGCCACCGCTGACGCGGGCGGCGGCGGGGCGGCACAGGACGTACCGCCCGAGCAGATCGGCTACCGCGGGCCCACCGCGTGCGCGGCGACCGGCATCACCTACCGCCAGCTCGACTACTGGGCCCGTACCGGCCTGGTCGAGCCCAGCGTCCGCCCCGCCTACGGCTCCGGTACGCAGCGGCTCTACAGCTTCCGGGACGTCGTCGTCCTGAAGATAGTGAAGCGGCTGCTGGACACCGGCGTCTCGCTCCAGAACATCCGGACGGCGGTACGGCACCTGCGCTCCGTCGGGCCGACGGAGCTGGCCAGGATGACGCTGATGAGCGACGGTGCCACGGTCTACGAGTGCACCTCGCCCGACGAGGTGGTGGATCTGCTCCAGGGGGGCCAGGGGGTCTTCGGCATCGCCGTGGGCGTGGTCTGGCGGGACGTGGAGAGTTCGCTGTCCCAGATGCACGGGGAGCGGGTGGACACCGGCGAGACCCTGGTCGGCGACAATCCGTCCGACGAGCTGGCGAAGCGGCGCAATCGGGCGGTCTGAGCGGCTCACCGACGCCGTGCCGTACACGTGTACGGCGATTGTCGGTGTCGTGCGGCACGATCGGTACTTGTGAGAAGTGCGCCGACGATCCTGCATCTGGACATGGACGCGTTCTTCGCCGCGGTCGAACAGGCGTCGAAGCCGAGCCTGCGGGGCAAGCCGGTGGTGGTCGGCGGCCTCGGCCCCCGCGGCGTCGTATCGACCGCGTCCTATGAGGCGCGCGTCCACGGCGTCCACTCCGCGATGGCGATGGCCCACGCCCGCCGCCTCAGCCCCAACGCTGCCTATCTCGTACCGCGCTTCGGCATCTACCGGCAGATCAGCGAGGCCGTGATGGCGCTGCTGCACGAGGTGTCACCCCTGATAGAGCCGCTGAGCCTGGACGAGGCGTTCGTGGACCTGGAGGCGGGCGGGCACGGCGCGGACCCGCGGGCGGTCGCCCGGCGGCTGCGCGCCGAGATCCGGGCCAGCACCGGGCTCACCGCCTCGGTGGGGCTCGCCGGGTCGAAGCTGCTGGCGAAGATCGCCTCCGAGCAGGCCAAGCCGGACGGCCTGGTCGTCGTCGAGCCCGGCACCGAGCGCGCGCTGCTCGAACCGATGCCGGTACGCACCCTGCCCGGCGTCGGGCCCGCCACCGCCGAGCATCTGCGGCGCGTGGGCATCACCACCGTCGGCGAGATCGTGCACGCGGGGGAGCCGGAGCTGGTCCGGCTGCTCGGCAAGGCGCACGGCACGGGCCTGCACTCGATGGCCGCCGGCCTCGACAACCGCCCCGTGGTCGCCGACCGCGACGTCAAGTCCATCTCCGTCGAGGACACCTTCGACGCCGACCTCACCGACCGCGCCCATGTGCGGTACGAGATCGACCGGCTCGCCGAGCGCTGCGTGCAGCGGCTGCGCGGCGCGGGCCGCTCCGGGCGGACGGTGGTCGTCAAGGTCCGCAGATACGACTTCTCGACGCTGACGCGCTCCGAGACGCTGCGGGCGCCGACCGACGACCCGGGACTCGTACGGGAGACCGCCAGGCGGCTGATGGAGGCCGTCGACACCACCGGCGGTGTGCGGCTGCTCGGGGTGGGCGTCGCCGGGCTCGCCGACTTCACGCAGGAGGATCTGTTCGCGCACGCGGCGGGGGAGGGCGGGGAGGACGAGAACGCGCCCGAGGAGCTGCCCTCGGCGCCGCCGCCCGCACCGGAGCGGGCCAGGCTCTGGTGGCCGGGCCAGGACGTGGAGCACGAGACGTACGGCTCCGGATGGGTGCAGGGAAGCGGGGTCGGGCGGGTCACCGTGCGCTTCGAGGTGCCCTCGGACACCGTGCCCGGCCGGGTGCGGACCTTCGCCGTGGACGACCCGGCGCTCGCGCACCGCGATCCACTGCCGCTCGACCCGGGGGAAGCGGCGGGTGCGGGCCGGGGGAAGGAAGGGGGCGCGGGGCAGGGGGAGGAAGAGGGTGCGGGCCAGGGGGAGGAGGACGCTCAGTCCTCGCCCGCGAGCCGCCCGAAGTCCCGGTCGGGGGGCGGCGGCGGCTCCGAGCCGGACGCCGGCACGTCCATCCCGTAGTGGTGGTAGAGCTGCAACTCCTGCTCCGGCGACAGGTGGCGCCCCACACCGAAGTCCGGCGCGTCCCTGATCAGCGATTTCTTGTACGGCACCCGCAATTCGTCGTCCACCACTTCGCTGGGCTCCAGCGGTACGAACGCGTCGCGCGTGAACAGTCCGGTCCTGACGGCCGCCCACTCCGGTATGCCGGTCGCGTCGTCGAGGTACACCTCGTCCACCGTGCCGATCTTCGTACCGTCATGGTCGAAGACGCGGCGGCCGATCAGGCTGCGCGGATCGATGTCGGTCTGCACGGTCCCTCCAACCAATGACGAGCGATGTCTGGGTACAGCCAAAGGCACATCCTGGCCGGTGTCGACTCGGGCGGTGATCACCGCCCCCCGCCCCCGCCGGGTCCCGCCGCCTCGCTGGTAGGCTGGTGATCGGCCGCAGACCCCGTGCGGGAGAGCCTCCGAGACAGTGTCGGAGGCGCCGAAGGAGCAAATCCTCCCCGGAATCTCTCAGGCATCCGTACCGCATGGACGAGGTCACTCTGGAAAGCAGGGCACGCACCGGGAGCGGTTTTCCGGCACGGGCCCTCACCGACGGTGAAAGCCGCTCCCACGGGGGCGGTGAAGCTCTCAGGTTCTGATGACAGAGGGGGAGGCCGTACGGGTGTCCGCGCGTCGCGGCACCCCCCGAAGGTCGTCGCAGACCAGGAGGCCTCCGCAGATGACTTCCCGTCGCATTCCCCTCGCCGAGCTGGAAGCGGGCGTGCCGTTCGCCAGGCGCCACATCGGACCCGACGCAGCGGCGCAGGCGAAGATGCTCGCCCAGGTCGGCTACGGCTCCCTGGACGAACTCACCGAAGCGGCCGTGCCCGACACCATCAGGAGCGCGCAGGCCCTGGCGCTGCCCGAGGCCCGCACCGAGGCCGAGGCGCTGGCCGAGCTGCGGGCGCTGGCGGACCGCAATCAGGTGCTGGCTCCGATGATCGGCCTGGGCTACTACGGCACCTTCACCCCGCCCGTCATCCTGCGCAATGTGATGGAGAACCCGTCCTGGTACACGGCCTACACGCCGTACCAGCCGGAGATCTCGCAGGGCCGCCTGGAGGCGCTCCTCAACTTCCAGACCGTCGTCGCCGACCTCACCGGGCTGCCCACCTCCGGCGCCTCGCTGCTCGACGAGAGCACCGCGGCGGCCGAGGCGATGGCGCTGTCCCGCCGGGTCGGCAAGGTCAAGCAGGGCGTCTACCTGGTCGACGCCGACACCTTCCCGCAGACCGTCGCGGTGATCCGGACCCGCGCGGAGCCGACCGGCGTCGAGGTCGTCGTCGCCGACCTGTCCGAGGGCATCCCGGCGGAGATCGCCGAGCGTGGCGTCTTCGGCGTCCTGCTCCAGTACCCGGGCGCCTCGGGCGCCGTACGGGACCCGCGCCCGGTCATCGAGCGCGCGCACGAGCTGGGCGCGGTCGTCACCGTCGCCGCCGACCTGCTGGCGCTGACGCTGCTCACCTCACCGGGCGAGCTGGGCGCGGACATCGCGGTGGGCACCACCCAGCGCTTCGGCGTCCCCATGGGCTTCGGCGGACCGCACGCCGGATACATGGCCGTACGCGACTCCTACGCCCGCAACCTGCCCGGCCGCCTCGTCGGCGTCTCGGTGGACGCCGACGGCAACCGCGCCTACCGGCTGGCCCTCCAGACCCGCGAGCAGCACATCCGCCGCGAGAAGGCCACCAGCAACATCTGTACGGCGCAGGTCCTGCTCGCCGTGATGGCCGCGATGTACGCGGTCTACCACGGCCCCGACGGGCTCGCGCAGATCGCCGGCCGCACCCACCGCTACGCCGCGGTGCTCGCCGCGGGTCTGCGCGCGGGCGGCGTCGAGATCGTGCACGACGGCTACTTCGACACGCTCACCGCGCGGGTGCCGGGACGCGCGGCCGAGGTCGTGGCCGCCGCCCGTCAGGCCGGGGTCAATCTGCGGCTGACCGACGCCGACCTGGTCGGTATCGCCTGCGACGAGACCACCGACCGGGCCCGCCTCGCGGCCGTCCTCGACGCCTTCGGCGTCCAGGGGAGCGCCGCCGACCTCGACGCGCTGGACGCGGCCACCGAGGACGCGCTGCCCGCCGGACTGCTGCGCACCGACGCGTATCTGACCCACCCCGTCTTCCACCAGCACCGCAGCGAGACCGCGATGCTGCGCTACCTGCGGCGGCTGGCCGACCGCGACTACGCGCTGGACCGCGGGATGATCCCGCTGGGCTCCTGCACGATGAAGCTCAACGCGACCACCGAGATGGAGCCGGTCACCTGGCCCGAATTCGGCGCGCTGCACCCCTTCGCGCCGGTCGAGCAGGCCGAGGGCTACCTGGCGCTGATCCACGGCCTGGAGGACCAGCTCGCCGAGGTCACCGGCTACGACAAGGTCAGCCTCCAGCCCAACGCGGGCTCCCAGGGCGAACTGGCCGGGCTGCTCGCGGTCCGCGCCTACCACCGCGCCAACGGCGACACCGGCCGTACCGTCTGCCTGATCCCGTCCTCCGCACACGGCACCAACGCCGCGAGCGCCGTGATGGCGGGCATGAAGGTCGTCGTGGTCAAGACCGGCGAGAACGGCGACGTGGACGTCACCGACCTGCACGCCAAGATCGAGCAGCACCGCGACCAGCTCGCCGTGCTGATGGTCACCTACCCGTCCACGCACGGCGTGTTCGAGGACAACATCACCGACGTCTGCGCGGCCGTGCACGACGCGGGCGGCCAGGTGTACGTGGACGGCGCGAATCTCAACGCGCTGGTCGGTCTGGCCAGGCCCGGCCGGTTCGGGGCGGACGTCTCGCACCTGAACCTGCACAAGACCTTCTGCATCCCGCACGGCGGCGGCGGCCCCGGCGTCGGCCCGGTCGCGGTCCGCGCGCACCTGGCGCCGTACCTGCCGAACCACCCGCTCCAGCCCACCGCGGGACCTGCCACCGGCGTCGGCCCCGTCTCGGGCGCGCCGTGGGGCTCGGCGGGCATCCTGCCGATCTCCTGGACGTATGTACGGCTGATGGGCGCGGAAGGGCTCAAGCAGGCCACCCAGATGGCGGTACTGGGCGCGAATTACGTCGCCAAGCGGCTGGAGCCGCACTTCCCCGTGCTCTACACCGGCCCCGGCGGGCTGGTCGCGCACGAGTGCATCATCGACCTGCGGCCGCTGGCCAAGGAGACCGGCGTCAGCGTCGACGACATCGCCAAGCGGCTGATCGACTACGGCTTCCACGCGCCGACGATGTCCTTCCCGGTGGCGGGCACGCTGATGATCGAGCCGACCGAGAGCGAGGACCTGGCGGAGCTGGACCGTTTCTGCGACGCCATGATCGCGATCCGCGGCGAGATCGACCGGGTCGGCGCGGGCGACTGGCCGGCCGACGACAACCCGCTGCGCAACGCCCCGCACACCGCGGCGGCGCTCGGCGGCGACTGGGCGCACCCGTACAGCCGCGAGGAGGCGGTCTTCCCCGCCGGGGTCGTCGCGGCCGACAAGTACTGGCCGCCGGTACGGCGGATCGACGGCGCTTTCGGCGACCGCAATCTGGTCTGCTCCTGCCCGCCGCTGGACGCGTACGAGAGCTGAGCGTGTACGAGAGCTGAGCGCGTTGGGCCGACCGGGTCCGGTGGTACGGGCCCGGCGGTCTCGCGCGAGGCTGCCCGCACATGACGAAGCCGGTTCCGCTGTCAGCAGTGGAACCGGCTCTGTGTGTGGGGCGGTGCGCGGTGCGGCGCGGTCTCGTGTGCGGGCGGCCCCGTACCGGTCAGGCCGCGGCGGTGATCTGCTCGGTGCTCAGGGGGCGGTGCGGCGCGATGATCTGCCCGTCGGGCAGCAGCTCGCCGGTGTCCTCGAAGAGGAGCACGCCGTTGCACAGCAGGCTCCAGCCCTGCTCCGGGTGGTGGGCCAGGGTGTGCGCGGCCTCACGGTCGGGGCACTCTGCGGTGGGGCACTGGGGCTTGTGCTGGCACATGGATGGTGTCTTTCGCTGCGAGAGGTGGCTGGTGCGGATGATTGCGCTGCCTGACTGGTTCATTTCCGTTCCCCCGTTGGTACGGCCGTTCCCAGTGTTGCTCTACTGACGTCGATCCGCAGGGATTTCACGCAGGCAATCCCTTGGAGGACAGGACGCGTCACTCCGCCGGACGGTTGCGAGGGCGGGACGCGACGGTGCCCCCGCGGCCCAGTGGCTCGCGGGGGCACCGTGGAGAGGCGGCGACAGGCCGTCAGGCGGGCGACCCCAGCAGCGGCGGCGGCGCCATCCGTACCGAGAGCAGCGGCATCAGCTCCGCCAGCCGGTGCAGGCGGTGCGGGGCGATGCCGGGCGGCGCGGGGGCCAGCGGCACCAGCACGTCCGCCGGGGTGGGCTGGGCCGTCGAGGCGTCGGCACGCGGGTCGCAGTGCAGCCACAGCGCCAGCATGTACAGGCTGGGCACGGAGAGCAGATGCGGTTGGTAAGTGGCGGGCAGCGTGTCCCCCTGGCGCAGCGCCCGCTCGGTGGAGGCCAGGAACGGCCCCTCGGAGAAGCGCGAGAAGACCCAGCCGTCAGCCGTCGCCACGGTCTCGCCCGCGGCGACGGTGCCTTGCGGCCAGCCCCCGGCGAGGATGTGGAACCGCCAGCCGGTCAATCGTGCGCGAGGCAGGCCGCCGGGGACGTCCGCCGGTTCGAACACATGGACAGGGAGCGGGTGTTCGGCGGTGAGGGGCCCTTGGGCGTTCCGCAGCGCGGGCGTCCGGGCCTCCTGGACCGCGGTGGGAGAGCTGAGCGCGGCAAGGATGCTCCGCAGGGCGGGAGCAGGTGCTGGGGGGACAAGCAGCGGCATGGTGTCGCCTCTCACTGGGAGACAAACAGTGGTGCGGGGGCAGGGGTGCGGACGGCGCATGAGGGCGGAAAGGGGATCGGCTCAGGCGCGTCCGGCGAGGGCGGATGCTTTGCCTTGTTCACGGAGTTTATACGACGTGTGTTCGCTCCGTGTTTCGTCTAGTCGCAGCCAGTATTACGCGCAAGGCGAGAAATCGCCTTCTTCTGCGATGGCCCACGAAGCATTCGTGCAGGGTGCGCGGTGTGTGCCGCATATTTCTGCCCGCTGCGGACGGCTGGATCCCGCCGGTCGTATTCACGAAGTTTTTACGCCGCGCCGTGACCGTGGTATGTGCCACAGGAACCCACTGTGTTAGCCGTTGTGCACAGCCTAGTGGCAGACGCGGGGCCGCCGTGGCGTTATCGATCATTTGGGTGGGCATCCTCCCGTGAGTATCCGTACGAGGAAGGACGCGTCGATGGGCGAGAAGGTCGTTGCCAACGGGTTCGACCTGGCCGACCGGAGGCTGTACCGGCGCAAGCTGCGGCAGTGTCTCGTGGGGCTGGAGCGGCTGTTGGACGAGAAGCGATTCGACCGGCCGCGCAATCTGATGGGTCTGGAGATCGAATTGAATCTCGCGGATTCCGACGGGCTGCCGCGCATGATGAACGAAGAGGTGCTCGAGCGCATCGCGAGCCGGGATTTCCAGACCGAGCTCGCGCAGTTCAATATTGAAGTAAACATCGCGCCGCACCGGCTTTCCGGCCGGGTCATGGACCGCCTCGCCGAGGAACTGCGGATCGGTCTCGGGTATGCCGACCGGATGGCCCGCGAGGTGGGCGCGCACATCGTGATGGTGGGAATTCTGCCCACCCTGGAGGCCCAGGACCTGGTCTCCGCCAACCTCTCCCGCGCCGACCGGTACACGCTGCTCAACGAGCGGATACTGGCGATGCGCGGTGAGGACATCACCCTCGACATCGAGGGCGCCGAACGCTTGCTCTACACCTCCGCGTCCATCGCGCCCGAGGCCGCCTGCACCTCCACCCAGATGCACCTCCAGGTCACCCCCGGCCGCTTCGCCGACGTGTGGAACGCGGCGCAGGTCGTGTCGGGACCGCAGGTGGCCGTCGGCGCCAACTCGCCGTTCCTCTTCGGCCGTGAGCTGTGGCGCGAGACCCGCGCGCCGCTGTTCCTCCAGGCCACCGACGTCCGCCCGGAGGAGCTGGTGGCCCAAGGGGTGCGGCCCATCACGTGGTTCGGCGAGCGCTGGATCGACTCCGCCGCCGACCTCTTCGCGGAGAACGTACGGTACTTCCCCTCGCTGCTGCCGATCTGCGACGAGGAGGACCCGCTGCGGGTGCTGGACGACGGGGGAGTGCCGCAGTTGCGCGAACTCACCCTGCACAACGGCACGATCTACCGCTGGAACCGTCCCGTCTACCAGGTGGTCGACGGCGTCCCGCACCTGCGCGTGGAGAACCGGGTGATGCCCGCCGGTCCCACGGTGGCCGACGTCGTCGCCAACACCGCCTTCTACTACGGTCTGGTCCGCGCCCTGGCCGAGGCGGCACGCCCGGTCTGGCACAAGCTGCCCTTCGCCGCCGCCGCGGCCAACTTCGAGGCGTCCTGCCGCGACGGCATCGGCGCGGTCCTCCAGTGGCCGCGCGGCCGCAACGGCGGCCTCGCGGAGATCCCCGCCACCGACCTGATCCTCGACGAACTGCTGCCGCTGGCCGCGGCGGGGCTCGACGCGTGGGGCATCGAGGCCGTCGACCGCGACCACTACCTCGGCATCATCGAACAGCGCTGCCGCCGCCGTACCAACGGCGCCGAATGGCAGTCGGCGGTCTTCCACCGGATGCTGGAACGCGGCCTCGACCGGCGGCCCGCGCTCGCCGCGATGACCCAGCGGTACCGCGAACTCATGCTGGACGGCGAGCCGGTGCACTCCTGGCCGGTGGCGTGAGCCGTGGCGCACGGGGGCCTCGTGCGGCGCGGGCCCGTACAGCGGCCTCAGGGCGCCTTCGCGGCGGCGCTGGTGGCCGCCGCCACGACGGCCTTCAGCAGGACCGCCTGGATCTCCGAGGGGTCGTTGACCTGATACGCGGCCCCGCCGGTGGCCTTCGCGATGCGGTCGCAGGCCGCCTTGTCGGCGTTCGCGCCGACCGCGATGGCGATCAGCGGCACCGGCCGCGCCGGGTCGTCGAGCGTCTTCAGCCTGGACGTCAGGGCGTTGAGCGAGATGCTGCCCGGGTCCTCGTTGGCGCCGTCGGTGAGGATCACCACCGCGTTGAACTTGCCGGTCCCGTACGAGGAGACGGCGCTTTGGTAGACCGCGAGCGCCGTGTCGTACAGGCCGGTCGAGCCGCCCGGCACCGGCTGGAGGTCATGGAACGCGCTGTCGAGCTGCTGGCGGCGCGTGACACCCTTGGCGACGGTGCCGCCGAGCGGGCCGGTGCGGACGATCTCCTGGTAGTCGCGCGAGCCGCTGAGCCGGGTGGAGAAGCGCCACAGCCCGATCTCGTCCTTCGGGGTGAACTGCGACAGCGCCTGTCGCAGCGACTCCTTGGTGATGTCGAGGCGCGACCTGCCGCCCGAACCGGGGACGACGTCGGCCATCGACCCGGACACGTCCACGACCGTGGTGATCCGCGCGCTCTGCACGGTGATCTGCCACATCAGCCGGAGCTTTTGGAGCTCGGGCGCGGAGGGTGAGGGCGCGGGCGTGGCCGACAGGGGCTGCGGCGACTGGCCGCCCGCGCGCCGCACGGTCTCCGTGTCCGGATCGCCGCCGGGCGTACGGAAACCCGCGTCCGCGATCGTCCGCACGCCCTCGTCGTTGCCCAGCAGGGTCAGGAAGCGGTTGGCGGCCCGGCCCTGATCGGTGCTCAGATGCAGGTCGTCGACCATCGTGTACGGGTAGTCCAGGGTCGCCGCGCCGTCCGAGGGGTAGAACAGCCGCAGCGGCGGCGCGGAACCGCCGTTGTGCGCGAACGCGGCCTGTTCGGACAGGATCAGCGCCTGGCTCCGCTTGGGGTCGGCCAGCTCCGCAGGCGTCGTGTCGCGCGGCAGCGTCGCGACCGCCTGCTCGTCGCTGGGCTCGGTGCGCTGCGCGAGGGCCTTCGCGGCAGCCGCCGACTCCGTGTCGGAGTCGGTGCCCTCGCTCCCGCCGGCCCGCGCGATCGACGCGTTGATCATCGCCAGCGCCAGCATGCCGGTGGAGTTGAGCGCCGGATCGGCCGTACCGAACCGCAGGTCCGGTCTGCTGCCCGCCACCCCGGCCAACTCCGCCCAGGTGTACGTCTTGGACGGCCAGCCCAGCGTCTTGGCCTGCGACTGGAGCGCGCCGACCACCACGGGGGACTCGGCGACCGACCGCAGCTTCGTCAGCGCCCTGGCGCTGCCGGTGGCGGACGTCTGGGCCACCCACAGACTGTCGTCCGGCACCCACACCGCGAAATCCGGCTTCTTGGTGTTGTCGACCAGTTCCGCGGCGACGTCGGCGGAGTTCCGCGCGGTCACCCGGACGTCGAGACAGCGGCCGTCGGTCGTGTCGTGCTCGCGGCGCGCCCGGTCGGCGACGGCGGTCAGCGCGGGCGCGATGTCGGGCGAGGCGACCGCGCCGATCCGTACCGTGCCGCCGCGGCACGCGCCGCTCAGCGGCAGCAGTCCGCCGCGCAGCACCGCGAAGGTGCCCGCGCCCGCCGTGATCACCAGCGCGGTGGCCGCCGCGGTGGCACGGCGCCGGGTCCTGGCGGGCGGCGGTCCACCCGTCGATTCCCGGCCATCGGATATGCGGTGACGACCCATCGCTCCGTGCCTCTCCTGGGGTGGCTACGAACAGTAGACCCCGGCCTTCGTATCTTTGCCGGAGACCATAGCCATGCGCGGACGGCGCTGAAGCGGGATGACGTAAATGGAGGTCCGCGTGCACGCAGAGTCATACGAGGTGGAGGCAGGGTTGCAGCGGCGGACGCTGCGCAGCGAGACCCTGATCGTCTTGGCGCTGTCGCTGGGAGCGAGCGGCGTTGCCGCGCTGATCGACTTCATCGGTTCCGTGACGAGGCCGGGCGCGCTCAAGGACCAGGCGGCCACCCTCGTCGGCTCCCAGGCGCCGGGCCGGCCGTGGCTGGATCTGGCCTGGCAGGTCTTCTCCATCGCCACCGCGCTCGCCCCGGTGGCGCTGGTCGCCCACCTGCTGGCCAGGGAGCGGGTCGGCATGCCCGTGATCGGCTTCGACCGCACCCGGCCGCGGCTCGACCTGGCCCGGGGCGCGGCCGTCGCGGCCGTCATCGGCGGCACCGGGCTCGCCTTCTACCTCGGGGTCAGGGCGGCCGGCTTCAACCTCACCGTCGTGCCCGAGTCGCTGCCCGACGTGTGGTGGAAGATCCCGGTCCTGATCGCCTCTGCCGTGCAGAACGCGGTACTCGAAGAGGTGATCGTGGTCGGCTATCTGCTGCGCAGGCTCGGCCAGTTGGGCTGGAGCCCGGCCGCCGCGCTGGCCGCGAGCGCGCTGCTGCGCGGCTCGTACCACCTCTACCAGGGCGTCGGCGGCTTCGTCGGCAACATGGTGATGGGCGTCGTCTTCGTGCTGCTGTACCGGCGGTGGGGCCGGGTGGGGCCGCTGGTGGCGGCCCACTCCCTCATCGACACGGTGGCCTTCGTCGGCTACGCGCTGCTGGCCGGGAAGGTGGGGTGGCTGCCCACGGGGTGACGCGCGAGCGGAGCCCTTGCGACAGCGTTTACGGCGTTACGGCGCTTACGGCCTTACGGCGCTTACGGCACCGCGCCGTGACGCACCGCGGCCTTACGGCACCGCGTGCAGCTCGCCGTCCACCACGGTGACCGCGGCACCGGTCAGCAGCACCCGCTCGCCGCGCACCCGGGTACGGACCAGCCCGCCGCGCGGGGACGCCTGGAAGCCGGTGAGCGTCGTGCGGCCGAGCCGCTGCGACCAGAACGGCGCCAGCGCGGTGTGCGCGCTGCCGGTCACCGGGTCCTCGTCGATGCCGACGGCGGGGAAGAAGCCGCGCGAGACGAAGTCGTATCCGCGCGAGTCGTCCTCGGCCGCCGCGGTGGCGATCACCCCGCGCCGCGAGTGCCGGGCGAGCGCCGCGAAGTCGGGCGCCAGTGCCCGTACGGTCTTCTCGTCGGTGACCTCGATCAGCAGGTCACCGCAGTCGGGGCCGGTGTCCAGCACGGTCAGCGGCTTGGCGCCGAGCGCCGCCGCGACACCCGTCGGCGCGGCCACCGGCGTGAGCGGGGCCGCCGGGAAGTCCAAGGTGATCGAGCCGTCCCCGGCCGCCTCCGCCGACAGCACACCCGCGCTGGTACGGAACCAGACCGTGCCCTTGTGCGCGCCGCTGGTGCGCAGCACATGGGCGGTGGCCAGCGTGGCGTGCCCGCACAGCCCCACCTCCGTGACCGGGGTGAACCAGCGCAGCGCCCAGTCCGCTTCCGGCGCGTCGGCCAGCCGGTGCGCGAACGCGGTCTCTGACAGATTCAGCTCCGCCGCGACCTGCTGAAGCCACCGGTCCGGCGGAAACTCCTCCGAGTCGAGCAGCAGCACCCCCGCCGGATTGCCGGTGAACGGGCGGTCGGTGAAGGCGTCGACTATTCGGATGCGCATGGCGAGAGCGTAGCGGCGCGCCCCACGCCCGGCAGGCGGTGTTCGGCGGATTCCGCTTCCGGTGACCGCGCTCGCTCGTGACGCGTGACGCGCCCGCCCCGCGGTCCCCCTGTCGCCCTCCCGTCGCCGCCGTCGACCTGGGGCCTTGCCATCCGAACAGTTCCGATATATCGTTGAGCCATCGCGAACGATCAACGATGAAAGGAGCGTCATCATGCGTTCCCAAGGACACGAACATGGACACCGCGGCCCCGGACATCACGGTTGGGGCGAGCGGGACGAGCGACGGTCGGCCTTCGGGCCGTTCGGACCGCCCTTCGGCGGAGGCCCCTTCGGGCCCGGCGGCCGGGGGCGCGGCGGACCGCGCGGCAGGGCACGGCGGGGCGATGTACGCGCCTCGATCCTGGCGCTGCTGAAGGACCGCCCGATGCACGGCTACGAGATGATCCAGGAGATCGCCGAACGCAGTGGCGGCGCGTGGAAGCCGAGCCCCGGCTCGGTCTACCCGACGCTGCAACTGCTGGAGGACGAGGGCCTGATCAGCAGCGCGAGCGAGGGCGGCAAGAAGCTCTTCACGCTCACCGACAACGGCAGGACAGAAGCCGACGCGGGCCCCGAGGCCCCGTGGGAGGACGCCGGCCGCGGCGTCGACTGGGATGCCATGAACGAGATAAGGAAGGCGGGCGGCGGTCTCATCGAGGCCTTCCGCCAGGTGTGGGCCACCGGCACCCCCGAGCAGCGCGCGAAGGCGCTGACCGTGGTGAACGACGCCCGCAAGAAGCTCTACCTGATCCTGGCCGACGAGGACGTCACCGACCTCACCAAGGAGTGACGTCGGCGGTCACCGGGCGCCCGGTCCCGTACCGGCACCGCCCGCGAATCATCGAGCCGGCCCGGGGCGTCACGCTCCGGGCCGACTCGATCCGCGTATCAGGAGGCGGGTCGGGATGATCCGCGGCTCCGCCGTGTCGACCGGCGCCGCGTCGATCAGCTCGCGCAGCGCCTCCACGGCCGCCTCACCGAGCCCGCGCTGGTCCTGCGCCACCGTGGACAGCGCCGGGCGCACCAGCGCGGCGGCGTCGATGTCGTCGAAGCCGACCACCGCCAGATCGCGCGGCACCGAGAGGCCGGCGTCCGCCGCCGCGTGCATCGCGCCGACCGCCATCTGGTCGCCCGCCGCGAAGATCGCCGTCGGCGGCTCGGCCACCGCGAGCAGCCTGCGGGCCGCCTCCTCGCCGCTGTCGAGGAAGAAGTCGCCCTCGGTCACGTACTGCGGCGGCACCGGGAGCCCCAGCCGGGCGCAGGCCCGCTCGTAGCCCGCCAGCCGCTCGGCGGCCGGGGGAAGGTGCAGCGGACCGGTGATGGTGGCGATCCTGCGGTGCCCCAGCGCGTACAGATGCTCCACCGCCGCCTCCGCGCCCGCCGCGTTGTCGGAGCTGACCCGTACCGTGCGCGGCCCGGTGAACGCGGTGTCGATGCCCGCGCAGGGCACGGCGGACGCGGCCAGGACGCGCAGGCAGCGGTCGTCGGCGGGGGTGGTCAGCACGATGACGCCTTCGAGATTGTGCCGCCGCACCGCTTGCAGATGCGCGGCGTCCGGGTCCTCGGGGCCCGGCGTCGTCAGCAGCATCAGGTGGTAGTCCGCCTCGGACAGCGCGGTGCGCACCGCGCTCAACAGGCCGAGCAGAAAAGGGTTGTGGAGTCCCTGTGCCTCCTGTCCGCTGTCCCAGATCAGACCGATGGTGTCCGAGCGGCGCCTGACCAGGGTGCGGGCCGGTTCATTGGGCGCGTAGCCCAACTCGATCGCCAGTTGCCGGATTCGCGCGCGGGTGGCCTCGCTCACCTCGGCGCGGTCGTTGAGAGCCCGGGACACGGTGGCGGTCGACACACCACTGCGGCGGGCGAGTTCACGAATGTTCACGGCGTACCTGATTCTGCGCGAGGGGAACAACGTGGAAACTTGGGACAGGTGAAAGGTGACTCCTGCGTACAGTCTTGACGATCAGTCAAGGCGAGGACAGACTTCCGGCCGATCGGAAACGTTTACGGCACTAGGTCCCGACAACCGGCCGGGACCCCGACAGGAACGGGACGCCTGCGATGCCTACGAACGCACGACGACGACCACGCCTCAGAGTCATTCTGACACTCGCCACCGCCGCGGCGTGTGTGGCCGCGGTCGCTTCCGTACCGGCGGAGGCCGGGGACAATCCGACGTACACCAACGCGAAAGCACCGGTCGACGTCCGGGTGAAGGATCTGCTGAAGCGGATGACACTGGCCGAGAAGATCGGTCAGATGGACCAGATCTCCGTGGTCAGAATGCAAGGCGACTGCGAGTGGAGCGGTGGCGAATTCACCGAATCCTGCATGAAGAGCGTGCTTCTCGACAACGCGGCCGGATCCGTACTGTCCGGCGGCGGCGCGGGACCTGCGGTCAACACGCCCGAGAACTGGGCGAAGATGGTCAACACGGTGCAGAAATACGCCGTCGAGAAATCCCGGCTGCACATCCCGATCATCTACGGCGTCGACGCCGTGCACGGCCACAACAACGTGCTGGGCGCCACGATCTTCCCGCAGGAGATCGGCCTCGGTTCCGCCTGGGACCCGACGCTGGCCAAGAACTCCGCCGCCTCCACCGCCAAGGCGGTCGCGGCCACCGGCATCGACTGGAACTTCGCGCCGGTCACCGACATCGCGCGCGACCAGCGCTGGGGCCGCTACTACGAGACGTTCGGCGAGGACCCGCTGCTCGCGGGCACGCTCGCCGCCGCGGCGGTCGACGGCATCGAGGGCGCCAACGGCGCCAAGAACGTGGCCGCCACCGTCAAGCACTTCCCCGGCTACGGCGAGCCCGGCAACGGCCACGACCGCGTGCCCGGCGACGTCTCGATGCGCTACCTCCAGGACACGCTGCTGCCGTCGTACAAGCAGGCCATCGACGCGGGCGCGCAGTCGGTGATGATCAACTCCGGTGCCGTCAACGGCATTCCGGCGACCGCCTCGCACTACCTGCTCACCGATGTGCTGCGCAAGCAGTGGGGCTTCGACGGCGTCGAGGTCAGCGACTGGGCGGACGTCGCCGCGTTGCAGACCGCGTACCACGTCGCCGCCGACTACCCCGAGGCCATCGCCAAGGCCGTCAACGCGGGCCTGGACATGGCGATGGAGCCGTACGACGCGCAGGGCTGGAGCACCGGCCTGAAGACCGCCGTGCAGCGCGGCCTGGTCACCGAGAAGCGCATCGACCAGTCCGTGTCCCGCATCCTGAAGATGAAGTTCGAACTCGGCCTGTTCGAACACCCCTACGTGGACGCCTCGAAGGCCAACGGCCGGGTGCTCGGCGCCGACACCGCGCTGGCGCGGCAGGCGGCCGACGCGTCGCAGGTGCTGCTGCGCAACGACGGCAATGTGCTGCCGATCTCGTCCTCCGCCAAGAAGATCGTGGTCGCCGGTTCCTACGCCGACGACATCAACGACCAGGTCGGCGGCTGGACGGTGGGCTGGCAGGGCGTGCCCGACGGGGTGACGCTGCCCGGCACCACCGTGCTCCAGGGCATCAAGAAGGCGGCGCCCTCCGGTACGGAGGTCGTCCAGGCCAAGACCGCGGACGACGCGGTGGCGCAGGCCAAGAACGCCGATCTGACCGTGGTGGTCGTCGGCGAGAAGGCGGCGGCCGAGGGCGCGGCGGACAGCCCGCGGCCCGCACTGACCGCCGACCAGGTGGCGTTGGTGAAGTCCCTCAAGGCGACCGGCAAGCCGGTGGTCACCGTGGTCCTCGCCGGACGCCCGCTGGTGCTCGGCGAGGCGGACGGCACCCAGGGCCTGCTGATGTCCTGGCTGCCCGGCAGCGAGGGCGGCAACGCCGTCGCCGACGTGCTGTTCGGCAAAGTCAACCCGAGCGGCCGGCTCAACGCGACCTGGCCCAAGGACATCGGCAACGAGCCGATGTACTACCAGCAGTTGCCCGGCACCAACGGCGGCCCCGAGTCCTTCGTCGACGCCGCCTACCCCTTCGGGGCGGGCCTGTCGTACACCACCTACGGCTTCGACTCGGTCAAGGCCGACTCGTCCACCGTGCGGGCCCGGGACACCGTCCACCTGAAGGTGAAGGTCTCCAACTCCGGTGGCCGTGACGGCGATCTGGTGGTGCCGGTGTTCGTGTCGCAGCCGTCGAGCGACGTGCTCGCCCCGTCCCGGAAGCTGGTCGCCTTCACCAAGGTGCACCTGAAGGCCGGGCAGTCCCGTACCGTCGCGCTCGACGTGCCGCCGAGCCGTCTCGCCGTCACCCCCGGTGACGTCAACGGCGCGGGCAAGCAGGAGGTGGCACGCGGCGCCTACGTCTTCACGGCGGGGACGCAGACCGCCACGGTGACGGTCCGCTGATCCACGCACACCGCCGGGCCGCGTGAGGGACGATCCCCTCGCGCGGCCCGGCGCTTCGCGCACGGTCGGACCGTCACGCGCCCGGCGCGGGGGGCTCGGCCGGTTCGACGAGCCCGGCGATGGCGCGCAGCGAGTCGTTGAGCGCGGTCGTCGCCGAGTCCTTCAGCTTGCCCGCCATGAGGGAGACGGCGGCCCCGGTGAAGGTGCCGTCGATCCGTACCTCGGTGGCGTCGCCGTCGGGCGTGAGCGCGTACCGCATCCCGAGGCTCACCCCCATCGGCCCCTTGCCGCTGCTGCCCAGCACCCGCTCGGGCTCGAACTCGTCGACCGTCCAGGTCACGTCCGCGGGGAAGCCCATCATCCGCAGGCTCTCCTGGTACGTGGCCCCGGCCGTCAGCGGCCGCGGGCCGCCGTCGGGGAAGGCGGTGTGGGTGGCGTTCCACTCGCCGTAGGAGGAGAAGTCGGTCAGCAGGTCCCAGATCTTGCCTGCGGGGGCCGCGATACGCGCCTGTGCGGAGACTTCGGCCATGCGATCACTCCCTGAGTACCGGTCCACTCCCTGAGCACCGGTCGTGCCGCGCACCGTAACCGCGGGCGCCGCAACACTCAATACTGATGGACCGTCAGATACGGGGAGTGCGGCCTGCCGACACTGCGCGACAGCGTCGGGGGAGCGGCCAGCAGCCGGTTCACGTGCGCCCGCGGCAGACCGTGCGCCGGATTGACCGGCAGCAGCAGCCGGTCCGGACGGAACCTGGCCCTGCGGACCAGGCGGCGCGGGATCACGTCGTCGGTCCAGGCGAAGGGCCGCCCCGCCGCGTACCGCAGGATCGGCGCCCACTTGCGCGCCGAGTACCGCTCCGCCTCGCGCAGCGGCGGATCGCCGGGCCGCGGCCGGTAGCCGCTGAATTCCACCACCGGCAGCGGCGGCAGACCCAGGCGCGGGGCGATGTGCGTGTTCGCCTCGTGCTCCCAGGTGGTCGCCCAGACGAGGTCGTACATATCCGCCAGTTCGCGCAACCACACGCCGTGCCGGGCGGACAGCAGCACGGTGTGGGTCAGGATGTCGTGCACGGTGAAGTCCGGCGAGGGCAGCACCGGATTGAGCACACCGTCGACATCCAGGAAGAGCAGCGGTCGGACCATGGAACTCCTTCCCCGGTGGCGGGGCAGGTCGGTGTGTGTCGCCAGAGAGGGACGAGGCGACGGCCGGTACGGTTGCGGGTCGGACGGGAGGACATATGCGCGAAGACGACGGTCCGGCTACCCCCGACGGCGGAAGCGACGCGTCACCCGGGGGCGCGTCACCCGATGATGCGGCACCCGCCGGGGCGGCAGTCGGTAACGCGCCGCCGGACGAGGCGGCACCCGGCGGACCGGGACGCGGGCGTACGTCGCCCGGCGACCCCACGCCGGGCGACGCGGCACTGCTCGCCAGGCTGCGGGCCGCCCCCGTACTGGCCGGGCGGCTGCCGGAATTCGACCCGTCCGACGCCCCCGACACCCCCGGCCCGCTCTTCGCGACCTGGCTGGAACTGGCGCTTTCCGACGCACTGCCGGAACCGCACGTCATGACGCTCGCCACGGTCGGCGCCGACGGCACGCCCAGCGCCCGCGTCCTGATGCTGCGCGGAGTCGACACCGCCGACTGCGCCGTCGACTTCGCGTCCGACGCGGTCAGCCGCAAGGGCCGCGACCTGGCCGCGCACCCCGTCGCCGCGCTGACCTGGTACTGGCCCGCGCACGGACGGCAGATCCGGATGACGGGACCGGTCGACGTACTGGACGAGGAGACCGCCCGGCGGGACTTCCTCGGCCGCTCCCCGGCCTCCCGTGCCGCCGGCTTCACCGGGCGGATGAGCGGCCCGCTGACCGGAGCGATGGAGTACGAGCGGGCGCGCGCCGCGGCGGACGCCCTGGTGGCCGCGGAACCGGAACGGATTCCCGAGGGCCACACCGTGTACCGGCTGCGTGCCCAGGAGGCGGAGTTCTTCCAGGCCGACCCCGGCCGCTTCCACGTACGGCTGCGCTACACCCGCTCCGGTCAGGCGGGGGAGGGCCGGGACGGGCGCGGCGAGGGGGACACGGACGGCGGCTGGACCCGGACCCTGCTGTGGCCATGACTCATCCCTGGGGATGACGCGGGAACCGGCCAACCCCCTCCATGGGCGGAGGCACGGATGGCCCCCGGTGCGGATGCGCCGCACCGGGGCCGCCTGATGAAGTGGATGGCGTGTACAGCAACCACGGGCCGCCGCTCGACCTGAGCCACCTGGCGGACGACCTCCGCCTCACGGTCGAACTGCGTTCCGTGGCGGCCAGCGCGCGCCGTCGGGCCACGCGCGACGGCGACCAGCAGATCGACACCGCCCACCTGCTGCACTCCCTTTTGGAGATCGACCCCCTGGCGCGGGCCGCCTGCGACGCCGGGACCGGACAGGTCGTCCGCGTGCTCGGCTACCTGGTGCAGCGCAGCATCGGCTACGGGCTGCGCTGGCGCGGCACCGTCGAGGACTCCGGCGCGCTGCCCACCGTCCAGGCCGTCGCCGGCACCGGCTGGAGCCCGTCCGCCGCCGCCGCGATCCGCAACGCCGTCGCCCTCGCCCGCCGCCGTGGCCGCACCCAGGCCGACGGCATCGACCTGCTCGACGCGCTCGCCTCCGACCCCGAATGCCGCGCCGTGGACGTGCTGCGCGCCGCCGGACTCGACGTCAGCGGCTACCGGGATGACGGTCCTGTCGCGAGCTGACATCATGACCCGATGCACGTAACTCAGCGGCGAAACGGGGGCCTCGGGCTCGCTCTGGTGTCCGCCTTCGCCTTCGGCGGATCGGGCGTGGCCGCCAAACCGCTGATCGAATCAGGGCTCGACCCGCTGCACGTGGTCTGGATGCGCGTCGCGGGCGCCGCGCTCATCCTCCTCCCCATCGCCCTGCGCCACCGCGAACTGCCCCGCCGCAGGCCGGGACTGATCCTCGGGTTCGGCCTCCTCGGTATCACCGGCTGCCAGGCCCTGTACTTCGTGGCCATCTCCCGCATCCCGGTCGGCGTCGCCATCCTCGTCGAATTCCTCGGCCCCGCCCTGCTGTTGGGCTGGGTCCGCTTCGTCCAGCGCCGCCCCGTCAGCCGGTCCGCGGCCCTGGGTGTCGTGCTCGCCATCGCCGGCATGGCCGCCGTCGTCGAGATCTGGTCCGGCCTGGCCTTCGACCCGCTCGGCCTGCTCCTCGCCTTCGGCGCCGCCTGTTGCCAGGTCGCCTACTTCGTCCTCGCCGACGACGGCGCGGAGAGCGCGGACGCGCCGGAACCCATCGCCGTCATCGCCTACGGCCTCCTCGTCGGCACCGCCGTCCTCTCGGTCGTCGCCCGCCCCTGGAACATCGACTGGGCGATCGTCTGGCAGCAGTCCGCGCTCGGTGAGCGCGAGGTCCCGGCCGTTCTCCTCGTCGCCTGGATCGTCCTCGTCTCCACCGTCGTCGCCTACCTCGCAGGCGTCCTCGCCGTCCGCCGCCTCACCCCTCAGATCGCCGGGGTCGTCGCCACCCTCGAAGCCATCGTCGGCACCGTCCTCGCCTGGGTCCTCCTCGACGAGCACCTGGGCGCCGCCCAGGTCGTCGGCGGCGCCCTCGTCCTGGCGGGCGCCTTCACGGCCCAAACGGCCAGCCGCGCCAAGCCGGCGGCGACGCCGGACCCCCTCCCGGAACCCGACTTGGCCGACGCCTAGCGCCAAACGCCTCCCCGCCGCGGTTCGCCGCACGGGTGCCCCTGCACAAGGGGCTGCGCCCCTCCGGTACCGCTGCGCGGTGGGGTTCGCCGGTAGCCAGCGAGCCGAAGGCGGCGCCGGTGTCGAAAGCGACGATGAGCAGGGAGCGAGGAACGAGCGACCGTCGAAGAGGAGCGTCGACACCGGATCTAAGCCGCCGGAGGCGAGAGGGCGGCAAAAAAAGGGGAAGGACGGTGCGCCTGCGCAAGAGGGCTCCCACGCACGGTTCGCCGTACCGGTGACCTGACGCGAGTGGGCGACCCGCACCCCTGCCCCCCCGCAAGAGAGCCACCCGCACCCCCGACCCCCCGCAAGAGCCCCCGCCCCCAACCCGCCTCCCTCCACCGCCCTGCCCTCACCCTTCCCCCCCCGAGCCCACCCCCCCCGACCCCACCCCCCTCACGTAAGCTTCCCCCATGCATCTCACCGTTCTCCCGCCTCCTGCCGTCTGACGCGGGCGGCGACATTTCGGAAGACCTGGGGCCGGACCCGGCGCGGTGACTCGCGTTCGAGGTGAACGGCCGGGTCGCCGCTGTCCGCATATGGCGACCGGCGACCTCACCCCACCTCTTCCGCGGGAGAATCCTCGTGTCACTCACGCATGTCCACACCCCGGTCGACGCTGCCCTGTCGACGAACCGGGGCCTGATCTATGTCGTTTTCGCGGCCACCGCCTGGGGCACGGCGGGCGCCGCGGCGGCGCTGTTGTACGACGGGAGCGGGCTCGGCCCGCTGTCGCTGACCTTCTGGCGGGCGGCCGGCGGCTTTCTGCTGCTGTCGGCGGTGCGCGCGGTGCGTCCGGCCGCCGCGGTGCGGGTGGTGCGGGCGGAGCCGCGGCGGCGCAAGGCGGTGCGGATCCTGGTCACCGGCGCGGGCCTGACGCTCTTTCAGACCGCGTACTTCTGCGCGGTCAAGTCCACCGGGCTTGCGGTGGCCACGGTGGTGACGCTCGGGTCGGGCCCGGTGCTGATCGCGGTCGTGGCGCGGCTGGCGATGGGGGAGCGGCTCGGGCGCGGCGGTACGGCGGCCGTGGCGGGCGCGCTCGGCGGCCTCGCGGTGCTGGTGCTGGGCGACGGCGGTACGGGCGTACGGCCGCTCGGAGTGCTGCTCGCGGTGCTGTCCGCCACGGGGTACGCGGCGATCACGCTGCTCACCCGGTGGCTGGGGCGCACGGGCTCGGCGGGCGACCCGCTGGACACCTCGCTGTGGTCGTTCGGCATCTGCGCGGTGGCGCTGCTGCCCGCGGCCTGGGCCGAGGGGCTGTTGCCGCAGGCGGCGGGGCTCGGCCGTACGGTGCTGCTGCTCTGCTACCTGGCGTCGGTGCCGACGGCCGCCGCGTACGGGCTGTACTTCGCGGGCGCCGCGGTCCTGCGGGCCGCGACCGTCTCGGTGATCGCCCTGATCGAGCCGGTCTCGGCGGCCGTCATCGCCGTGGCACTGCTCGGTGAACATCTCACGGCCGCGACGGTGACGGGCACCGTGATCCTGCTGGCGGCCGTCACCGGTCTCGGTCTCGAGGAGGCCAGGTCCGCGTCGGCGCAGCGGAGGGCGGCGCCCGTGGTGGGGTGAAACCTTCAGGCGCCGGTCCCGGCGTCGGCCGCCGCGGACAGGCGGCGGATCTGATGGGTACGGGCCGCCGCGTCGTGCGGCCCGTCCCGGTCCGCGAGCAGGTCCATGACGCGCCGCCGCATCCGCTCCGGCTTGTTGCCGCCGTACTTGAACTTCGCCCGTACGTCGGTGACGTCGAGGCGGACACCGCGGATGCCGGGCAGCATGCGGCCGAACGGCTCCTGGCCCGGTTCCACGGGCGCGGTGCCGCCGCGGGGCTGGAAGTGGCCGACCTGGCGCCGCAGGAGGTCGGCCTTGAGCTGCGGGTCGTCCACGATGTGGGCGGTGCAGTACAGCAGGACGGCGGCGTAGAAGCTGGTCGGTGTGCCGTGTTCCGTGGGGGCGCCCTCGGGCGTGTGCCAGGGGCCGGGGATGAACGTGTAGTCGTCCACGACGCTGAGCGTGACCCGCGGGCTCGCCTCCAGGGCCCGCCAGATCGGGTTCGGGCGGGCGAGGTGCGTGACGGCCTCGCCCAGCCCGGCCGGTCCGGGACCGTCGGCGCCGGCCCGCGGGTCGTAGGCGAAGTGCAGCGGCTGGACGAACGGCGGCTCTCCGTCGACGCCGTTGACGGTGAGCTGGCCGAAGTCGTGGACGGCCAGCCACTCCTGCCACTCGCTGTCGGAGGTGGGCGCGTCCCAGGGGTGGATCAGCATGCCGCGGCCCTCACTTTCCCGGTCGGCCGGGCAGGTAGCCGGGCAGGGGTATCGACGGGTCGAGGTCGTCCGCCGGGATCGGGGCGCCGTAGGTCCTGGCGACCGGGACCACGCCGGTCCAGTAGGGGAGCGAGATGTCCTCCGGCTCGTCGTTGGGGCCGCCGGTGCGGACCTTCGCCGAGACCTCCAGCAGGTCGAGCCGGATGACGGCGGTGGCGGCCAGCTCCTTCGCGTCCGCCCGGCGGGAGTCGGCGGCGCGTCCGGGCACGGCCTGCTCGACGATCGCGTCCAGCGCGAGCGACCGCTCGGCCGGGTCGGTCACCTGGTGGGCGATGCCGTGCACCACCACCGAGCGGTAGTTGATCGAGTGGTGGAAGGCGGACCGGGCCAGCACCAGGCCGTCGACATGGGTGACGGTGAGGCAGACCGCGAGCCCGTCGTCGGCCCGCGCCCCGCGCAGCGGCCGGGACCCGGTCGAACCGTGCACGTACAGCCGCTCGCCCGACCTGGCGTAGAGCGTCGGCAGCACGACCGGCGCGCCGTCGCGGATGAAGCCGAGGTGGCACACATAGCCCTCGTCCAGGATGCCGTGCACCACCTCCCGGTCGTACGCGGCGCGTTCGCGGCTGCGGGTCGGGACGGTGCGGTCGGTGGGCGGATATCCGACGGGAGGTGCGGAGGCCATGGCGAGATCCTTTGCACTAGTGCATAATAAGGTTTGTGCTAGGAGATTACCGGATCACAGGTCGGGGCGCATCGGATATCGCCGCCAGCGTCGAGAGCGCGGTCGGCACGGGCGCGCTGCATCCCGGTGAGGCGCTGCCGCCGCTGCGGGAACTGGCCCAGGAATTGGACGTCAACCCGAACACCGTGGCCGCCGCCTACCGGCTGCTGCGCGACCGCGGGGTGATCGAGACGGCGGGGCGGCGCGGCAGCCGGGTACGGTCACGGCCCGCCACCGCGCCCCGTGACGAGATCCGGATCGACGTCCCGGCGGGCGTCCGCGACATCGCCTCCGGCAACCCCGACCTCGCGCTGCTGCCGCCGCTCGACGGGGCGCTCGCCGCCGCCGCAGCCCGCCACGCGGAGGCACCCGCGCTCTACGGCGCCGTCCCGGTCGATCCCGAACTGGCGGCGGCGGCCCGCGCCGCGTTCGACGCGGACGGCGTTCCCGGCGGGCCGATCGGCATCACCTCCGGCTCGCTGGACGCCATCGAGCGCGTCCTGGCCGCCCATCTGCGGCCCGGCGACGCCGTGGCCGTCGAGGACCCCGGCTGGGGCAGCACCCTCGACCTCGTACCGGCGATGGGGCTGCGCGCCGTCCCCGTCGGCGTGGACGACGAGGGACCGCTCACCGAGGACGTGGCGCGGGCCGTCCGGGCGGGCGCCCGGGCGCTCGTCGTCACCGACCGGGGACAGAATCCGACCGGCGCGGCCGTCTCGGCCGCCCGCGCCCGCGAGTTGCGCGCCCTGCTCGCCGACCACCGGCAGGTGCTGGTCATCGACGACGACCACGTACACGGACTGGTCGACCTGCCGCTGCACTGCCTGTCCGGGGTCACCGACCACTGGGCGCTGGTCCGCTCCACCGCCAAGGCGTACGGCCCCGACCTGCGGCTCGCGCTCTACACCGGCGACGCCGTGACCGTCGACCGCGTGCGCGGGCGGCACCGCCTCGGCGCCGGATGGGTCAGCCACCTGCTGCAACGGGCCGTCGTCCACCTCTGGGAGTCCGGCGCCGTCGATCCGGTCCGCACCGCGCGGTCCTACGGGGAGCGGCGCGACGGTCTGGTGCGGGCGCTGGCCGAGCGCGGGATCACGGCGCACGGCCGCAGCGGCATGAACGTATGGGTGCCGGTCAGTGACGAGACCGGCGCGGTGGCCGGGCTGCTCCAGCGCGGCTGGGCGGTGGCGCCGGGCGCCCGCTTCCGGCTGGCCTCACCGCCGGGCATCCGGCTGACCGTCTCCGCGCTCGCCCCCGCCGACGTCGTCCCGCTGGCCGACGCCGTCGCCGCCGTACTGCGCCCGGCGGGGCCGGGCGCGGCGTCAGGCGCGGGCCGCTACGGCTGAGCCCTGGCGGCCGAAGCGGGTGCGGTCGCCTCGGGCTCGGCCGCGGACCGGGGCTCCGCGGCAGGCAGCGCGTCCTCCGTCCGTATCGGCGTCTGGAGCCGGACCTCGGCCTCCACGGGCACGGCGGCCGGGTCCGGTTCCGGTGCGGGCGCGGCCTTGGGGCGGCGCTGGGTGAGGGCCGCGCCGATCAGGATGACGGCGGCGCCGACCGGCTCGTTCCAGCTCAGTGCCTCGCCGAGCAGCAGGACACCGGCGGCGGTGGCCACGATCGGGATGAGGTAGGTGACCATCGAGCCGATCGTCGGCCCCTTCTCCGCGACCAGGCCGTACTGGATGAGGAAGGCGACCCCGGTGCCGAGCGCGCCCAGCGCCAGCACCGACAGCACCGACTTGAGCGGGTACGCGTCGGGCATCGAGGTGAAGAACGGCGTGACCAGCAGCAGTTGCGCGGTGCCGAGGCTCAACTGGCTCGCGGACATGGCCAGGTGGGAGCTGTCCGTGCCGGAGAGGGTGCGGCGCACGTACGCCCAGCCGACCGCGTAACTGAAGGCCGCGGTGAGCGCCATGATCGTGCCCTTGGGGTCCTGTCCCGAGAAGCCCTGCCAGGCGCCGAGCACGGTCAGCACGCCGATGAAGCCGAGGCCGACACCCGCGAAGCGCTGCCGCGAGGGCCGGTCCTCCGACAGCGCGACCACGGACACCAGCATCGAGAACAGCGGTGTCGCCGCGTTGCATATCCCCGCCAGCATCGACGGGATGGTCTGCTCGGAGTAGGCGAAGAGCGAGAACGGCAGCGCGTTGAGCAGCACTGCGGCGACCGCCAGGTGCAGCCAGACGCGCGGTCCGCGCGGCAGCCGCTCCCGCTTGACCGCGACGGCCACGGCCAGCACCGCCGTGCCGAAGACCATCCGGCCGAGCGTGACCTGGAGGGGCGCGAACGCCTCGTTGCCCACCTTCATGAACAGGAAGCTGAAGCCCCAGACCAGGCCGAGCGCGGCGAAGCGGATCCGCCAGTCGACGGTCCTGCGCGGTATGCGGCGCGAGGTCCGGCCGGAGCGCGGCGAAGAGGAGGCGGGTGTCGGGGAGACGGGAGCGGAAGCGGCTGTCCTGGGCTCGGCGGGTGCGGTCATGCGACTACGATGGCGCGTTCGACCTCGTAGAACAAGCGAGAATTTGTACACGGACGACGTAGGATTACTAACATGTTGAGTCTGGAGCGCCTGCGCGTCCTGCACGCCATCGACACCTACGGCTCGGTGTCCGCCGCGGCGGACGTGCTGGGTGTGACGACCTCGGCCGTGTCGCAGCAGATGGCGAAGCTGGAGCGGGAGACCGGCCAGTCCCTGCTCACGAAGAACGGCCGCGGGGTACGGCTGACCGACGCGGGACGGCTGCTGTCCGGGCACGCCGACCGGATACTGTCCCTGGTCGAGCTGGCGCACGCCGACCTGGAGGCGCACCGGGGCGCCGCCGTCGGCGAACTGCGGGCCGGCGCCTTCCCCACCGCCGTCCGGGGCCTGTTCCCCGACGCCCTCAACGCGCTGCGGCGCGAGCACCCGCAGCTCAGGACCGTCGTGCACGAGCTGGAGCCGCAGGAGTCGCTGGCCCGGCTGGCGCGCGGCGACATCGACCTCGCGGTCGTCCTCGACTGGTACAACAAGCCGCTGTCGCTGCCCGGCGGCCTCGCCAAGGCGCCCCTCGTCGACGACATCGCCGACATCGCGCTGCCCGTGGGGCACCGGCTGGAGGGCTGCGACCAGATCGAGCTGGACGAACTGATCGACGAGGACTGGATCGCCTGGCCCGACGGCGGCTTCTGCAACGAATGGCTGCTGTTCACCCTGCGCGGCAAGGGTATCGAACCGCGGATCGCGCACCACGCCGAGGAGCACGCCACCGTGCTCGCGCTCGTCGCCGCCGGTCTCGGCGTCGCCGTCATGCCCCGCCTCGGCCGCGACCCGATGCCCGGGGGTGTCCGCATCGCCCCGGTCCAGCACACCATGCGCCGCCATGTCTACGCCGTCTGGCGCGAGGACGCGGACCGCCGCCCCGCCATCCGCGTGGCGGTCGAGGCCCTGCGCCGCTCGGCGGGACGCGTGGGCGACTGACCCCCGGCGAAGCGGTACGGAGTTCGGCCCGCAGTGGCCTCCGGAATCCGGTCGGACGGTGAGGCTCGCGCCGGCCGGCGGATTCAGGAGCGCCCCGGCTCCGGCCCGGCCGCCGCGGCGGCCATCTTCGTGAAGTCCCACGAGACGACCCGCTCCGGTGTCAGCCGCAGCCACGCGTGCCGTCCGTCGTGCGGCATCGCGGGCAGGCCGAAATTCCGCTCGGAGAAAAGGCGTTCCGGTGTGTCGAGTTCGGGGTGCGGCACGCCGGTACGGGGGGCCTCGCCGACGAAGTCGACCGAGCCGGACAGCTCGACGCCGCGCAGCTCGCCGTAGTCCTCGCCGTCGTCCACGACCACGGCGATCCGCGGGTCGCGCCGCAGGTCGGCCCAACGGCGGCTGCGGACCAGGGAGTAGAGCCAGAGCGAGGTGCCGTCCCAGGCGAACCACAGGGCGCCCGCGTGCGGACGGCCGTCCGGCGAGACGGTCGCGACCCGGCAGGTGCGGTGCCCGGCGAGGAAGACGTCGATCTCCGCCGCGCTCATCATGATCCTGCGGCCCCGACGCTGGGTGGCGGTCATGGCACCTCCGTGCGCATCGCCCATGGCTGACGAGGAGCTGATCCCATGTCAGGTCCTCCTCCGGAATCATCCGGCACCGGACCGCGAGGGTCCAGCCCCTGATCCCTTCCGATCTGACGGACCGTCAATTATGGTGCGCGCCATGACCTCCGCCGACCGCCTCGCCGCACTGCTGCGGCCCGCGACCACCGCGCTGCTCACCGTCGAGTGCCAGCGCGGTGTGGTCGGGAGCGACAGCGTGCTGCCCGAACTGGCCGCCGCGGCACGCGACTCGGGCGTGCTGGACCGCGTCGGCCGCCTGGTCGCGGGCGCGCACGCCGCGGGCGCCGCCGTCCTGCACGCCGTCGCGATCCGCCGCCCGGACGGGCGCGGCGCCAACCGCAACGCCCGGCTGTTCCGCGCCGCCGACCGGCTGCCGGTCAAGCAGCTCGACGGCACCGACGCCGTACGGCTCACCGAGGAGATCCCGGTCGCCGACACCGACCTGACGGTCACCCGGCTGCACGGCCTCTCGCCGATCGCGGGCACCGACGTCGACGCGCTGCTGCGCAACCTCGGCTGCCGGACCCTGATCGTCACCGGGGTCTCGCTCAACATCGCGATCCCCAACGCGGTCTTCGACGCCGTCAACCTCGGCTACGACGTCGTGCTGCCCGCCGACGCCGTCGCCGGAGTCCCCGCCGACTACGCGGCGGCCGTCGTCCGGCACAGCCTGTCGCTGGTCGCCACGGTGACGACGACCGACGACATCCTGGCCGCCTGGAAGCGGTGACGCGAGCGCCACAACACCGCTGCCTCGAAGCGCTGTTGGCCGCCTCGGATTCCGGTCGCCGCCCGGCGCCGGACGCGGCACCCACCCGCCGCGCCCGGCACCGCAGCCGACGACGTAAGCCCGTAGACCCGTAGACCCGTGAGCCCGTGAGCCCGTGAGCCGTACGTCCGGACCGATCAGCTACCGAGCATCACCTGGTCACCCGACACCGTCACGTTCTCCGAAGGCAGCGGCCTCGTGGCCGGGCCGCTGGCGACGCTGCCGTCGGCCACGTGGAACTTGCTGCCGTGGCAAGGGCAGTTGATCGTGCCGTCGGACACGCTGCCGACCTGGCAGCCCGAGTGGGTGCAGGTCGAGGAGAACGCCTTGTACTGCCCGGCGGTCGGCTGGGTGACGACCACCTTCTGGTCGGCGTAGATCTTCCCGCCGCCGACCGGGACGTCCGAGGTCTTGCCAAGCGCGGTGCCGCCACCGGAGGCCGCGGACGAGGTGGGCGCCGTGCCCGCGTCCGACGTGGTGGGGTCCGCGCCGGCCGAGGTCGTCGGCGCCCCGGCGTCCGACGGCGACGCGGAGTCGGAGGCGGCGTTCGACGAGCCGTCCGAGCTGCCGCAGGCGGCCAAGGCCGCGGCGAGTCCCACGCCGCCCGCCGCCGCTACGAAGCCGCGACGCGTGGGAGGCACGGAGAAGCGGGGGGTCTCTGCCATGAGGTGCGTCCTGTCCGTTCGGGGGGCCGGGCGGTGGAGGGAAACCGCCCGGCAGCGTGGTGTCACGCGTGCTGTCTCATACGGGCGTCCGCTCCGGAACGTTCAACGCCGCACGCAAGAAGTTCACCTGGTGCCTCAGGAGTCCCTCCACCACCGTCTCGTCCGTCGGCGAGTGCGTGACGTTCGACAGCGGCAGCACCTGGTGCGGGCGGTGGGCCGCGAGCAGGGCCGCTGACATCCGCAGCGTGTGCGCCACCACCACGTTGTCGTCCGCCATACCGTGCACCAGCAGCAGCGGGCGCCGCAGGTCCGCGGCCTCGCCGATCGGCGACGAGCGGTCGTACGCGGCGGGCTCCTCGTCCGGGTGGCCGAGGAAGCGCTCCCGCCAGTGCGTGTCGTACAGCCGCTGGTCGCTCGGCGCCGCGCCGCTGACCGCCGCGTGGAAGACCTCGGGCCGGCGGATCACCGCCGCGGTGGCCAGCGTGCCGCCGTACGACCAGCCGCGGATCCCGACCCGCCCGAGGTCGAGGTCGGGGCAGTGCTCGGCCGCCGCGCGCAGCGCCGTGACCTGGTCCTCGATCGGCGCGCTGAGCGAGTCGCCGCGCACGGTCTTCTCCCAGGCCGGGCCGCGCGCCGGTGTGCCGCGCCCGTCCGCGACGACCACCGCGAAGCCCTCCTCGGCGAACCACTGCGCCTCGTACATCGACCAGCCCCCGCCGCGCGTCACCAGCCGCATCGCGGGCCCGCCGTAGGAGGCGACCAGCACCGGCAGCGGCCCGCCGCCCGGCTCGTACCAGGACGGCAGCAGCAGCGCCGTACGGATCTCCCGCTCACCGGCCCGCAGCCAGGTCACGCGCGGGGTCAGGACGGGCTCCGCTGCCAGGCAGCCGACCGCGGTCTCCTGACCGCCGTCGCGCAGCAGCGTCGTGCGGTGGCCGCGCTCGGTGCGGGAGTCGAGCAGCAGCGTGCCGCCCGCGCGCAGGCCGGTGTGCACGCCGGGTCCGGAGCTGAGCCGTACGGGGCCGCGCTCGCGGTCGTACGACCACAGGTGCTCCTCGGTCGGCTCGTCGCAGGCGGTGAAGAGCACCGACTCGCCCGCCGCGCCGAGGACTTCGCGGACGTGCAGACCGTCCGGCGTCACCGGCTCGCCGCCGACCGTCAGCCGCCGGGACCCGCCGGTGTCCGCGGTGTGCACCAGCGCGCCGGACGCGGTCCTGGCGGGCGTGCCGGGGATCAGTTGCACCCACGCCGGGTCGCGCTGTTCGTGCAGCGGCCGCGTCCCGCCGCTGCCGGGGTCGGCGGCGAGCACCCGTACCGTCCGCTGGTCCCGGCTCTGGACCGCCAGCAGCGGGCCGTGCGCGTCCCAGTCCGCGCTCGTCAGATATTCGTACGCCGCGCGGTCCCAGCGGACCTCGGTGCGCCTCCCGTCCAGGCCCAGCACGTGCAGCGAGACATCGGCGTTGGCCGTGCCCGCCGTCGGGTAGGGCACCGCGCGCGGCGGCTTGGCGGGATCGGCCGGGTCGGAGATCCACCAGCGTCGGACGCGGGCGGTGTCGACGCGGGCGGTCAGGACCGCGGCGCCGTCGGGCGACCACCAGTGGCCGCGGTACCGGTGCAGCTCCTCCGCCGCCACGTGCTCGGCGAGCCCGTACGTCACGTCCGCGGTCTCCGGCGCGGCGAGCAGCAGATCGGCGCCGCCGTCGAGGTCGGCCACCCGCAGCGCGCCCTCCGTCACATACGCCACGCGCCGCCCGGCCGGGTCCGGCCGCGGGTCGACCACGGGCCCGGCGGTGGCGACCGGGCGCGCCGCGCCGCCGTCGGTCCGCACCGTCCACAAGGCGCCGTCCAGCGCGAAGACGACGGTGCGCGCGGCGGCGTCGGTGGCGTACGCGACGATGCCGCCGCTGCGTTCCCTGGTCCGCTCGCGCCTGACCAGCTCCGCCTCCGGCACCTCGCCCGGCGCGGCGCCGAGCGCGTCCGGGTCGGCCAGCAGCCGCTCCTCGCCGTCCGCGAGCAGCCACAGACAGCTCGTACGGTCCTCGCCGCCGCGGGTGCGCAGGAAGAGCAGCCTCCCGCCGTCGGGGGAGAGGGTGAAGGAGCGGGGCACGCCGAGCGAGAAGCGCTGGGTGCGGGCGAGTTGGCGGGGCAGGCCGCCGGAAGGGGTACGGAGCGGGGCGCGCGCCGGGTCACGCGCGAGGTCAGGTGCCGGGTTATCGGTGTCCATGAGGGGACTCTGGCCCATTAGCCTGGAGCGATGTTGAGAGAAGTGACGGGCATCCGCTATGTGACGCCGCTGCGCGAGGGCGGCTCGGTGCCCGGTGTCGTCGAGGCCGACGATCTCGGTACGTACGTCGTGAAGTTCACCGGCGCGGCCCAGGGCCGCAAGGCGCTGATCGCCGAGGTGATCGCGGGCGAGCTGGCCAGGCGGCTGGGGCTGCGGGTGCCGGAGCTGGTGCGCTTCCACTTCGATCCGGCCATCGCGCCCGGCGAGCCCGACCAGGAGATCCAGGATCTGCTGAAGGCGAGCGGCGGGCTCAATCTCGGAATGGACTTCCTGCCCGGATCTCTCGGCTTCGATCCACTGGTCTTCCCCGTGGACACCGCGGAGGCGAGCCGCATCGTCTGGTTCGACGCGCTCATCGGCAACGTCGACAGATCGTGGCGGAATCCTAACATGCTGGTCTGGCACCGGGACTTGTGGCTCATCGACCACGGCGCCTCACTGATCTGGCACCACAACTGGCGTACGGCGCGAGCCGCTTCCGACAAGCCGTACAACGCCGCCGACCACGCGCTGTCCCGCTTCTCGCCCGATCCGGCCGCCGCGGCGGCCGAGTTGGGGCCACTCGTCACCGACGCGCTGCTCGCCGAGGTGACCGCGCTGGTCCCCGACGAGTGGCTGACCGACGAGCCGGGGTTCGACTCGCCCGACGACGTACGCCGCGCCTACCGCGAGCTGCTGCTGGCCCGCGCCGGGGACGTACACCTGCGGACCACGCTCGCGCCCCGGCAGGAGGAGAAACAGCCGCCGCCGGAGTGGCTGCGGACCTGGGTCGAGGGGAAGAACGCCCAGTGACCGGCCGGGACGTCTTCGAGTACGCGCTGGTGCGCGTGGTGCCGCGGATCGAGCGCGGCGAGATGATCAACGCGGGCGTGCTGGTGTACTGCCGCGCGCAGGGCTTCGTCGGGGCCCGTGTGCACCTGGACGAGGCCAGGCTGCGCTGCCTGGACGCGGAGGTGGACGTGCTCGGCGTGCGGGTGGCGCTGCGCGGCTACGAGGACATCTGCGAGGGCGGCGAGCGGGCGGGACAGGCGGCGGGAGACGACCCCGGACGCCGTTTCCGCTGGCTCACCGCGCCGCGCAGCACCATCGTGCAGCCGGGCCCGATCCACACCGGTCTCACCGCGGACGCGGGCCGGGAGGCGGACCGGCTGCTGGAGCTGTTGGTGCGCTGAGTCATCTCGTCAAAGCCGTGCCCTGAGCCACATCGGCCGTGGTGGCGTTGACACAGGGTCACGGCGCTCCTACGGTTTCGGCAACGGGACCTACTAAGCGGTCGCTCATGTGCCAGGCGCGGGCCGGGCACGGACGGCGCCGCACCACAGGGCTGAGGAGATCAGATGTCCACCACCGAGCAGCGCGTCGCGATCGTCACCGGTGCCGCGCGCGGAATCGGCGCCGCCACCGCGGTGCGCCTGGCCGCCGAGGGCCGCGCCGTCGCCGTACTCGACCTCGACGAGAGCGCCTGCAAGGACACCGTCGAGACGATCACCGCGGCGGGCGGCAGGGCCATCGCGGTCGGCGCCGACGTGTCCGACGAGGCGCAGGTCGAGGCGGCCGTCGCCAAGGTGGTCCAGGAGCTGGGCGCGCCGACGATCCTGGTGAACAACGCGGGCGTGCTCCGCGACAATCTGCTGTTCAAGATGAGCGCGTCCGACTGGGACACGGTCATGAACGTGCACCTGCGCGGCGCCTTCCTGATGACCCGCGCCGTCCAGAAGCACATGGTGGACGCCGCGTTCGGCCGCGTCGTCAACCTCTCCTCGTCCTCCGCGCTCGGCAACCGCGGCCAGGTCAACTACTCGGCCGCCAAGGCCGGTCTCCAGGGCTTCACCAAGACCCTCGCCTTCGAACTCGGCAAGTTCGGCGTCACCGCCAACGCCGTCGCGCCCGGCTTCATCGCCACCGACATGACCGCCGCCACCGCCGCGCGCGTCGGCATGGGCTTCGACGACTTCAAGGCCGCCGCCGCCACCCAGATCCCGGTCCAGCGGGTCGGCGTCCCCGACGACGTCGCGAACGCCATCGCCTTCTTCACCGGCGAGCAGGCCGGCTTCGTGTCCGGCCAGGTCCTGTACGTGGCCGGTGGCCCGCTCGACTGACGCGCGCCGCGCCGACCGAGTGACACCCCCACAACCGACAGGCCGGAGGCCCCAGACCATGACCCAGCCCCCCGACAGCGGGCGCGTCGCCCTCGTCACCGGCGCCAGCCGGGGCATCGGCTACGGCATCGCCGAAGCCCTCGTCGCCCGCGGCGACCGGGTGTGCATCACCGGGCGCAACGAGGACGCGCTCAAGGAAGCCGTCGAGAGGCTCGGCGCCGACCGCGCCATCGGCGTCGCGGGCAAGGCCCACGACGAGGCGCACCAGGCCGTCGCCGTGGAACGCACCATGGAGGCGTTCGGCCGCGTCGACTACCTCGCCAACAACGCGGGCACCAACCCGGTCTACGGGCTGCTCGCCGACCTCGACCTCGGCGTCGCCCGCAAGGTGTACGAGACCAACGTCATCTCCGCGCTCGGCTTCGCCCAGCAGACGTGGAAGGCGTGGCAGAAGGAGAACGGCGGCGCGATCGTCAACGTCGCCTCCGTCGCGGGCCTCGCCCCCTCGCCGCTCATCGGCGCCTACGGCATCAGCAAGGCCGCGATGATCAACCTCACGGTGCAGCTCGCCGCGGAGATGGCGCCCGGCGTCCGGGTCAACTCCGTCGCGCCCGCCGTGGTGAAGACGAAATTCGCCGCCGCGCTGTACGAGGGCCGGGAGGCGGAGGCCGCGGCCGCGTACCCGCTCAAACGGCTCGGTCTGCCCGAGGACATCGGCGGCGCCGCCGCCTTCCTGCTCTCCGACCAGGCGAGCTGGATCACCGGGCAGAATCTCGTCCTCGACGGCGGGCTCTTCCTCCAGGCGGGGGTCGCGTAGCGGCGGCCGTCCGAGGGGTCCGCGAGCCGGCCCGTACGAACGCGGCCCGGACGCGCGGGCTTGCCTTCGTCCGTACTCCAACGTGCACAGTCCTCGTGTGGGTGACCGCGACGGTCGCCCGCCGAGGACTTCCCACGTTACGGATTACGGAGACCGCACATGCGTTACCGCACACTCGCAGGAGGCGCGGGGCCCGAGGTCAGCGCCCTGTGCCTGGGCATCCTGCCGTTCGGCACGACCGTGGACGAAGCCACGTCCTTCGCAATCCTGGACCGCTTCGCCGAGGCGGGCGGCACCTACGTCGACACCGCCAACAACTACTCGGTCTGGGCCCCCGGCGGCACCGGCGACGAGAGCGAACTGCTGCTCGGCCGCTGGCTGCACAGCCGCGGCGCCAGGGACCGTACCGTCGTCGCCACCAAGGTCGGCGCTCGGCCGCCCGTCGGATCGACGGCCGTGTGGCCCGACGCCTGGGAAGGGCTGTCGGCCAAGGCGATCGAGGCCGGGATCGAGGGCAGCCTGCGGCGGCTGGGCACCGACCACGTCGACGTGTACTACGCGCACGTCGAGGACCGCGACGTGCCGATGGCCGAGACCGTCCAGGCATTCGCGGACGTCGTGCGCGGCGGCAGCACCCGCGTCCTGGGATGCAGCAACCACGCCGCCTGGCGCGTCGGCGCGGCCCGGCAGTACGCCGCCGACCACGGGCTGCCCGGCTACACGTGCGTGCAGCAGCGCTACACCTACCTGTGGCCCGTGCCGGGCGGCGAGTGGGGCGCGCAGTGGTACGCCCGCGACGACATGCAGGACTTGGTCGCCTCGAACGACGACATGACGCTGATGGCGTACGGGCCGTTGATGAGCGGTGCGTACACCCGCACCGACAAGGAACTGCTCGCGCAGTACGACCACCCCCTGTCGCACCGCAGGCTCGAAGTGCTGCGGGAGGTCGCGGCCGAGGCGGGCGCGACGCCCAACCAGGTCGTCCTGGCCTGGCAGATGGGCGGCGCGCTGCCGGTGGTTCCCGTGGTCGGGGTGAGCAGCCTCGCGCAGCTCGAAGAGGCCCTGGGCGCCGTGGAGTTGGACCTCGACCCGGAGCTGCGGGCCCGGCTGGACGCCGTCTGAGCGCGGCGGGCGGGTGAGGCCGCCGACGCGGATCGGTGAGCTGATCGGCGGGCCGGCCGGTGAGTTGGCCGGGGGTGCGGGGATGTCAGTGGGTGGCGGTACGTTCTGGGGCAGTAGCAAACGGATCGATTGCCGGAGGTTCCTGACGTGCCCAGCATGCTGCCCGACTCCTGGGAGACCGTTCTCGGCGAGGAGTTGGACAAGCCGTACTTCCAGCAGCTCACCGAATTCGTCGAGGCCGAGCGGGAGGAGCACCGGATCTTCCCGCCGCGCGACGAGGTCTTCGCGGCGCTGGAGGCGACGCCGTTCGACCGCGTCAAGGTGCTGATCCTCGGTCAGGACCCGTACCACGGCGCGGGACAGGGGCACGGGCTGTGCTTCTCGGTGCGGCCCGGCGTGAAGACGCCGCCCTCGCTGCGGAACATCTTCAAGGAGATGAAGGAGGAGCTGGGCCACCCCATTCCGGACAACGGCTATCTGATGCCGTGGGCCGATCAAGGTGTCCTGCTGCTCAACGCGGTGCTGACGGTCCGCGAGGGCGAGGCCAACTCGCACAAGGGCAAGGGCTGGGAGAAGTTCACCGACGCGGTCATCAAGGCCGTGGCGGCCCGCCCCGACCCGGCCGTCTTCGTCCTGTGGGGGAACTACGCGAAGAAGAAGCTGCCGCTGATCGACACCGAGCGGCACGCCGTCGTCCAGGGCGCGCACCCCTCGCCGCTGTCGGCGAAGCTCTTCATGGGCAGCCGCCCCTTCACCCAGATCGACAAGGCCGTCGCCGACCAGGGGCACACCCCGATCGACTGGCGCATCCCCGATCTCGGGGCGTCCGCGAGTTAGCTTCGTGGGTGAGGCGAGGAGGCTCGGGTGGAGCGACGGGACGAGCCGGGTGGACCGGACGCGATCATGACCAGGATCGGACAGGTCGTGATGCTGCTGCACGCCGGGGACCGGGAGGAGGCCAGAACCCGGTTCGGCGCGCTGTGGGACGAGATCGGGGAGCGGGGCGACCCCCTGCACCGCTGCACGCTGGCGCACTACATGGCCGACACGCAGGACGACCCCGAGGACGAACTGGCCTGGGACCTGCGGGCGTTGCGGGCCGCCGACGCCGTCACGGCGCGCGGCGGCACCGAGCCCCGCGGGGGCCCCGACAGCCCCGGCGGCCCCGACAGCCCCGGCCGCTCCACCGGCGCCGCGCAGATCCGCGGCTTCTACCCCTCGCTCCACCTCAATCTCGCCGCCTCCTACGCGAAGGTGGACGAGGACCGGCTGGCCCGCAGCCACCTCGGCCTGGCCCGCAAGGCGTGCGACGCGCTCGCCGAGGACGCGTACGGGGACGGGGTGCGGGCCGCCGTGGCCCGGATGGAGTTGCGGCTGCTGGGCTCCGACCAGCTTCCGTAGCCGTGAGCCGTGAGCCGTGAGCCGTGAGCCGTGAGCCGTGAGCCGTCAGGGGGCAGGGGTCAGCGGTCCCCCATCACCCTTCGGCCGTCAGCCGTCGCGAGCCGTGCCGCCCGTCCGGTCCGGCTCACCGGCCGTAGGACTGACGGCAGATCCGGGCCGCGTCCCCGTCCTTCGCCCAGCCGCCGTAGGTCTCGCCCAGCGCGCAGACGTCGGCGGCGCCGGGCAGCGCCGCTGCCGGTCCGCGCGGGAGGGACCTCGGCGGCGGCACCGAGCGGGAGCGCGGCACCGGCCGGTGCTGCGGCTCAGGGCCAGGCCGCGGCCCTTGACCTGCGGAGTACGGGCCCGTGCCCGGTCGGCCGCCCGGCCCACCGGCACCGCGCTCCGGTTCGGGCGAGGGCGTCCTGGAAGGGGCCGGATCCGGCTCGGCCGTCTCCAGCAGCACATGGTCGGGCCGCGGCACCAGCGGCCCGCCGTCCGGCGCCGCCACCCGCGGCGCGGCCCTGCCGGGCACGGGAGCGGGGACGGGGACGGGGGCCGGGGGAGCGGAGACGGTGGTGCACCCGGCCGCGGCGGAGGCCGCCACCAGGAACACGACCACGGGTAGGCGGCGCATTCCGACAACTGTGCCGAAACATGGCGGAGCCGGGTATGCCCCGCAGGGGTGAGCGGCCGGGCGGGGCGTACCGCGCGCTCACCCGTCCGGGGCCGGTCCGCCGCGGGGCCGCGCCGTACGCCCGCTGCCCGAAGGCCCCGGAAGCGTTCCCGAACCGTCCCCGTATGCTGCGGGGACACCGCGAGAAGGAACGACAGGAGCAGCGCATGGCATCCGGCAGCGCCCCACGGAAGATCGGCGTGATCGGGCTCGGTGACATCGCGCAGAAGGCGTATCTGCCGGTCCTCGCCTCGCAGCCGGACCTCGAACTGCACCTCCAGACCCGCACCCCGGCGACCCTCGACCGGATCGGCGACGCCTACCGGCTGCCGCACCGCCACACCTCACTGGACACGCTGCTCGACCAGGGCCTCGACGCCGCCTTCGTGCACGCGCCCACCGACCTCCACGTCGAGATCGCCGGACGGCTGATCGAAGCGGGCGTCCCCGTCTACGTCGACAAGCCGCTCGCCCGCGATCTGGACGGCGCACGGCAACTGGTGGCCCTCGCCGAGGAGCGCGGCGTCCCGCTCATGGCGGGCTTCAACCGCCGTTACGCGCCCGCCTACGCGCAGTGTCTCGACCACCCGCGCGACCTGATCCTCATGCAGAAGAACCGCGTCGGCCTCCCCGAAGAGGCCCGCGGGATGATCTTCGACGACTTCATCCACGTCGTCGACACCTTGCGCTTCCTGGCCCCCGGCACCGTCCGGGACGTCCACGTCTCCGCCAAGGTCCGTGCCGGCCTCGTCCACCACATCGTGCTGCACCTGTCGGGTGACGGTTTCACCGCGATCGGCTCCATGAACCGGATGAGCGGGTCCACCGAGGAGAGCCTGGACGTCAGCGGTGACGACACCCGCCGTCAGGTGCTGAATCTCGCCGAGGTCATCGACCACAAGGGCCAGCCGACGGTACGCCGCCGGGGCGACTGGGTGCCGGTGGCCCGGCAGCGCGGCATCGAGCAGATCACCCTGGCCTTCCTCGACGCCGTCCGCGCGGGCAAGCACCTCGACGCCCAGGACGCGCTGCGCACCCACGAGCTGTGCGAGCGGGTCGTCACCGAGGTCCGGGAGCTGACCGCCTGACCAGCACCACGCGCCGGATCTCGTAGGCGGCGGCCAGCACGACCAGCAGCAGCGCCAGACGCGGCACCCAGTCGCCGAACCGGTCGTACGGGCTGCGGCCGGTGGCCAGCGGCACCGCGTAGACCCGCGCCGTACTGCTGCTCTCGCTGATCCGCTGCCCGACCGGGTGGCCGTTCGCGTCGTAGACGGCGCTGATCCCGGTCAGGGTCGCGTGCACCATCGGCCGCCAGCTCTCCGCTGCCCGCAGTGCCGCGAGCGAGGCGTGCTGCGCGGGCGCCCACGACCCCTGGAACGACGACGTGGACGACTGCGCCACCAGCACCTGGGCGCCCTTGTCCGCGAGATTGCGGCTCATGTCGGCGAAGGCGGACTCGAAGCAGATCAGCGGCCCGATCCGTACCGTCCCGGTGTCCATCACGACCTGGTGGTCGCCGCGCTGCCGGTCCTCACCGGCGGCCTTGCCGACCGAGGTGGCCCAGCCGAGCAGCGACCGGAAGGGGATGTACTCGCCGAACGGCACCAGCCGCATCTTGTCGTACGTGGGTCCGGTGACGCCGTCCGGGCCGATCAGCACCGACGTCTTGGAGATGCCGGTGCCGTCCGCGCGCTCCGCGTCGACATTGACCAGGATGTCGGCGCCGACCTGCTGGGAGAGGGCCGCCAGCTCCTCCGCCAGCTGGGGCCGCGAGGTGAGGTCGAAGCCGACGCTGCTCTCACCCCAGACCACGAGATCCGGGTGGCTGCCCACCAGGCCACGGGTGAGCGCCACCTGCCGGTCGATCCGGGCCTCGGGGCCCACGACGACGCCCGGCTGGACGACCGCGACCCGCACGGCGCCGGACTGCTGCGGGTGCGGTGCCCACAGCCACACCATGCCGGTCAGCACGGCGGCCGTGGCCAGCGCGGTCGCCGCGGGCCTGCGGACGGCGGGCACCGCGACGAGCGCGGTCAGCGCGGTGTTGACGAGCACCACCAGGAGGCTGACCAGCCACACCCCGCCGACGGAGGCCAGCCGCAGCGCGGGCCGCACCTGCCACTGGCTGGCGCCCAGCAGTCCCCAGGGGCCGCCGAGATACTGCCAGGAGCGCACCAGCTCCACCATCAGCCAGCCGCACGGCACCAGCACCATCGCCGCCGCGGCCCGCCGCGACCCGGTGCCCTCGCCGAACAGCCTGCGCACCAGCCAGCCCCACGGCGCCCACAGCGCGCCCAGCAGCAGGGCGAGCGCGACGATGAACACGTTCAGACTCGCGAAGAGCCAGTGGTGCACCGCCAGCATGAAGCCCGCGCCGCCCAGCCAGCCGTCCAGCGCCGCCCGCCGCGCACTGCCCGCGGAGCGCACCAGCAGCATCCACGGCACCAGCGCCACGTACGCCAGCCACCACAGCGACGGCGCGGGGAAGGCGAGCGCCGGGAGCGCCCCGGCGGCGGCGGCGCCCAGCCCGCGCGCCCACGGCGAGGACAGCCGTGACCGCTGCTCCTGGGCCGTCACCGTCATGCGTGCTCCCTCGCCGCCGTTCACTGTCGCTCTGTTCCGCCCTGTTCCGTCCGCACGCCGCCATCCGCGCCGAATCCGCTCCGGCGTTCCTGGCTCCGGCCTACCCTGCGCGGATGGCGGCATGCGGACGACGGCGTGTCGTCTGCATGCCGCCGTCCCCGTGCCGCCGTGTCCCTGCCGCCGCCCGCGCGTCGCCGCGCACCCCGCCGGTGGCCGCCGCGCGTGCCGCTGCCCCGGTCGGTACGGCGTTCCCCGCACCGGTCCGCGGGCGGCTCAGCCGTCCTGGTCCTCCAGCACGGCGAGATCCTCGGGCGCGGGACCGTTGCCGACGGCGCGGCGGCGTACGACCGTGAAAGCGGCGGCTGCCGAGCCGGTGAAGGCGGCGGCCACCACCCACGGGCGGTTCAGGACATGGCCGGTCAGATGGTCCAGAGAGTAGCGGCCGGGTCCCGTGACACCCAAAGCGGCGGCGCAGAAGCCGAGGAAGGCGGGGTACTCGTAGCCGCCGGACGTGTTGAAGAAACCGGCGGGGGCGTGGACGGAGACCGCGCCCGCCATGGCGCCGGCCGCCGCCGCGCCCGCGGCCGGGGTGGCGATCCCCAGGGCCAGCAGCAGCCCGCCGCCCGCCTCGCCGAGCCCGGCCGCGACGGCGCTCGCCCGCTCCGGCTTGAAGCCCATCTGCTCCATGGCCGCCGAGGTGCCGTCGATCCCGCCGCCGCCGAACCAGCCGAAGAGCTTCTGCGCGCCGTGCGCGAAGAGCACCCCGCCGGTCCCCGCGCGCAACGCCAGCAGTCCGATGTCCTTGCGGTGCGCGAGTGCCATGACCGGGTCCTCTCCTGGTGCCGGGCCCCGGTACCGGTCCGACTCCGGACCGCCGGGCTGCTCCCAGTCTTCGCGGACCCCACCGGATGCCGCCGCTCCTGGCGGTCCGTCCGGGCTACACGGCTGACACGGGCCTCGCGGCTCGTCCGGACGCCACCGCTCGTCCGGACGCCATCGCTCGGACGGACACCGGCGCCCGTACAGAGACCACCGCCGTCGCAGACGTCACCGCGCGCTCAGGGCAGCCGGTTCCACGCGGTCAGCACATGGCGGCCGTGTTCCAGGCCGAGTCGGCTGACGGTGCCGGTGGCGAGCTGGAACAGGGCGCCGTCGGCCGGGGGCAGCCCCAGTCTGCGCGCGGTCAGCACCCGCAGGAAGTGGGCGTGCGCGACCAGCACCACATCGCCGCCGTCGCTGTTGGTGAACGCCGCGTCGGCGAGGGCCAGCACCCGGTCGGCCCGCTCGCCGACCTGTTCCGCCGTTTCCCCCGGATGGCCCTCGGGGCCCTCGGGGACCCCGTCGGTCCACAGATCCCAGGAGGGACGGGTGCGGTGGATGTCACGGGTGGTGACGCCCTCGTAGCCGCCGTAGTCCCACTCGCACAGGTGGGCGTCGACCCGTGTGCGCTCGAGCCCGGCCAGCTTCGCGGTGTCCCGCGCGCGCCGCATGGGGCTGGTGATCACGGTGGAGATGTGCCTGCTGGCCAGCATCGGAGCCAGTGTCCTGGCCTGCTCCTCGCCGTTCGGGGTGAGGGGCAGATCGGTGTAGCTGGTGTGCTGGCCGGTCAGCGTCCACTCGGTCTCGCCGTGACGGATCAGTACCAGTTCGCCCATCGGTACACCTCCCGCGGCGCCCCTCGGCGCCCCGAAGTGATCATACGTCCGCCCGGTCCCGTCAGTAGGATGACGGCCTGGCCACCCCTTCTCCGCGCGTGACCCGGATGTGTGAACACCGACATGTGAGTACAGATGTGTGTGCACAGACGTGTGCACACCACCGCGTGATTCAGACAGCAGCCCAGGAGCCGGTATGAACGACGCTGCCCGTACCTACGACGTGATCGTCATCGGAGCCGGACCGGTCGGTGAGAATCTCGCCGACCGCACGCAGGCCGCAGGGCTCAGCACGGTCGTTGTGGAGAGCGAGCTGGTCGGCGGCGAGTGCTCCTACTGGGCGTGCATGCCGAGCAAGGCACTGCTGCGCCCGGTGGTCGCCCGCGCCGACGCGAGCCGGCTGCCGGGGCTGGCCCGCGCGGTCGCGGGACCGCTGGACGCCGCTGACGTCCTCGCCCGCCGCGACGAGTTCACCTCGCACTGGAAGGACGACGGCCAGGTGGGCTGGCTGGAGTCGGTCGGCGTCGATCTCGTACGCGGCCAGGGCCGCCTGGACGGTCCCAAGCAGGTCGCGGTGCTGACGCCGGAGGGCGAGACCGTACGGCTGACCGCGCGGCACGCCGTCGCCGTCTGCACCGGCACCTCCGCCGCGCTGCCCAAGCTGCCGGGCATCGCCGACATCAACCCGTGGACCAGCCGTGAGGCGACCAGCGCCAAGGAGGTCCCCGGCCGCCTGGTCGTGGTCGGCGGCGGTGTGGTGGCCGTCGAGATGGCGACCGCCTGGCAGGCGCTCGGCTCGCGGGTGACCATGCTCGTGCGCGGCGACCGCCTGCTGGAGCGCATGGAGCCCTTCGTCGGCGAACTGGTCACCGAGGGCCTGCGCGAGGCGGGCGTGGAGGTGCACTTCGGTACGAACGTGCCGATCGTCGAGCGCGACGGCGCGGACGGCGAGGTACGGGTCGGCCTGGAGGGCGGCCAGCGGGTCGTCGCCGACGAGATCCTCTTCGCCACCGGCCGCTCGCCGCGCACCGGCGACCTCGGGCTGGAGACGGTCGGCCTGCGCCCCGGGGACTGGCTGGGCGTGGACGTCACCTGCCGGGTCACCGGCGTGCCGGACGGCTGGCTCTACGCGGCGGGCGACGTCAACCACCGCGCGCTCCTCACCCACCAGGGCAAGTACCAGGCCAGGATCGCCGGGGCCGTGATCGCCGCTCGCGCCAAGGGCGAGCCGGTCGACGACGCGCCCTGGGGTCCGCACGCCGCCACCGCCGACGCCGCCGCCGTGCCGCAGGTGGTCTTCACCGACCCCGAGGCGGCCTCCGTGGGCCTCACGGCGAGCGAGGCGGAGCGCGCCGGACACCGGACCAAGGTCGTGGACTACGACCTCGGCCAGGTCGCGGGCGCCTCTCTCTACGCCGACGGCTACCGGGGCAAGGCCCGCATGGTCGTGGACCTCGACCGGGGCATCCTGCTCGGCGTCACCTTCGTCGGCCCCGGCGTCGGCGAACTCCTGCACTCCGCGACGGTCGCCGTCGCGGGCGAGGTGCCCATCGAGCGGCTGTGGCACGCGGTCCCGGCGTACCCGACGATCAGTGAGGTGTGGCTGCGCCTGCTGGAGGAGTACCGGGGCTGACCGCGGTCATGGCCGCGGCGGATGTGCCCTGACGTTTGTCAGGAGCGGCGCGGACGGGGGCCTTCCTAATGGTGCGCCACCGTGACGGCCGTCGACCCCGGCTCGTATCTGGCCTCGCACCACGGGCCGAGCTACGGCTCCGGTCAGACCGGGCGGCGCTACTACAACGGCGAGGAGAGGGAACTCGCCTGCTGGACGACCGGTGACGGCGACGCCGACGGGCACGGCGACCGCTACTGGTTCATGCTCGACTTCGACGGCGACAGCGGCTACGTCAACGACTGGTATCTGACGACCGGTTCCGCCGCCCAGTGGCAGCCGCACGTCCCGCACTGCTGACTGACGCATCCACAGAAGTGTTCAGCGTGCGGCGAGTTCGGCGTAGAGAGCCGAAGGGTCGGCGGCGAGGCCGGCCTTGACCTGACGGCTGGTGTCGTCGGCCAGCACCTCGTACAGCCCGGCCTCGACGCCGTCGAGCGCGATGCGCGCGATCTTGGCGGGGTCCGACTTGGGGGCGTCGACGCCCGCGGCCATGTCGGTGTCCATGTAGCCGACGTGCAGGCCGGTGACGAGGGTGCCCTGGCCGTGCAGCGCCAGGCGGGTGGCGTTGGTCAGGGACCACTCGGCGGACTTGGCGGCCGAGTAGACGGCGCTGCCCGGCGTGGTGAACCAAGACAGAGCCGACAACACGTTGAGCACCGCGCCGCCGCCGTTGCGGGCCAGGACCGGCGCGAAGGCGCGGCTGACGGCGAGCGTGCCGAAGACGTGGGTCTCGAACTCGTTCCGGACGACGTCCATCTCGCTGGTGAGCAGGTCCACCCCGTTCGACGCGCCCGCGTTGTTGATCAGCAGGGTGACGTCACCGGCCGCCTCGGCCGCCGCCCGTACCGACTCGGGGTCGGTGATTTCCAGCGCGAGCGGTACGGCGCCCGGCACGGTGACCGAGGCCGGGTTGCGGGCGGCGGCGTAGACCTTGGCCGCGCCCCCGTCGAGCAGGGCCTGGACGAACTTCTCGCCGAGGCCGCGGTTGCCTCCGGTGACGAGGGCGACAGCGCCGTTGATCTGCATGGGAGTGCCTTTCGGGAGGAGAGCGGTCCGTGGCCGGTACGCGCGCGGCCCGGGGGGTCGCGTGCGGTTCGCACGGATGCGGCCGACCATGGAAACCGATCGGTTTCCCCAACCGTATACCGATCGGTTTCCGATGCCAAGCCGGAGCGGTAACCTCGGGGTATGACCACGACACAGAAGTCCGGCGCTACGGAGAAGTCCGGCACGCGCGACCGCCTGCTCGACGCCGCGGCCGGGCTCTTCTACCGGGAAGGCGTCGGCACCGGCATCGACGCGCTGTGCAAGGCCGCCGGGGTGTCCAAGCGCTCGATGTACCAGCTCTTCGCGAGCAAGGACGAGGTGCTGGCCGCCGCGCTCGACCGGCAGGGGCCGCCCGTCGAGGCCCGGCTGCTGCCGCCGCCCGGCGCGCCCGCGGCGCCGCGCGACCGCGTCCTGTACGTCTTCGAGCGGCTGGAGGAGACCGCCGCCTCGGCCGACTACCGCGGCTGCCCCTTCCTCGCCACGCAGGTCGAGCTGAAGGACCCGGAGCACCCGGCGAGCGTCGTGGCCCGCCGCAACAAGCAGGTGCTCACCGACTTCTTCCGCGCCGAGGCCGCGCGCGGCGGGGCCGCCGACCCCGCACTGCTGGCCCGCCAGCTCACGCTGGTCTTCGACGGCGCCAGCGCCCGCGCCGGGATCAAGGCGGAGGTCCTGGACGGCCTGGCGCTGAGCACGGCCGTCGCCGTCCTGGACGCGGCGGGCCTGACGGCTCCTCGGGCCTGACAGTGCGGAGGGTCTGACGGTGAGGCGGATCACGACTGGCCCCTTCGGCAGCTGGCACGCACCCCCGTCGCGTTGCCGGAATGCCCGGATAGCTCCGCTGCGCGGGCATCCCGGTGCGTTGCGCTCAGGGGTCCCCCGGACGGAGTCCGGGGGAGCACCGGGCACCGCCTGGACCGCCCATGATCCGCCGGACAGGACCTAGTCGGGCAGTGCCACCTCCGCGAGCCTGCCGCTCGCCACGTCGAACACGAAGCCGCGCACCGCGTCGGTGTGCGGGATGAACGGGCTGTTCCTGATCCGGGCCGCGGACTGGCGGACGTCGGTCTCCAGATCGGTGAACGCCTCGGCCGCCCACGGCGGTTTGATGCCCGTCTCCTCGCGGATCGACTCGCGGAAGGCGTCGTCGCCGAAGGTGAGCATGCCGCAGTCGGTGTGGTGGATCAGCACGATCTCCCGTGTGCCCAGCAGCCGCTGACTGATCGCCAGCGAACGGATCGCGTCGTCGGTGGCCACCCCGCCCGCGTTGCGGATCACATGCGAGTCGCCCTCGGCGAGACCGAGCGCCCCGTACACATTGAGCCGGGCGTCCATGCACGCCAGAACCGCCGTGTGCCGGGCGGGCGGCAGCGGCAGCGGACCCTCGAAGGCCGCCGCGTACGCCGTGTTGTTCTCCAGATAGCCGTCGGTGGCGGTGGGGTGGTCGGTCATGGGAGCCTCCTGATCGCGCTGAGCGGTGACGTCATGCGTGACGTCATACGGGTGAGGTCATGCGGTCCGCCGCCAGGCGTCCGCCAGCAACTCGTGGGAACGGACCCGGTCCCGGTGGTCGTGGGTGATGGTGGTGACCAGCAACTCATCGGCGCCCGTGGCCTGTTGGAGCACCCGCAGCCGGTCCGCGACACTTTCGGGTGTGCCGGTGAACTGGGTGCGCACCCGGTCCTCGACCAGCGCCCGCTCGTCCGCCGTCCACGAGTGGACCGCGGCCTCCTCCGGACTCGGGAAGGGGATCGCGCCCTGACCCGAGCGGATGCTGTGCACCCACAGCGCGTACGGCGACGCCAAGTGCCGCGCGGTGGCGTCGTCCTCGGCGACCACGACATCGGCCGAGACCAGCACATGCGGCTCGTCGAGCGTGGCGGAGGGCACGAACGCCTTGCGGTACGCGTCCACCGCTTCGAGGACGGCGGCCGGACTCACGTGGTAATTCGCCGCGAAGGGCAGGCCGAGCGCGCCCGCCGCCTGCGCGCTCGCCCCGCCGCTGCTGCCCAGCACCCACACCTGGAGATCGGCGCCCTCGCCGGGCACCGCGTGCGCGTCGAGTCCCTCCGGGGTCCGGTAGTCCCCGCGCAGCAGCCCGAGGATCTGGTCGAGCTGGTCGCGGTACTCGGGCAGTTCGGCCCCCGGGTACTGCACGAGCTGCGTGTAGCGGGTCAGCAGCGGAGAGCCGATCAGCCGGCTGAAGTCGTACGGCGCGGGGATCAGCAGCCCCTCCGGTGTGTACCGGGCCTCGGTGCGGCGCGGCGCCGGGGGAGCGGCGGGCGCGCCGCCGGACGCGGACGGCTTACGGAATCCGGTACGGCCGAGGCCCAGGTCGATCCGGCCCGGGTACAGCGCGTCGAGCAGCCCGAACTCCTCGACCACCGACAGCGGTGTGCGGTGCCCGAGCTGCACCGCGCCCGCGCCCACCCGGATTCGTGCGGTCGCCGCCGCCACGAGCTGGATCACCAGCGCGGGCGACACCCCGGCGACCCCGGTCGTCAGATGGTGCTCGGCCAGCCAGTAGCGCGCGTATCCGGCGGCCTCCGCGCGCTGTGCCAGGTCCACGGTGTTGCGCAGCGCCTGCGCGGCGGTGGAGCCCGAACTGATCGGCGACAGGTCGAGAATCGACAGCGGCACCGACGCCGAGTTCGAGGAAGCCGAAGAGGCGGAAGGGTCCGGGGAACTCGAAGGGTCCGACGGACGTGAGGGGTTCGATGAGCCGGAAGCTGCGGGAACGCTCATGCGGCGTCGCCCTCCTTTGCGATGGTGCCTGCGCCGACGGTGTCCTTACGCGGAGAGGCCGTGTTCACCGGCCCCCAGTCCCACGGCGGATCGGGTATCTCCGCGCGGAGCACGGGCGCGACCTCGGACTGGAAACGCTCCAGCGACGTACGGTGCTCGGCCTCGCCGAGCCCGCTCGCGTCCGCGTGCAGATGCAGCACGGTGTGCCCGAACTCCTCGTGATAGCGGTGCACTTTCTCGATCACCTGCTGCGGGCTGCCGATCAGCGCCGAACTGCGCTCCACGAAGTCCTCCAGCGTCCCGAAGACCACCGGCAGGCCCACCTCCTTCTGGAACGCCAGATTGCTCTCGAAGATCGGCCGGTAGACCTCCAGCGCCTCCTGCGAGGTGCGGGCCACGTACAACCCCGCGGAACCCGCGCCCACCGCGATGTCCGCCGGATCGTGCCCGTAGTGCTCCCAGCGCTCCCGGTAGTAGCGGATCAACTCGGCATACGGCTCGATGGGGTTGGTGACATTCGCCGAGAACAGCGGATCGCCGTAGCGGGCGGCGAGGTCCACGGACTCCTTGCTGGTCGCGCTGCCGTGCCAGACCCGGATCGGCCGCTGGTACGGCCGCGGCCAGACCTCCGCGTCCTTCAGCTCGGGGCGGAAGCGGGTCCGCGCGGTCACCTTGTCCTGCCGCCAGATCTGCCGGAACACCTCGTAGCTCTCGGCGTTGCGGTCCCACTGGTCCTCGGGCGTGACGTGGAACAGCTCGCGCTGCGCCGTGCCGTTGCCCTTACCGATGATCAGGTCCAGGCGGCCCTCGGAGAGATGGTCGAGCGTCGCGTAGTCCTCGTACGCCCTGACCGGGTCCAGCAGGCTCAGCGTGGTGACCGCGGTGAAGAGCCGGATGCGCCGGGTGATCGCCGCGACATGGCTGAGCACCACCGTCGGCGAGGAGGAGATGAACGGCCGCTCGTGCCGCTCTCCCACCCCGAACCCGTCGAAGCCCAACTCCTCGGCGAGCACCGCGTTGTCGAGGACTTCCCTGAAGCGCTCATGAGTGGACTTCAGGACGCCGGTGACCGGGTCGGGCCGGTGCACGATCAGCGTGATGGCGAGGAACTTCATGCCACCGACTCCCGTACGTCCGCGGCGTCGCCCCCGGCGTCCGGGTGGGCCAGGCCGAGGTGGTCCCGCAGCGTGCCGCCCTCGTACTCGGTGCGGAACACACCGCGTTCCTGGAGCAGCGGCACGACGGTGTCGGCGAAGACGTCGAGACCGCCGGGGGTGATGTGCGGGACGAGGATGAAACCGTCGCTCGCGTCGGCCTGCACAAAGGAGTTGATGGTCTCCGCGACCGTCGTGGGGGAGCCGACGAACGACTGGCGGTTGCCGGTCTCGATGACCAGGTCGCGGATGGACCACTTGTTGGCCGCCGCCAGCTCCCGCCACTCGCGGGCGGTCGCCAACGGGTCGCGGTACATCCGGACTTGAGCCCGGCCGCGGGCGATGGTGTGCTCGCCGAGATCCGGGTCGATCTCGGGCAGCGGGCCCTCCGGGTCGTACCCGGACAGGTCGCGGTTCCAGACGAATTCCAGGTGCTTGATCGCGGTGGCACCGCTGACCTGCGCGCGGCGCACCTCGCGGGACAGCTCCTCCGCCTCGGCGTCGGTGTCGCCGAGCACGAAGGTGGCGGCGGGCAGGATCAGCAACTGGTCCGCCCGGCGGCCGTGCCGGGCCAGGCGCCCCTTGACGTCCGTGTAGAACTCCCGCCCCTCCTTGAGAGTGCTGTACCGGCTGAAGATCGCGTCCGCGCTCGACGCGGCGAATTCGCGTCCCTCTTCCGAGTCCCCCGCCTGGAAGATCACCGGGCGGCCCTGCGGGCTGCGCGGGACGTTGAACTGCCCCTGGATGTCGAAGTGCTGGCCCTTGTGGACGAAGGCCCCGGCCCGCGCGTCCCGCAGGAACGTCCCGGTCTCCCGGTCGGCGACGATCTCGTCGCCGTGCCAGGAGTCGAACAGCTCATTGGCGGTGGCCAGGAACTCCCGCGCCCTGGAGTACCGCTCGTCCTGCGGAAGGAAGCCGCCGCGCCGGAAGTTCTCCCCCGTGAAGGCGTCCCAGGAGGTGACGACGTTCCACGCGGCGCGGCCCGCGGACAGGTGGTCGAGGCTGGCGAACTGCCGGGCCACCTCGTACGGCTCGTTGAACGTCGAGTTGATCGTGCCGGTCAGGCCGATCCGCTCGGTCACCGCGGCCAGCGCGGCGAGCACGGTGAAGGTGTCCGGGCGGCCGACGACGTCCAAGTCGTAGATATGGCCGCCCTGTTCGCGCAGCCGCAGGCCCTCGGCGAGGAAGAGGAAGTCGAACTTGGCCCGCTCCGCGGTGCGCGCGAAGTGGGCGAAGGAGCTGAACTCGATGTGGCTGCCCGCGGCCGGGTCGCTCCACACGGTGGTGTTGTTGACTCCGGGGAAGTGGGCCGCGAGATGGATCTGCTTCAGGGGCTTGCTCATGACGGTCGGATCCTCCGGCTCAGGCGCTGGTGGTGGCGTAGCGGTTCGCGGGGCGCGCGAGCCCCAGCAGGCCGCGGAGCGTGCCGGCCTCGTACGCGCGCCGGAAGGCGCCGCGCGCCTGCAACTCGGGCACCAGGCCGCGGGTGATCGCGGGCAGGTCGTGGCCGAGCGCCGCCGGCCGCAGCCGGTAACCGGTCAGCCCGGCGTCCTGCCACTCCAGCAGCAGGTCGGCCAGTTCGGCGGGCGTCCCGGCGAAGACGGTCGCGTCGCTGGTGTACGGCTGGTCGAGCAGCGCGTCCAGCCGGTCCCTGCGGGCCTCGGCCGCAGCGCGGTCGGTGTCGAGGAAGACCACCAGATCGCCGAAGACATGGACCGGTTCGGCCTCCCGGCCCGCGGCCCGCTGCTCGGCGCGGATCTCCGCGACGATCGCCGCCGCCTGCCCCGCGTCGTGCGGGGTCACATAGCCGATGTCCGCGGCGCGCCCCACCAGCCGGTACGGCACGGTCGCGTGCGCGAGCGCGGTCACCGGCGGCTGGCCCTGCGGCGGGCGCGGTGTGATCGAGGGGCCCTTGACGCCGAAGTGGCGGCCCTGGAAGTCGATGTAATGGAGCTTGTCGCGGTCCACGAAACGGCCGGTGGCCACGTCCCGGATCTCCGCGTCGTCCTCCCAGCTATCCCACAGCCGCCGCAGCACCTCGACGTAGTCCGCGGCCTCGTCGAAGAGGTCGGTGACCAGGTCCTGGACGTGCGGCTGGTCGTACTCCTCGATGCGGAACGCCGGGAATTCGCGGCGGCCGAAGTGCGCGGCCTCGTGCTGTCGGGCGGAGATCTGGATGCGCAGCCCGGCCCGGCCGCCGCTCACGTAGTCCAGGGTGGCGATGGCCTTGGACAGGTGGAACGGCTCGGTGTGCGTGGCGATCAGGGTCGGCACCAGACCGATGTGGCTGGTCAGCGGGGCGACCCTGGACGCGATGAGCACGGCGTCCAGCCGGCCGCGCACCTGGTCGGTGCGCTCGTCGGGGTCGCCGTACCCGGTCGACTGGAGCCCGAGGGAGTCCTCGATGGTGACGAAGTCCAGCAGGCCGCGCTCGGCCTCGGTCACGGCGTCCGCCCAGTAGGCGGCGTCGAACAGTTCGCCGGGTCGCGCGTCCGGCTCCCGCCACGCGGCCGGGTGCCAGCCCGCGCCGTCCAGGGCGACCGCGAGGTGCAGCGGCGGACGGGCGGCGGACGCCGACGGAGCGGACGAAGGTGATGAAGCGGGCTCGGGGGAGGCGGAGGAGGACAGGGATGACGGGTGTGCGGACACGGCGAAGTGCCTTCCTGATCGACCGGAGGAGGACACGGCCGCCCCATGGCGGTCGCGTCGGCGGGGTCAGATCAGGCGCAACAGAGCGCGCCGGCGACGCGCTGGAGATCGATGTGCTGGCGCCCGTACAGATGCACGACGGGTCCGCGCGGGACGAGGGTGCGCACGTCGGCGCGGTCGAAGTCCGCTCGCAATGTCGTCACCCCCGTCCGGGCGGTACGGCCGGGGGCCGTACCGGAGTCGCGCTTGCGGGTCCGGTCGGGACCCGCCTGGTTGTCACCTGGAGCACCCCGCCGCGAGGGAGGGTTGCCGGTCAGCCAGCCAGGGCTTGTCGCTGACACTCATCACCTGAATTCGACGCTATCTCGCGGATACCGTCCCGCGCAATGGCGTCCGTCACCGGTGTCCGTCACCGGCGTTCATTCGCCCGCGCCGCCGGTGCCTTCCGCGTCGCCGTCGCCGCCCGGCACCCGTACGCCCCGGAAGTGCGTGGTGCGGCGCAGCGCGAAGCCGATCGACTCGTAGAGCCGGATGGCGTTGACGTTGCTGCCCGCCGCGTGCAGGAACGGGCGGTCGCCCCGGCCGCGGATCCCGGCCGCCGTGTGCCGCACCAGCCGGGACGCCAGGCCCTGGCCGCGGAACGCGTCGTCGGTGCACACGGCGCTGATCTCGGTCCAGCCGTCGAGCCGCAGCCGCTCACCGGCCATGGCCACGAGCTTTCCGTCGCGGCGGATGCCGTAGTAGGCGCCCAGCTCGATGGTGCGCTGCCTGAACGGACCCGGCTTGGTCCGCTCGACCAGGTCCAGCATCTCCGGTACGTCCGCAGGGCCGAGCGGGCGCGCCTCCGGATCGGCCTCGTCCAGCAGCGCGTCGGTCCCGACGAGCTGCACGCCCTCGGCTCCCCACTCGCTGCGCCACCCGTCGGGCGTGGCCGGGACGCCGGCCAGCGCGAAGGTCGCGCCGGGACCCATGAGGGCGGCGAGGTCCGCCCACGCGGCCGGATCGGCGGGGTTGGCGAGCGCCACGAAGGGCGAGACGTCCTCCGGGTAGCGCGCGGCGGAGCCGACGATCTGCGCGAGATGGCGGTGCGCCCCGGTCAGCGCGGCCCAGGCGGGGTTGTCCAGAGGGTGCGGCGACGCGGGAAAGATCTGGTCGCCGGTCGGTCCGGGGTTCTGGGGCTGCTGCTGCGGGTGCTGAAGGCTGGTCGACATGGTCGCCGTGACTCTCCGTTCTGCTGTCGTACGGCGCGTCGCCGTCACTGCGCTGTCGCCGGGCGGTAGGGGCGGCCGATCGCGAACCGTCCTGACCCCGGACGGCCGTCCACGAGGTCGGCGGCGATTTCGCCGACCACTGATGCGAACTTGAATCCGTGCCCGGAAAATCCCGCGAGGACGGTGAAAGGTCCCACACGGTCGATCACGAAGTCATGATCGGGGGTCGTGGTGTACAAGCAGGTCACCGGGGTGGGCCGGGTGTGATCGACACCGGGCAGCCACCGGGCGGCGTACTCCTGGAGCCTGCCGAGGACCACGGGATCGGGCGTGCGGTCCCGGTCGTCCGGGTCCACGACCGGGCCGATCCCGTGGAATCCGGCCTTCACCCCGTCGGCGCTGCCGAGGCCGTACACGCCCGCGGCCTCGTCGATACCGGCCCCGCCGTGGTGGATGAAGGCGGGCCAGTCCGGCGCGTCGGGGGCGGGGAAGTGCACCGGCTGCTCCTGGGTGACGCGCAGCGGCGGCGGGCCCTCGGTGACCTGGCCGAGCGTGCGGGCCGCCCAGCCGCCGACGGCCACGACCACGGCGTCCGCGGCGATCACCTCGTCCCGCGCCGTGACCACCTCGGCGCCCGAGCCGCGCCGCCGCAGCGCGCCGACCTTGACGCCGTGCCGTACGGTCGCGCCCTTGGCCCGCGCGGCCTGCTGGAAGGCGGCCACCGCGTCGTCGGCGTGCAGCCGCCCGGCCTCGGGGTGGAACAGCGCGGTGGTGTCCGCGACGAGCCCCGGCCAGCGCTCGGCGGCGGCCCGCGCGGTCAGCTCCTGGCTGGGCCGCCCGGCCCCGCGCAGCGCGTCCCGCAGCGCCGCGACGGCCCGCGCGGGCCCGTGGTCGACGGCCCCGGTCAGGGTCAGTACGGTGCTGCCCGTCTCGTCCTGGAGCCGCCGCCACAGCGGAAGCGCCCGTACGGCGAGGCCGACGTAGAACGGATCGGCGTACGCGAGCCGGAAGATCCGGGAGCTGCCGTGCGAGCTGCCCCGGTCGTGGCCGGGCGCGAACTGTTCGAGCAGCGTGACCTCGGCGCCGCGCGAGGCGAGGTGCCAGGCCGCGGACGAGCCCATGGCCCCGCCTCCGACGACGACGACTTTCCTGCGTGTCATGGCGGTCGACTTCCTTTCGGTCGGTGCGGGGCCGTGCCGCGGCCGGTACGGGGTCAGGAGTTGGTCAGCGGCAGCCCCGGCGGGTTGACCAGCGAGGCGGGCACCGCTTCGTTGGCCAGATTCCACGCGGCGAGCCACTGCGCGTACTGACCATTCTTGATCAGGTGGTTGATCGCGTCGGCGAGGGGCTTGGCCAGGCCGCTGTCCTTCTTCGCCGTGGCGCAGATCAGCCCTTGCAGGGACGCCCCGGCGCCGGAGAACTTGCCCGCGCTGCGGGTGGCGTTCGGCGAGCCCGCGGTCTGCGTGCCGTGGTAGGCGATGCTCGGGTTGGGCGCGAAGTAGGCGTCGATCCGGCCGGAGTTGAGCGCCAGATAGGTGCTGTTGGAGTCCTGGAAGTACTTGATCGTGAGCTTCTTGCCGTCGGCCTTCAGCTCGCTCTGCCACTTCAGCAGGATCTTCTCCTGGTTGGTGCCCGCGCCGACCGCGACGGTCTTGCCCGCCAGGCTGCGGTAGGTGCCGTCGAAGTTCCAGGTGTCGCTCTTCTTCACCTCGAAGCCGAGGTTGTCCTGCCGGTAGCTGGCGAAGTCGTACTTCTCCTTGCGCTGCTCGGTGTCGGTGATGTTGGAGAAGCCGACATCGGTCTTGCCGCTGTCGATGCCGACGAAGAGGTTGTCCCAGGTGGCGTTGGACAGCACGGGCTTGAGGCCGAAGACGGCGGCGATCAGCCGGCCGAGGTCGGGCTCGGAACCGGTGATGGTCTTCTGGTCCGCGCCGACGTAGCCGATCGGCGGCGAGCCGGCGGGCAGGAAGCCCAGGCCGATGACGAGTTGCTTGCTGTCGAGCACGGACTTGGGCAGCTCGGCGCGGATGGCGGCGACCTCAGGGACGGTGAGCGTGATCTCCTTGGCGGCGCCGTTGGACTGCGCGCCGACCACGACGGTGCCCTTGGCGTCCGCGGCTGCCGGTGCCGCGGCGTCCGAGCCGCTGTCGCTGCCGCAGGCGGCGAGGCCGAAGGTGAGGGCGGCGACGGCGATGCCCGCGGCGACGCGTCTGGTGGCGGTGGTACGGATGTCGGGCATGGTGAACCTCGCTGATGGTGAGCGGATGTGCGGGGGGTGACGTATCGGGCGCCCGCGGGCTGGCGGCCGTCGCTGTGGAAGGCGCCTGTGTCCGCGCCTTGGCCCGCGGCGTACGGGGGTTCGGAGGAGGGTTCAGAGGACCTTGCTGAGGAATTCGCGGGTCCTGGGGTGCCGGGGGTTGTCCAACACCTGGTCGGGCGGGCCCTGTTCGACGATCCGGCCGCCGTCCAGGAAGACGACGGTGTCGGCGACCTCGCGGGCGAAGCCGATCTCGTGCGTGACGACGATCAGCGTCGTACCGCTGGTGGCGAGATCCCTGATGACGGCCAGTACCTCGCCGACGAGTTCGGGGTCGAGCGCCGAGGTCGGCTCGTCGAAGAGGATGACGCCGGGTTCGAGGGCCAGCGCGCGGGCGATGGCCACCCGCTGCTGCTGGCCGCCGGAGAGCTGCCGGGGATAGGCGTCGACCTTGTCGGCGAGCCCGACCCGGCCGAGCAGCGCGCGGGCCAGTTCCTCCGCCTCGGCCCTGGTCTTCTGCCGGGCCGCGACCGGCGCGGCGGCCACGTTGTCCAGCACGCTGAGGTGCGGGAAGAGGTTGAAGCCCTGGAAGACGAAGCCGATCCGGCGGCGCTGGGCGAGGATCGCCCGCTCGCTGATCTCCTTGAGCCGGCCGCGGTGGTGCCGTACGCCGATCGGCTCGCCGTTGAGGCTGACGTAGCCGATGTCCAGCTTCTCCAGGTGGTTGATCGCCCGCAGCAGCGTCGACTTGCCGGAGCCCGACGGGCCGAGGATCACCGTCACCTGTCCGGGCTGCACGGTCAGATCGACACCGGAGAGCACCTGGTGCGTGCCGTACCACTTGTGCGCGTCGTGGACGGTCACGGCGGCGGGGCGCGCGGTCACCGCGGTGACCAACGTGTCGGCGGGGACGCGGTCGGCGCTCATGCGATCGATCCGATCTCGGCGCGCGCCCGCAGATCGCGCACTGCCGTACGCAGCCGTTGCAACGGCGTCGGCGGTACGGTCCGCAGCGCGCCGCGTGAGAAGTACCGCTCGACGTAGAACTGGACCACCGAGACGACGCTGGTCAGGATCACGTACCAGACGGTCGCCACCAGCAGCAGCGGGACGACGTCGCCCGGATACGTACTGCCCATGCTCTCCACCTTGCCGAAGAGGTCGAGCAGGGAGACGTAGAAGACCAGCGAGGTGCTCTTGATCAGCCCGATCAACTGGTTGACGTACGAGGGCACGATCGCCCGCAGCGCCTGCGGGAAGACGATCCGGGTGAACTGGTAGCCGCGCGGCAGGCCGAGCGCGGCGGCGGCCTCGTGCTGTCCCTGGTCCACCGAGAGCACTCCGGCGCGCACCACTTCGGCGGCGTAGGCGGCCTCGTTGAGGCTGATGCCGACCACGGCCACCACCATGTCGGTGGCCAGCCGCGACTCGTCGAAGTGCACGAAGCCGGGACCGAAGGGCACGCCCAGACTCAATGTGGCGTACAGCGAGGAGAAGTTGAACAGGAACAGGAGGATGACGATCAGCGGCACCGAGCGGAACAGCCAGATGTAGATCCAGCTCACCGAGCGCAGCACCGGGCTCCTGGACAGTCGGCACAGGGCGAGCAGGATGCCGCCGAGCAGTCCGAACAGGGCGCTCCAGGCGGCGACTTGGAGCGTGACCAGCAGCCCGTCCAGGATCACCGGCCGCAGGAACCAGTAGCGGAAGCGGTCCCACTGGAAGAAGGGGTTGGTGACCAGGCCGTGCGTGATCTGCGCGACGAGCACCAGGGCGACGGCGGTCAGCGCCCAGCGCCAGGGATGCCGCAGCGGGACGACGCGCTGCGCCGACCGGCCGACGCGTCTGTCGTCGGCGGGCGGGGTGCGCGGCGGCGGTGGAGCAGGGGTGGTGACGGTGTCGGTCGTGCCTTCCGGCACGGCGGTGTCGGTCGCGCCCGCGGGCACGGCGGGGCGTGGTGGCTCGCTCATCGGGGAACTCCAGCGCGAAGGGAGACGTCGGCAGCCGCCCCATGAGAAGGGGCGGTGGAGTGCGCGGGGGCCCGATGTGACGACGCGTCAGAAGCGTGCGGCGGGCCCGGGATTCAGCGTCGACACAGAGCGCTGCTGACACGCAGCAGGTCGATGTGCCGGTTGCGGTACGCGTCGTCCCGGAGATGACGGCGCCAGGCGGCGGCCGTCCTCGTAGCTGCGTACACCCTGGTCACCTCCCCTTGTGCCGGCCCGTAGGGGCCTCGCGTCGTGAGTCCGGGCCGGACAGCGGTCCGGCCTGGGCGTAAGTCAGCCAGGTGGCGCGTGCCACGTCAATGAACGCGTTGTGAATTCCGCCAGGTGGGACGCGCGGTCCGCCGACCGCCACGCACAAATCCCCGCGTCCCCCGGCGGTCGGCCGGGACGGGACACGGGGATCGGCGGGGAGGGGGTCTTCCGCGGGATCGGCGGGGGACGCGGTCTTCTACGCGATCAGCGGGGACGGGCCGGGGCTCGTGGGATCAGCGCGCGGGCACGCCGGTCATTCGGCGGTCAGCCAGACGCAGGTGTCGGAGGGCAGCAGGCCGTCCTCCAGCGGGCCGCTGGCCAGCAGCACCCGGAGCCCGGCGGGGAGCGCGACCGGCTCGGCGGACAGGTTGACCAGGCACTGGAAGCCGCCGTCCCGGCGGAAGGCCACCGTGCCGGGACCCGCGTCCACCCACTCCAGCGTCTCCGGCAGCCACCGGAGGTACTCCCCGCGCAGCGCGAGACCGGCCCGGTACAGGGCGAGCACGGAGTGCGGATCGCCCTGCTGGGCCGCGACGGACCGCCCCGACCATTCGGCGGGCTGCGGCAGCCACGGACCGGCGCTCGCGCCGTCCGGCGAGAAGCCCAGCGAGACCGGCTCCGCCGACCACGGCAGCGGCACCCGGCAGCCGTCCCGGCCGCGGTCGCGGCCCCCGGAGCGGGCATACGTCGGGTCCTGGATCAGGTGGTCGGGTATGTCCTCGACCTCGGCGAGGCCCAGCTCGTCGCCCTGGTAGACGTACACACCGCCCGGCAGGGCCAGCGTGAGCAGCGCCGCGGCGCGGGCCCTGCGGCGGCCGAGGACGGTGTCGCTCGGCGAGCCGAGCCGCTTGTCGCCCATGTCGAAGGACGTGTCCTCGCGGCCGTACCGCGTCACGTGCCGGATCGTGTCGTGGTTGGACAGCACCCAGGTGGGCGGCGCGCCCACCAGCCGGTGCGAGGCGAGCGTGGCGTCGATGACCTCGCGCAGGCGGGCCGCGTCCCAAGCGCAGCACAGGAACTCGAAGTTGAAGGCGGAGTGCAGCTCGTCGGGGCGCAGATAGCGGGCGAACTGCTCGGGCGTGGGCAGCCACACCTCGCCGACGAACACCCGCTCGCCGGGCGCCCCGCCGGGCCGGGGGCTGCGCGCGTAGCCGTCCGCGATCTTCCGCCAGTCGCGGTAGATCTCGTGCACCGCGTCGCAGTCCTGGTAGGGAAGGTCGGTGACGTCCGGGTCTCGGCCGACGTCGGGCAGCCCCGGCTTCTTGGCCAGACCGTGCGCCACGTCGATCCGGAAGCCGTCCACGCCGCGCTCCAGCCAGAACCGCAGGATGCTCTCGAACTCCGCCCGCACCTGCGGGTGTTCCCAGTTCAGATCGGGCTGCTCGGGCGCGAACATGTGCAGGTACCAGGGGCCGGGCGTGCCGTCCGCCTCGGTGATCCGGGTCCAGGCGGCGCCGCCGAAGTACGACTGCCAGTCGTTGGGCGGGAGTTCGCCGTCCGCGCCCCGGCCCGGCAGGAACCAGAAACGCTCCCGCTCGGCCGCGTCCGGACCCGCCGCCAACGCGGCCCGGAACCAGGGGTGCTGGTCGGACGCGTGGTTGGGCACCAGATCCACGATGACCCGCAGGTCCTGCTCGTGCGCCTCGACGATGAGCCGCTCCGCCTCGGCGAGCGTCCCGAACATCGGGTCGATGTCACGGTAGTCGGCGACGTCGTAGCCGCCGTCGGCCATCGGGGAGACGTACCAGGGGTTGAACCAGAGCGCGTCGACCCCGAGATCCCGCAGGTAGGGGAGGCGCTCGCGGACCCCGGCGAGGTCTCCCATGCCGTCACCGTTGCCGTCGGCGAAGCTGCGCAGATAGATCTGGTAGATCGCGGCGTGCCGCCACCAGGCGGGTGCGGTGGGGGAGGCGGGCAGTGTCACGGGAGTCTCCTTGACGGTCGTGGAGAGCCAGGGCCCGGAGGGCCGCAGGGCATGCGCGGGGGCCGGTCCGCCCCGTCAGGGGTGCGGGGCGGACCGGGGTGTGCGGGGGCGTTACCAGCCGGTGTTGCCGGAGCCCCGGTTGATGGTGAAGGTCCCGGTGGTGCTGAGCCCGCCGGAGGCCGCGCCACTGACCGTGACGCCGCCGAAGGTGCCGGAGCCCTTCGAGTCGATCTCCAGGCCGTACGCGCCGGCCGTCTGGATCTTGACGTTGTTCAACGTCAGCCCGGTGACGGTCTTCTGATACGAGATCAGAACCGCGCTGTAGGTGCTGTCGGTGATGTCGAGGTCCTTGACCACGACGGGCGCCGTGATGTCGGAGCCGTCGGCGTAGATCCACAGCGCGCCGAGCTTGCTCTGCCAGTTCGGCTCGTAGCCGCCGGTGCGCAGCAGGGTGTTGCGCGCGACGGTGGTGGTGCCGCTGAACGGGACCGGCGCGGGATTGAAGTTGCGGGTGCTGACCGCGATGCCCGAGGCCCCGGTCACCGTGTCGGCGACGACGCTGTCCACGATCCGGTTGCCGTTGCCGCCGTAGATCGCGGCGGCGTTCGCCAGCAGCGGCATCTGCACGGTGTCGAAGCGGAAGGCGCAGTTGGTGACCGCGCTCGCCTCGGAGTACATCGCGAGACCGTCGTCCCCGGTGTTGCGAACGCTGGTGTTCCACACCTCGGTGTTCGCGGTGCCCTTGTGCAGATTGACGCCGTCGGCGGCGGTGTCGCGGATTCGCAGGCCGCCCACGTACAGGCCGTTGGTCGGCGCGTCGATCCACAGGCCGACCTTGGTGTGCTCGATCCACACGTCCTGGATGGTCGAGCCGTTGCCGAAGTCGCCCTCGATCGCGGCGTCGAAATTCGCGTCGTCGCGGTACGACACGTCACCGGAGATCGTCAGGTCCTGGACGGTGTTGGTGCCGCCCTGCCCGAAGAGCCCGCCCTTGCCGTTGAGGCCCTGGAGCACGGTGGCCCACTCGCCCGCGCCGCGCAGCGCGACCCCGGTCAGATTGACGTGCCCGGAGATGTTGTACGTGCCCGCGGGCAGCCACAGGCCCTTGCCCTGCGACTTGGCCGTCGCCACCGCGTTGTTGAGCGCCGAGGTGTCGTCGCTCCCGTCGTTCGGGGTGACGCCGAGCGTCGTCGCGGAGACGAAGCCGGTCGCGGGCATGGCCTGGTCCGCGGCGACCTGCTCGGTCTCCATCAGGTCCAGGGTGTACGAGGCGGCGGTGCTGCCCGCGTCCTTCTGGAGCTTGAGCACCGTCCCGGCCGGGAAGTCCCCGATCTTGAACCGCGACTCGTCGAAGAAGTGGTGCGCCGAGCCCTGCGAGGGGTCGTTGTTGTACGGGTAACCGCCGTACACCCAGGCGTACTTCGACGACAGGTCGAGGTCGCGGACCTTGCTGCCGTTGGCGTAGAGGCTGAGCTGCGCCGAGGTGGCGGTGCCCGCCGCGTTGTCCGGGATCGAGTAGCGCAGCGTCATCGCGTTGGCGGGCTTGGTCAGGGTGAACTGCACATACTGGCCGGTGCTGTTGAGCACCACCGCCTTCCGTCCCGACGCCTCGGACGCCACCGTCAGATAGGTGCGGTCGGGGCCGATCGTGCTCGCGTTGGTGGTGCCGCTCTCCGCCTCGTAGGACGTGTACGGCACCGTGGCGCCGCGCGTGGCGTTGGCGACCGAGCCGGTCACCGCGACGCCGTCGATGTCGGGCGCGCCCGAGTCACCGGATTCGGTGCGCAGCGTCAGCGTGTTGAGCCCGGCCCGCAGCGGCGCGCTGACCGTGGCCGTCGACCACGCCCCGCCCGTACCCGGCAGCGCGACCTGCGCCACCTTCAGCCCGTTGGCCGTCAGCGTGATCGACGCGCCGGAACCGCTCCCGGTCCGGTACGCGACCGCCACCGGATAGCTCGCCGCGCCGGGCGCGCTGACGGCGAAGACCACCCGCGCGCCCTGCGCGCCGAAGCCCGTCAGATACCCGCTGCCGCTGAACCCCGAGGCGGTCGTGACCACGCTCGGCCCGCCCGAAAAGTACGCGTCCTCCGCCTGGTGCGTGAGCGAACCGGCCGGGGGTGTGGTGGGCGGCGTCGTGGGAGGTGTGGTCGGCGGCGTCGTACTCGTCGTCGGTGTCGTCACCACGACGTTGTCCAGGTTCACGTTGCCGCTGTCGGCGGTGGTGAAGGTGAGCGCGATGGTGTTGGTGCCCGCTGTGTAGGTGATGGCCTGGTCGGTGGTGGTCCAGGTGTCCCAGTTGGCGGTGGCGGGGAGGCTGATCTGGCGGATCTTGGCGCCGTTGACGTAGAGGCTGAGTGTCATGGTGGCGGTGGTGCCGTTGGCGTAACGGATCCTGACGCTTCCGGCGCCTGCGACGGCCGAGCTGACCGTGAAGCCGGTCGAGGCCGTGCCCTTGTTGGCGTCGGTGTAGCCGCTGACGAATCCGCTGCCCGTGTAGCCGGTGTGGTCACTGCTGACGACGGCCCCGCCGCTCAACGACGCGGACTCCGCCTCCAGTTGACCGGTCGCGGCGGGCGGTGTGGTGCTGCCGCTGGGCGTCGTCGCGGTGATGTTGTCGACGTTCACGTTGCCGCTGTCGGCGGTGGTGAAGGTCAGGGCGATGGTGTTGGTGCCCGCTGTGTAGGTGATGGCCTGGTCGGTGGTGGTCCAGGTGTCCCAGTTGGCGGTGGCGGGGAGGCTGATCTGGCGGATCTTGGCGCCGTTGACGTAGAGGCTGAGTGTCATGGTGGCGGTGGTGCCGTTGGCGTAACGGATGGTGACGCTTCCGGCGCCTGCGACGGCCGAGCTGACCGTGAAGCCGGTCGAGGCCGTGCCCTTGTTGGCGTCGGTGTAGCCGCCGACGAAACCGTTGCCCGTGTAGCCGGTGTGGTCGGTGGCGACGACCGCGCCGCCGGACAGCGTCGCGGACTCCGCCTCGACGACCGTGGTCGCGGCGTGCGCCGACGGCGACGCCTGCCAGACCAGCAGTGCGATCAGCACCGCGAGCACCGCGGGCAGCACCGCCGCGAGCGTTCTGGCGCGGTGGGTTGGGGCGCTTGGAGACATGGGTGATCCTTCCCTGAGCTCCGCACGACGTCGTGCGGCGGGGGTTGCCATGCGTGGGGGGTGAGCGCGGGCCCGCGCCCGGTCAGCCCTTGAGGCTGCCCGCGGTGAGGCCGTTGATGATGCTGCGCTGGAAGATGAGGAAGAGGACGAGCAGCGGAATGCTCGCCATCACCATTCCGGCCAGCAACTGGTTGGCGGGCATGTCGTCCGCCAACCGGTTCAGGGCGACCGTGATCGGCTGCTTCGCGGGATCGGGCAGCACGAGCATCGGCCAGAGGAAGTCCTTCCAGACGCCGACCACCGCGAAGATCGACACGACCGCGAGCACCGGCCGGGACAGCGGCAGCACCAGCGACACGAGGATCCGTACCGTGCCCGCGCCGTCGATCCGGGCGGAGTCCAGCAGTTCGGTGGGGATCTGGTCGAAGAACCGCTTGAGGATGAAGATGTTGAAGGCGTTGGCGCAGGCCGGCAGCCAGACGGCCATCGGCGTGTTGATGAGATTGACGTGGATCACCGGCACGTCCACGACGGTCAGATACGTCGGCACCAGCAGCGCCGACACCGGCAGCATCAGCGTGGCCAGCATCATGGCGAGCACCACATTGCCCAGCACCGGCCGCAGCTTGGACAGCGAGTACGCGGCGGCCACGTCGACCACGAGCTGACAGGTCCACGCCCCGGCCGCCAGCAGCAGCGTGTTGAGGAAGTAGTGGCCGAGCCCGACCGACGACCAGGCTTCGGAGTACGCCTCCGGATGCCAGGAGTGCGGCACCATCGTCGGCCTCGGCTGGGCCAGTTCCGACGACGACTTGAGCGCGCCCGAGGCCATCCAGTACAGCGGGAAGAGAAAGGCGGCGGTGAAGCCGAGCAGCGTCGCGCCCAGCACGAACCGGTAGAGGAACCTCCCCGTGCGGCGGTTCATCTCGGTCGGCGCGATCAGCGTGCGGACAGCGGTCTGTGCGGCCATGGTCGTTCCCCTCTCAGCCCTTGCTGCGGGTCAGCCGCAGGTACACCCCGGCGAAGATTCCCAGCACCACGAAGAGCACCGTGCTCATCGCGCTGGCCAGGCCGAAGTCGTTGTAGACGAACGCGTAGCGGTACAGCAGGAGCAGTACGGTCACGGTCGCGTCGTCGGGTCCGCCGCCGGTCAGCACGAACGGCTCGATGAACACCTGCATGGTGCCGATCACCTGGAGCAGCAGCGTGATCATCAGGATGAACCGCATCTGAGGGATCGTCACATGCCACAGCCGCTGCCGTACCGTCGCGCCGTCCAGCTCGGCGGCCTCGTACAGCTCGCCCGGCACGCCGCCGAGCGCCGCGAGGTAGATCAGCGTGGTGGTGCCCATGTTGGCCCAGGTGGAGACCAGGACCAGCGAGATCATCGACAGATTCTGCGACTCCAGCCACGACTGCGCGGGCAGGTGCGCGATCCGCAGCACGTTGTTGAACAGGCCGGGCCCCGGATCGTAGAACCAGCGCCACAGCAGCATCGTGACGATCGGCGGCAGCATCACCGGCAGATAGACCGTCATCCGCAAGTACGCCTTGCCGTGCCGCAGTTCGTTGAGCACGATCGCGGTCACGAACGGCGCCGCGAAGCCGAAGACCAGGGCCAGCAGGCTGAAATACGCGGTGTTGCGCCACGCGGTGACGAACAGCGGGTCGGCGAACAGGCGGTGGAAGTTGTCCAGGCCCACCCACCGCGCGGGTTCCGCGTAGTTGACCTGCTGGAAGCTGAGCAGCACACCGCGGACGATCGGGTACCAGGAGAACACCGCGAAGGCGGCGACGCCCGCGACCAGGAAGAGATACGCCACCAGGTTGTCGACGACGGCCCGGCGCAGCCGGTCCCGCGAGGGGCGGGACCGGCCGGACCGCCCCGCCCCGGCAGGCGCCTTCGGCGTCCGCGCGGTGGCGGCGCGGGCCGACGTCAGCGGTTCGGCTGTCACTTGACCGTGGCCAGGATGGTGTTGACCTTCTTCTCGGCGTCGCTGAGAAGCTGGTCGATGTCCGCGTCCTTCTTGGTGAGCACCGCCTGCATGACACCGTCGAGCACGGTGTAGATCTGCTGGGCGTTCGGCGGCTCGACCTTCACCGCGACCTCGCCGCTGCGGTCCACGAACGGCTGGTAGTTCTTCTGCGGCACGTTCGCGTACTTCTTGTGCGCCGCGTCGACCTTCGCCTGGCCGGCCCCGCTCCACAGGTTCGGCTGCGGCAGGCCGATCGGTATGTCGGTGCCCGCCGACTTCTTGGTGATCTCCTCCTCGCGGTCCGGGTCGAGGTACTTCCACTGGATCCAGGTGAGACCGGCCTTGATCTTCGCCGGGCTGTCCTTCGGGTTGAACATGAAGCCGTCACCGCCGCCGAGCGTCGCGGTGCCGGGCAGCGCGGCCAGCCCGTAGTCGTCGTACTTCCGCTCGAACTGCTTGACGATCGTGGGGATGTTGTCCGGGCCCGCCATGTACATCCCGAGCTTGCCCGCGCCCATCATCTTCTGCACGTCGGGGATCTCCAGGAGCTGCCTGGTGCCCATCGACCGGTCGGTCCAGCGCATGTCGTGCAGCGTCTGGAGCGCCTTGCGGCCCGCGTCGCTGTTGAACGCGGCCTTCCAGGCGCCGCCGTCCTTCACCGCGACGTCGCCGCCCTCGGAGTAGATCCACGAGGTGAGGTGCCAGCCGCCCTGGTTGTTCTTGCTGAACTCGGCGTAGCCGGTGGTGCCGTCGCCGAGCGCGCTGATCTTCTTGGCGTCGGCGCGGACCTCGTCCCAGGTGGTCGGCGGCTTGTCCGGGTCGAGCCCGGCCTTGGTGAACAGCGCCCGGTTGTAGACCAGTCCGAGCGAGTAGTTGCCGGTGGGCAGGCCGTAGACCTTGCCGCCCGCGTCCTTGAAGACGCTCTGCAATTCGGGCCGCACGTCGTTCAGGGCGGGGAAGTCCTTGAGCTGCGCGGTGATGTCGGCGGCCTGGTGGCGCTGGATGAGCCCCGCGGGATCGGTGAAGTAGACGTAGTAGACGTCCTCCAACTGCCCGCCCGCGAGCTTCGCGGCGAAGGTCTTCGGGTCCATCAGACCCTCACGGGCGTCGATCCTGATCTTCGGGTGGCTCGCTTCGAAGGCTTTGATGTCGTCCTCGAAGTTCTTCCGGTCGACGGTCTGGGTGGCCGGAGGCAGCCCGTTCACGCTGATCGTGACCACGCCGTTCTTATCCGCCCCGGAGGAGTGGGACGAGCCGCCGCCGCATGCGGTGACGCCGAGGACCAGCGAGATGGCGAGGGCGGTGACGCCGAGGGCGGGGCGGGTTCTGGAGCCGTCCATGGGGATCGGACCTTCCTGGGAAACGGCAGCGGACGTACCCGTCCCGAGGGGCGAGTGCGCTTGCGTCCGCTTGCGTAACGGCGGGGTTACCAGGACGTCCGGCCGCCTGGCGTTGGCGCCGACAGTAGGATCGGGTCACGCAAGATGTCAATCAATCTGCGCAAGAAAGTAATCCGGAGGATTTGTGTCCGTAACGCAGTGTCATCGACACGCGGGCCGGCCGGGGTGTCCCGACGGGCGGCGGTACGCGTCCGCCCGTCGCCGGACGCGGGCCGGCGCGGGACCGGCCGAGGGCGCGAGCGCATACGCGGAGGGCGGGGCTCCGGGACCGTGAACCGGTCCTGGCGCCCCGCCCTCGCGCGGAGTCGGAAAGCCGTCGCCCTACGGACGACGGTGCAGGTCAGCCGCTTTTCACGACCTTGCGCATCCGGGTGGAGCCGCGCACGATCAGCTCCGGTTCGAAGAGCATCACCTCGTCGGTGACCGCGTGGCCGTCGATCTGTGTGACGAGCGACGCGATGGCCGCGGCGGCCATCGCCTGCACCGGCTGGCGCGAGGTGGTCAGCGGCGGATCGGTCGCTACCATGTACAGCGAGTCGTCGAAACCGATCACCGACAGATCGTCCGGGACTTTCATCCCGTGCCGCCGGGCCGCCCGGATCGCGCCCAGCGCGAGCGCGTCACTCGCGCACACCACCGCGGTGACCCCCTCCGCGAACAGCCGGGGCATCGCCGTCGCCCCGCCCTCCATCGAGAACATCGCGTGCGCCACCAGGGGCCGCCAGTCCGCGGGCGACAGCCCCCGCTGCTCCCAGAAAGCCGCGTAACCTGCGAGTTTGCGGGCCGAGGGGACATGCCCCACCGGTCCGAGCACCAGGCCGATCCGCTCGTGGCCCAGCCCCGTCAGATGCGTCAGCGCCTGCTCGGAGGCCGCCGCGTCGTCCACCGAGACCTGGGATATCTGCCGGTTCTCGTCCGCCGCGTTGATCAGCACGATCGGCACCTGGCGCTCGCGCAGGTCCCGCCCGTGCTCCGGGCCTGCGTCCGCGTAGCTCGCGCCGACGAAGATGATCCCCTCGATGTTCTGCTCCAGCAGCATCTGGATGTAGTGCGCCTCCGAGACGCCGTCCGCGGTCCTGGTGCACAGCACCGGGATCAGGCCCCGCTTGTTCAGCGCCCCCGCCAGCGCCTCGGTGAACGCCGGGAAGATGGGATTTTGCAGGTCAGGGACGACAAGGCCGACCAGCGGCGCCCGCGCGCTGCGCATCCGCGCGGGCCGCTCGAACCCGAAGACGTCCAGTGCGGTGAGCACGGAGTCCCGCGTCGACTGCGCCACGTCAGGGCTGCCGTTCAGCACGCGGCTGACCGTCGCCTCGCTGACACCCGCGAACCTGGCCACTTGGGAGAGTCGTTTCGTCACAGAGGCAATCTACAGGATGGTGCGCAAAAACAAAGATCAGTAACGCAAGAAAATGACGCGACTTGCGCAGAGGAAGATCATGCGGGGAGGGGAGTGAGGCCGTCCGGAGGCGCGCGGGGCCGTACGGAGGCGCGCGGGAGGCCGGGGCCGGGCGCGCCTCGCGGACGGAGGGCGGATCAGGGGCCGACCGGGGACGGGGTTCGCGCCCCGGCGGCGGATCAGCCCGCCTTCCGCCGGGAGGCGGCCGTCTTCTTCGCGGCGGCGGTCTTCTTCGTGGCCGCGGTCTTCCGCGCGCCCGCCTTCGAGGTGCCGCCCTTCGCGGCGGCCGTCTTCGACGCCGTCGACTTCGTCCCCGCCGACTTGGCGCTCGCGGACTTCGCCCCGGCCGACCGCGTACCGCTCGACCCCGTGCCACTCGATCGCGTACCGCTCGACTTCGAGGCGGTCGCCTTCTTCCCGGCCGCCGTCTTCTTCGCGCCGGACCTGCGGGACGACTTCAGTTCGGTGACGCTGGCGTGCCCGCTGCGGTCGTCGCCGTCCGCCGCCTCGTCCGTAGCGGAAGCGCCGGACGCACCGGAAGCCCCCGAGGTGCCCGACCCCGCGCCCTCGCCGCGCCCGCCCTTCGCCTGTTCCACCGACGCGCGCAGCGCGGCCATCAGGTCGACCACCTTGCCCGGTCCGGCCTGTTCGGCCGCCGGAAGCTCGGAGCCCTCCAGCTTCGCGGTGACCAGTGCCTCCACGGCCTGCGCGTACTCGTCGTGATAGCTCGTCAGATCCGCCTCGCCGAGGGCCGAGATGAGGGTGTCGGCGAGCTTCAGCTCCGAATCGCTGATGCTGACACTGCCCTTGGGGGCGGCCTCCGCGGGGGAGTTCAACTCGTCGGGCCAGCGCAGGGTCTGGAGCAGCAGGACGTCGTCGTGGGCGCGGATCAGCGCCAGATGCTCGGAGTTGCGCATGGCGAATTTGCCGACCGCGGCCTTGCCCGCGCGCGCCAGCGCCTCCCGCATCAGCACATACGGCTTGTTCGCGGCGGGGGAGGCGGGGGCCAGGAAGTACGGGGTGTCGAGCTGCATCGCGTCGACGGAGGCCGCGTCGAGGAAACCGCTCACCTCGATGGTCTTCGCGGTCGGCAGCGGCAGTGCCCTGAGATCGGCGTCGGTGATCTCGACCAGCTGCTCGTCCGGCGTCTCGTACGCGCGGCCGATGTCGGCGGCGGTCAGGACCTCCTCGTCCAGCTCACAGGTCTTCTGGTACCGCACCCGGCCCTGGTCGGTGAGGTGGACCTGCCGGAAGCTGATCTTGTGGCTGGACACGGCGGAACCGAGCTTCACGGGTATGGAAACCAGCCCGAAGGCCAGATTCCCCGACCAGACACTGCGCATAGCGAGTCCTTTTTGTCAGGCTATGGGACCTTTATGATATGCCGATCACGGAAGTCGAGGGTCGTCGGATCAAGGTCAGCCACCTCGAACGGGTGCTCTGGCCGGAGACCGGCACCACCAAGGGCGAGCTGCTGCACTACTACGCGAGCGTCGCCACCGGCCTGCTGCCGTACGTCAGCGGCCGTCCCGTCAGCTTCGTCCGCACCCCGGACGGTGTGGACGGCAAGCGTTTCTTCCAGAAACGGCCGCCCGCCGGTACGCCCGACTGGGTGACCGTCTCGCAGTCCGTCAGGCGCAGCGGCGAATTCATGGAGCAGGTCCAGGTCAACGACCTGCCGACGCTGATGTGGGCGGCCAATCTGGCCTGCGTCGAACTGCACACCCCGCAGTGGTGCGCCGACGAGCCCGGCGTCGCCGACCGGCTGGTCCTCGACCTCGACCCCGGCGACGGCTGCACGGTCGTGGACTGCTGCCGGGTGGCACTGCTGCTCAGGGAACGGCTGGCGGAGGACGGCATCGAGATCTGGGCCAAGACCAGCGGCTCCAAGGGCCTGCACCTGCTCGCCGCGCTGCGGGACGCGACCCCGGCGACGGCGACCGCCTACGCCAAACGGGTCGCGCAGGAACTGGAGGCCCGGCACCCGGACCGGGTGATCTCCCGGATGACGAAGGCCGCGCGCTCCGGCCGGGTCTTCATCGACTGGTCGCAGAATTCGGGGAACAAGACCACCGCGGCCCCGTACACCGTCCGCGCCCGCCCGACGCCGACCGTCTCCGCGCCGCTGTCCTGGCCGGAGATCGCCGCCGCGCACACCCCGGACGACCTCACCTTCACCCTGGCCGACCTGCCCGCGCGGCTCAGCGTCGAGGGCGACCTGCTCGCGCCGCTCCTCGACCCCGCCCGCGCGGCCCCGCTGCCGCCGCACTGAACGGAGGCGGGGCCGCGCGGGGCGGTGTCACTTCTGCTGGGCGCCCGCCAGGTGCTCCGACAGCTCCTCCTCGTCCTCGTCCGAGAGCGAGGTCTTGAGCAGCGTGCCGCCGTAGGCCTGCATGGCGTCGGCGAACTTGTCCTCGGTGATCTTCGAGGCCATGATCACGACCGCGGTCGTGCCCGGCGTGAGCAGCGCCTGCACCTGGCCGCGGAACTGGTCGTCGATCCCGGACTTGCCCAGCTTGCCGAGCAGCCCGCCCATCGCGGCGCCCATGAGCAGGCCCAGGCCGGGGACGAGGAAGAGGATGCCGAAGACCATGCCCCACAGCGCGCCCGACGCGGCGGACACACCGACGATCTTGCTCGGGGTGTCGACGTGCGTCTTGCCCTCCTCGTCCACCGAGACGATGGCCAGACCGGTCAGATTGACCACGTAGTCGTTCTGGAGATTCTGCACGGCGGTGTAGGCGTCTTTGGCGACGGTCGGGTCCTCGTAACCGATCACGATGAGTTCGGACATCACGGGCCTCCTAGTGGCGTGGGGCGACAGGATGCACGATATGTCTGTTTCGGGGTTCGGGCAGGGGGAGAGGCGCCGCCGGGTACGGGGCGGCGGGTTACGGCCGGGGCGCGCCGTACCAGCGCCAGGACGTGACGCGCGGGTGGTCCGGGAGGTCGATCCGGCCGGTGGCCCACAGCAGGGTGGACCAGGGGTCCGCGGTCAGCGGGACGTGCGGGAACAGCCGGGCCAGCGCCCTCGCGCACACATCGGCGGGCGGATTCCAGGCGAGGTCGAGCCCGGCCGCCAGGTCGTAGGTGTGGACCAGGGTCTCCACGATGCCCATCGCGGCGAAGCCCTCGGGGTCGGAGACGCCGTAGCTGTGGTGGGCGCGGACCTCGGGCGACGCCGTACGCGCCATGGCCACCAGCAGCGCGCCGGTCGCCTCCAGCACCTGCAACAGGCCCTCCGGGCCCGCCTTCCGGTCCGCGTGGATGGCGTTGGGCGGGCCGCCCGGCCTGCGCGGCGACCAGAAGAAGGGCACGTCCGTGCTCAACGGGGGCTGCCTCGGGCCCAGTTGGGCCGCGTACGCGAACAGGTCGTCGGCCAGGTGCTCCACCGTCTCCCAGCAGTCCCACTCCAGCGACCCGGCCTTGCGGTCCTCCCACGCCGATGCGGGCGCCTCGCGCAGCGCGGCGACGGCGAGCTGGACGGAGCGGTCGAGGTCGTCGGCCGTGACGGGCCCGGTCGTGTGGTCAGCGGTTTCCGGCATGCCAGGCACCGTACCGCGCGGACCAGGCCGCCCCGCGAGGGATTTTCCGCGCGCCGGATACGTGTCGTGGGCGGCTCACGAGGCGCGGTCCCGCCCGGCGTCGAGGCGCTGGCGCACTGAGCACCGAGGCGCTCACGCGCAGGCGGCGTCCTTGTCCTTGCCCGCCGCGCCCCGCGCGAGCTCCAGGGAGAGCGCGAGCCCCGTACCGTCGGTGCGCGCGCCGGTCAGCCGTACGCCGTCGGGCAGTTCGGGAAGCGCCACGGTGCGCGGGCCCAGCTGCCCGGCCAGATCGCCGCCGCCGGGCAGCGACGCCAGATCGGCGACGGCGACGTCCCGGCCGAGCACGCGGACGGTGGTCGGGGTGACCGTGAGACCGTCCTTCCCGGTCGTGACGCGGGTGTGCACGGTGATCGGCAGGCGCAGACCGCCGATGCTGCCGGTGAGTACGAGCCCGCCGCCGTCGCCGCCCACGGCCAGCCCCGCGACCTTGCCGTCCCGCGCGGCCAGCCGCTTCTGCAACTCGGCGTAGGCGATGGTCGCGGTCGCCGTGCCGCCGCTGGTCGTGCCGTCGGTCGACACGTCGTGCAGGTCGACCGCCACATTCACCTCGGTGTCGCCCCTGCGCACACCGTCGGCGGCGATGTGCGCGCTGCCGAGATTCCCCGTGAGCACCCGGAGCCCGGCGAAGGCGCTGGTCAGCTCCGCGGTCACCGGCCCCGTGGGCTTCAGGCGGCAGGCCACCGCCTCGGCGATACGGCCGCGCGCGGTGTGCTCGACGGCCAGGTCGACGGCGGTCGCGGCGCCGGTGAGCAGCGCGGCCACGACGGCCGTGACGACGAGCCGCCTGCGACGCGGCGCCGACCGCCGGCCGACACCGGCTTCCCCGCCGGGCTCCGCGCCCGGCGCGCCGTCCGCCGCCGTACGTCCGGGCGGACGTGCCGACGCGCGGTCGGGCGTGGCGGTACGACGTGCCGGGCGGGGCTTCACGATGCGCGGTGTCCGATCCGATGGTGCGGGTGCGGGTGCGGGTGCGGGTGCGGCGGGTGTGGGGCGGGCGGCGGCCGGGCCGGACCCGTGGCCGATCCACCGTGCCGCGCCTGCCGGTCGGCGGCTCCGCCGGTCTCAGCCTACGGGCCCGCCCGAATCGTCGGCGCCGCCTGCCGGGCCGTCCCGAGCGCGCCCGCGGTCATGACCCGCCCGCCGTACCCGTCCCGCGCCCCACCGCGCCCGTTCCGCGCCCCGCCGTACCCGTCCCGCGCCCCGCCGCGCCCGGGACACGCCTCATGCCTCCTCCCGACCCGCGCTCACCCGGCGCCGCACCTGCAACAGGTAGTCCTTGCGGTTCAGCGGGTCGAGGTCGGTCCGGGGCCGCTCCGGCACCGCGCCGACCACCGGCTCGTAGTGGTCGAAGGCCGACTCCAGGACGCCCTCGCCGTGCGTGAGCGTCGGCAGCGACTGCTCCAGTTCATGCACCCGCGCGGCCGGGACCACGCCTTCCAGGACGTACGAGTCGCCCTGCGGCTCGGGTGCGCGCGGTACGGCGCGGAGCCGGGACAGGACGGGCAGCAGCGCGCCGAAGGTGTCGGCGGGGACGTCGAGCCGGAAGAGGTGCATCGGCTCGTGCACCCTGGTCCCGGCCCCGCGCAGCGCGTCCATCAGCACCAGCGGCGTCAGATCGCGGAAGTCGCCCGACGTACTGGACATGCTCTTGTCGAACACGGCGTGCGCGTGGCTCTGCCGGGGCGAGTAGCCGGAGTGCGTCATCGTCACGACGCAGTCGATCACCTCCCAGCCGTGGACGCCCTGGCGCAGCGTCTCGCGCACGGTCTCCTCGACGGCCTTGAAGAACGAGTAGGGCATGGAGCCGAGTTCGACCCCGAGGCGGAACGCCACGCCTGACCCCGGCGGCGCGGGCTCGACGCGCAGCCCGACCGTCGCGAGGAACGGATTGGCGTCCTTCTTGTTGAACTCGACGGCCTCCCCGGAACCCACCACGCGCTCGACGCAGATCGTCGTGGTCTCGCGGAAGGTGACATCGACCCCGAACTCGTCGGCCAGCGTGGCCTGGACGACCTCCTTCTGCACCTCGCCGTAGAGCGAGACCGAGATCTCCTGCCGTACTCCGTCCAGCCGCAGATTGATCAGCGGGTCCTGCTCGGCGAGTTGGGCGAGCGCCACATGCAGCGTCCCCCTGTCGGCCGCGCGGGTGGGGACGACCACCGTCTCCAGCGTCGGCGGCGAGAAGTGCCGACCGTCCGGGGGAGCGGCGCCCGGATCGCCGACCGTGTCACCGATCCTGATGTCGGCCAGGCCCTTGAGCAGCGCGATCCGCCCGGCCGAGACGGACGCGGCGGGCACGGCGGCGCCCCGCTCGAAGACGCTGATGCCGGTGACCTTGGCCTCGCCGGCCGACGCGGCCCCGTCGGGACCGTCGGCACCGTTGTCCCTGTGCCCCTTCTCGCTGCTCACCGCGGAGTCGGGGCCGAACGGCAGCCGGTCCCGCGTGCGTACCGTCCCGCAGAACAGCCTTACGTACGCGGTCCGTTCACCGGTCGGGCCGCGCTCGATCTTGAACACCCGCCCCGAGACCGGGCCGTGGGCGTCACCGGCCGCCGCGGGCAGCAGTTCGGTGAGACCGGCCGTCAGCGCGGCGACGCCCGCGCCGGTGATCGCGGAACCGAAGAAGACCGGATGCACCTGTCCGCGCGCGGTCTGCGCCGCCAACTCGGCGCGCACCCGGCCGTACGAGACCGCGGACTCGTCGGCCACGTAGTCGGCGAGGAACGCGTCGTCGTGCTCGGCGAGCAGGCCGGCCAGACCGGCGACGAAGTCCGGGTCGGCGGCGGTGAACGGGACGCTGCGCGCGCCCCGCGTGCCGGATTGCTCAACCCGGCCCATCGGGAAGGCCGTTGGTGCGAGCTTGCCCCGGACGCTCCGCAGCACCTCGTCGCAGCGGGCGCCGCGGCGGTCGGTCTTGTTGACGAAGATCAGGACGGGGATGCGCAGTCGTCGCAGCGTCCGCATCAGGACGCGGGTCTGCGCCTGCACGCCCTCGACCGCGGAGATCACCAGCACCGCGCCGTCGAGCACGCTCAGCACGCGCTCCACCTCGGCGATGAAGTCCGGGTGGCCGGGGGTGTCGATGAGATTGACGGTGACGTCGTCGACCTCGAAGGAGACGACGGCCGATTTGATGGTGATGCCGCGTCGGCGCTCCAGCGCCAGGGTGTCGGTCCGCGTGCTGCCGTCGTCGACGCTGCCGACCTCGTCGATGACTCCGGCGGCGAACAGCAGCCGCTCGGTCAGGCTGGTCTTACCGGCGTCGACGTGCGCCAGGATGCCCAGGTTCAACGTACGCAAGACGCTTCAAGTCCTCTAGATCGGTGGGAGTTGCCGTCTGGGTGGGGACTGAAGTTCCGCGCATGATCATCTCCTGGGTACGGTCGGCCGGTCCGGTCGTACGGGGGCCGTTGGACTGTCGTCGGGAGTACAGCAGAGCCGTACGCGACGGACAACCGGTTTTGTCCGCGTACGAGGGCGTCCGTGCCTCGTCCTCCGCCGTTTCTTCACGTACTGGTGGGGCTCAGGAGTCTCGATCACACCTCCGTTGTCAGTATCATCAGCGGGACGACTTTGGATGCAATTGCATCTGGAATTGCATCCGCAGTTGCGGTCGCGGGCATGCTTGTGACTGCGAGCGATCGAGTACAACTCACAGAGGAGTGGTGCCGGATGAAGCAGTTCGACAACGGAGTGCGGGCGGACGAGATCCCGGGTGTCGAGTGGGTCAAGAGCGGGCGGAGCAATCAGAGCGGCAACTGCGTCGAGGCGGCCAAACTGCCTGATGGCGGCGTTGCGTTCCGCAACTCCCGTGACCCGCACGGTCCCGCGCTCGTCTACACGCACGACGAGATGGTCGCCTTCATCGGTGGCGCCAAGGACGGGGACTTCGACTTCCTCACCGCGTGAGGCGGTTACGCTCAGGCGCGTCCGTCTGAGTGAATGACGACAAGAACAGTTGACGGCTGAGCGCGACGGCGTGAAGTCGGGAATTCGTGACTCCGGTAGGGGCGCGACAGCGCGCCTCGCAGTGCAATACTGGCGTGCGTCCAGTTTCTACCGGGAGCCCGCATGTCCGCTCAGCCGCAACTCGTATCACCGCTGCAACTGCTGGAGCGCCGCCCGGACATGGGCGCCAAGGCGTTGGCACGTGTGCTCGGCAACTATCTGCGTGCCCTGCGCGAGGCCGCCGGGGTCAGCCCGGCACAGGCCGGAGAGCGTATCCGTGGCCACGCCTCGAAGATCAGCCGCATGGAGACGGCGCACGTTTCCCTCAAGTTAAGGGACGTCGACGACCTCCTCGCGCTCTACGGCGTCGCGGAGCAGGAACGGGCGGAGATCGCCTTCCTGGTCCAGCGCTCGGCCAAGCCCGAATGGTGGCAGCCGTACGGCGAGGTCGTACCCGACTGGCTCCAGGGCCTGATCGGTCTGGAGCGCGACGCCCACGTGATCCGTACGTACGAGACGCAGTTCGTGCCCGGCCTGCTCCAGACGCCCTCGTACGCGCAGGCGGTCGTGCGCAGCGGCCACCGGCTCGCCTCGCCCGAAGAGGTCGAGCGGCGCGTGGAGTTGCGGCTGGAACGCCAGCGCAGGATGGCGGAGCCCGGCGCTCCCGTGCTGTGGGCGCTGATCGACGAGGGCGTGCTGCACCGCCCGGTCGGCGGTCCCGCGGTGATGCGCGAGCAGTTGGAGTATCTGCTGGTGGTGCTGCGCCAGCCCGGTGTGCGGCTCCAGATCGCCTCCTGGTCGGCGAGCGCGGCGGCGACGCCCGGTTCCGCGGTCACGTATCTGCGGTTCGCCCAGGGCTTCCTGCCCGACGTGGTCTATCTGGAGCACATGACGAGCGCGATGTACCTGGACCGGCTGGAAGAGCTGGACAAGTACCGTGCCGCGCTCGATGAGTTGAGCGCGCTGGCGGCGACGCCGGTGGAGAGCCGCGTGCTGCTGGAAGAGGCGCTGAAGCGCTACAAGTAGAGCGGCCCCCGAGAACGACGCCGGCCCGCATCCCCCTCGCCGGGGGTGCGGGCCGAAGCTCTGCCGTGGGCGTTGCTACACGCGGGCCACGCCGCCGTACTCGATCCATTCCTTGCTGGGCTGCTTGAGGCCGAGGTCGCTGTCGGGGCGCCAGGTGGAGACCTCCACCAGGCCCGGCTCGATGATCTCGTAGCCTTCGAGGAAACCGGCGAGGTCGCTGGGCTTGCGCACCTCACCCCAGTGGCCGCCGGTGGACTGGTCCATGAACTCGGTGACGAAGCGGCGGGTCTCGGGGTCGTCGCTGACGAGCTGACAGACCACCAGGAAGCTTCCCTTGGGCAGCTTTTCGGCGACGCGCCGGACGACGCCCGCGGGGTCGTCGGTGTCGCGGATGCAGTGCAGCACCGACACGAAGAGCGCGGCGACCGGCTCGTTGAGGTCTATCAGCCGCGTCAGTTCTTCGTGCTGCCAGATGCTCTCGGTGTCGCGGAAATCCGCCTGGATCACCGAGGTGTTCTCGTTCTGCTGGAGCAGCGCGCGGCCGTGGGCGAGCACGATCGGGTCGTTGTCGACGTACACCACGCGGGCGTCGGGGTTGATGCGCTGCACGATCTCGTGCACATTGTCCTGCGTCGGCAGACCGGAGCCGTGGTCCACGAACTGCTTGATGCCGTAGTCCTCCGCGAGCCTGCGCACCACCCGGCGCAGGAACTGACGGTTGTTCAGGGCCAGGATCTTCATGCTGGGGACCTGGAGGAGTAATTGCTCCGTGGCCTCGCGGTCGGCCGGGTAGTTGTCCTTCCCGTCCAGCAAGTAGTCGTACATGCGTGCCACAGCGGGCACCGTCACATCTATCTTGTCGGAAAGCGGTGCGTCCCGGTGCTCCATCGGGCCCCTCACGGTGGTTCGTTGATCGAAAGCTGCGGTGACGACTTCCATCCTAGGGAGACGTGATCGTCCGGTCGAGAGCGCAGACCAGGAGGTTGTGCCGGACGCGCGGCCCGGCTCCGGTCCGGCCGTCTTCGGGCCCGGCCCGGTTCCGGGGCCGCGCCGGTCCTAGCCCGCGGTCTCGGTGTCCTCGGCGTCCACGGTGTTCCCGGTGGGCAGCGGCGGCTCGGCCTCCATCCGCTCGACCTCCTCGTCCGTCATCAGCCGGGAGCGCAGGAGGAAGCGGACGCCCTCGGGGGCCTCAAGCGAGAAGCCGCTGCCGCGGCCGGGCACGACGTCCACGGTGAGGTGGGTGTGGCTCCAGCACGCGTACTGGCTCGCGCTCATCCAGAACGGGGTGTCCCCGGCGACCCGGCCGAGCAGGACGTCCGCGCCGCCCACCCGGAACTCACCGCGCGGGTAGCACATCGGTGAGCTGCCGTCGCAGCAGCCGCCGGACTGATGGAACATCAGGGGGCCGTGCCGCCGGGCCAGTTGGTCGACCATTGCTTCGGCGGCCGGGGTCATTTCGACGCGCCCCACGGGACGTCCGGGCGAGGCGGGGCCGGGCAAGGCCGTGTCGGACCGTGCGGTATCGGACCTGGTGGCGTCCATCACGGGGGCTCCCATCCGCCGACCGCCGGATGCGTCGGCGTTCTCGTACCAGCCTCCCGCCCGCGACGGCTTTCGTCCAGGGACGGGACCGCGCCCGGCGTCGGGCGTCAGACGGGCTGGTGGTGGGCGAGGAGCGCGTGCGGGTCCCCGGCGCCGTGGACGTGGGCGTGGGCACCGGCCGGTGCGTGGTCGATGTGGACGGTCGCGGCCCGCAGCCGCGGCACGGCGTGCAGCAGCGCGTGCTCGGCCCGCACGGCGACGGCGTGCGCCGCGACGACGCTGATGCCGGGGTCGACCACGACCGCCGCCTCGGCCCGCAGCGCGTGCCCGATCCACCGCATCCTGACCGGCCCCACCCCCTCCACCCCCGGCACCGCGCCGAGCGCCCGCTCGGCCCGGTCGACCAGCTCGGGGTCGACGGCGTCCATCAGCCGCCGGAACACCCCGCGCGCCGCGTCCCGCAGCACCGCCAGGATCGCCACGGTGATCAGCAGCCCCACGACCGGGTCCGCGAGGCGCCACCCCAGGGCCGTACCGGCGGCGCCCAGCAGGACCGCGAGGGAGGCGAACCCGTCGGTACGGGCGTGCAGGCCGTCGGCGACCAGGGCCGCGGAGCCGATGTCGCGCCCGACGCGAATCCGGTATCCGGCCACCCACTCATTGCCCACGCATCCGGCCAGCGCCGCACCGGACACCGCCCACAGGTGGGTGACCGTACGCGGATCGAGCAGCCGGTCCACCGCCGTCCAGGCCGCGAAGGCGCTCGACGCGGCGATGGCCAGCAGGACGGCGACCCCGGCCAGATCCTCGGCCCGCCCGTAGCCGTACGTATAGCGGCGGTTGGCGGCCCGGCGCCCGAGGACGAAGGCGATGCCCAGCGGCACCGCCGTCAGCGCGTCCGCCGCATTGTGCACGGTGTCGCCCAGCAGCGCCACCGACCCGGACACCGCGACGATCAGCGCCTGGACGAGCGCGGTCGCGCCCAGCACCGCGAGCGACACCCACAGCGCCCGCATCCCGCGCGCCGACGACTCCAGCGCCGCGTCCACGCTGTCCGCCGCCTCGTGCGAATGGGGCCGCAGGAGATGCCCGAGCCGGTGCCGCAGCCGCGATCCGGGGTGCGTACGACCGCCCGTCGCGTGTGCGTGGCCGTGCGCCCGGTGATGGCCGTGGCCGTGGTCGTCGGCATGGTCGTGGTCGTGTGGGTGACCGGCGCCGTGCGCCTCGCCGTGGGTGTGCTCAGTCCCCGCCATGTCGGACACCGTGGCACACGGAACCCCTTGCGGCCACTCCCGAAATACCACCTGTGACCAGGTGCGATGCCCTCGCAACAGCCCCGGCTGGGCGACAGGGGCCGCTCACAGGCTCAGCCGGTACGGAATCGTGCACACCACGACGTCGGTACGGGCTCTGAGCGCGGAGGCCAGCAGCAGGCCCCGCTGATTCTGGAGGATCTGGTAGCGCCGGTGGCGCGGCACCACCTCGGGGATGAGGACGGAGACGTGCTGACCCTTGGCCACCTCGCGTTCGACGTAGGAGACGATCGGCTGCACCAGCGAGCGGTGCGGGCTCTCCACGATGTCCAGCCGTACGCCCGGATTCCAGCGGTCCCAACTCTCCCGCAGGGCGCGGGCCTTGTCGGGGTCGCCCTGCACGGCGACGGCGACGACGGCGGTGCCGAGGTTGAGGGCCGCCGTCAGCGCCTGCTGGGTGAGCCTGCTGACCTCGCCGACCGGCACGATCACCAGGGACACGGTGCGCCGGACCGGCGGCGGGACCTCACCGAGCCCCAACTCCTTCCCGACCTCGGTGTAGTAGCGCTGGATACGGGCGAACAGCAGCATCAGCAGCGGCACGGTGACCACCACCACCCAGGCCCCGGCGAGGAATTTGTCGGCGAGCAGGACGACGGCGGCGATCGCCGTCAGCACCGCGCCGAAGCCGTTGAGCGTCGCGCGCTGGCGCCAGCCGCGGGGACGCTCCCCGCGCCAGTGCCGAACGAGGCCGATCTGGCTGATGGTGAAGCCAATGAACACGCCGATCGCGAACAGCGGCAGCATGCGGTGGGTGTCGGCGTCCACGGCGATCAGCAGCAGCGCGGCGAGCAGCGCGAGGGCGCCCACGCCCCAGCGGTACACCGGGCGCTCCGTGCGCAGACCGAACAGGTGGGGCAGCCGGTGGTCGCGGGCCAGCAGGCTCATCAGGACCGGCAGCCCGCCGAAGCTGGTGTTGGCGGCCAGCGCCAGTGCCAGGGTGACGACGAGATTCGTCGCGTCGTACGGCCAGCCGGTCCCGAAGGAGCCCGCGGTGAGCTGCGCCAGGACGGTCACGTCGCCGCGCGGCGCCACATGGTCGCGGCGGATCAGCACCGCGAGCCCGACCAGCATCAGCGCGAGCAGGCCGCCCAGCATCAGCTCGGTGCGCTGCGCCCGCCTGACCCGCGGGTCGCGGAAGGCGGGCACCCCGTTGGCGATGGCCTCCACGCCGGTCAGCGAGGAGCAGCCGGCCGAGAACGCCTTCAGGAGCAGCAGCAGCCCCAACGACTCGGTGATGTGCACGGGTTGGGGAGTGCCGACGACGGCCACGGGGTGCGAGCGCACCAGGCCGAAGACGATGATCCCGAGGACGCTCGCGATGAACAGCGCCGTCGGCAGCATCAGCACCCGGGCGCTCTCGGCCACACCACGCAGATTCACGGCCGTGAGCACGGCGAGCCCGAGCAGACACACCGGCAGCAGATGCGGCGCGAGGGAGGGGTAGGAGGAGGCGAGGCTCGCGGCGCCCGCGGCGAGGCTGACGGCGACGGTGAGCACGTAGTCGACGACGAGGCTCGCGGCGGCGAGCAGACTGATGCCCTGCCCCAGGTCCTTCTTCGCCACCGCGTACGCGCCACCGCCGTCCGGGTGCACGGCGATGACCTGCCCGTACGAGACCACCAGCACCGCGAGCAGCCCGGCGATCACCAGCGTCACCGGCAGTGTCGCGCTGAGCGCCCCGGAACCGGCGGCGATCAGGACCAGCACGATCGCCTCGGGGCCGTACGCGACCGAGCTGAGCGCGTCCAGCGACAGTGCCGCCAGCCCTTCGATGCTGGTCAGGTGCTGCTTGTCCCCCTCGCCCGGCCGCAGGGGGACTCTCGGCCGCAGTTCGCGGCGGGCCAGACCGAAGGTCATCGGTACCTCGGGGTGCAGGGGACGACACGCGGGGACGCGTCATGCCCAGTCTGACGGACCGTCACCGGAGGACGGCTGAGGCGCGGCCGTGGACCCCCGCGCGGCCGTCGCACCCCGGCCGGGTGTCGCCTCCCCGGCCGGGTGTCGCTCGCTCCCGTGCGGCCCGTCAGTCGTGCGGCGGCGGGGGTCAGCGCTCCATCATGCGCATCTGGGCCTCGTTGTGGGTGTCTCCCGCGGCCGGGGGGAGGCTGCTGAGCCTGTCGAGCTGTTCCGCGCTGAGCCGGACGGCGTCGGCGGCGGAATTCTCCTCGACGCGGGTGACGCGCCGAGTGCCGGGGATGGGCGCGATGTCGTCGCCCTGGGCCAGCAGCCAGGCCAGCGCGACCTGCGCCGGGGTGGCGTCGATCTCGGCGCCGACGGCGGCGACCTCGTCGGCCAGCCGCAGATTGTGCTGGAAGTTCTCCTTCGTGAACCGGGGGTTGTTGGCCCGGAAGTCGTCGGCGTCGAACTGGTCGGTGGAGCGGATCGCGCCGGTCAGGAAGCCGCGCCCGAGGGGTGAGAAGGGCACGAAGCCGATGTTCAGCTCGCGCAGCACCGGCAGCACGCGCGCCTCGGGGTCGCGGGTGAACAGGGAGTACTCCGACTGGACGGCCGTGACCGGGTGGACGGCGTGGGCGCGGCGGATGGTCTCCGGGCCGGCCTCGGACAGGCCGATGTGCCGGATCTTGCCCTCGGCGACCAGCTCGGCGAGCGCCCCGACGGTGTCCTCGATCGGCGTGCCGGGGTCGACCCGGTGCTGGTAGTACAGGTCGATGCGGTCGGTGCCCAGCCGGGTCAGCGAGCCCTCGACGGCGGCGCGGATGTTCGCGGGAGTGCTGTCCGCGCCCTGGCGGCCGGTGTGCGAGATCAGCCCGAACTTCGTGGCCAGCACGACCTCGTCGCGGCGGCCCCTCAGCGCCCGGCCGACGAGCGTTTCGTTGGTGTAGGGGCCGTAGACCTCGGCGGTGTCGATGAACGTGACGCCCAGTTCCAGGGCGCGGTGCAGCGTACGGACCGACTCCGTGTCGTCGGTTCCCGCGCCGGTGTAGGCGTGGGACATGCCCATCGCGCCCAGGCCGATCCGGGCAACGTCCAGGTCACGCAGGGTGATGTGCTTCATCGCTTCTTCTCTCCTGGCGGACGGCGGCGATCTTGTCCTGTCCGGCCAAGCCTGCCTCTTCCCGCCCGCCGACGACAGGCCGGGACAGGCGGAGGGTCGACAGCGGGGGTGTGACAGGGCCCCTGTCCGCCGTCCGGCCATCGCGGCGGCCGGGCGGCGGAGAGGGGCCGAGGTTCGGGTCAGGGCCGTTTGAAGGCTTCGGGGCCGCCCGCGCCGCAGGGGGCCAGACGGACGCCGGTGCCGTTGTCGACCTCGCTCAGGCACAGGGCGGCGTGAGCGGAGTAGACGGTGCTGCCGCGCAGTGAGAACTTCTGCGCGACGTTGCCGCTGCAATTCGCGACCTGGACGACCGTGCCGGGGGTGGTCCCGCCCCAGGCGGCGTCCATGCACAGGTCGTTGGCGCGGATGGTCCCGTCGGGGCTGATGTGCCACCGCTGGACGAGGCTGTCGTCGCACGCCGCGAGCGCCAGCGGGGTGCCGTCCGTACCCGCGCCCGCGGTGAGGCACTTGCCGGTCGCCGCGTTCTTCAGCGGAGCCCCCGGCGGCTTCGGCGCGTTGGCCGCCGACGCCGGTCCCGAGGCCGGCGCGGACGCGGGCGGTGCGGACGCGGGCGGCGCCGAGCCCGGCGCGGCACCGGACGGCGAGGCCGCCGACGGCGACGGACCGGCCGTGGTCGGCGCGGGCGCCGTCGTGGTGTCGGAGGCGTGCGCGACCGTGGTCGAGGGCGAGGAGGAGCCGTGCAGCGCGAGCCCGAGCCCGATCCCCGCGAGGCAGAGCACGGCGACCGACGCGACGACGACCCGGCCCCGGGTGACGACGGGTTTGGTCCGCGGGCCGGGCTCGGCGGGCCTCCCGGCCGTGCGGCCGACGGGAATGTCGTCGCCTTCCTGGGACGGGGGCAACTCCGCGTCCGGGTCGAGCCGGTGCGCGACCCGCTCGTCCAGCAGCCCGGTGTCCACGACGCCGGCCGAGTCGATGGTGAAGCGCCAGCGGGGCTGATCGGTGCGGCCGACGACGACGACCGTCCACCGGCCGTCCGGGTCGTCGGCCAGCCGCTGGAAGCGTTCGCGGTCCCGGCCGCCGGGCGAGCCGCCCAGCAGCAGCACCCCGCCCGCCTCGTCCTCCAGCGCCGCGTCGGTGTCGGCCGGCTCCTGCGGCTCGGCCGGCGCCCCCGCGCCGGGGACCGGTTTGAAGCCGACGCGGACCACGCGCACCTCGCGGGACCAGGGGCTGGCGGCCAGTTCGCGGGCCCAGTCGTGGGCCAGGGCCCGCGCCTGCCGGGCGTCGCCCTCCAGACCGATGAGCCCGCCGACCTCGCCGAGGTTGAGCAGCACGAAGCCCTTGCCGGTGTTGCCGAGCGGGACCAGCCGCGGATACGGCTCCGGCAGCGACTCCGCCACGCTCGCGCTCTGGAGCCAGCGCAACTGGGCGTGCCAGGTCCGCCCGTCCTGGTCCGCGGTCCACCCGGCCGGTGGCCGCTGATCGGGCGTCCTGAGGTGGAACCAGACGGTCTCGGGCCCGACGACCACCACATGGGCCACCGGAACGGCGCGGTTCTCGCGGTCGCAGGCGGTGGCCAGGACGCGGATGACCCGGTCCACGGTCCACAGACCGTGATCGGCACGCGGCGCCGAACCCGGTCGCTGCCCGGACCTTCGCGACCGGCGCAGCCGGGCGCTCCAGTCGGTGCGGCGAGGAAGGCGATCGGCGGATCGGGACGGGGGTGTCACCTGTGTCTCCTTCACTCACGTCTTCACTCGCGTCCGCCCACGCCGTCAGCACGTTCACTCACGTCGTCACAGGGACGGTCGCGCCGCGCCCGCGGTGTGCCGCGCACGCTGTGTCCTGTGAACGGTGGTAGCCCGCCACGGGGGTGTCAACGCCGGGCGCGGGGCGGCGGCGCCCCCTTGGGCCCAGGGGCCCAAGGTCGCCCGCGAGCCCTGGACCAGGCATCGGAGCCGTTCCTAGCATCGACCGCGTCCGGGCCCGGCGTGCCGCCGCGTACCGGCAAGCCCGGCAACGTCAGAAGGGACGCACGATGACGAATCTGAACATCACGTATCAGGAGATGTCGGACAGCGCGAGCAAGATGCGCAACAACAAGGCTGACATCGACCAGAAGCTCACCGAGTGCAAGAACATCGTCGACAACCTCACCGGCTCGGGGTTCGTCACCGACCAGGCGTCCGGCAGGTTCGACGAGGTGCACACCGAATTCGTCACGTCGGCCAACCAGGCCATGGAGACGCTGGACCAGTTGTCGCAGTGGCTCGACAAGGCCGTGGACGCGATGCAGGACATGGACACCCAGCTCGCCAGCTCGCTCAACCAGAAGTAAGCGGGCCGCGGCCGGTCCACCGGCGCCGCCCGCACCCCGCGCCGGGCGTGCGGGCGTCCGATCCACGAGGGGGGAACCATGCCCATGATGATCACCATCGCCCGATCCCCCGACTGGTCGGCCGACGTCGCGGTGGACGCCGATCCCACCACCCCGCTCCGCGATGTCGTCAAGAACCTGCTGGACAGTCTCGACGGGTCGCGGCCCCCGACGCTCGGTGGCCCGGCGGAGGCGGCGGTCTACCTCGCCGACCAGCCGCTCGACCTCTCGCTGCCCCTGGCCGGCAGCGGCATCCACGACGGCACCGTGCTCTGGCTCGACCGGCCCGGACCCGCGGAGACCCCGCCCGTCGGCCTGGTGACCGTCCGGGCCGTCGCGGGCGCGGGCGCGGGACGGATCTGGTTCCTCGGCGCGGGCGAGTACCGCGTCGGATCGGGCGCCGACTGCCAGGTCGACGTGGGCGGCGGGCCGCCGGTGGCCGCCGTCGTCCGGATCTCCCTCGACGCCTCGGTACGGGTGCGCGCCGTCGGGCACTCCGCGCTGCTCGACCGCGTCGCCCTGCCCGACCACGACATGGCCTGGCCGGAGACGGTCCAACTCCTGGTCGGGGAGACCTTCCTGGAGGCGCACCCCCTGCTGCGCCCCGACGCCGTCGTCGAGCCCTCGCCCGACGGCGAGTACCTCGACTACAACCGCCCTCCCCGGCTGCTTCCCCCCGTGCAGCACACCGTGTTCCGGCTGCCGTCCCAGCCCAGGCCGCCCTCCCTGAACGCGCTGCCGTGGCTGACCGCGGCCCTGCCCGCCGTCCTCGGCAGCCTCATCGCGGTGATGTTCCACAACCCGATGTTCCTGATGATGGCGGCGATGTCGCCGGTCATGATGCTCGGGAGCTGGTTCACCGGACGGCGGCAGGGCCGGATCAGCCACCGCCGCCAAGTGGCCGAGTACGGAGCCCAGTTGGAGGCGACCGAGGCCGAGATCGCGACGGCGCTCGAACAGGAGCGCCGCGACCGCCGCGCCGCGAGCCCCGACCCCGCCGAACTGCTCGTCATCGCCACCGGCCCGCGGTCCCGGCTCTGGGAACGCCGCCGCACCGACCCCGACCACCTGCTGGTCAGGGTCGGCATCGCCGACCTGCCCACGGCCATCGCCGTCGAACAGGGCGACGGCACGCGGCGCGGCCGGGACCTGCGCGCGGCCCCCGACGTACCGGCCGCCTTCTCCATCGCGGAGGCCGGAGTCGTCGGCGTCGTGGGACCCGAGGGCTGGCCGCGGCACATGGCGCGCTGGCTGACCGGACAGCTCGCCGTCCTCCAGAGCCCCCGCGACGTGCAGTTGTACATCCTGACCGACCCGGCGGGCGAGTCCCTGTGGGAGTGGGCCGCCTGGCTGCCGCACTCCCGGCCGCTGCTGGGCCAGCAGGCCCTGTCCCTGATGGGCGCCGACGCCGAGACCCTCGGCCGCCGGGTCGCGGAACTGAGCGAACTCATCCACGTACGCCAGCAGGCCCGGCTCAACGCCGGGGTCGGCGCCGCGTTCGCGGATCCCGACGTCGTCGTGCTGATGGACGGCGCCCGGCGGCTGCGGGCGCTGCCCGGAGTGGTGGCGATCCTCCAGGAAGGCCCCGCGGTCGGCGTCTACAGCATCTGCGTGGACGCCGACGAGCGGACACTGCCCGAGGAGTGCGCGACCGTCGTCATCGGCGGCGGCTCGCGGCCGGCCACCCTGCGCAGACAGCGCGCCGCGCAGGTCGACGGCATCGTCTCCGACGAGGTCCCGGAGAGCTGGTACGCCTCGGCCGGACGCAGACTGGCGCCGCTGCGCGACGTCAGCGAGAACCAGGGCGACGCCGCCCTGCCCGCCTCCGCGCGGCTGCTGGAGATCCTGGGCCTCGAAGAGCCGACCCCCGCGGCGATCGCCGCCCGCTGGCGTTCCTCCGGCCGTGGCACCAAGGCCGTCGTCGGCTACTCGCTCAACGGGCCGTTCGCCCTGGACCTGGTCAACCACGGCCCGCACGGACTCGTGGCGGGCACCACGGGCTCGGGCAAGTCCGAGTTCCTGCAGAGCCTGGTGGCCTCGCTGGCCGTCGCCAACCGCCCGGACGCCATGACCTTCGTCCTGGTCGACTACAAGGGCGGCGCCGCGTTCAAGGACTGCGTCGACCTGCCCCACACCGTCGGCCTGGTGACCGACCTCGACCCGCACCTCGTCGAGCGGGCCCTGACCTCGCTGAGCGCCGAACTCACCCACCGCGAGCACCAGTTGGCGGCGGCGGGCGCCAAGGACCTGGAGGACTACCTCGATTACGCGGGCCGCAGGCCGGAACTGCCCCCCATTCCCCGACTGGTCATCGTCATCGACGAGTTCGCCTCGATGGCGCGTGAACTGCCCGACTTCGTCACCGGCCTGGTCAACATCGCCCAGCGCGGGCGCTCTCTCGGCATCCACCTGATCCTGGCGACGCAGCGCCCGTCCGGCGTGGTGTCGGCGGAGATCCGCGCCAACACCAACCTGCGGGTCGCCCTGCGGGTGACCGACGCGGGGGAGAGCACCGACGTCATCGACGCCCGGGAGGCCGCGGCCATCACGACGGCCACGCCCGGACGGGCGTACGCGCGGCTCGGGCACAGCTCGCTGATCCCGTTCCAGACCGGCCGGGTCGGGGGCCGCCGTCCGATGGCCGACAGGACCGCCGCGACGGCCGCGCCCTTCCTGCGCCCGGTCTCCTGGCTCGACCTCGGCCTGCCCGCGCCCCAGCGTCCGCGCACCGTCGCCGAGACCGACGAGGTGACCGACCTGTCGGTCCTGGTGTCGGCCATCGGCCAGGCCAACGCCATGCTGGGCATCGCCGCGCAGCGCCGCCCGTGGCTGCCGCCGCTGCCGCTGTCCGCGGTGGTCGACCTGACGGCCGACCCGGTCCGCGGCTCCCGGCAGGACCCGTCCTTCTCGTGGGCCATCCAGGACCTGCCGATGCGGCAGCGCCAGGAGACGGTGACGGTGGACCTGGCCACCTTCGGCCACCTGCACATCGTCGGCGCGCCCCGCTCGGGCCGCTCCATGGCGCTGCGCACCTTCGCCGCCGCGGCGGCCAGCCAGTCCACCGTCGCCGACCTGCACCTGTACGGGCTCGACTGCGGCAACGGCGCCCTGCTGCCGCTCACCCGGCTGCCGCACTGCGGCGCGGTGGTGCAGCGCTCGGAGACCGACCGCGCAGCCCGGCTGCTCAGGCGGCTGCACGCCGAGGTGCAGAACCGTCAACGACTGCTCGGCGAAGGCGGGTTCGCCGATGTGACCGAGCAGCGGGCGGCCCGGCCCGAGGTCGAACGGCTGCCGCACATCGTGCTGCTGCTCGACCGCTGGGAGGGGTTCATGGGTACCCTCAGCGAGTACGACAGCGGGTCGCTGACCAATCTGATCCAGACCCTGCACCGGGAAGGCGCGAGCGCCGGGGTGCACCTGGTCATCGCGGGCGACCACATGCTGCTGAGCGGCCGGATGAGTTCGCTGTGCGACGACAAGCTGGTGCTGCGGCTCTCCGACCGCAGCGACATGGGCCTGGCGGGGCTGAACTCGCGGAAGATCCCGGAGAATCTGCCGCCGGGCCGCGGCTACCGCGCGCCCAGCGCGATCGAGACCCAGGTCGGGCTCGTGGCGGACGACCCGGCGGGCCCCGCGCAGGCCGCCGCCGTGCACGCGCTGGCGGCCCGGCTCACCGAACGCGAGGCGGGAGTCCCCAAATCGGCCCGCCCCAACCGGATCGCGGTGCTGCCCACCCAACTCTCCTTCGACCAGGCGTGGGAGATGGTGGAGGAGACGCCGAAGCCCATGTGGGCGCTGGTGGGCGTCGCGGGCGACGACCTCGAACCCGTCGGCGCCGACCTGATGGGCGATCAGCCGACCTTCCTGGTCGCGGGACCGTCCAGGTCGGGGCGGAGCACCGCGCTGACCGTCATGACCGAGTCGCTGCTGCGCGGCGGCGTCGAGATCGTCATCGGCGCTCCCATGAACTCACCGCTGCGGGCCTTCGAGGGCAGGACCGGGGTGCGCGGTGTCATCACCGCGGACGCCCCCACCGAGCAGCAGTTCTCCGATCTGCTGAACCCCGGTGACGGGCCCGTCGTCCTCGTGGTCGACGACGCCGAGACCTGGCGCGACCTGCCGTGCCGCGACTGGCTGAAGGCGTTCGTGAAGAAGGCGTCGGGAAGCAGGCGGGGCGTGGTCCTCGGCGGGGACGTCGCCTCGGTGGCGATGGGCTTCTCCGGCTGGCAGTCCGAGGTCAAGCGCAACCGGCGCGGCGTCCTGCTGTCGCCGCCCACCTTGAACGACGGCGACCTGGTGGGGGTGCGGCTGTCCCGCTCCCAGCTCGCCGCCAGGGTCGTACCGGGCGCCGCCCTGGTGCACCTGGGCAGCGGCAGCCTGCTGCCCGCCCAGATCCCGCTGCCGCCGGCCGCCGGCGAGCCCGCACGCGACAACTCCGCACACGACAACAGGGAGCAGTGATGGCGGACCTCGTGGTGAAGGACCTCCAGAGCCTCGCGAGCGACCTCAGCGAGCTGATCGGTCAGTTCGAGGGAGCGCTGGACTTCCAGAACGACGACAAGGGCCTGTGGGGTCAGCTCAACGCCAACCTGTCGATGGGCGACTTCGCCGACAACTGGACCGTGCACCGTGACGCGATGGTCAAGTCCATGAAGAGCCTGCGCGACAAGGTCAACAAGGTCGACGAGGCGTGGGCGCAGGCGGACCAGCAGTTGCTGGACTCGTTCGAGGACGGCTGAGCCGATGACTGGGTCCATGGCCGGGCCCACGGCTGGGTTTACGGCTGAGCGCCAGGACGGCTGACGAGCGTCACAAGGAGAACCGCATGTCCATCAGAAACCTCGACTGGTCGCCACTGGACCGGCACTCGGACCCGATCCACACCGACCTCGACGTGGTGAGCGGCGCGCAGACGCGCTACCAGCACATCGCCGACACCATCGACGACGCGATCACCAAGCTCCAGCGGATCGTCGACACCGACAGCGACAGCCTGGCGGGCCAGTACGTGGAGGGCCTGAGGTCCGAGGCGACCAGCGTCAAGGACAGCCTCACCAAGGCCGCGGTGCGCTACCACGACGTCGCCGCGGAGATCAAGAAGTACGAGCCCGACCTCGAACAGGGGCTGAACGAGACGGCCGCCGCGCGCACCGACGCCGAAGATGCCAAGAACGACCAGACCAAGGCGCACGCCATGCCCGACCCGCAGAAGCAGTCGGACGGCACCACCACCCCCGAGGAGCAGCAGAAGGGCTCCGACAAGGACAAGGCGAACGCCGACGCGGACGGGAAGCTGGCGGCGGCCAAGACGCGGCTGACCAACGCGATGGACGCGCTGAACGTCGCGGGCAAGCGCTTCGGCGACGCGGTCAACTGCAAGAAGTACGACGACGGCCTGACCGACTCCTGGAAGGACAAGCTCGACGCCGTCATGGCCAAGATCAGCCAGATCTTCGCCATCATCGGCATGATCCTCGGAGTCCTCGCGATCCTCATCCCCGGCGTGAACGCGCTGATCATCGCCGGAGTGGTGGCAGGCGCGATCACCCTGGTCGCCAACATCGTGCTGTACGCCCACGGCAAGGGCAGCCTGGTCGACGTGATCCTCGGGGCGGTCGGTCTCGGCCTCGCGGGCATCGGCGCCATCGCCTCGCTGGCCGCCAAGGGCCTGGCCAACGCGGCCAAGACGCTCGGCCAGCTGGCCGGCCGGCCCCGCCCGGTGACGACCAACCCCCCGCAACTGCACTGGGGTCCCGGTGCGCCGATCGAGCTGACCCCGATGGGGCCCGCGGCGGGCGCGGGCACCCGCACCGGGCCGAGCGTGATCGGCGGGGTGAACACCGTGCCCGGCGACTTCGTCATGCCGATCAACCCGGCCACCGGCTGGACGAACATGTCGGACTGGTTCAACAACCCCGCCACCAACTGGCTGTTGGGCAAATTCGGGGCCATCACCCCCGAACTGGGCTTCTGGGAGTCGGCGGGACTTCAGTTCAAGGGCGCCGGCGCGATGTGGGGAAAGCTGTTCACCGATCCGCTGAACTTCGCCAAGGACTGGGCCGGTGTCATCGGCGGTCTGAGCGGCTTCCGCGACCTGTCGGCCGTCATGGCGGCCATCGGCGGCAAGATCTCCCCGCTCTGGTACGTCTGGGGCGGCCTCAACGGCGCCTTCGGCATGGGCGGTCTGATCTACACCGGCGGACGCCTGGTCGGCTGGATTCCCGCGGTCAACCCGCCCGGTGTGGCCGCCTCATGACCAGGGGAGACGACATGAGCGACGACCTGGCCGCGCCGGACGGACTGCCCTGGCACTGGGAATGGGTGCCCGACATCCGGCCGGACGACGAAGAGTACGCGGCCTGGACCGCGCACATCGTGGCGCTCTTCGCCGACTGGACGTCCGAGGGCCTGGACGCGGCGCGGCTGGCCTGGCCCGCCGAGGCGGGCGTCGAATTCCCCTTCACGTCCGACATGGTGGGGCAGGGCGCCGCCGCATGGCTGCTGCACCGGGCGGGCCAACTGCCCGCGTGGTCCCGGCTCGCCTGGGGCGCGGCATTCGTGCAGGGCAGCGCGCGCTGGGCGCCGGTCCCGGTGGTGGTGGAATTCCGCCGCCCCCGGGAGGAGGACCCCAACTACCTGATGGAGGTCGTCGGCGCCTCCGGCCGCGACGGCGACGCCCGGCAGCCGACGATCGACTACGTGACGACCCCGATCGGCGACGGAGTGCAGGTCTTCGCCCTCGGACGGACCCCGGAGGGCGCGGCGTTCGGACGCGCCGAAGCCGCGATGCGCCTGGACGTGCCGCCGGTCGGCGGCGCCGCGAGCGTCAGCTCCGACGTCGTCCTGACCACGGTCGTCTTCGAGATGGGGCTGATGGCGCTGATCAGCGCGGGCGTGGAGCAGTTGATGCAGCAGATCGCCCACGACTGCGCGCCCCCGGCCGACGGGGGCCCGGCCAGGCTCGGGTTCGCCACCACCACCGAGGGGAGCCAGCGGTGATCGACTTCGAACTCGTCCTCCCCGACGGCTGGGTGCAGATTCCCACCACGCCCGACACGACCGCGCTGCGCCGCAGGACCGTCGACGCGGTGATCCGCCACCATGTGCCGGACTCGCTGCCGCGCGACTCGGCGGGCCCGTGGCGGCGGATGCTGCGCAAGGAGCTGACGGAGGCGACGGAGGAGGCCGCGCGGCAGAACGCCCGCTCGGTGCTGCTCCCGCTCCAGGAGTTCAGCGGCGTCCGGCTGCCCGGATCGATGCTGGTGACGGTCCTGGAGAGCCAGGACGAGACCGAGGACCCGGAGAAGCTGCTGGCCTCCCTCCTCGCCGACGCCGGGGCCGACGGCACCTATCTGGAGATCGGCGGAGCCCCGGCGGTACGGGTCGCCTCGGTGGTGGACAGCAGCCGGGTCGGCCGCAAGGCGCCGTCCTGGCGGGTCTCGTACTACGTCTCGAACCCCGACGCGCCCGGCACCTGGGGGCTGCTGACCTTCACCGTGCTGACCGACGGCGACATCGACGCGGAACCCGTACAGGCCGTCGTGCTGCTCTTCGACATGATCGTCACGACTCTGCGCTGGGCGAACCGCGTCGACGTCCCCACCCAGGACGAGGTGCTGGCCCAACTGGCCGAGATGGACCGGCCCGCACCGGATCAGCAGCCGACCGGCTCGTCGGCCTCCGCGCGGAGCGAGCCGTCGGCCGACGCCTCCGGCGCGTGAACCGAACGCGAAGAAAGTATGAAGCGGCCCCGGCCACGCTGGTCGTATGACAGTCGTCGCCACTTCCGCGCCGATCAGCCCGACCCGGGTGCGGATCGCCATCGTGAGCCCGGACATCCTCGCCCAGATCCGCCAGGTCTTCGCCCGTAAGAACCTCGACGTGGAATTCCTGCGGATGCCCTACGTCGAGGTGGCCGTCGCCCCCGCCGCCGCGCCCGCGGTCCCTCAGATTGGGCAGGACCCGCGCCGGCTGTGCGCGGAGTACCGGCTGAGCGCGGTCGCGGTGGAGAGCCTGCCGCCCGCGGGACCACCGGCCCTGGATGTACGGCCGCACGCGCCCGCGGCCCCCGAGGACACCGCCCCCGAGGACCCGGCCCCGGCCCTGTCCCGCCGTCAGCACGAAGTGATGGCCCTGGTCTCCCGAGGCGCGCGCAACGCCGAGATCGCCGCGCGCCTGCACGTGAGCGAGAAGACCGTGAAGAACCACATCAACCGGATCTTCAGGTCGCTGGGTGCCGAGAGCCGGGTCGAGGCGGTGCTGATCTGGCAGCGGGGACAGCGCGGACCGTGGGACGGTACCGACCGGCGCGCGGTCCTGGCTGCTCGGCCGGAGCTTCCCGCGGTCCCGCGTCCAGAGCGCGCAGGAACTCCGTGACGTCGCCGACCTCCTCCGCGCCCAGCTCCCTCAGGCGCGACAGCGCCCGGTCCGCGAGGGCGCGGGCGGAGTCCGGTTCCGCCCTGGCCCGCTTCACCTTGGCGAGACCGAACAGCGTCAGCGCCTCGTGGTAGTGGTCGCCGCTCGACTCGCACAGCGTCAACGCCTCCTGGAAGTACCGCAGCGCCTTCTCGTCGTGGGCGAGCCCGTACTCGGCGCCGCCCAGATTGATCAGGATGTTGGCCTCCAGCAGGACGTTCCCGCAGCGCCGTGACACCGCGAGGCCGAAGGTGCCGTACCAGAGCGAGTCCTCGAACTCGCCCAGCTCGGCGTGGAGTTCGCACAGCACGTCCAGGCAGCCCGCCTCGTAGTACTCGTGGCCGCTGTGGCGGGCCAGGTCCAGGGCCTGACTGGCGTAGGACAGCGCGGCCCGGTACTCCTTGGCCTCACGGAGCGTGGACGCCAGATTCCCCAGCAGGCTGGTGCGCAGGACGTCGTCGCCCAGGTCCTCCAACAGCCGCAGACCGCGCCGCTGTTCGTGCACCGCGGCCTCGTTGTCCCCCAACCGGGAGTAGGCCACGCCCAGATGGTTGAGCAGCACCGCCTGGGCCCGCCGGTCCTCGACCATCTCGGTGCTGCGCACCCCGAGCCGCAGCACCTCGACCCAGTCCTTGGTCTGCCCGGCCGCGTAGAAGTAGTCGAAGAGCAGATAGGCTAACTGCCACGCCTCGTCGTGGCAGCCGATGCGCTGCGCGGTGCGCAGGAGCGGGGAGATGTTGTCCCACTCCTGCACGCACCAGGTCACCAACTCCTTCTGGTCCGCGAAGCGCAGCGGCGCGTGCGGGGCCACCGGGTCGAGGGTGAAGGGGAGTTTGACCGCGTTGGACTTGTAGTCCTGCGTGAGGGTCCGCACATACCAGTGCAGCACCCTGCGCAGCGCCCCCTTGCGGGACTCGGCGCTCTCGCCGTCGCCGGAGACCTCCTCGGCGTAGATACGGGTCAGGTCGTGCATCCAGTAGCCGTTGCCGGTGGTCTCCATCAGGTGCTGCGCGGCGAGATTGCGCAGCGCGGCGGCGGCCACCGGCGCCGGGACGTCCAGCAGCGCGGTGGCCGCCTCCGCGCGGATGCTCACCCCGGGGAACAGCCCCAGCGTGCGGAAGGCGTGCGCCGCCCGCGCGTCCAGCCGGGCGTAGGACCAGGAGAGCACGCCGCGCACCGAGTACAGCTCGTCGTCCGGGATCTGGAGCGCGTCGAGCCGGTACCGCACGTCCTCCAACTCGGCCGCCAGGTCGGCGATCCGCACCTGGGACGACCCGGAGGTCACCTGCTCCGAGGCGATCCGCAGGGCCAGCGGCAGGCGGTCGCACAGCTCGGCCAGCCGCCGGGCCGCGGGCAGTTCGGCGCCGACCCGCGCGTCCCCGATCGAGGTGCGCAGCATGCTCAGCGACTCGTCGGCGGTGAGCGGGGAGAGCGTCTCGCGGTGCGCCGAGTACCGCACCGCGAGGCCGCTGAGCCGGTTGCGGCTGGTCACGACGACGAAGGAGGGGCCGTCGCCCGGCAGCAGGTCCTCGACCTGGTCGGCCGACTCGGCGTTGTCCAGCACGATGAGCATGCGCTTGTCCCGGACGATGCTGCGCCACAGCGCGACCCGCTCCTCCTGGTCGGTCGGGACCGTCCCCGCGTGCGAGGAGACGAGCAGGTGGTGCAGGGCGTCGGCGGGGGAGCGGGCCGGGCGCTTGGGGTCGAAGCCGCGCAGGTTCACATACAACTGGCCGTCCGGGTACGCGTCGGCCAGCAAGTGGGCGCACCGCACCGCCAGCGCGGTCTTGCCCACGCCCCCGACCCCGACGACCATCACGATCCGCGGGGGCGCGGCCGCGCCCCCGCCGTCGGGCGCGGCGTCCCGCGCCGCGTCCAGCACCCGGCGCACCGCGTCCTCCCGGCCGATGAAGTCGGCGACCTCGCGCGGCAGTTGTGCGGGGCGCACCGGGGCCGCGGCGGGAGCGGGGGCGGCGGGCGCGGTGTCCGCACCGGCGCTGTCGGCCAGCAACGACGCGTACAGCGACCGCAGTTCGGCCGACGGGTCGATGCCCAGATCCTCGGCGAGGAGTTTGCGCAGATCGTGATAGCGGGCGAGCGCGTCGGCGGTCCTGCCGCTGCGGCTCAGGGCCGTGATCAGCAGGGCGCGCAGCCGCTCGTCGTAGGGATGGTCGGCCACGTGGAGCGCCAACCGGTCGGCCGCGGCGGCGGGTTGGGCCAGTTCCAGAAGCAGTTCGGCGTGCTCCACCACCAGCCGTAACCGAAGGTCGGCCGCCCAGGCGCGGTGCTCCGCAACGAACGGTCCCGGCAGACCGCCGAGCGCCGTGCCCGAGCGCCACAGGGCCAGCGCCTCCTCGAAGACGGTGACCGCGGCGGCCGGTTCCCGCCCGGCGGCCAGGGACCTGGCCCGCGCCGCCAGCCGCTCGGCCACCGTGACGTCGAGGCCGTCGGGGTCGAGCAGCAGCGAGTAACCCGCCGCCGAACTCGTCAGCGCCTCACCGAGACCGTCCAGCGCCCGGCGCAGACCGGACACGTAGGTGTGCAGGCTGCCGACGGCCGTGGTCGGGGGCGACTCGCCCCACACCCCGTCGATCAGACGGTCGCGCGAGACGACCGCGTTGCCGCTCAGCGCGAGGACGGCGAAGACCGCGCGCTGCTTCGGCGGGCCGAGAGCGAGTTCCCGTCCCGCCGCGTACGCGCGCAGCGGCCCGAGCGTCTCAACCCTCAGACGACCGTTGTCCATCACGGAACTCCCAGGAGGCGGTGCCCCGGCCCCGCACGGCACGCGCGCGGTTCCACGACTGCGATTCACGTCGTGGTTTCCTCCGCGTCGCATCGTCGCAACCGCACTATAGGCCGCGCCAACACCGTCCGACAGCCCGCACTCCGGCAGCACTGACGCCCCAGGCGTCCCACCGGGCGCGCCGGTGCGCGGGCCGCGGCGGACGCGCGCCCGGCGGTGGCCGAAACGTCATGGAAACCGGGGGTTGACGTGGTCGTGAGCCCGCTCTAACGTTCAGGCAGTTTATTTATCCAGTAAAGAAAGAGTGCGAATGAACGGGTCGTCGGGCGAGGATCTCACCAGTACCGCCGTGCTGGCACTGCTGGGCAGGGCAGGGCCGATGTCGCGGGCCGCGCTCGCGCGGGACCTCGGGATGAGTCCGGCGACGCTGACCCAGGTGACGCGGCGGCTGCTGACGCAAGGAGTGATCGAAGAGCTCGACCGGCAGGAGCCCTCCCGGGGCGGCCGTCGCGGTCGGCTGATCGGTCTGGTCGGCAGCGCCGGCCGGGCGCTGGGCGTCAAGGTGGCCGTCGACCACGTCGCGCTGGTCGACATGCGGCTGGACGGACGGGTCACGGAGACCATGACGGTCCCCTTCGACGCCACGGCGCTGGAGGCGGTGCCCGCGATCGCCGAACTCCTGCGGCCGTTCACCGAGTCCGCGCAGGGGGTGCCCCCGCTGCTGGGGATAGGAGTGGGCGTGCCGGGCACCGTCGACCGCCCGGACAGCGGGGTCGTGGACGCGGCGATGCTGAACTGGGAGAACGTGCCGCTCGGCACCATGCTCGGCGCCTCCTTGGGGCTCGCCGTCCTGGTGGAGAACGACGTCAACGCCCTGGGCAGCGGTGAGCGCCTGTACGGGCGGGGACGCAGCCTCAACGACTTCCTGGTGGTCACCATCGGCCGCGGCATCGGCCTGGCCGTCGTCGCGGGCGGGCATGTCTACCGGGGCGCCCACGGGGGCGCCGGAGACTTCGGCCACGTCCCGGTCGATCCGGACGGGCCGCCGTGCACCTGCGGGAATCGCGGCTGCCTGGAAGCCCTGATCAGCGATGACGTCCTGCTCCGTACGGCGCACTCGGCCGGCATCCTCGGCGAGGGCGCCACGCCCGCCGACCTCGCGGACCTCGCGAACGGCTCGGGCGGCGCCAACGGTGCGGACGGCACCAACGACTCGGGCGGCACCGATGACCGTACGGCGACGGCGCGTCGCATCCTGCGCGAGGCCGGACAGCTCCTGGGCCGCCAACTGGCGGGACTCGCCACGCTCCTGGACCCGCAGGAGATCGTGGTCATGGGGGAGGGGACCCGCTCCTGGCCCTGGTGGGAACCGGGCGTCCGGGAGGCGTTCGAACGTCACGCACCCCGCCGCGCCCGGGAACTGGCGATCACCGTCGAGCCGTACACGGACACCATCTGGGCGCAGGGCGCCGCCGCCCTGGTGCTCGCCGCGTCCCTGGACGGCGGAGTCGGCAGCGTCGATCCGCGTCGACGGATCCACGGGCTCGGCGGCGCGGCGGTCGAACGGAGCGCCAGATGACCATCGGCCCCCTTTCCGTACGCCCTGGCCGGGGACCGGTGTCCGCCCCGGCGTCCGTCCCGGCGGCCGCCGCCGCCCGACGGCGGAGGTGGCGCAACCGCGGCGCGGTGCTGTTCTTCCTGGCACCGAGCGCCGTCCCGCTGCTGCTGTTCACCTTCGCGCCGATGGTCTCCTCGCTGTGGATCAGCCTCCACTCCTGGGACCTGATCTCCCCGATGCGCTGGGTCGGATTCGCCAACTACCGCCACCTGCTGGGCGACGGCGACACCCGGGTCGCGTTCCTGCACACCGTGTACTTCATCGCCGGCTACCTCCCGCTGGTGTACGTGGGCGGCCTGGTCCTGGCGCTCGCCCTCAACCGCCGCATGCGGGGCCGCGGCGTCCTGCGGTCGGTCTACTTCCTGCCGGTCATCACCAGTTGGGTGATGGTCTCGCTGACCTGGAAGTGGATCCTCAGCCCCGACGGGGGACTGCTCAACCGGGTCCTGGGCGGCGTGGGCCTGCCCACCCCCGACTGGTGGGCCTCACCGACCTGGGCGCTGCCTTCGGTGATCCTCGCCTCGGCGTGGAAGGACCTCGGCTTCGTCATGGTCATCCTGCTGGCAGGGCTCCAGGCGATCCCGCGGGAGCTGTACGAAGCGGCCACCATCGACGGAGCGAACGCCTGGCAGCGGTTCCGGCGCATCACGCTTCCGCTGCTCTCGCCCTCCACCTACTTCGTCGTCCTCATCTCCCTGATCAACGGCTTCCAGGTGTTCGACCAGGTCTTCGTGATGACCGGCGGCGGCCCCGCCGGGTCCTCGCGCACCGTCGTCGAGGAGGTCTACGACCTGTCCTTCCGGTACGGGCAGGTCGGCGGCGGCTCGGCCCTGTCCTGGCTGCTCTTCGCCGTGATGATGGCCGTCACCGCGGTCATGACCCGAGTCCAGCGGCGGTGGGTGACCCATGCCTGAACTGACCACGACCCCCGCCCGACAGCCCGTGCCCGCGGCGGACCTCCCTCGCGTCCCGCCGTCCCGTACCGCGGACCGGGGCCCGCGCACGAGCACCCGCCGACGGCTGCGGGCCGCCGGCGTCACCGCCCTGGTCGTCCTCGGGGCGGCCGGAATGCTCTTCCCGTTCCTGTGGGTGCTGATCACCTCGCTGCAACCGCACGGCAGCGGGATCTCCGCCCCTTCCCTGATACCCGACACCGTCAGCGCGGACGGCTACCGCAGCCTCTTCCGCGCGATGCCCTTCACCCGGGTCGCCGTCAACAGCCTCTGCCTGGCCCTGGTCTCGACGGTCGTGCAGCTGATCACCAGCTCCATGGCCGCGTACGCCTTCTCCCGGCTGCGCTTCCGCGGCAGGGGCCTGGTCTTCGCCCTCTACCTCGCCACCATGATGATCCCGCTCCAGGTCCTGATCGTCCCGCTCTTCGCGGAGATGAAGGCCCTGAATCTGGTCGACACCTACTTCGCCCTGCTCGCCCCGACCCTCGCCTCGGGCTTCGGAGTCTTCCTGCTGCGCCAGGCCATGGACGCCGTACCCCGCGAACTGGACGAGGCGGCCCGGCTGGACGGCGCGGGACACCTGCGGATCTTCGGCTCTGTGGTGCTGCCGCTGGTACGCCCGTCGCTCGCGACCTTCTCCGTCTTCGCCTTCATGGCCAGCTGGAACAGCCTCCTGTGGCCGCTGGTCATCATCCGCTCGCCGGAGTTCAAGACCCTCCCGCTGGCACTGGCCGACCTCCAGGGCCAGTTCGGCACCCAGTGGAACGTGGTGATGGCCGGATCGGTCCTCAGCACCCTCCCGATCATGGCCATCTACCTCTTCGCCCAGAAGCACGTGGTCCAGAGCGTCGCCCAGTCGGGCCTGAAGTAGCCGGCCGCCCGAGCGGCCCCGCCCCCCGGCGCACCTCCCGAACACCCTCCCACTCGCCACCACCCCGAGGAATCCGCCATGCGCACCCGCCACATCACCCTCGCCACCGGTCTCGCGGCACTGGCCCTGACCAGTGCCTGCTCCCAGGGCTCCGCCACCAGAACGACCTCGGACAACGGTGTGACCACCGTCCGCTACATGACGTTCTCCTCCGCCCCCGACCACACCAAGGACCTCGACACGATCGTCGCCGCGTTCGAGAAGCAGTACCCCACCATCAAGATCCAGGTCCAGGCCGTCCCCTACGCCAACTACGCCACGACGCTCCAGACCTCGATCGCCGGCGGCACCGCGCCCGACACCTTCGAACTCGACCAGCAGAGCCTGGTCACCTACGCCTCCTCCGGCGCCCTGCTCGACCTGACGGACCCCGCCGCCGAGGAACCGGCCTACAAGGCGTCGGCGTACGCCCCGGCCAACCTCGAAGCGGCACAGTACAAGGGCAAGCAGTACGCGCTGCCGGAGTCCTTCTCCACCGTGGTCCTCATCTACAACAAGGACCTCTTCGCCAAGGCCGGCGTCCCCGTCCCCACCGCGGACTGGACCTGGAAGGACGAGCAGGCCGCCGCGCTCAAGCTCACCGACCGCGCCAAGGGCGTATGGGGCGACTACCAGCCCATCAGCTTCAACGAGTTCACCAAGGCCCTCGACCAGGCGGGCGGCTCCTTCTTCTCCGCCGACGGCGCGAGAGCGACCTTCGACAGCCCACAGGGCGTCGCCGCCGCGAGATGGCTGATCGGCAAGAACAACCGGACGATGCCCGACGCCGCGAAGAGCGCGAGCACCCCCGACTTCGACACCAACCTCTTCAAGGCCGGCAAGCTCGCCATGTGGCACAACGGCAACTGGCAGTTCAGCGCCCTGAAGGACGTCCCCTTCGGCTGGGACGTGGCCGTCGAGCCCGGTGACACCCACAAGGCCAGCGCGGTCTTCCAGAACTCCGTCGCCGTCTCCAAGGCCACCGCGCACTCCGGCGCGGCCTTCAAGTGGCTGAACTACCTGACCACGTCCGACATCACCGCGAAGACCCGCGTCGACTCCTCCTGGGAGCTCCCGCCGCTGTCCGACACCGGCAAGGTCGCCGGATACCTCACCGCGGGCAAGCCGGCCAACCGCCAGGCCGTCTTCGACTCCCTGAAGAACCAGGCCGCCTCGCCCGTCATCGCCAAGCAGCAGCAGATGCAGGACATCATCAACAACGCCCTCATCAACGCCGCCGCCGGCCGGACCGACGTCGCCAAGGCGCTGTCGCAGGCGGCCGCGCAGGTCACCGCCCTGCTGAAGTGAGACTTCGGGCGCCCGCGGGAGACCTGACACTCACGCGGGCGCCCGAACCCCCCGCTCCCCGCACCCCTCCGCCACACCCGGCGACACCCGTATCGCCCGCTTAGGAGACACCAGCCTTGTCCACCTCCACGACGCAGTCACCCGGCCACGCGCGCCTCGCCCGCCGCAGCCTGGAGGTGATCACCGCCCATCAGGCGGCCTCCGGGGCGTACCCGGCCTGCCCCGGCTACGAGGTCTACCGCTACTCGTGGTTCCGCGACGGCTCGTTCGTCGCGGAGGCCGCCTCGCGGTACGGCGCGACCGGTTCCGCCGACGCCTTCCACCGGTGGTGCGCCAAGGTGATCACGGACCGCGCTTCCCGTATCGAGCGGATCATCGCCGTACGGGCGGCGGGAGGACAGCCCGCCGAGGCCGATCTGCTGCCCACCCGGTACACCCTGGACGGCGCGGACACCGGGGACGTCGGCTGGTGGGACTTCCAGACCGACGGCTACGGCACCTGGCTGTGGGCGCTCACCGAGCACCTGCGCCGGCACGGCGGCGACCCCGCCCCCTACCGCGAGGCGATCCGCCTCACCGTCGGCTACCTCGCCGCGACCTGGGACCTGCCCTGCTACGACTGGTGGGAGGAGTCCAAGGAGCACCGGCACGGGGCCACCCTCGGCGCCATCCGCGGCGGCCTCGCGGCAGTCGGCGCGGCAGGGCTCGACACGGCGGGGCGCTGCGGACCCACGGTCACCCGGATCGACACCCTCGTCCGCGAACAGGGCCTGTACGGCGGCGGCCTGGCGAAGTGGCTGGGCGGGGCGGCGGTGGACGCGAGCCTGCTGGCCTGCCTGACCCCGTTCGGCTCCGTGGACCCGGCGGGACCGGTCGCGCGCGCGACGCTCGCCGCGATCGAGCGCGACCTGGTGGAGCCCGAAGGCGGCGTGCACCGCTACCTCCAGGACGTCTTCTACGGCGGCGGCCAGTGGCCCGTGCTCGCCGGGCTGCTCGGGTGGCACTACGCACGCGTCGGCCGTACCGGCGACGCCCTGCGCGAGCTGGAGTGGATCGCCTCGCGGTCCACCGCCGACGGACTGCTGCCGGAACAGGCCCCGGGCGTACGCCTGCTGGCGCCGGAACACCTCGCGCAGTGGGAGGAGCGGTGGGGGCCGAACGCCACCCCGCTGCTCTGGTCCCACGCCATGTACCTCATCCTCGCCCATGAACTCGGAGTCTCCGTATGATCCGCCACCGTCCGCACGGCTCGGGCCACCCCTACGAGCCGACCGACGACCAGCGCGTGCCCGTGATCCCGTCGGCGGGTGAGCCGTTCGAGGTACGCGCCTCCACCGGAGCCGATGTCGAGGCCGTGGTGTGCGAGTGGGACGCCGGTGACGGCGTCACCGCGCTGACCGCCGCCGTCGAAGGCGGCACCGACCCGGCCGGTGACAACGGCGGAGACTCGGACAGTCACCTCGCGGCGGCCGCGAGCGGGCGCGGCGACCGTACCCGCTGGGTCGTCCGCCCCGCCCCGCTCGCCGAGGGCACGGCCGCCCGCTACCGCTTCGTGGCCAGGCACCGCGACGGCCGCACCCGTGCCACGTCCTGGCACACCGTCGCCCCCGCGGTGTGGCGCGAGGGGGCCGCGCTGCTGCGGGTCACGGCGGACACCGGCCGCCTGGTCGAGGGGTCCGCCTCCAGGCTTGTGGCCGCCGACGGCACGGTGCTGCGGGTCCGCTTCGCGCTGCGGCTGGCGCCCGACGCGCATGTGGTCGGCTTCGGCGAGCGCTACAACGCCGTCGACCAACGCGGACACACCCTGGACGCCCAGGTCTTCGAGCAGTACAAGGGGCAGGGCTTCACCACCCGTACGTACCTGCCCATGCCGTTCGCGATGGTGCTCGGCGGGGACGGCGCGGACAACTGGGCCTTCCACGTCCGCACTTCGCGACGCACCTGGTACGACATCGCGGCGAGCGACCCGGACCTGCTGTGGATCGAGGCGCAGACCCCGCCGGACGGCGCGGTCGAGACGGTCTGCTTCGGCGGCGCGCCCCACGAGTTGCTGTCCGCCTTCCTGGACGAGGCCGGACGTCCCGAGGAACTGCCCGACTGGGTCTTCCGCTTGTGGGCCAGCGGCAACGAATGGAACACCCAGCAAAGGGTGATGGCCGAGATGGACCGCCACCGCGACGAGGACATCCCGGTCGGAGCGCTGGTCATCGAGGCGTGGAGCGACGAGGCGACCTTCACCGCTTTCCGGGACGCGCGGTACCCGGTCACGGAGGACGGCGCTCCGCACCGCCTGGCCGACTTCACCTTCCCGCCGGACGGCGCCTGGCCCGACCCCAAGGGCATGGTCGACGAGCTGCACAGCCGCGACATCAAGGTGCTGCTCTGGCAGATCCCGCTGATGAAGACGCGCCCGGCGCCGCGCGGCCAGGCCGCCGCCGACGCCCGCGCGATGATCGAGCACGGGTACACCGTCATGGAGGAGGGCGGCACGCGGCCCTACCGCAACAGGGGCTGGTGGTTCCCCCAGGCGCTGATGCCGGACCTGACCCACCCCAAGGCACGCCAGTGGTGGCTCGCCAAGCGCCGCTATCTGGTGGAGGAGGTCGGCGTCGACGGCTTCAAGACGGACGGCGGCGAACACGCCTGGGGCGACGACCTGCGGTACGACGACGGCACGACGGGCGCGCTGACCAACAATCTGTTCACCGTCGAATACCCGCGCGCGTACGGCGAGTTGCTGCGGGAGTGCGGCAAGGCGCCGGTCACCTTCAGCCGTGCCGGGTTCACCGGCTCGCAGAACGCGGGCGTCTTCTGGGCGGGCGACGAGGACTCCACCTGGGACGCCTACCGGCACTCCCTCACCGCCGGCATCACCGCCTCGGCCTGCGGCATCGTCTACTGGGGCTGGGACATCGCCGGGTTCTCCGGGGACGTCCCGGACGCCGAGCTGTACGTCAGGGCCCTCGCGGCGTCCTGCTTCATGCCGATCATGCAGTACCACTCGGAGTACAACCACCACCGGCTGCCGCTGCGCGACCGTACGCCGTGGAACATCGCGGACCGCTCCGGCGACCCGCGCGTGCTGGAGATCTCCCGGACGTACACCCACCTGCGCGAGCGGCTGGTGCCGTACCTGGCGCAGGAGACCCGCACCGGTCTGGCGCAGGGGAAGCCGCTGATGCGCGGGCTGTTCTTCGACGATCCCCGGGACCGGCGCATCTGGGACTTCCCCGACCAGTTCCGGCTCGGCTCCGCGCTCCTGGTCGCCCCGGTCACCGAGCCGGGCGCCACCGGCCGTGAGGTCTATCTGCCGCAGGGCGACTGGGTCGACGTCTGGACCGGGCGGACCCACACCGGCGGCCGGGTCGTCGAACGGGCCGCGCCGGTGGACCTCATTCCCGTGTACGCGACCGCCGACCGGTGGGCCGATCTGGAACCGGTCTTCACGACCGGCGGCTGACCGACGCCGCAGAGCGGTGGCGCACCCGACGCCTGCCCCGACGCCGCCCCGGCTCCGGTTGAGCGGCGTCGGGGCGGCGTCTGGGCGGCGCCCTCCGTCTCATCCGAGCGTCCGCGGCCGTCCCACGATCGCGCGCACCGTCTCCGTCGGCACCTTCGGCTCGCGCTCCGCCGTGAGCAGGCCGTTGGTCTCCTGGAGGGTGTCGGTCAACTGGGTGTAGCAGAAGCCGGCCAGGCCGGAGTCGACGGCGGCGGTCACCAGGGCGTCGAGGCGCGCGGTGAAGTCCTCCTCGGTGGCCACCGTGTCGTACCCGAACCAGTTCTCGCCGTCGGCCGGTTCGAAGGTGGCGCCGCCGAATTCGCTCAGCACCACCGGCTGGCCCTGGTGGCGTACGCCCTCCAGGGTGAGCCGTTTGCCCGCGGGCCACCGCTCGGTGAACGCGCCCTGGCGCAGGGCCGCGTGGCCGTAGCGGTCGGCCAGGACCGAGGCGTGCTGGGTGTAGTCGTGGACGCCCCAGATGTCGGCCGCCGACAGCTCCCAGCCGTCGTTGGAGACGGCGGGCCGGGTCGGGTCGAGCGCCTTGGTCAGGTGGTACAGCGCGTCCATGAAGTGCCGCTGCTCCGGCACCAGCGCCGGATTCGGCACCGACCAGGACTCGTTGACCGGAACCCAGGCGACGATCGCGGGATGGCTGAGGTCCCGGCGGATCGCCTCGGTCCACTCGTGCGCCACCCGCTCCACGGTCGGCGCGCCGAACACGTAGGCCGACGGCATCTCCTCCCAGAGCAGCAGGCCGAGCCGGTCGGCCCAGTACAGGAACCGCGGGTCCTCGATCTTCTGGTGGATCCGCAGCCCGTTGAGCCCCAGTTCCTTGGCGAGTTCCACGTCCCGGCGCAGCGCCTCCCCGGGCGCGGCGAGGTGGGACTCGGGCCAGTAGCCCTGCTGGAGCGCCATGCGCAGGAAGTACGGCCGGTGGTTGAGCAGGAAGACGCCGTCGTCCCAGCCGAGGTCGCGCAGGCCCAGGTAGGAGGAGACCTGGTCGAGGCGGGTCCCGTCGGCGGGGTCGGTGACCGTCACGGCGGCGTCCACCAGGTGCGGCTTCTCCGGGCGCCACAGCAGGTCGTCGAGGTCCTGGCCGTGCCGCAGCGCGGGGACGGAGATGTCGAAGGCGGTCTCCTGGCCCTCGGTTCGGATCCGCTGCTCGGCCAGCACCCGCTCGCCGACGGTGAGGCGGACCGTGAGGTCGCGCGGGCCGCGCGGCCAGCGGCTGAGGCGGACCCGGCAGCCGACCCGGGCGTGGGCGACGTCGGGCAGCCAGTGCAGGACGGTGACGTGCTCCTCGGGGACCTCTTCGAGCCACACCGGCTGCCAGATCCCGGTGGTGCGCTCGTACCAGATGACGTGCGGGTCGCGCCGCCAGTCCTGCTTGCCCCGTGGCTGCGCCGCGTCCAGCGGCTGGTCCTCCGCGCGGACCACGAGCACATGCTCGCCGTCGCCGTCGAGAACGTCCGTCAGGTCGCAGGTGAACCCGGTGTGCCCGCCCTCGTGCCGCCCTGCCGGCCGCCCGTCCAGCCACACCTCGGCGCGGTAGTCCACCGCGCCGAAGTGCAGCAGCAGGCGGCCGGAGGCGGGCCGGCGCAGATCGAGGGAGCGGCGGTACCAGACCACCGGGTGGTGGCCGGTGTCGTGGACGCCGGACGCCTTGGACTCGGGCGGGTATGGGACGGTGATCGTCGTGGTGAAGGGCTCGGTGACCGCCGGGTCCATCCAGCGCTCGGCGCGCCCGGTGTCGGCGTCGTCGTGGGCGAAGAGCCAGGGGCCGCACAGGTCGTGCCAGTCGGGGTCGCGGACCAGTTGCGGCCGGGGGTGACCGGCCGCGTCGAGGTGTGTGTGGGGCATGGGGGAGTGCTCCGGAGGTGAGTCTTGACGGATGGCGGGACGCGGGCGGCGGCCGGGTGCGCCGGTCAGCGGTCGTACGGGTCGGCGGGGCGCCGCAGGTCCACGGCGGTCGCGGCGAACGCCAACGGGCCGGGCAGCAGCGGCAGGAGGACGGGCATGGCCCACAGCAGCTGCGCCGCCAGGACGACGGCTCCGGCCAGCAGGGCGGTGCCGCGCGGGTCGGCCAGGGAACGTGCCAGGGCCTCCCGGCCCGAGAGCCGGTGCGGTCTGTCCAGGGCGACCGCGCGCAGGCCGACGGCCGCCGCGCCGAGGGCGAGCAGCATCAGGACCGGCGCCATGAGGGCCGCGCCGGGCAGCCCGGAGCGCAGCAGTTCCTCGTCGAGGAGGAACAGCACGGCGAACGCGGGCGGCACCAGGCCCTTGAGCAGCGCGGGCAGGGTCAGCCGGGCTCGCACCTCGGCCGCCAGGTCGCCGAGCCGGACCTGCACGCCGTTCGCCGCGGTCCGGCGGAATACGGCGCAGGCGGCGGAGAGCGCCGCCGGGGCGGTGACCACCGGCACGCAGGCCACGGCGGTGACCACGCCCACCAGCAGCATGTCGGCGAAGAGGGTGAAGCCGGAGCCGAACACCTCGCCCGGCTCGCGGTGGGCCCGGCGGGAAACGACGGGTGGGTGACTCATCGGTCCTCCTCAGCTCTTCAGTCCCGAGGTGGCCATGCCCTGCACCAAATAGCGCTGGAACACGAGGAAGAACAGCACGATGGGCAGCACGGAGATCACCGACATGGCGAACATGGGCCCGTAGGCGGAGGTGCTCGACTGGTCGACGAAGCTCCGCAGCGCCAGCGTGATGGTGGCCTTCTCCGGCGAGAGCAGGTAGATCATCTGGGCGAAGAAGTCGTTCCAGGACCAGATGAACGAGAAGATCGCGGTGGTGATCAGCGCGGGCCGGCTCAGCGGCAGGACGATGTGGAAGAACGAGCGGAACGGGCCGCAGCCGTCGATCCTGGCCGCTTCCTCCAGGTCCCTGGGCAGATTGCGCATGAACTGCACGATGAGGAAGACGAAGAACGCGTCCACCGCGAGGAATTTGGGCAGGACGAGCGGCCAGTAGGTGTTCATCATGCCGAGCTTGTTGAAGATGATGTACTGCGGGATCAGCACCACGTGCTGCGGCAGCATCAGCGTGGCCACGGTGAAGGCGAACATCGGGCCGCGCATCCGGAACCGCAGCCGCGCGAAGGCGTACGCGGCCAGCGAGCAGGACGTCACCGTGCCGATCACCGAACCGAGGCCGATCAGCATGCTGTTGCCGAGCAGCCGGGTCACCGACACGCCCGAGACACCGTCGAGCGCGGTGGTGTAGTTGCTCCACTCGAAGTGCCGGGGCCACAGATCGACGCTGGTCACCACCTCGTCGGCGGGCTTGACGGACGTCACCAGCAGCCAGAGCAGCGGGTAGAGCAGGGCGAGCAGCGCGATCAGGGCGACCGTGTGGGGCAGCCGGCGGCGCAGGGTCAGATTCATCGTTCCGCCTCGTCCGCGTAGAACACCCAGGACCGGGAGGTCTTGAACAGCACCGCGGTGACGGCCGCGATGGCGAGCAGCATCAGCCAGGCCATGGCCGAGGCGTAGCCCATGTGCGAGGCGGTGAAGCCGCGCTCGTACAGATAGAGCGTGTAGAAGAGCGTCGAGTCGGCCGGTCCGCCGTTGCCGCCGCTGACGACGAAGGCGGGCGTGAAGACCTGGAAGGACTGGATCACTTCGAGCACCAGGTTGAAGAAGACCACCGGCGAGAGCATCGGCACCGTGACGGACACGAACTGCCGCCAGGCGCCCGCCCCGTCGAGCGCCGCCGCCTCGTACAGCTCCGGCGAGATCTGCTGGAGACCGGCCAGGAAGATGACCATGGGGGCGCCGAACTGCCAGACCGTCAGCAGCACCACGACGTAGGTCGCCAGATGCGGATTGCCGACCCAGCCGCCGATGTGGATGCCGAAGGTGCCGAGGACGTTGTCGATCGTGCCGCCGTCGTTGAACAGCGCCCGGAACACCAGCGCGATCGACATGCTCGCGCCGAGCAGGGACGGGGCGTAGAACGCCGACCGGTAGAAACCCCGGCCCCGGCTGCTGAGCCGCTTGAGCAGCATCGCGGCGCCCAGCGCGAGGGCCAGCTTGAGCGGGACGGCGATCACCACGTACTTCAGGGTGGTCAGGACCGACCGCCAGAACCGCGGGTCGGCGGTCAGCATCTCCGAGTAGTTGCGCACGCCCACCCAGTGCGGGGTGGAGAGCATGTCGTAACTGGTGAAGGAGAGATAGAGGGAGACCGCCATCGGCACCAGGGTCACCGCGACCGCGCCGATCATCCACGGGGTGAGGAACACATACGCGGGCCAGCGCGCCTCCCGGCCGCGGCGGGTGCGCCGGTCCGGTCCCGGCGTGTCCTCGGCCCGCCCGGCGGCCTCGGCCGCCTCGATCCGCGCGACGCTCATGACTCCAACTCCTGCTTCGCCTGGACGACCAGCTCATGGGCCGCCTTCGCGGGCGACGCCAGGCCGAACTCCACCCGCTGGTACTCGCGGACGAAGGCGCTCTGGATCGCGACGTCACCTCTGGGAGGCGCGGACGGCGGCGGCCGCACGCCGTACTTCTGCATCACCTCGTCGAACTGCCAGACCTTCAACTCCGGTCCTGTCAGCTTGCTGTTCACCTCGGCGGCGATCTTCTGATTGGGCGGCTGGGAGCGGGTGACGCCCAGAATGTCGCCCGCCTGCGGGTCGTTGAGGAGGAAGTTCATCAACTGGGCCGCTTCCTGCGGGTGTTTCGAGTGGGCGCCGATGCCGATCAGCATCGTCGGCTTGAAGTACGACCCCGCCTTGCCGTCGAAGGTGGGCACCGGCGCGAAGCGCATCGCGTGCCCGGTCGGGCTGGTGAAGCCGGTGAAGGTCGCGTCCCAGGAGTAGTCCATGGCGTCCAGACCGCGGCTGAAGGCGCTGATGCCCGTCGCGTCGGCCTGCGCGCTGTCCTTGGCCGAGACCACCGCCCCCGCCTTCTGGAGTTCGTGGAAGAAGGTCCAGAAGTCGGCGAGGTCCTTCTCGGTGTAGCCGAGCTCGGTGGGGCTCGCGTAGAGCTGCTTGCCGTGGCTGCGCAACCAGTCCTCGAAGACGTCCTCGTTGCTCCCGCCGTCGTTGCCGCCCGCCACGGTCCGCCCGTCGGGGGACTTCAGCTTCAGCCCGGCGATCCTCGCACTGGCCTTGGCCCAGTCCTGCCAGGTCCACGAGGGCTGCGGCGCCGGGACACCGGCGGTGTCGAAGACGTCGGCGTCGTAGACGTAACCGGTGATCCCGCGGCCCATCGGCAGCGCGTACTGCTTTCCCGCCAGGTAGCCGGTGCGCACCAAGGACGTGTCCATCTCGGCGGTGTCGAGGGTGCCGTCCTTGACGTACCGGTCCAGGGGAAGCAGCGCGCCGCCGGTGGAGAACTGGGAGATCTGGCGGTAGTCGAGCTGCGCCAGGTCCGGTATCCCGCCGCCCGCGGCCTGGGTGGACAGCCGCTGCTTGTAGGAGCCGAAGTCGGCGTTGGACATCTGGACGCTGATGTCCGGGTGCGCCTTCTCGAACAGGCGCACCGCCTTCTCGGTACGGGCCTGGCGTTCGTCGTTGCCCCACCAGGAGAAGGTGAGGGTGAGGTGACCGCCCGAGGCGCCGGAGGCGCCGCAGGAGGTGAGCGCGGCCAGCAGAACGGTGCTGCAACCGGCGGCGACCGCCGTGGCGACCGCTCGGCGGCGGAGGAACCGACGCCGGCCGCTTCGGGGCTCGGGCATGGTGGCCTTTCCGGGGTGGGTGGGTGGGTGGAGCGGTGGCACGAGGCGCCCGCCGCCGCACGGGGGCTGGGAACGGCGACGGGCCGTTCGGCTCACCCGTCGTGGGCGGACGCCGAGGGGCGAGGACGGGCCGTTCGGCTCACCCGTCGTGGTAGACGTCGAGACGGCCGCACATCCCGAACCGTCCGGTCGCGGCGGGTCCGCTCGCGTGGGTACGGGCGTCGGCCAGATGGCGCGCGTCGCCGTCACCGAGAGCGGCCAACTGGTCGTGCGTGGCGGTCACCGCCGCGCGGGCGCCCTCGCGCCAGCGCCGCTCCCAGTCGGCCAGGCGTGGCCGCACCAGCTCGGCCGCCGCGCGGTGGAAGGCGGCCAGCGGCTCCGGATCACCCGCGGCGAGCGCGTCGCGCAGCTCGAGGAACCGGCGGGTGGCGAGGTCACGGCGGGCCCGCGCCGCGCCGACCAGCTCCCGCTCGCTCCCGCTCGTCGGCAGCCGGACCGCCGCCGCGTACACCTCGGGGTCGGTCAGCCGGTCGGGGGGCAGGGTGAGGACGGCGTCGCCCGCCTCGGGGAGTCCGCCGTTCTGCATCACGACGGTGATCCGCAGCCCGCCGTCGTTGACCAGCCGGTGGATGGTGCCGGGGGTGAACCAGGCCACGGTGCCCGCGCGCAGCGGGGTCTCCTCGAAACCGGAGGCGGTCAGGGTCTGCACGGCGCCCTCGCCGTCGGTCACCACGTACCCCTCGCTGCACGTCAGATGGAGGTGCGGGGTGCCGCCGCCCGGCCTGCCGTCCACGGTCGGCCAGTCGTAGACGCTCAGCCGGGAGACCGCGACCGCCCCGGGGAACCCGTCGTAGCCCGCCGTCACCACGGGTGCCGCTCCAGATGGGCGGTGACCGCCGCACGGTCCCAGGCGCCGTCGGCGACATGGACGCGGTACGTACGGTCCAGGACCTCGCCGGGCGCCAGGACCAGCTCCTCGTGGAAGGCGAAGGACGGGGCGACCGCGGCGAACGGGTCGGTGCGCACGAACCAGTGCGCGGGGTGGGTGCCCTTCTCGCCCGCGTGGTCGTTGCCCGGCGCGTGCTCGAAGACGACGGTGGCGTGTCCGTCACGTCCGTCGTGCTCGCCGCTGTAGGCGAGCCACGGCGCCTGCTCACCCATGAGGTCGCGCTCGGCGCTGTCGCCGTCCGCGGTGAAGGCGTGCCCGTCGCGGAAGGCGCGCGGCCCGCGCCAGAACAGCCCGGTGTAACCGGCGTCGGGCCGCCCGGCGGTGGTGGGGCTGCCGAACCGCAACGGCTCGGCGCGCCGGTTGGTGACGGCCGAGGACCAGGTCAGGGTCCAACCGCCCTCCTCGGCGGTGACCTCGATCCTGCGGTCCTCCTCGGCCCAGAGCGAGCCGTCGTACGGGTGCCAGGTCAGGCGCTCGGCGATCACCACGCCGTCGGGACCCGCCGACACCTCGTCGAAGCCGACGTGCGCCATCGAGCCGATCCGCTCGGGCAGCGCCACGTACCCCTCGCCGTGCACATACGTGTTGCCGCCCCACAGATTCTGACCCGACAGGTGCGAGGCGGTGAGCTGGAGGCCCTTGTGCCAACGGTGGTCGTTCGGGCGGTAGTCGGTGACCAGACCACCGCCGAGGGTGCGGATCGGGTGGAGGTACGGCTTCGGCGCCTCCCAGGCGGCCTCCGGGCGGTACACGTAGGCGAACAGCTCGGTACCGGTGGCCCGGTGGGTCACGGTGATCCGGTCGTCGTGGACGTGGGTCAGCGACAGCGTCATGCGGCCTGCTCCTCCTCGCGGGCGCCGACCGGCAGCCGGTCGGGTTCACCGCCGTGCATGGCGGCGTAGAACGGGTCGTCGGGGCCGATCTCGCCCGCCCGGACGGTGGCGTCGGTGAAGGCGGACTTGTAGAGCGCGGCGGTGAACTCCACGATCCCGCGGCCGCCTTCGCCGCCGGTCGGGTGCGGGGTTCCGGCCCGGATGTCGGCGACGAGGGCGCGTAGTTGGGCCAGGTGGGAGCTGGGTTCGTCGGGGCCGAAGTCGTTCCAGGCCCGTGCCGTCCGCGCCGGGACGCCGGGGGCCGGGGTGATCCGCCAGTCGGCGTTGCGGTAGCCGTAGAGATGGGTGAGCTCGACGGTCGCCAGCTCGCAGTCGATCCGTATCCGGCTGACCTCGTCGGGGCTGAGCACGCTGTTGACGACGGTGGCGACCGCGCCGCTCGCGAACCGGACCTGGGCGGTGGAGACGTCCTCGGTCTGCACGTCGTGCACCAGCCGGGCGGCCATCGCGCGGATCTCCCGCCACGGGCCCAGCAGGTCGAGCAGCAGGTCGTTCTGGTGGATGCCGTGCCCCATGGCGGGACCGCCGCCCTCGGTGTCCCAACGGCCGCGCCACGGCACGGCGTAGTAGTCCGCGCCCCGGTACCAGGTGGTCTGGCAGTGCGCGACCAGCGGCCGTCCGAAGGCCCCCTCGCGCAGCAGTTCGCGGACGTGGCGGGCGCCGGAGCCGAACCGGTGCTGGAAGACGAAGGCCGCGGTCGGGGCGCCGGGGCCCTGCTCGGCGGCGGCCGTCACCGTGTCGTAGTCGGCGAGCGAGGGGCACGGCGGCTTCTCGCACCACACATGGGCGCCGGTCCGCAGCGCGGCGACGGCCTGCTCCCGGTGGAGCGAGGGCGGCGTGCACAGGACGACCAGGTCGGGGCGTACCTCGCCGAGCATGGTGTCGAGGTCGGTGAAGGCGCCCGGCACGGAGAACTCCTCGGCGGCGGCGCGGGCCGCCTCCTCGGCGACGTCGACCACGGCGACGATCTCCACCGAGCCCTCCGCCGCCACAGCGGCGAGCGCGGGCAGGTGACTTCCTCGGGCGATGGATCCGGTGCCCACCACGGCGGTGCGCAGCGGGAGATTCGGGCGGTGCGGGGACATGCGGGCCCTCTCGTGAGGCTGGCGTACGTCACGGGCGGTGGCGCGGAAACGGGCTGTCCGGCCGCCGCTCGACCGCCGGGGGCGCGACGGCGGTCCGCCACGCGCCCACGGCGTCCGGGCGCACGGAGACCCCCGGCAGGGTCGGCCAGTGGTTCCTTCGCCCGGCTGTTCCAACGTTGTAACCAGTGTGTGTCCTGGCGGTCAACCCTTTGGGCGCGGACGACTGCCGCCTGCACGCGTCTGCGGGACGCTCTGCGTTGAACTGCCCTACAATGAGGCGTCTCCGAGAAGGGCGGGTACGTGACAGCAGTGCGGCTCAAGGACGTCGCCGATCGCGCGGGCGTCTCAGTCAAGACTGTTTCCAACGTTGTACGCGGAATGTCGAGAGTGGCCCCCGCCACCCGAGAGCGCGTCATGGTCGCGGTGAGCGAACTGGGGTACCGTCCGAACCCGTCGGCGGTACGGCTGCGCACCGGCCGCAGCGGGCTGATCGCTCTGGCGGTGCCGTTCCTGGCCACGCCCTACTTCGCCGAACTCGCCCACCACGTCAGGACCGAGGCGTCCCGGATCGGTCTCACCGTCCTGATCGAGGAGACGCTGGGCGACCCCCGCGAGGAGCTGCGGCTGGCCACCGGGCTCGGCGCGGCCCTGCTCGACGGCGTGATCCTCTCCCCGCTCCGGGTGCCCTTCGACCAACTCGCCGCCACCACGGCCGGTTTCCCGCTGGTGCTGCTGGGCGAGCGCGAGGACGGCCGGGAGCAACTCCACGCCGACCACGTCCTGATCGACAATGTGGCCGCCGCCCGTGAGGCCGCCGCCCACCTGGTCTCGCTCGGCCGGACCCGGCTCGCCGTCGTCGGCGTGGACCGGCAGGGCTCGGCGACCAGCAGGCAGCGCCTGGAGGGCTTCCAACTCGCCCTGCACGCGGCGGGTCTGTCCTTCGACCCCCGACTCGCGCCGCAGGTCGAGGAGTTCGACCGGCGCAGCGGGCTGCGGGCGGGCCGCGCGCTGGCCGCCCTGCCCGCCGGGAGCCGCCCGGACGCGGTGTTCTGCTTCAACGACATGCTGGCCGTCGGCGCGATCCGCGCCTTCCACGAGGCCGGTCTCGCCGTGCCCGGGGACATCGCCGTCGCCGGCGTCGACGGCAGCGAGGAGGGCCGTTACGCCACTCCCTCGCTGACGACGGTGGTGCCCGACAAAGCGGCCATCGCCTCGCTGGCCGTCACGTCACTGGCCGGCCGGATCGGCGCGGCGACCCCGCCGGGGCACGCGGTGCACGTGGCCCCGTACCGGCTGGAGGTGGGGGAGTCCACGACGGGGGTGCGGCGTCCGGTGGCCGACTGACCGGCGGTGGCGCGCGGGCCGGTCGTGTCCGGGGGCGCCGTGCGGTTTTCTACGGGGCGCGGGTCGGCGTGCTCCGGGGCGCGGGCCGGTCTGCTCCGGGGCACGGGCCGGTTTTCTCCGGGGCGCGGCTCCTCAGACCGCGGACGCGAGCGCGACGACGGTGCCGGTCGTCCTGGCCTCCTCCGCGGCCCACACCACGCGGTGGCTGGCCAGACTCGCCGCCGCGTCGGACTTCAGGACGCCGCCGTCTCCGGTGGCGACCGCCTCCAGGAAGGCGTCCATCAGCGCCTCGTCACCCCCGCCGTGACCGTCCGCGGCCGAGGCGCCCGCAGTGGTGCTGGTGTCCACGACGCCCTCCTCGCCGGTACGGAAGTCGACCGTCCTGATGGTGACGCCGTCGCCGTCGAGATAGCCGTGGGTGCCCAGCAGCCGGGTCCTGCGGTGCTCCTGCGGGGTGAAGGCGCTCATCGTGAACGAGCAGGTGGCGCCGTCGTCGAACTCCATCGAGACCACCTGGTGGTCGACGACGTCGTTGTCGCACGCGTAGACGCAGCGCCCGTAGGGACCGGTGCGCAGCGCCTGAAGGACACCGGCCTCGGTGTGGTCCTCGGTGACCGCGGACAGCGGCCAGTAGCGCCGCTCGGGGTCCGCCAGACAGTCCAGGTACAGGCGCTTGGCCGAGTACGGACAGGTGCTCTCGATCGGGCAGTCGGTGCAGCGCGCGGCGGCGCCCGCGGGGGCGGCCTCGGCCCGGAAGTGGGTGAGACTGCCGAAGGAGCTGACCCGGCGCGGCGAGCGGCCGAAAAGGTACACCAGCCAGTCGATGTCGTGGCACGACTTGGTGAGCAGCATCGGCGCCGAGGTGTCCGAGCGCCGCCAGTTGCCCCGGACGAACGAGTGCGCCTGGTGCCACCAGCCGACCGGCTCCAGGTGCTGGACGCTGACCAGTCGGCCGATCGCGCCCTCGTCCAGCATCCGCTTGAGCGTCTGCGTGTACGGGGTGTACCGCAGGACATGGCAGACGGCGAGCATGATCTTGTTCCGCTCGGCCGCCTCGGCGATCTCCGCGGACTCGGCCTCGGTGGTGGCCATCGGCTTCTCCAGGAGCACGTGATAGCCGAGGTCCGCCAGCGCGACGGCCGGTTCGGTGTGCTGTCTGTCCTGGGTGGCCACGATCGCGGCGTCGGCGAGCCGTCCCGCCGCCGCCAGTTCCGACCAGTCGGCGTACACCCGGTCCTGCGGGACGGCGAACTCCTCGGCCGCGGCGGCGCGCCGCACCGGATCGGGTTCTGCCAGTGCCACCACCCGCCCTGTGCCGGTGACCTGCGCGTGGCGTGCGTAGGTCTGTCCGCGCAGCCCGGCGCCGACGAGAGCTAGAGTCACCCGAGACATAGGATCCTTTCCTATTTATCATGGACTCTCTCATTATTAAGCGCGCAGCAACCAAACTCAAGGGGACGTCGTGACCGAGACTCCGAGCGGCGGCGACCTCTCCCGGCTCCGGCAACTCAACTCCCTCGCCGTGCTGGGGGAGCTGAGGTCCGCACCGGCGATGACCCTGACCGAGCTGTCCCGGCGGACCGGGCTGTCGCGCGCCTCCACGGAGGACGTGGTGCGCGAGTTGCTGGACAACGGCTGGCTGGCCGAGGTGCCCGCAGCGGCCGGGATGGTGGGCCGGCCCGCCCGGCGGTTCCGGTTCCGCGCCGACGCGGGCCGTGTGCTCGGGGTGGACATCGGCGGCCACAAGATCCTGGCGCTGGTGGCGGACCTGGACGGAACGGTGCTGCACAGCGCCCGGGTCGCGGTGGCGCCGGCCATGGGCCGCAAGGAGCGCCTGGCCGCGCTGGACGGCGCGGTGGCAGGAGCGCTCGCGGGCGGCGGCCTGACCACCGGCGACCTGTGGGCGACGGGCGTGGCCACCACCGGACTGGTGGACGGCGCGGGCAGGGTGATGCTCTCCGAGGCGCTGCCGGAGTGGACCGGCGTGGACGTCGGAGCGCATCTGCGCCGCCTGGTCGGCGGCCCGGCGCTGGTCGAGAACGACAGCAAGCTGGCCGCGCTGGCCGAGTCGTGGTGCGGGGCGGCGCGTTACGCCAAGGACGTGGTGGTGATCCTCGCCGGTCTGCGGACCGGCGCCGGGCTGATCATCGACGGCAAGCTGCACCGCGGCTTCGGCAACGCGGCCGGAGAGATCGGAGCACTGCCCGCCTCGGGCTGGATCAGGGCGCAGGAGCACCTGCGCGCGTGGCCGCCGCAGGCCGGTCCCGCGCCGGAGCGGACCGGGTCGTCGGGGCAGGGGCAGGGACAGGGGCGGGGCGCGGGAGCGCACGCGGACACAGCGGTTGACCAGGAGGCCGCGGCCGAGGCGGTGTTCGAGGCGGCGCGGGCGGGCGACCGCAAGGCGGCGGCGGTGGTGCGGCGCTATGTGCGGGACGTGGCCGTCGGGACGGCGGCGCTGGTGCTGACCCTGGACCCCGAACTGGTCGTGATCGGCGGCGGTTTCTCCCGGTCGGCCGACCTGATCGCGGAGCCGCTGCGGCGCGAGCTGGACCGCTGGTGCATCCGCACGCCCGAGGTGCGGATCTCCGAGTTCGGCGACGAGGGGGTGGCGCTGGGCGCGCTGCGGCTGGCCCTCGACCACGTGGACCGGCAACTGCGCGAACGGCACGAACTGGGCGGCGTGGAGCACTTCTCCCGCCGCGTCTGACCGGGCGCGGAGACCGCTGAGAGGAATTCTTCAGCTCACGGGTCTTGACTTAATTTCCATGGACTCCATGATTAATGCCACTTGACGACTCCGGCTGACGGTCCACCGCCGGGGCGTGTGGATCCTGGGAGGGCCCGGTATGCGGAAGTCGGTGCGATGGTGTGCGGTGGCGCTCGGGGTGGTGCTGGCCGCCTCGGCCTGTTCGTCGGGCGGGAGCGGCTCGGACGCGGGCGGTTCGGGCGCGGGCGGTTCGGGCGGCAAGGTCACCTTGTCGTACGGGGTGTGGGACGCGACGCAGAAGACGGCCATGGAGCAGCTCGGCCGCGAGTTCACCCGCACCCACCCCGGCATCACGGTCAAGGTCCAGCTCACCCCGTGGGCCGACTACTGGACCAAGCTCAAGGCGGCTGCCACCGGCGGCGCCGCCCCTGACGTCTTCTGGATGAACGGCCCCAACTTCCAGCTCTACGCCTCCAACGGCGTGATCCGCCCGCTGGACGACGGCATCGCCAAGGACAGGACCGACCTGTCCGCCTACCCCAAGCAGTTGGTCGACCAGTACACGTATCAGGGCAAGCACTACGGACTGCCGAAGGACCTGGACACGGTCGGCGTCTGGTACAACAAGACGCTCTTCGACGCCGCCAAGGTCCCCTACCCGAAGGCCGGTTGGACCTGGGGCGACTTCCGGAAGGCGGCCGCGGAGCTGACGGACGCGAGCAAGGGCCAGTACGCCACCGGCGCGGAGCTGACCAGCTTCCAGGAGTACCAGTACAACACCATCGCCCAGGCCGGCGGCTATGTGATCTCACCGGACGGCAAGAAGTCCGGTTACGCCGATCCGAAGACGATCGAGGGCCTGCGCTTTTGGACCGACCTGATCCAGAAGAAGCAGTCGCCCGACCTGAAGACCATGACGGACACCGCGCCGCTCCAGCTCTTCGAGGCGGGCAAGCTCGCGATGTACTGGGGCGGCTCCTGGGACTCCCTGGAATTCGGCGGCAACGCCTACACCAAGGACCGGGTCGACGTCGCCCCGCTGCCCACAGGCGAGAAGCGGGCCACGATCATCCACGGCCTCGCCAACGTGGTCTCGGCGCGGACCAAACACGCCGACCAGGCATGGCAGTTCGTGAACTTCCTCGGCTCCGAGCCGGCCGCCGAGATCCTGGCCAAGTCCGGCGCGATGCCGGCGTACAACGGCACGCAGGGCGCCTGGATCGCCGCCTACCCGCAGTTCCACCTCCAGACCTTCCTCGACGAGGTGCCGTACGGCGTCCCGTACCCGGTCTCGAAGAACACCGCCGCCTGGAACGAGGCCGAGCTGACGTATCTCACCAAGGCGTGGAACGGCCAGGAGCCGGTGGACAGGGCGGCGCGCGGGCTGGCCGCGGCGATGGACGACCTGCTCGCCAAGGAGTGACATGACCCTCACGTCCACCCCCGGCGCCGCCGGGGACCTGCAGGCGGCCACCGGCGCCCGGCCGCGGACCGGGCGGCTGTCACGGCTGCCCGGCCGCTTCCGGCGACCGCGCCGCGACCGCGTCACCGAGGCGCTGTGGGGCTACGCCTTCATCGCGCCGACCGGCCTGGGCCTCGCGGTCTTCTACCTGTGGCCGGTCGTGCAGACCGCGTACTTCTCGTTCACCCGCTGGGGCGCCTTCGGCGGCCACACCTGGAGCGGGCTGGACAACTACCACCGGATGCTGCACGACGGCGAGTTCGGCCGGGCGCTGGTCAACACCCTCGCCTACACCGGGCTCGGACTGCTGTCGATCCCGCTGGCGATCGTCTTCGCGGCGCTGCTCAACCGTCGGGGGCTGCGCGGCGTCGGCGTCTACCGCACCGTGTTCTTCCTGCCGGTGGTCACCATGCCGGTGGCGATCGGCATGGTGTGGCGCTGGCTCTACAACGGCGACTACGGGCTGATCAACTACCTGCTGTCGCTGGTCGGCATCGACGGCCCGAACTGGGTGGCCGACCCTCGGGTGGCGCTGTACGCCCTGGTCGTGGTGGGCGTGTGGAGCAGCATCGGCTACAACCTGGTGATCTTCCTGGCCGGGATGCAGGCGATCCCGCGCGAGTACTACGAGGCCGCGGAGATCGACGGCGCGGGCCCGCTGCGGCAGTTCCGCTCGGTCACCCTGCCGCTGCTGTCGCCCACCGCGTTCTTCGTCTCGGTGATCTCGGTCATCGGCTCGCTCCAACTGTTCGACCTGGTCTACGTGATGGCCGGATCGGGCGCCGCGGCCCGCTCCAACCCGGCGTTCCCGCGCCTGGAGACGGTTGTGCAGCTCTTCTACGACCGCGCGTTCGTCACCAACGACCGCGGCTACGCGGCGGCGATCGTGATGGTCCTGCTGCTGATCATCGTCGCGCTGACGGCCTTTCAGTTCCGCATGCAGAAGAGGTGGGTGCACTATGGCTGAGGTCCACACGGCCGGCCGGGCCGCGGACCGGCCCGCCCGCCGCTCCCGGCGCGGACGTCACCCGCTGGTGCACACCGTGCTGATCGCGGCGTCGCTGGCGATGGTCGCGCCGTTCCTCTGGCAGATCGTCACCTCCCTGAAGTCGCTGAGCGACGCGACCCATGTGCCGCCGTCGCCGCTGCCCGGCGGGCACTGGGACAACTACGGCAAGGTCTTCGACCTGCTGCCGTTCGGCCGGCAGTTCCTCAACACGCTGCTGATGTCGCTCGGGCGCACGCTCGGCCAGGTCGTGCTGTGCCCGATGGCCGCCTACGCCTTCGCGCGGCTGCGCTTCCCCGGCCGCGGGATGCTCTTCGGGCTGTTCCTGTCGGTGCTGATGGTGCCGCCGCAACTGTTCATCATCCCCCAGTACCAGATCATGTCCGACCTCGGCTGGCTCAACAGCCTCCAGGCGCTGATCCTGCCCGGCATGTTCAGCGCGTTCGGCGTCTTCCTGCTCCGGCAGTCGTTCCTGGCCCTGCCGAAGGAGCTGGAGGAGGCGGCGCGCATCGACGGCGCGGGGCCCTGGCGGATCTACTGGTCGGTGATGCTGCCGCTGGTCCGCCCCGGACTCGTCGCGCTGGCGGTCCTCGCGCTGCTGTGGTCCTGGAACGACCTGTTCTGGCCGCTGGTGGTCAACACCGACCCGGACAAGATGACCCTGTCCGCCGGACTGGCCTCGCTCCAGGGACAGTTCCAGACCGACTACCCCGTGCTGATGGCCGGATCGCTGCTCGCCTCGCTCCCGGTCATCGCCGTCTTCGTCCTCCTGCAACGGCAGTTCGTGCAGGGAATCGCGCACACCGGGGTCAAGGGCTGACGCTTCCTGTCCCCCTGGTCCCACCCCCTGTTCACGCAACCCCCCACCGTCGAAAGGGGATCACATGTCCCTCATCCGATCACTCGCACACACCCGGTCGCGGCATCGCCTCACCGCCGCGCACCGGACCAGGGCCGCCGTGAGCGCGGCGGTCGCCGCCGCGCTCGCGCTGACCATGTCCGGCACGCTGTCCGGCCGGGCGAGCGCGGCAGCCGGGGCGCAGCATCTGGCCGTACCCGCGTACTTCAACCCCTCGGACGCCGCCGGCCGCGCCTTCTGGACCCAGATCGACCAGGCGGGGTCCCGCGTCGGCATCGCCGTCGCGAACCCCTCCAACGGGCCCGGCACCGCGGTCGACAGCGGCTACGCCTCGGCCGTGAGCGCGGCGGCCGGGGCCGGGGCGAATGTGCTCGGCTACGTCGACACCGGCTACTTCGGCACCACAGGGCGTACCACCCGCGGCGGGCAGACCAGCGTCGCCGCGTGGACCGCGCAGATCAACGCCGACGTGGCCAACTGGTACTCCTGGTACGGCTCTTCGGGCCTCGCGGGCATCTTCTTCGACGACGCCCTGGGCGACTGCGGCTCGGGCAACGCGCACGTGAACCTCTACACCGGCATCAACTCCACCACCAAGCAGGCCCACCCGGGCGCCCTCACCGTCGACAACCCCGGTTCGCCCGCCGAGTCCTGCTACGCGTCGGCGGCCGACGTCCTGGTGATGTTCGAGAACACCTACAGCGTCTACGCCTCCTGGACCGCGCCCCACTGGGAGCTGCACTACGCCAACCCCGACAAGTTCTGGCACCTGGTCTACGACACGCCGGCGCAGGCCGACATGGAGAACGCGGTCGCACTGAGCAAGCAACGCAACGCCGGTTATCTGTACGTCACCCCGGACAACCTGCCCAATCCGTGGGACACCCTGCCCACCGGCGCGTACTGGTCCGACGAACTGGCGAAGGCCGCTGCCGCCGGATCGGGCGGGTCCGGGGGCACCGGCGGCTCCGGCGGGGGCACCGGGTGCACCACCACCGCGGGCTCCGGCGCCATCACCTCGTACTCGGCGTGCGCCTCGGCGGGCACGGCCGTCTTCAAGGCGACCTTCAACAGCTCCGAGAGCTTCCACCACGTCTTCATCAACACTGACGGCAACACCGCGACCGGCTACCAGGCGCCCGCGCCGTCGTCCTCACCGCTCGGCGCGGACTACATGATCGAGAACGGCTCCCTCTACCGCAGCACCTCGACCGGCTGGGCGTGGGCCGCGGCCACACCGGCCCCGACCACCACGATCAGCGGCTCGACGTACACCTGGACGCTGCCGCTGACCGCCCTCGGCTCACCCCGGGGCACCCAGCAGGTGGAGTTCAACGCCGGTACCGCCTACACGCCGGTGGTCTCCTTCAGCGCGGGCTAGAACCGCCCGCGCCAATGTCCGTGCCCGGCCCGCGACGAACCGCGGGCCGGGCACGGACGACCGGTCACCGGACGAGGCTGCCCGGCACGGAGGCCAGCAGTTCCCGTGTGTACGGGTGGGAGGGCGCGGCGAAGACCTCCTTCACCGTGCCGCTCTCGACGAGCCGTCCCGCCCGCATCACGCCGACCCGTGAGGCGATCTGGCGGACGACGGCCAGATCGTGCGAGATGAAGAGATAGCTGAGACCGAGCTGGTCCTGGAGACCGGCGAGCAGATCCAGGATCTGCGCCTGCGACGACACGTCGAGCGCGGAGACGGGCTCGTCGCAGACCACCAGATCCGGGTCCAGCGCCAGCGCGCGGGCGATCGCGACCCGCTGGCGCTGGCCGCCGGACAGCTCGGAGGCGCGGCGGCCCAGGAACGCGGCGGGCAGCCGGACCAGGTCCAGCAGATCCGCCGCCCGCCGGGCGCGCTCGGCGCGGGAGCCGATCCGGAAGGCCCGCAGCGGCTCGCAGACGATCTCCGCGACGGACATCCGCGGGGACAGCGAGGCGTACGGACTCTGCTGGACGATCTGCATACGGCGGCGCAGTCGGCGCAGCTCACCGCCGTCGAGGCCGGTGATGTCCCGCCCGTCGAAGGTGATCCGCCCGGAGGTCGGCTCGGTGAGCCGTACGAGCATCCGCGCCGTCGTCGACTTGCCCGAACCCGACTCGCCGACGAGGGCGACGGTCTCGCCCCGGCCGACCCGCAGGCTGACGCCGTCGACGGCCCGTACGCCGAGGCGCCGGTCCCCTCGGCGGCCGGGGTACTCCTTGACCAGGTCCTCGGCCACGACCAGGTCGTCCGCCGCGCCCGGCTCCCCGGCCACGAGCGGCGCTTTCCCGGCGACCGGGCCGGCTCCGTACGCCCGCTCCCGAACGGACCGGAACGCGGCTCGTGACCGGGCCGGAGCCGGTACCGGCGACCGGGCCAGACTCGGGGCCGCCGCGAGCAGGCCGCGGGTGTAGGGGTGCTCCGGTTCTTCGAGCACCTGCCGTACCGGTCCGGTCTCGACGACCTCGCCGCGCGACATGACACTCACCCGGTGCGCCCGGTCCGCCGCGACCCCGAGGTCGTGGGTGATCAGCAAAACCGCGATGCCCCGGTCCCGGGTCAGCGTGTCGATGTGGTCGAGGATCGTCCGCTGGACGGTGACGTCCAGCGCGCTCGTCGGCTCGTCGGCGATGACCAGCCGGGGCCGCGCGGCCAGCGCGATGGCGATCAGCACCCGCTGGCGCATGCCGCCGGACAGCTCGTGCGGGTACTGGCGCGCGACCCGGACCGGGTCGGGCAGCCCCGCCTCGCCGAGCAGGTCGAGGGCCTGCCGGGCCGCCCCCGCCCGGTCGGCGAGCCGGTGGATGAGCAGCGCCTCGGCCACCTGGGACCCGACCCGCCGCACGGGATTGAGCGACAGCATCGGGTCCTGCGGGATCAGGCCGATCTCCCGGCCCCTGAGCCCGCGCAGTCCCGTCTCCCCGGCGCGCGCCACGTCGGCGCCGTCGAAGAGGACGGACCCCGCGTCGAGCGAGCCGCCGCGCGGCAGCAGCCCCGTCACCGCGAGCGCCGCCGTGCTCTTGCCCGAGCCCGACTCGCCGACCAGGGCGACCACTTCGCCCGGCTGGACGGTCAGGTCGACGCCGCGGACGGCGGGCACGGTTCCGGTGCGGGTGCGGTAGGAGATCCGCAGCCCCCGGATGTCGAGCAACGGACCTGCGGACGGCGGGGATGCGCCGTCCGTCGGTGTCGTGTGCGTCATCGGTCCTCCGTGTCTTCGCCGTCGAGGGAGCGGGCGATGCGATTGGCGGCGAGCACGGTGGCCGCGATCACGAGCCCCGGCAAGGTGGTGAGCCACCAGGCCGTGGCGAGGTAATTGCGGCCGTCCGAGACCAGCGAACCCCACTCCGGCGCCGGGGGCTGCGCGCCGTAGCCGAGGAACGACAGCGAGGACACCTGGAGGATGACCGCGCCGAAGTCGATGGCCGCGTAGACCAGTACGGGACCGGCCGCGTTCGGCAGCACGTGCCGCCACAGCACCGCGGGCCATCGGGTGCCCGAGGCCCGCGCCGCCTCCACATAGCCGGACCCCGCGACCTTCAGCACCTCGGCGCGCATGATCCTGGTGAAGGTCGACACGCTGGTCACCCCCACGGCGAGGGCCACCTTGACAGTGCCGAATCCCAGCGCCGTCACCAGCGCGAGCGAGAGCAGCAGGCCGGGAATGGACAGCAGGACGTCGGTGAGCCGCATCAGCGTGTCGTCCACGACCCCGCCGAGGTAGCCGGCGAGCAGCCCCGCCAGCGACCCGACGACGAGTCCGACCAGCACGGCAAGCCCGCTCGCCTGGAGGGTGAGCAGGGCGCCGTGCACGACGCGGGCGAAGACGTCGCGGCCCAACTGGTCGGTGCCGAATAGGTGTTCCGCGCTCGGCGCCGCGAGCTTGTCCCGCGGCGCCGCGGCCAGCGGATCGCGGGAGGTGAGCAGCCGGGGGAAGAACGCGGTCGGCAGCAGCACCGCGATCAGCAGCGCCGACAGCAGCAGCCCCGGCCGCGTCAGCCAGAACCGCGCGTACCGGCGGAGCCGGGACCGCGGGTGCGGCGACCGCGCGGGCTCGGCGCGGGTCAGGTCCGCGCCCGGCCCCGCGGTGTCCGCGTCCGGGAGGCTCAGTTCGGTCATGTCCGCACCGTCGGCTTCGTCGTCGCGGTGATCCGCGGGTCCAGCAGGGGCAGGAGCAGGTCGACGGCGAGAGTCGTCAGGACGAACGTGACGGCGCCGAGGACGACGACGCCCTGGACGACCGGGATGTCCTGGGCCGTCACCGCCGCGGCCGTCTCACGCCCTATCCCGGCACGGGCGAAGACGGTCTCCACGACCACCGCCCCGGCCAGGAGATTGCCGATCATGATGCCGACCAGGGTCAGCGGGGCGATCGACGCGTTGCGCAGGGCATGTCCGAACAGCACCCGCCGCCGGTTCGCCCCCTTGGCCAGGGCCGTCTGGACGTACGGCTCCGCCAGTGCCGTGCGCAGACTCTTGGCGAGAACCTGCGCGATGAGCGCGGCACCGGGCAGCGCGAGCGTGACGGACGGCAGGACCAGGGAGTCGAAGCCCTCGTCGCCGAAGGCCGGGAAGACATGCCAGCGGAACGAGAACAACTGGACCAGCACCAGCCCCACCCAGAAGGTCGGCGCCGACACCCCCAACGCGGGTAAGGAGAGCAGGAGCTGGCGCAGCGGCCCGCTCCTCGTCCAACTGGCCAGCAGCGCCACGGCGCTGCCCAGCACCAGGGCCAGCAGCAGGGCGCTGGCGGCCAGTTGGACGGTGGTCGGGAGGTCGTGGGAGAGCAGCCGGGTCACCGGGACACCGTTCTGCACCGACCGCCCCAGATCACCGTGCAGGGCATGGAGCAGCCTGGTGCCGTACTGCTCGGCCAACGGCTGGTCCAGGCCGTACTGGTGGCGCAGTGCCTCGGTCTGCGCCGGGGTGACCGTACTGGCGTCACCGCCGCCCGCCGCCATGATCGTCGCCGGGTCGCTGGGCAGCAGGTACAGCACACCGAAGGACACCGTGTAGGCGGCCCACAGCACGAACACGGCCTGGAGCAGCCGCCGTAGGAGATAGGTCCTCATCGTCGCCTTCGTTCAGGAGAGCCAGGCGTCGTGGAACTGCGCCTGGGACGACGAGCCGAGGGTGATGTCGTGCACCTTGCCGCTGAGCGCGTACACGCTGGTCATCTCGAACACCGGTATCTGGTAAGCCTGTTCGAGCACGCGGCGCTGCGCCGAGGCGACGATGGCAGCGCGCTTGGCGGGGTCGGCCGCGGCGGCCTGGGTGTCGAGCAGGGTCTGCAACTCGGGGTCGTCGATGTGCGAGAGGTTGAGCAGCTTGCTGGAGAAGGCGGTGCGCAGGATGTCCGGGTCGGCCCTGGTGCCGTTGCCCCAGGACAGGTCGTAGTCGCCGCTCTTCTGGGCGACCTGGTAGTCGGCGATGCTCAGCACCTTGAGGGTGAGGCCGATGCCGGCCTTCTTCACCTGCTGCTGCACGAGTTCCAGGACGGACTGGTTGGGGCCGAAGTTGGGCGCGAGAATGACCTTGAGGTCGAGCTTCGCGCCGTTCTTCACGCGGATGCCGCCGGGCCCCGGCTTCCAGCCCGCCGCGTCCAGGATCCGCCCCGCGGCGGCCGGGTCGTGGGCGAGGAGCTTGGAGTTGTCCTGGTAGCCGTCGGTGGTGCTGGACAGCGAGCTGGTGGCCGGGTGGTAACTGCCGCTGAGGACGGTGTCGACGACCTCCTTGCGGTCGATGGCGACCTCCAGCGCCCGGCGTACCGCGATGTCGCCCGCCTGGGGCCGCGAGGTGTTGACGCTCAGCGCGACCGGAACGCCGGGGTTGGAACGGGACAGCAGCTTCGCGCCCTGGCCGGTGACGCCCGCCTCGTCCTGCGGCGCGACCCCGGCGATGGCGTCGACCTGCCCGGATTCCAGGCTGCCGGTGCGCACGCCCGACTCCGGTACGACCTTGAAGGTGATCTTGTCCAGGTAGGCGGGGCCGCTGTGCTTCCACAGGGCCGAGCCCCCGGTGTAGTCGGCGCGCCGGTTGAGTTCCACCGAGCGTCCCGGGGTGTAGCTCGCCAGGGTGAAGGGGCCCGAGCCGATCAGCGGCCCCGCGCACAGCTTCTCGGCGCTGCCCTTCAGGCTCGCGGGGGCCAGCAGGCCGAGCGTGGTGGTGGAAGTGGCCTGGAGGAACTGGGCGTTGGGGTGGTCGAAGGTGACCTTCGCGGTGTGCGCGTCGATGACCTCGGTGCTCCGGTAGCCGCTGAGGTAGCCGGATCCGAAGATCGACTTCGCCCCGAGCTTCACCACGGCGTCGAAGTTGGCCTTCACGGCGTTCGCGTCCACCGGGCTGCCGTCACTGAAGGTCGCGCCGTCGCGCAGATGGAAGGTGAACGCCGAGGCGTCCGGGCTCACGTCCCAGGAGGTGGCGAGCCAGGGGGCGATCTTCCCGGTCGCCGCGTCCTGGTCGGTGAGCGAGTCCACCAGCCCGCGCGCGGCGTAGACCGCGTCGTTGGTGGCCGCCTGGTGCGGGTCGACGCAGATCGGGTCCGAGCCCAGCGCGAAGGTCAGATGACCGCCCGCGTGGGGCTTGGCCGTCTTCCCGTCGGTCGACGGGGACGTGGAGTCCGACGACGAGCAGGCCGCCAGCGTCAGGGACAGGACGACGGCCGTGGCGAGCAGGTGGGCTTGGTGGCGTGAGCCGGGCATGAGGCAGGGCCTTCCGGGCGAGATGTACCGGACACAAGTTCCGGGGTGCGAGATACCGGAACGGGTGTTCCGGCGGTGAAGTGAGGTGGGGGCGGCGGGAGTCGTTCAGCCGTGTCCCATCCGGAACCCGATCCCGCGGAGCGTGACGACCCAGCTCGGGTCGCCCAACTTCTTCCGCAGCGCGCTGACATGGGTGTCGATGGTGCGGCTCGCCCGCGCGCTCAGCGGGCGGCCGTCGTGCTGATAGCCCCACACGTCGGCCATCAACTGCGTACGGGTGAAGACCGTCTGCGGCTGTGACGCGAGTTGGAGGAGAAGGCAGAACTCGATCCGGGTGAGCCTGATGAGCCGGCCGTTCACCCGGACCTCCCGGGTGTCCGGGTCGACGCACAGCGAGCCGATCATGATCGGCTGCGACCGGACGGCGGCCGAGAGCTGCGGTCCTGAACGCCGCAGGACGGCCTCGATACGCGCGTGGAGTTCGCGGTATCCGAAAGGCTTGGCCATGCAGTCGTCGCAACCGGCCTGTAAGCACAGGATCCGGTCGAGTTCGGTGTCGGGGTCGGTGAAGGCGATGATCGGTATGTCGCTCGCCGACCGGAGCAATCGGCACACTTCGAGACCGTCCATGTCGGGCAGCGCCAGGTCGATGAGGAAGAAATCGAACTTGGAGTACTTCTCCAGCGCCTCCGCACCGGTGCCGCACTGCTCGATGTCGAATCCGTGCCGCTGCAACTCGGTACTCAGGCTGCCGACCCCAATCGTGTCGGAATCCGCTACCAGCACCCGCATGACTTTCCAACCTCGATGGGGATCGCTCAAATTTCTTTGGCAGATTAGCGGCCGCCGGGCCCGCTTTGAAGATCCGGCGGGACATTTCATACTCCTGCAAGGTTCCCGCAACTATCCGGCGCATACGCGCAGTTGGGGCGGAGCGGCCGGTCGTGCTCGGTCAAGAAACCTGTACATCCCTTGACGGTTTCTTATGAATCGCCGTCGAGCGGTGTGGCGCCTGACGTCGGCTTCATGGTCGGAGTGTCAGGAACCTGAAGACACGGTTTGACGTTCCTCTGACGGTCATTTTCAGATACCCTTTAGATTTTTGCTTGAATTCTGGGCAGGGCGTGACGGACGATATTTGCGTCCAACGGAAACCCGGCGGACGCGATTGCCCTTTCAGATGGGAGAGGTGTATGAGCGCTTCGGTCATCATTGCGGGAGCCGGACCGGCCGGGCTCGTACTCGCCGGGGAACTGCGGCTGGCCGGTATTGACGTCATTGTTTTGGAGCGCCTTTCCGGACCCACCGCGGAATCACGCGGAATAGGATTGGCGATTCGAACAGTCGAGACTTTCGCCCAGCGCGGACTGCTCCGCCGCTTCGGTGAGCTCACGACCAGCGAGCAGGGCCACTTCGGCGGGGTCCCGCTGGACCTCGGCGTGCTCGACGGCCCGTACCGCAGCGCCAAGACCGTGCCCCAGTCCGTCACCGAGACCGTTCTGCAGAACTGGGCGCTCGAACTCGGCGCCGAGATCCGCCGCGGTCACGAGGTCCGCTCCTACCAGGAGGAGGACGCGTCCGTCGCCGTACGCGTCGGCACCCCGGACGGGGAGCGGACACTGCGGGCGGACTACCTGATCGGCGCCGACGGCGGGCGCAGCACCGTCCGCAAGGCCGGCGGCTTCGACTTCCCCGGCACCGCGGGCGCCACCGAACTGCTGCTCGCGGACATCCGCGGCATCGACGTGGCGCCCCGCATGACCGGTGAACTGTCGGCCGGCGGCATGGTGATGTCCGCGCCGCTGGCGGGCGGCGTGCACCGCGTCATCGTCGGCGAGCGCGGCACTCCGCCGCGCAGGCGGAGCGGCCCGCCGCTCTTCCACGAGGTCGCCGACACCTGGAAGCGGCTCACCGGGGACGACATCTCCGGCGCGGAGCCGGTGTGGATCAGCGCCTTCACCGACGCCGCACGCCAGGTCTCCGACTACCGCAGGGGCCGGGTCCTGCTGGCCGGCGACGCCGCCCACATCCACTTCCCCGCGGGCGGCCAGGGCATGAACACCAGCATCCAGGACTCGGTGAACCTCGGCTGGAAACTCGCGGCGGTCCTGCGCGGCACCGCGCCGCAATCCCTGCTCGACACGTACCACACCGAACGGCACGAGGTCGGCAGGCAGTTGCTCGCCAACACCGGCGCGCAGAGCCAGTTGATCCTCGGCGGCAAGGAGGCGCAGCCGCTGCGCGATGTGCTCGCCGAGCTGACCGCGTACCAGGACGTGACCCGCCATCTCGCCGCGCAGGTCAGCGGGTTGGCGATCCGGTACGACGTGGGACCCGGCCCCAATCCGCTCCTCGGGGCGCGGATGCCGCATGTGGAACTGAGCGTGCGGGGCCGCCCGACCAGCAGCACCGCGCTGCTGCACGCCGGCCGCGGCGTCCTGCTCGACCTGGCCGACAACCCGCACGTGCGCCGCCGCGCCGCCGACTGGCGCGAGCGGATCGACATCGTCACCGCCGTCCCGCGCGGCGAAGGACCCGACCCGCTCGACGGCACCACCGCGGTGCTGATCCGCCCCGACGGCTATGTGGCGTGGGCCGGACCCGGCAGCCACTACGACCTTCCGGCGGCACTGGACCGCTGGTTCGGTCCCGCCCGACTCGATTCGCGAGAGAGGTAGAGATGCACAGCACACTGATCGTCGCCCGAATGAACCTGGGCTCGGCCGAGGAGGTCGCCCGGATATTCGGCGCCTTCGACGGGACCGACATGCCGCATCTGATGGGCACGCGCCGCCGTGAGCTGTTCTCGTACCGCGGTCTGTACTTCCACCTCCAGGATTTCGACGCCGAGAACGGTGGCGAGCGCATCGAGACCGCCAAGAACGACCCCCGGTTCATCCGGATCAGCGACGACCTCAAGCCGCACATCGAGGCGTACGACCCCGCCACCTGGCGCTCGCCGGCCGACGCGATGGCCCAGCGCTTCTACCACTGGAGCGCTTCGTGAGCAGGTCGACCGGCCGCCGCGTCGTGATCACCGGAGTCGGTGTCACGGCCCCCGGCGGCATCGGGGTCAAGGACTTCTGGCAACTGCTGGCCGACGGACGCACCGCGACCCGCAGGATCTCGTTCTTCGACCCGGCGCCGTTCCGCTCCCAGATCGCCGCCGAGGCGGACTTCGACGCCGAACTGTCCGGGCTCACCCCGCAGGAGATCCGCCGGATGGACCGCGCCGCGCAGTTCGCGGTGGTCACCGCCCGCGAGGCGGTCGCCGACAGCGGACTGGACTTCGACTCCGTCGACCCGCACCGCGTGGGCGTGACCATCGGCAGCGCCGTCGGCGCCACCACCGGCCTCGACCAGGAGTACCGCGCGGTCAGCGACGGCGGACGGCTGGACCTGGTCGACCACGAGTACGCGGTCCCGCACCTCTACAACTTCCTGGTGCCCAGTTCCTTCGCGACCGAGGTCGCCTGGGCCGTGGGCGCGGAGGGGCCCGGCACGGTGGTCTCCACCGGCTGCACCTCCGGCCTCGACGCCGTCGGCTACGCGACCGACCTGATCCGCGACGGGGCGGCAGACGTGGTCGTGGCCGGGGCGAGCGACGCCCCGATCTCGCCCATCACCGTCGCCTGCTTCGACGCGATCAAGGCCACCACGGCGCGCAACGACGACCCGGAGCACGCCTCCCGGCCGTTCGACGCCAGCCGCACCGGCTTCGTACTCGGCGAAGGGGCGGCCGTGTTCGTCCTGGAGGAGTTGGAGAGCGCCCGCCGCAGGGGCGCCCACATCTACGCCGAGGTCGCCGGTTACGCGACCCGGTCCAACGCCTTCCACATGACCGGACTGCGCCCGGACGGCGCGGAGATGGCCGAGGCGATCCGGGTGGCGCTCGACGAGGCCAGGATCGATCCGCAGGACATCGACTACATCAACGCGCACGGCTCCGGCACCAAGCAGAACGACCGCCACGAGACCGCCGCCTTCAAGCGCAGCCTCGGGGACCACGCCTACCGGACGCCGGTCAGCTCCATCAAGTCGATGGTGGGCCACTCACTCGGCGCCATCGGCTCGATCGAGATCGCGGCCTCCGTGCTGGCGATGGAGCACAGCGTCGTACCGCCCACCGCCAATCTGCACCACCCGGACCCGGAGTGCGACCTCGACTACGTGCCGCTGACCGCGCGCGACTGGCGTACGGACACGGTGCTGTCGGTCGGCAGCGGCTTCGGCGGCTTCCAGAGCGCGGTAGTGCTCGCCCGACCGGATCGGAGCGCTCGATGAACGCCCACCCCGTGGTGACCGGACTCGGTGTCGTCGCGCCCAACGGCCTCGGCGTCGAGGAGTACTGGGCCGCCACCCTCGAAGGACGCAGCGGCATCGGACGGATCACCCGTTTCGACCCCTCGGACTACCCGTCGCGGCTCGCCGGTGAGATCGGCGGCTTCGACGCCCGCGAGCACCTGCCCAGCAGGCTGCTGCCGCAGACCGACCGGATGACCCAGTTGGCCCTGGTGGGCGCGGACTGGTCGCTGAAGGACGCCGGGATCGACGCCGACGACCTGCCCGCCTACGCGGCCGGGGTGATCACCGCCAGCCACTCCGGCGGCTTCGAGTTCGGCCAGAACGAACTCAAGGCCCTGTGGAGCAAGGGCGGCCGGTACGTCTCCGCCTACCAGTCCTTCGCCTGGTTCTACGCCGTCAACAGCGGGCAGATCTCCATCCGCCACGGACTGCGCGGCCCCAGCAGCGTGGTCGTCAGCGACCAGGCGGGCGGCCTGGACGCGCTCGCCCAGGCCAGGCGCCAGATCCGCAAGGGGACGTCGGTCGTGGTGGCCGGCGCCGTCGACGCGTCGATCTGCTCCTGGGGGTGGGTGGCCCAACTGGCCGGCGGACGGCTGGCCACCGGGGACGACGCCGAGCGCGCCTACCTGCCCTTCGACGCGTCCGCCCGCGGCCATGTGCCCGGCGAGGGCGGCGCGTTGCTGGTCGTCGAGGACGCCGAGCACGCGCGGGCCCGAGGCGCCGGGAACATCTACGGCGAACTCGTCGGCCACGCCGCCACCATGGATCCCCGGCCGGGCAGCGGCCGGGCGCCCGGCATCGAACGGGCCATCGAGGAAGCGCTGTTGGACGCGGGCACCGGCCCCGACGAGGTGGACGTGGTCTTCGCGGACGCCGCCGCGATCCCCGAACTCGACCGTATCGAGGCCGAGGCCATCACCAAGACCTTCGGCCCGCACGGGGTCCCGGTGACCGCGCCCAAGACCATGACCGGCCGCCTCTACTCCGGCGCCGCGCCGCTGGACGTCGCCGCCGCGCTGCTGAGCATCCGCGACGGCGTGATCCCGCCGACCATCGGCACGGCCCTGGCCGACCGGTACGACATCGACCTGGTGGTCGGCGCCCCGCGCCCCGCGCCCGTACGCACCGCCCTGGTGCTCGCCCGCGGCCAGGGCGGATTCAACTCGGCCCTCGTCGTACGCGCCGCCGACCGCTGAACCCACCCGGCGCCGACGGTTGTTGTCGCCCGCCCACGACGGCTGGAGCCACCTGCCGCCGACCGCTGTAGTCACCCGCCGCCGACCGCTGAGGCCGCCCGCCGCCGGGACCACCGGCCACCGCGGGCTCCGGCCTTCGCGCCCCGGCCACCATCCCCACCACGAAAGGCACCGGACATGTCCACCACCAGCCCGTTCACCCTCGACGACCTCCGCCGCATCCTGCTGGAGGCCGCGGGCGAAGAGGAGGGCGTCGACCTGAGCGGCGACATCATCGACACCGAGTTCCAGGCGCTCGGCTACGAGTCGCTCGCCCTGCTGGAGACCGGCAGCCGGATCGAGCGTGAGTACGACATCTCGCTCGACGACTCCGCCCTGACCGACGCGGTCACACCGCGCGGCCTCATCGACGCCGTCAACTCGCAGCTCTCCGCTGCCCCGAGCGTCTGAGGAGACGGCACATGTCGCAGAACACGGAGCGGGTCGCCCTGGTGACGGGCGCGACCAGCGGTATCGGCCTGGCGGTCGCCCGCCTGCTGGCCGGCCAGCGGCACCGGGTCTTCATCGGCGCCCGCAACGCCGACAACGTCGCGGCCACCGTCAAGGAACTGCGCGCCGAGGGGCTGGAGGTCGACGGCGCGGTCGTCGACATCCGCAGCGACGAGGAGGTCAGGTCGTTCGTCCAGGCGGCCGTCGACCGCTTCGGCACCATCGACGTGCTCGTCAACAACGCGGGCCGCAGCGGCGGCGGAGTGACCGCCGACATCACCGACGAGCTGTGGTACGACGTGATCGAGACCAACCTGAACAGCGTCTTCCGGGTCACCCGTGAGGTGCTGAACACGGGCGGTCTGCGCGACAAGAGCCGCGGCCGGATCATCAACATCGCCTCCACCGCCGGGAAGCAGGGCGTGGTGCTCGGCGCCCCGTACTCCGCCTCCAAGCACGGCGTCGTCGGTTTCACCAAGGCCCTGGGCAACGAGCTGGCGCCGACCGGGATCACGGTCAACGCGGTCTGCCCCGGCTACGTCGAGACGCCGATGGCGGCGCGGGTCCGGCAGGGATACGCGGCGGCCTACGACACGAGCGAGGACGCGATCCTCCAGAAGTTCCAGTCCAAGATCCCGCTCGGCCGCTACTCCTCGCCCGAGGAAGTGGCGGGACTGGTCGGCTACCTCGCCTCCGACACCGCCGCCTCCATCACCTCGCAGGCGCTCAACGTCTGCGGCGGCCTCGGCAACTTCTGAACCCTGGCTGATCTCCGGCCGATCTCCGGCCGATCCCGTTTGCCCTTTGCCCGACCGCTGCCTGACCCCTGACCGGCCCCTGACCGACCGCGGACGACCGCCCGGTCCCGCGGTCCTTTCCACCACCGATCGGAGCTGTGACATGACGACCCGTGAGGTCGAACACGAGATCACCGTGCGGGCCCCCGCCGCCGACGTCTACCGGCTGCTCGCCGAGGTCGAGAACTGGCCCCGGCTGTTCCCGCCGTCCGTCTACGTCGACTACCTCGAACGCGACGGGAACGAGGAGCGCATCCGGATCTGGGCCACCGCCAACGGCGAGGCCAAGAACTGGAGTTCGCGGCGGACGCTGGACCCCGATGCCCTGCGTATCCGCTTCTGGCAGGAGGTCTCGGCGCCCCCGGTGGCCGAGATGACCGGCACCTGGATCATCGAGCGGCTGGGGGAGCGGGAGTCGCGGGTACGGCTGCTGCACAGCTACCGCGCGATCGACGACGACCCCGAGGGTCTGCGATGGATCGACGAGGCGGTCGACCGCAACAGCCGGGCCGAACTGCCGGGCCTGAAGACCAACTTGGAGCTGTCGGCGCAGGACGCCGGGCTGAGCCTGTCCTTCGAGGACAGCGTGCGGGTCGAGGGCGCGGCCAAGGACGTCTTCGACTTCGTCAACGAGGCCCACCTGTGGACCGAGCGGCTGCCGCACGTCGCCAAGGTCGAACTCACCGAGGACACCCCGGGCCTCCAGACCCTGCGGATGGACACGCTCACCAAGGACGGCTCGACCCACACCACCGAGTCGGTCCGGGTCTGCTTCCCCCACCACAAGATCGCCTACAAGCAGACCACGCTGCCCGCGCTGCTCGACCTGCACACCGGCTACTGGACCTTCGAGGAGGGCGAGGACGGGGTCACCACCGCCACCTCACAGCACACCGTCGTGCTCAACGCCGAGAACATCGGCAAGGTGCTCGGCCCCGAGGCGGGGGTGGAGGAGGCGCGCCGGTTCATCCGTGAGGCGCTCGGCAACAACAGCCGGGCCACGCTGAACCACGCCAAGGAGCACGCGGAAGCGCGGCGCTGAGCATGGCGGGCCCACTGGACACCGATGTCGTCGTGGTCGGAGCAGGACCCGTCGGGCTGCTGCTCGCCGGTGAACTGCGCCTCGGCGGAGCGCGGGTGACCGTGCTGGAGCAGCTCACCGAACCGACCACCGAGTCCCGGGCGTCCACGCTGCACACCCGCACGATGGAGATCCTGGACGAGCGCGGGCTGCTGTCACGGCTGGGCACGCTGCCCAGCGGCGGCCCCGGGCACTTCGGCGGCCTGCGCCTCGACCTGACCGCGGCGGCTCCCGGCCACCGCTGGGCCGGGCAGTGGAAGTGCGCCCAGGCGCGTCTGGAGGCCGTGCTGTACGCCTGGGCCACGGAGTTGGGCGCGCGGGTGCTGCGCGGGCACGCGGTGACGGGCCTGCGTTCGCGGACCGACCGGGTGGAGGCCGGGTTCATCCAACTGGGCTCCCAACCGGGCGTCCTGACCGCCTCCTACGTGGTCGGCTGCGACGGCGAGCGCAGCACCGTACGGCAGTTGGCCGGATTCGAGGTGGACGGCGGGGACGGCACGCTGGAGATGCTCCGGGCCGACCTCGCGGGCATCGACATCCCCAACCGGCGCTTCGAGCGGCATCCGAACGGGCTCGCCACCGCCTTCCGCTGGCCCGACGGCAGCACGCGGGTGATGGTCCATGTGCACGGCGAAGGCAGCGGTCCGTCCGCCGAAGCCGAAGCCGAAGCCGAAGCCGGCACCGGCACCGGCACCGGAACTGGCACCGGCCCCGGACGGCGGACCGGCGCCCCGAGCCTGGACGAGGTCGTCCGGGCCTGGTCCCTGGTGACCGGCGAGGACATCGGCGCCGGCACCCCGGTCTGGCTCAACGCCTTCGACAACACCACGATCCAGGCCACCCGCTATGTGAAGGGCCGGGTGCTCCTCGCGGGCGACGCGGCCCACGTGCAGATGCCCGTCGGGGGCCAGGCGCTCAACCTCGGCCTCCAGGACGCCGCCGACCTCGGCTGCAAGCTCGCGGAACAGATCGCCAAGGGCGACGGGGGCAGCGAGGACAGCGGCTCGGCCCTGCTGGAGAGCTACCACGACACCCGGCACCGGATCGGCGCCGCGACGCTCACCAACATCCAGGCCCAGGCCCGGCTGCTGCTCGGCGGTCCCGAAGTGGACGGCCTGCGGTCGGTCTTCGGCCAACTGCTGGAGATCGACTCGGCCCGGCGCCATCTGGCCCGCGCGATCAGCGGCCTCGGCGCCGCCGCCCCCGACCCCGCCGAACCCGGTCCGGCCGACCGCGACCCCGTCGGCCCCGACGCGTCCGGCCCCGCGGCACCACACCAGACCACCACAGATGACGTCACCCCAGGAGAGGCATCATGAGCAGGCTCATCGGCAAGACGGCGCTCGTCACCGGCTCCAGCCGCGGCATCGGCCGCGCCATCGCCGTACGGCTGGCCCGGGAGGGCGCGCTGGTCGCCGTGCACTACGCCGCCAACGAGGCGGCGGCCCAGGAGACCGTCGAACTCATCGAGAAGGACGGCGGCCAGGCGTTCACCGTCCGCGCGGAGTTGGGCGCGCCCGGCGATGTGCACGAACTCTTCCTCGGCCTGGAGAAGGGCCTCAAGGAGCGGTCCGGCGGCACCACCCTCGACATCCTGGTGAACAACGCCGGTGCGACCAGCGCGAGCGGCATCGCACCCGAGGACGTGACCCCGGAGCAACTCGACCTGTTCTTCGCGGTGAACGCCAAGGCCCCGTACCTCATCGTGCAGCGGGCCCTGGCGCAGATCCCCGAGGGCGGTCGCATCATCAACATCTCGTCCGGCCTGACCCGGGTCGCCAACCCCGACCAGGTCGCGTACGCGATGACCAAGGGCGCGATCGAGCAGCTCACCCTGCACCTCGCCCGCCACCTGGCGCCGCGCGGCATCACCATCAACAGCGTCGCGCCCGGGATCACCGACAACGGCAGCGCCGTCTTCGACATCCCCGAGGCGGTCGAGCAGATGGCTCAGCTCTCGGCCTTCAAGCGGGTCGGCAAGGCCGGTGACGTCGCGGACGTGGTCACCTTCCTCGCCACCGACGAGGCCCGGTGGATCACCGGCGCCTTCATCGACGCCACCGGCGGCACGCTGCTGGGCTGACCGCCCAAGGGGAGCAGGAACCGACCGAATCGAACGGGAGAGGAGGTGGCCCGGCATGCCGACAGACGTCCCGGGAAGCATCGCGGACCGCACGTCCGAACTCGGCGCCCTGAAGGAACGGGTCCGGCAGGGACCCGATCCGCGGGCGACCGAACGACAGCACGCACGCGGCAAGCTCACCGCGCGGGAGCGGATCGAACTGCTCCTGGACAAGGGCAGTTTCACCGAGGTCGAAGGGCTGCGGCGGCACCGCGCCAGCGGCTTCGGCCTGGAGGCGAAGAAGCCGCACACCGACGGTGTGGTCACCGGCTGGGGCACGGTCGAGGGCCGGACGGTCTTCGTGTACGCCCATGACTTCCGGATCTTCGGCGGCGCGCTGGGAGAGGCGCACGCCGAGAAGATCCACAAGATCATGGACCTGGCCATCGCGGCCGGCGCCCCGCTGGTCTCGCTCAACGACGGCGCGGGCGCCCGTATCCAGGAGGGCGTCTCGGCGCTCGCCGGTTACGGCGGGATCTTCCGGCGCAACACCAGCGCCTCCGGGGTGATCCCGCAGATCAGCGTGATGCTCGGCCCGTGCGCGGGCGGAGCCGCCTACAGTCCGGCCCTCACCGACCTGGTGTTCATGGTCCGGGAGACCTCGCAGATGTTCATCACCGGCCCGGACGTGGTCCAGGCGGTGACCGGCGAGGAGATCACCCAGAACGGTCTCGGCGGCGCGGACGTGCACGCCGCGACCTCGGGGGTCGCCCACTTCGTCTACGACGACGAGGAGACCTGCCTGGCCGAAGTCCGCTATCTGCTCTCGCTGTTGCCCGCCAACAACCGCGAACTGCCGCCGCGCGCCATCACCGCGGATCCGCCCGACCGCGAGTCCGAGGCACTGCTCGACCTGGTGCCCGCCGACGGCAACCGGTCCTACGACGTCCGGCGGGTGATCGAGGAGATCGTCGACGACGGCGAATTCCTCGAAGTGCACGCCGCGTTCGCGCCCAACCTGGTCTGCGCGCTCGCCCGGCTGGAGGGCCGGGTGGTGGGCCTGGTCGCCAACCAGCCCGCGGCGATGGCGGGCGTACTGGACATCGACTCCAGTGAGAAGGGCGCCCGGTTCGTCCAGTTCTGCGACTCGTTCAACATCCCGCTGGTCACCCTCGTCGATGTCCCCGGCTTCCTGCCCGGCGTCGACCAGGAGCACAACGGCATCATCCGGCGCGGCGCCAAACTGCTCTACGCGTACTGCAACGCCACCGTGCCGCGGGTCTCACTGATCCTGCGCAAGGCGTACGGCGGCGCGTACATCGTCATGGACTCCCGTTCCATCGGCGCCGACCTGGCCTTCGCCTGGCCCACCAACGAGATCGCGGTCATGGGCGCCGAGGGCGCCGCCAACGTGGTCTTCCGGCGCGAGATCGCCGCCGCCGAGGACCCGGCCGCCATGCGCGCCCAGAAGATCGCCGAGTACCGCGACGAGCTGGTCCATCCGTACTACGCGGCCGAACGCGGCCTCGTCGACGACGTGATCGACCCGCGCCTGACGCGGCCGGTGCTCTGCCGCGCCCTGAACATGCTCAGCGCCAAGGGCGCCGACCTGCCGCACCGCAAGCACGGCAACCCACCCCAGTGAAAAGGATCGTGGCATGGACGTCGGACTCCTCTTCGACCTGCGCAACCCCGAGCAGTGGCACCGGCCGTGGGCCGACCACTACGCGCATACTCTGGAACTCTGCGAAGAGGCCGACCAACGCGGTGTCGGCGGCCTGTGGTTCACCGAGCACCACCGCTTCGAGGACGGCTATCTGCCGCAGCCGCTGACCGTCGCGGCGGCCGTCGCCGCGCGCACCCGGCGGGCCCGGATCGGCACCTCGGTGGTGTTGCCCGCGCTGCACCACCCCGTCGACCTCGCCGAACAGGCCGCGCTCGTCGACCTGATCAGCGGCGGCCGGCTCGAACTCGGCCTGGGCGCAGGGTACCGGGTGCCCGAATACGAGCTGTTCGGCGCGGACTTCGGCCGCCGGTTCGCGGGCACCGGCCGCAACATCCGCGAGATCCTGCGCCTGTGGCAGGAGCGGGTGATCTCGCCGCTGCCGATCCAGGACCCGCCGCCGCTGTGGGGCGGCTTCTACGGTCCGCGCGGCGCGAAGCTCGCGGGCGAGCTGGGCATCGGGCTGCTGCACATCTCGCGCCCCATGTTCAAGCACTACCGCAAGGGCCTGGTCGAGGCGGGCCACGACCCGCAGGCGGCCCGGGTCAGCGACCTGATGCCCATCATCCTCGCCGAGGACCCGGAGAAGGCGTGGCACCAGGTCGCGCCGCACCTGGCCCACCAGGTCAACTCCTACCGGCAGTTGTCGGTGGAGGGCCGGGAGAAGTCCGAACCGCTGCTCACCGCCGAGGATCTCCGCGACCCGAACGCCGAGGACACCCGCGGCCTGCTCGACATCCTCACCCCCGAGGACGCGGCCGTCCGGATCAAGGAACTGACCGGTGACCTGCCGGTCAAGCACCTCATCTTCTGGGCGAGCATCGCCGGGATGCCGGACGAGCTGGTCGCCGAGAACATCCGGCTCGTCACCGAGAAGCTGCCCGCGCTGCTGCCGTGAGCCGGACCCGACGCCGAAGCCGACACCGCGACCCCATCCGACACAGACACGGCGGCCCCTCATGACAGCTCCCTCGTGGACCGACTCTTCCGATGCCGATGCCGATGCCGATGCCGATGCCGAACCCGAGGCCACGGGCACGGCCACGGGAGCGGGAACGGGAACGGGCACGGGCACGGGAACAGGACCGGCGGCGGAATCGACGCGCTGGGACGCCCGGCTCTGGACCGTCCTCCTGATCCTGTCGGCCAACATGATCCTCGACGCGATCGAGGTCTCCCTGGTGCTCGTCGCGCTGCCCTCCATCGGCGCCGCGCTCGGCCTTGACCTGTGGACGGCGCAGTGGCTGATGAGCGGCTTCGCCGTCGGATTCGCCACGCTGCTCGTCCTGGGCCCCCGGCTCAACGCCCGACTGGGCCGCAGGCGGGTCTACCTCGCCGCGATGCTGCTCTTCGCCGCCGCCTCGGTGGTCGGCGGACTCACCGACAGCGCGGCCCTGCTGATCACCACCCGGGTGGTCAAGGGGCTCAGCGCGGCGCTCACCGCACCGACCGGTCTCGCCATCATCGGCACCACCTTCCCCAGCGGACCGCAGCAGCGGCGGGCGGTGTCCGTCTACGCCCTGTTCGGCGCGGCCGGTTTCACGGTCGGACTGCTGCTGTCGGGCGCGCTGCTGACCGAGAGCTGGCGCTGGACCTTTCTCTTCCCGGCGCCCGTGGCCCTGATCCTGCTGGTCTTCGCCCTGCGGATCATCCCGCGCGACCGGGGCGCCGTCCCGGCCCCGCGCGTCACCCCCGCGCTGCTGCGCAACCGCCAACTGCTGCGCTCCGCCGTCGGCGCGGCCTGTCTCAACGGCACGTACCAGAGCCTGTTGCTGCTGCTCGTCTTCCAGACCCAGCGCCAACTGGGCTGGTCTCCCTGGCAGTCGGCGGTCGCCCTGCTGCCCGCGTGCGTGCCGCTGGCCGTGACCGTGCCCTTCGCCGGAGCCATGACGGCGCGGTGGGGTACGGGACGGCTGATCGCCCTCGGCGCGACCGCACCGCTGCTGGGCTACGCCCTCTACCTGTGGCGGCCCGACAGCGGTTCCTACCTCACGGGAATGCTGCCGACGCTCCTTCTGGTCGGCGCCGGGTTCGTGCTCTCCTTCGCGGCCCTCAATCTCCAGGCGACCGGGGCCCTGCCGCCCGCCGAACGGGCCGCGGCCGTCCCGCTGTTCCAGACCGCCGTGCAGGTCGGCGCCGTCGTGATGCTCCCGGCCACCGCGGCGCTGCTCGGCTCCCACCACGGTCACCGCCCGGCGCTGACCCTGATCACCGCCGTCTCCGGGATCGGCCTGCTGGCCGCACTGACCGGACTCCGTACCCCTCACAGACAGGTCGCACCATGACGGATGACCAGCTCTCCCTCGCCATCATCACCGCCAGCGTCCGTGACGGGCGGCTCGGTCCCGCCGTGGCCGACTGGTTCCTGTCCCAGGTCAAGGAACGCCCCGAATTCACCGTGCAGAGCGTCGATCTGATCGACCATCCGCTGCCGCTGGTCCTGCCGGGGCCCGGCAAGGACGTGTCGCTGGAGACGGCCAGGACGCGCGAAGCGCTGCGTTCCGTGCTCGTGGCGGCCGACGCCTTCGTCGTGGTCACGCCCGAGTACAACCACAGCTTCCCGGCCGCGCTGAAGAACACCGTCGACTGGTTCTACGAGGAGTGGACCGCCAAGCCGGTCGGCTTCGTCTCGTACGGCGGCCTCAGCGGCGGCATCCGCGCCGTCGAGCAGCTCCGGCAGGTCTTCGCCGAGGTGCACACCCTGACCGTACGGGAGAACGTCGCCTTTCCCCTGGCGGGAAACCGTTTCGACGAGGCGGGCCGGTTGATCGACCCGGAGCCGAGCGTCCTGTCGGCCGGACTGCTCCTGGACCAACTGCACTGGTGGGGCAACGCGTTGCGGGCGGCCCGCGCCGAGCGCGCGTACCCGCGCTGAGCCCGCCCCCGATCCGTACCCGCGATGAGCCCGCGCCCAATTCGTACCCGCGCTGAACCCGCGCTCGATCCGTACCCGCGCTGAGCGCGCGCCCGGCCGGTGACTCCCCACGCACCGCCCGCTTCCCGCCCCGAACCCCCGGACCCTCGGACCCCGGTCCTCTGGAAGGACGACGGCAATGACCCAGCAGATCTCCTCCGCACCGCCGGACATCCGGCGCGCCGACAGCACGGCCGCGCATGTCGCGCAGTGGCACGTCCCCGACCGCGAGTCCGGGGTCGAGGCCGTGGCCGAGACCGTCGAGCAGTGGCGCGCCGCCGACTGGCCGACCGGGCTCCTGTCGGCCTCCGCGTATCTCAGCACCGAGGACGACACGGTGCTGACCTACCTCCAGACCTCGCGAGCCTCGGCCCACCGCGACTTCACCTCGGGGCTGACGGGACTGGCGGGCGCCGCGACGGTCGCGTACACGCTGCGCCGCGCGATCGTGCTGCACAAGGGGCCGCTGGTGCCGTCCAGCTTCGTGGTCGCGACCTTCGACGTGGACGGGCCCGCCCCGCAGGAGCACATCGTCGAGTCGATCGCGGGCGCCCTCGAAAGCGCCCCCGGCGCGCAGCACCCCGGCCTGCTCTCGGCCAACTTCCACCTCAGCACCGACGGCACCCGCGTCCTGAACTACGCCGAGTGGACCAGCGACGAGGCGCACATCTCGTTCCTTGAGGGCGCCACGCGGGCGGCCACCCTGCGCGCCACCCACGACACTCCCGGCGTCCGGCCGATCGGCTTCAAGCGCTACCACCTCCTGCACAGCCTCACTGCCTGACACCACGTCAGATCCGCGCGCCCACCGGCCCATCGGCCCACCGACCTACCGAACGGAGTCCACCGTGCAGGGCGGAAGGAACGAATCCGCGCCGCTGCGTCTCGCCGAGGTACCCTCGGCGGTCGCACGGTGGCGTCACGAGGAATACGCGGCGGCGCACCCGCCCGCACCGGGCATCCGCCGCGCCGACGACGGCGAGCGCGCGCGTCCCGACGAGACCGAGGTGTCCGCGGCCCCCCGCGTCCTCGAACTGGCCCACCGCGGGGTGAACCGCTCCACGGCGATGCGCCAGGCCGAGCGCCTGCTCGCCGCGGACGAGCGGCGAGCCGACGCCGACAGCGTGTGGCAGGCCGTACTGACCCTGCTGTACGCGGGGGACACCTCGTCCGCGAGCGCGCACTGCGCCCGGCTGGCCCGCGAACCGCTCTGGTCGGGTTCGGTCCGCCACCGCCAGACGCTGGCCCTGCTGCGCGCACGGATCAAGCTGCTCGGAGGGGATACGAGCGGGGCCGTACGCATTCTGCGCGCGGTCCTCGCCCGGGGCCGGTCCGGTACCCGCGTCCCCCTCGCCGCGGTCTGGCTGACCGAGGCGCTGGTCGGGACCGGCGACCTCGACGGCGCGTGGACGGTGCTCCAGGAGAACGGCATGGTCGGCGCGCTCGACCTCGAAGGCCACGACCGGGCCCACGTCCTGGCGGCCCGCGGCGCGCTGCACCTGGCCGCGGGCCAGTTCCGGCAGGGGATCGACGACTGCCTGAGCAGCGGCCGACTGCTGGCCTCGCACGGCATCGACAATCCCGCGGTGGTCGCCTGGCGTTCGGCGGGCGCGCTCGGGGCCGCGGTCGCGGGCCGCCGTGACCTCGCCGTCGCCCTGGCCGAGGACGAACTCGTCGCCGCGCGGAAGTGGGGGTCGGCGCGCGTCCTGGGGACGGCCCTGCGCGCCGTCGCCGTGGCGCGCCGCGACAAGACCTCCCTCGTACTGCTGGAGGAGGCCGTCGATCTGCTCCGCCTGGCCGACGCCCAGGGCGAGCTGGCTCAGGCCCTCTACGACCTCGGCTCGCTGCGGGCCGAACGCAAGGACGCGGCCGGGGCGCGGAGCCGGTTCACGGCCGCCGCCGCGGTCGCGCGCACCTGCGGCAACACCTTCTGGGCGCACCGCGCCGAGTCCGCGCTGCGCCGGCTGGGCGGACCTGGCGCCCCGCGCGGACTCACCCCGCAGGAGGCCAGAATCGCGCAGCTGGCCCGCGCCGGATACAGCAACCGGCGCATTGCGGAAGCCCTTTTCCTCAACGTCAGAACCGTCGAATTCCATCTGTCGGGCGTCTACCGCAAACTCGCCATCTCCGGCAGAGGCGAACTCGTCATGGTACTGAGCGCGGTCGGGGAATCCCCGGCAGTGCGACACAAACCTGCGGGCGAACCGTAGGTTTCCCCGGCTCCTTCGCCGCCGCTTCGCCGAGGGTGCGAGGATCGGGAAAACGGTCGGTCGGTGATCAGAGCACCGAACGCATTCCGTTCTCAACTCCCCTTTCCCGCCGGCGATGTCAGCGCGCGGACCGTCCGGAATACCGGTGCCCGGCAGCGGGCGCGTCAAGTGCTACCCACATCGGGAGGAACCCATCATGACCACCACCGCGCCGTCCCGGGACGATCTCGTCGAGGCCGCGGGGAAACTCGTGCCCCTGCTGCGCTCCCGGGCGCTGTGGATCGACGAGAACCGCAGGCTCCCGCAGGACGTCATCGAGGCGATCGAGGCGTCGGGTCTGCTCAAGATGCAGGTGCCCACGCAGTACGGCGGATACGAGTCGGACGCGCGCGCCTTCGTCGACGTGCTGGCCGAGGTCGCGAAGGGCAACAGCTCGGCCGCCTTCGTCCTGTCCATCTACGCCTCGCTGACCTGGATGGTCGGCCTGTGGCCCGACGAGGCGCTGGACGAGGTGTTCGCCGAGCCCCATGTCCGCGTGACGGGCACGACGGCCGCGTCCGGCAAGGCGACCCGGGTCGACGGCGGCTATCTGTTCAACGGTAGCTGGGGCTACAACAGCGGCGTGCTGCACGCCCACTGGAAGATCACCGCGGCGATGCCCGAGGGGCCCGCGGGGGAGACCCTGCCGGTCTTCGCCCTCATCCCGATCTCCGAACTGGAGATCGTCGACGACTGGAACACCATCGGCCTGGCGGGCTCCGGCAGTGTGACCACCGTGGCGAAGGACGTCTTCGTCCCCGACCACCGGGTGATCTCCGGCGCCGACTTCTACCAGAACGTCTCGAAGTCGCAGGCCAACGCGGCCAAGGGCGCCTACCGGGTGCCGATGCTGGTCAGCGCCACGGTGATACAGACGGGCCAGCTCGTCGGCGCCGCCAAGTACGCCCTGTCCAGCTTCCTGGAGCGGCTCCCCGGCCGGCCGCTGACGTACACCAGCTACCCCAGCCAGTTGGAGGCGCCGATCACGCATCTCCAGGTCGGCGAGGCGGCCCTGCTGATCGAGGACGCCGAGGCCCGCGCCCACCGGTTCGCCGATCTGCTGGCCGACAAGATCCGGCGGGACGAGCCGTGGTCCCAGGACGACCGGGTCTTCTCCCGGGTGCAGATCGGCTGGATCGCCAAGCAGACCAAGCAGGCCGTGGAGATCCTCGCCGCCGCCAGCGGCGGCTCCTCGATCTTCCGGGACGTGCCGATCACCCGCATCCAGCGGGACGTGCACGCGACGTCCCTGCACGCTCTGATCACGCCGAGCACCAACATCGAGCTGTACGGCAGGTCCCTGACCGGCCTTGAGCCCAACTCGCTGTACCTGTGAGCGACATGCCGCGCTGAGCGGAGCGTGACGCGGGCGCGGGGGGGGGGGGGGCCCCCCCCCCCCCCCCCCCCCGCGGCGGGCGGCGGGGGGGCGGGCGGGCGGGGGGCGGGCGGGCCCCCGCCCCCCCCCCCACCCACCCCCCCCCCACCCCC
>NZ_JBIBIC010000023.1:0-150956 GCF_042957385.1 Streptomyces sp. NPDC008079
ATACGACAAGACCGCGACCATCTACCTCGCCGGACTCCACCTCGCCGGCATCTTCATCTGGTCCGCCCGATGATCCAAACGAAACGCCCTAGGCCACGGCGGCGCGGCGCGCGCGTCACACCCCCGGCTCCACCGTCTCCAAGGCACTGACGAGCGGTGCGGAACTCCGTGGCCGGGCCCGGTGGGCGATGGCATGCTGAGTCCGTGAACGGACCGCACATCACCGTCAGTATCCCGGCTGAGCTGCACCTCTTCGTGGCCGCCGACCGGCGCCGCGAGGAACCCGGCGCCGTGGTCACCGACGGCACGTCGTCGCTCGGGCACGTCGTGGAGTCGCTGGGCGTGCCACTCACCGAGGTCGGCGGGCTGTCCGTCGACGGCCGCGCGGTCCCGAACGCGCACGTCCCGGCGCCGGGCGAGGCGGTACGGGTCCACGCGGTCGTACGGCCGCAGGAGGTGCCGGGCGCGCCGCTGCGCTTTCTGCTCGACGTCCATCTCGGCACGCTGGCACGGCGGTTGCGGCTGCTCGGGGTCGACGCGGCGTACGAGAACGAGGACATCGGCGACCCGGCGCTCGCCGCGCTCTCGGCGAGCGACCGCAGGGTCATGCTCACGCGCGACCGGGGCTTGCTGCGCCGCCGCGAACTGTGGGCGGGCGCGTACGTCTACAGCGACCGCCCGGCCGACCAACTGCGCGACATCCTCCAGCGGTTCGCGCCCGACCTCGCGCCCTGGACCCGCTGCGTCGCCTGCAACGGCCTGCTGACCCCCGCCGACAAGGAGTCCGTCCGCGACCGCCTGGAGGGCGGCACCGAACGCTCCTACGACGTCTTCGCCGCGTGCGCCTCCTGCGGCCGCGTCTACTGGCGCGGCGCCCACCACACCCGCCTCGAAGCCGTCGTCGCCGAAGCACTCCGCGACGCCGCCCCCACCCGCCACTGATCACCCGCCACTGACCCCACCCGGCACTGACCCCGCGCGGACCTTCACCGCGCGCCGGAGCCGCTGGTGGGACCGTCCGGCGCCTCCATGGGACCGGCCAGTGCCTGCATCAGCCTGACCGCTACCCACGCCGAAGGCCGCTCGCTCACCGACAAGAGAATGCGTCTGGACAAAAAAAGTTTTCGGTGAGACGCTGAAGCCATGTTGGACGTGAGCGTGATCGAGAACCCCGAAGCGGCGGCGACATCGCTGGACCCGATAAGGTCCCGGCTGCTGGCTGAGCTGGCGGCGGGCCCGGCATCGGCGACGATGCTCGCGGCGAGGGTGGGGCTGCCGCGGCAGAAGGTGAACTACCACCTCAAGGCGTTGGAGAAGCACGGCCTGGTCGAGCTGTCGGGCGAGCGCAAGAAGGGCAATGTCACCGAGCGGCTGATGCGGGCGACCGCGGCCTCGTACGTGATCTCGCCGATGGCGCTGGCCGCCGTGCAGCCCGATCCGGCCCGCTTCCGCGACCAGCTCTCGGCGCGCTGGCTGCTGGCCGTCGCCGCCCGGCTGGTGCGGGACGTCGGCACGCTGATCACGGGCGCGGACCGGGCGCGGCAGCGGATCGCGACCTTCGCGCTCGACGGCGAGGTCCGCTTCGGCACGGCGGCGGACCGCGCCGCGTTCGTGGACGAACTGACCCGCGGCATCGCCGCGCTGGTCGCCAAGTACCACGACGAGGAGGCCGAGGGCGGGCGTCCGCACCGGATCGTCGTCGCCCTGCACCCCACGGTGAAGACCCCCGAGGCCCCCGCCGTCACGAGCGGTGGCGCCGATGCCTCCGCTGTCGAACCGGCCGTCGGCCGGCCCACCACACCCCCTGAGGAAGCGTCATGAGGAAGCTTGTCGTCAGTGAGTTCCTGTCCGCCGACGGAGTCATGGAGGCGCCCCACGAGTGGCACGGGCCGTACTTCGACGATGACATGGCCGGTGCCGTGTCCGCCCAAATGGACGCGTCCGACGCCCTGTTGCTCGGCCGCACCACCTACGACGGCTTCGCCGCCGCGTGGCCCGCGATGGCCGGCCAGCCCGGCGGCGACCACATGAACGGCATCGCCAAATTCGTCGTCTCCAGCACGCTGGAGAAGGCCGATTGGAACAACTCCACCGTCCTCAGCGGAGATCCGGCCGCCGCCGTCCGCGAGCTGAAGCAGCGGGACGGCGCGAACATCACCGTGATGGGCAGCGCGACGCTCGTGCGGTTGCTGCTCGGGCAGGGCCTGGTGGACGAGTTCGACCTGCTGGTGCACCCGATCGTGGTCGGCCGCGGCAAGCGGCTGTTCCAGGACGGCCTGCCGCAGACCCCGTTCACCGTCGTCTCCTCCGAGATGTTCGCGTCCGGCGTCCACCACGTCGTCTACGCGCCGCGGAAGGCGTAGGGCCCGTCCGCCCTCCCGCACCCGCACGGCCCCCAACCGCGTATCCCCTGGAGCAAGGAGCTCTGAACAACCATGTCCAAGCACTTCGAGATCGTCCGTGAATTCGAGGTCGACGCCAGCCCGTCGCAGGTCTGGGACGCCATCACCACCGGTACCGGGGGCTGGTTGTGGCCCATGGAGTACGAGCCCAAGGAGGGCGGCGCGGCGCCGTTCGGCGGGACCGTGGTCGCGTGGGACCCGCCGCACCGGCTGACCGGGCGCACCGAGGACGCCGAGGGCATCTCGGTGCAGACCTTCAATCAGGTCGACCACCTCATCGAGCCCCGCGAGGGCGGCGGTTCATGGGTGCGGTACGTGCACAGCGGCATCCTCGTCGAGGACTGGGACAACCAGTACGACGGCGCGAACAAGCACACCGACTTCTACATGCACACCCTGCGGGAGTACCTGCGGTACTTCACCGGCCGCATCGCCGTCTTCGGCGGCGCGGAAGGCCCGAAGGCGTCCGGCGCGCCCGACGCCTTCGAGACGGCGGCCCGCGCGCTCGGGCTGGCGGACGACGCGGCCGAGGGCGCGACCGTACAGGTCGAACTGCCGGGCGCTGGACGGGTGGAGGCCGTGCTCGACTTCCGCAACCCGTACTTCATCGGGCTCCGCACCGACCAGGCGATGTACCGCTTCTTCGGCCGCAACCACTTCGGCGCGACGGTCGGCGTGAGCGTGCACGACTTCGCGCCGGGCGCCGACGCCGAGCGGATCGGCGCGGACTGGACGCGCTGGCTCGCCGGGGTCTACGCGTAACGCCCCCTCCCGCGGCCGGAGTCGGGCCTTCGCCGTACCGGAAATCCGTTATCCCCGCCGCTCACCGGCCGTCTCCTGATCGCCGGTGAGTCGGCATGTGCGGGACGTACGGGATGCGCTGGCCACAGGCATCAACGGTATTGACGGCGGCCACGGCGGCCACGGCGCGGAGGAAGCGATGGGACGCAGAGCTCGGCACGGCGGACGATCACGGCGCGGTGCCGTGTCGGCGGCGGTGGCGCTGGCCGTCGCGGCCCTGTGCGTGGCGGTCTGGGTGGTCTCCGGCCAACGGCCTGGCGGCGGTTCGGCCGACACCTCGGCCACGGCGGGCGCCGCGCCCGTATCGGCGGGGCAGGTCACGACCACGGCCGCGCCGTCCGTGACACCGACCGGCACCCGCTCCGCGACGACCGCCGCCAAGAAGCCGAAGCCGACCGCTTCCCGGCAGTCCCCGCGGCCGACCGCGTCGCGCACCGCCGCGCCGCCCGCCGGTACGAAGCTCCCACCGCGTTCCGGCACCCGGGTGTTCACCTTCGTCAACGACGTGGACCAGACGATCTGGCTCGCCTCGGGCGAGCAGACCGCCCGGCCCGCGCTCACCACCACCGGCTGGGTCCTGCGCCCTGGGCAGACCCTTGGCGTCCGCGTGCCCGACCACTGGAACGGCCGCTTCTGGGGCCGTACCGGCTGCTCCTTCGACGCCTCGGGCCGCGGCCACTGCGAGACCGGCGACTGCGACGGCCGCTTCCAGTGCCCCGGTTACGGGGTGATCCCGGCGACGCTGGCGGAGTTCAACCTCAACTCGTGGGACGGGATGGACTTCTACGACGTCAGCCTCGTCGACGGCTCCAACCTCCCGATGTACATCAACCTCGTCGGCGGTACGACGAAGGACCCGATCTCGGCGAACGGCTGCTCGGCCGCGGGCTGCACCCACGCCGTGGACTGTCCGGCCGCCCTCCAGGTGACGTCCGGTGGCCGGGTGGTCGGTTGCGAGTCGCCCTGCGGGGTCTTCGACACCGACCAGTACTGCTGCCGCGGCACGTGGGCGCCGCGCTCGATGTGCCTGCCCGACCAGTGGCCGGTGAGGTACGCGGACGTGTTCAAGAAGGCCGAGCCGTTCGCGTACTCGTATGTGGACGACGACGCGACCAGCACCTTCACCAGCCGGGGCGAGGCCGGGTACCGGATCACTTTCGGGCTGAGCCGCTGAGCCGCTGAGCCGCTGAGGCGGTGATGCGCTGATGCGGTGAGCCGCTGAGCCGGTGAGCCCGTGAGGCACCCGAAGGGCCCGACCGGCCGGTCGGGGAGGACGTACCGACGCCGTATGTCAGGGCGGAGTCGGGGGCGGGAAGGGCGGCGGCCGTGACCGGCGCCGGGACGACGACGCGGGCGGCGCGGAAACCGCCGTCGTCGGCCCGGCCGACCGGGGACGGCCGCCGCCGATCCGCGATGAGTTTCGGCCGCGCCCGCGGTCCTATGGGGAGCAGCGGGCCCGTGTCCCGGGCGCGCCCCGACGAAAGCAGGCGTGAACGATGGCGACTTTCGTACTCGTCCCCGGCGCGGACGGCCGCGCCTGGGGCTGGCACCGGCTCGTACCGGAACTGCGCGCCCGCGGGCACGAGGCGGTGACGCTCGACCTGCCCGAGGACAGCGCCGCCGACCTCGACGCCTACGCGGACGCGATCGTGGCGGCGTGCGGCGACATCGACCGGCTGGCCCGGCCGCTGGTCCTCGTGGCGCTGTCGCTCGCCGGATTCTCCGCGCCGCTGGCCTGCGAGCGGCTGCGCGCCGACCGGCTCGTACTCCTCAACGCGATGGTGCCGCTGCCCGGCGAGACGGCGGGGGAGTGGTGGGACCACACCGGCCAGCAGGCCGCGCGCGAGGCGTACGCGCGGGAGGAGGGACGCGACACCGCGTTCGACGTGCGCGTCGACTTCTTCCACGACGTGCCGCGGGAGATCACCGAGGAGGCCATGAACTCCGCCCCGTCGGGCGGCGCGCCGGAACGGGTCTTCACGCAGCCGTGGCCGCTGACGGCGTGGCCCGATGTGCCGACCCGCTTCCTCCAGGGCGCGCAGGACCGCTTCTTCCCGCTGGAATTCCAGCGGCGGCTGGGCAAGGAGCGGATCGGCGTGGACGTCGAGGAACTGCCCGGCGGGCATCTGCTCGCGCTGAGCCGACCGCGCGAGCTGGCGCAGGCGCTGGTGCGGGACGTGTGAGCCGCGTGCGGTCGGCCGCGTAAAACGGCGACTTCCCCCCGGCCTGGGGGGACTTCCTGGCGCAGACGCGACTGCCCGGCGGGCTTCCCGGCGGGAAGAGCACTTTCCGACTTCCTGTACAGTTGTCCAGGAAGTCGGGGAGTGGGAAGTCCGGTCAACGGAAGGCGTGGTGCACGGTCGTGAAGGTCGTCGCGGGAATCCTGGTCGGCGCGGTCGCCGCCTTCCATGTGTACGCGCTCGTGCTGGAGATGTTCCTGTGGCGCGGTCCGCGCGGCCGGGCGCTGCACGGGCTCGACGACGAGGGCGCCAGGATCACCGCGCCGCTCGCCGCCAACCAGGGCCTCTACAACGGCTTCCTGGCCGCCGGACTCGTCTGGGGCCTGATCGCCTCCGACCCGGTGGGCTTCCAGGCGCGGGTGTTCTTCCTGTGCTGTGTGATCCTGGCGGGTGCGTACGGCGCGGCGACCGCGTCCCGCAAGATTCTCTTTGTGCAGTTCGCGCCCGCGGTCGTGGCGCTGGCGGCGGTGCTTGTGGCTGGATGAGGGGTGTGATCGCTACGGGTGAGGTGAGCGGGGGGCGCGCGACGTCCGATCCCCGTACGCTCAGGACCCGCGCCCGGCTGCGGGCCGCGCTGCTCGACGAGTGCGCGCAGCGCCCGCTGGACCAGATCAGCCTGTCGGCGGTGGCGCGCCGCGCGGGGGTCGGCCGGGCGACCCTGTATCTGCACTACGACGGTCTCCAGGCGCTCGCGGTCGACGCCTGCGCCGACGTCGTACGGGAAGCGGTCGACGCGCTGCACGCCTGGACCGCGCCGCCGGGGCCCGACGCGCCGCCCGCCCCGCTGGCCGAATTCCTCGCCGTCGTGGCCGGGCGGGCCGACCTCTACCGCGGTCTGATCGCGGAAGGCGGCGGCGGCCCGCTCGGCGCGCTCCTCCACGACGAACTCCGCGCTCGTTCGTTCGCCGACCGCACCCGCGCGGGCGCCCCGTCGCCCGCGCTCGCCGCCTCCGCCACCGCGGCCGTGTTCACCGGCCTGCTCGCCGACTGGCTGCACGGCCGTCTGGACCTTTCGCCGGACGCCTTCGCCGCTCACGTGTGGCGGCTGCTGGTCGCGATCCACCGCGCCGTCCGCTGATCCTTCGCTGACGCCCGGTCAGGGCGTACGGTGTGCGCGGCGGGTGCGGACGGTGGGGGATATGCGGGGCAAATCGGGCGAGAGGTCACCCTGGGTGGTGCATATGGGTCTGAGTTTGCGAGGATCGCCGGGATGACTTCCGCTCCCGCGGGCTCCTTCGCTGAGAGCCGCTCCACAGAAGGCCGTGGCCGAAACCGCCACCGGCGTCGGAAACATGTGCTGCGACGGAGGGCCGGGATCGGCGCCGCCGCGTTCGTCGTGCTGGCGGTCGTCGGCGCCGGATATGTGGTGATGGACCGGCACGGCGCGGGTTCCGCCGCCGCGGACAGCGGCAGGAACGGCGGCTCCGGGCACGGTCAGGCCGCGGTGCCCGGCGCGTCCGCCAAGGCCGCGGGCCCCGGCACCCTGAGCGTCAAGGACGAGGCGCCCACCGTGATCCCGGGCCTCGGCCCCAAGACCCGCTCCGCGATCCCCGCCGCCACCCGGCAGGTGCTGGTGGCCTCGGGCAAGGCCAAGAACTCCGCCGACTCCACCGTCACCCTGTGGTCCCGTACCGCCGACGGCCACTGGAGCGCGGGCGCGGCCTGGCCCGCGCACAACGCCCTGCGCGGCTGGACCGACAAGCACCACTCGGGCGATCTGCACAGCCCCATCGGCGTGTTCACCCTCAGCGACGCGGGCGGCTTCGACGCCGATCCGGGCGCCAAGCTGCCCTACCACCACTCGTCCGCCTTCCGCGCGGGCGGCGTCGGCTTCGACGGCGAGCCGCTGGACGCCGCCTTCGACTACGTCATCGCCATCGACTACAACCGCGTGCCCGGTACGTCCCCGCTCGACGGCACCCAGCCGCTCGGTGCCAACCGCGGCGGCGGCATCTGGGTCCACGTCGACCACGGCGGCCCGACGCACGGCTGCGTCAGCGTCTCCGCCGCGCACATGGTCGACCTCCTGCACACGCTCGTCCCGGCGGACCACCCGGTGATCGTGATGGGCGACCACGCCTCGCTGTCGGCGTAGCCCTCTCCCGGTCTCCGCGCCCGCTGACGGATCGCCGAGGCCGCGCATCCGCACGCCCGCCAGCGCACCGCGAATTGCGCCACCATGCCGACGGTGACCCGCCCGAACACGACCGAGAAGACCCACAGGGCGACACCCTCGCCCCGGGCCCCGCCCACCGCCGCCCACGGGTCAGACACCCGAACTCCCGCCCACCCGCTCCGGCAGCCCGCCCACGACGTCATACGCCCGCTCCTCCGGCACCAGCCGCTCCGCCCCCTCGACGTCCCCGGCCCCGACCAAGCGGTGCACCTCCCGAGCCAGCGGCGTCACATCCCTGATCCCCACGATCCACGTGTCCGCGTACTCCCGCACCGCCTCGCCCGACAGCCCGAGTTGCAGCGACCGGTACGGCAACGGCCGCAGCCGCACGTCCCGTTCGGGGTCCCACTGCACCCGCGCGGGAGCGCCCTTGAGCTGCCGACGCCACGCGTCCCGGTCGGCGTGCACGTCGGGGGAGTAGTGGGACAGACACGCGTGCCGAAGCGCCCACTCGAATCCGTCACGGGTGATCTCCACCGCGAGCACCGTCTCCTGCCCCGCCTTGGCGGCCCAACCGCAGCGGTACATCATCCACAGGAACGACGGCTTGATCCACGTCATGCGGTCCCGGCTCCAGGCGGCGGGGAAGCGGCCGTCGCGGGCGGCGGGGAGGCCGATCGCGGGGGCGTAGGCCTGGTAGACGGTGATCGTGGTGGGGGTGTGGAGGGCGCGGACGCGCCGGGCGGGTTCTCGCATGGGGACACAGTGCCGTCGAGGCGGTGGGGGTGGCCAGCGAATTGCGGGGCGGGAACGCCCGGCGAAGGGGGTGAGGGGAGGGCGAGGGCGAGGCGTTACTCCCCGGGGAGTACGGGTGGGAGCGGGGCGGGTTGACCGGGGGAGTACGGCAGAGGCATACCGCCGGGCGATGCGGCGCGGCGGCGTACGCGGGAGTCTGGTGAGGCACCCCGGACCGGCACACGGGTGGCCGGGAGTCCGGCCTCCGCCGGGGCTTTCGCACCCGCTCGCGAGGAGGCACGGCCATGGAAGACGAGCAGGAGCTGACGGACTTCGCGCGCCGATGGACCGAGGCGGAACGGCGCGGTGACGTGACCGCGCTGGACGCGCTGCTGACCGACGACTTCAGCGCGGTGGGACCGCGCGGCTTCGTCCTCGACAAGAAGCAGTGGCTCGACCGCTACGCCTCCGGCGCGCTCGTCCACGACGCCTTCACCTGGGCCGAGGTGACGATCCGTCAGTACGGGCGGGCGGCCGTCGCCACCGGGGTGCAGGGCCAGCAGAGCATCTTCGACGGGCGGGACGCGGACGGGTACTTCCGGGTGACGCAGACGATCGTCGAGACCGACGGCGTATGGCGGTTGGCCGCGCTCCACCTCAGTCCGACCGGCGACCGTCCGGGACCGGAGGCGTAGACCATGCGGATCAGTATCAGTGTCGCCCACGACGCCTGGCCCGAGGGACCGCGCGGCTCCGCACGGCAGTTGGAGCGGGTCGTCGCCACCGCCGACGAGATCGGGCTCGACACGGTGTGGGTCACGGACCATCTGACGCGGACGGACCCGACGCGGACGGACCCGACGCGGACCGACCCGACGCGCTCACCGGACGAGGCGGTCCTGGAGGCGTACGCGACGCTGGGACTCCTCGCGTCGCGCAGTGAACGGGTGCGGCTCGGCGCCATGGCGAGCCCGGTCGGCAACGGCGCGGCCGGCCCGCTGATCACGGCGGTCACGACGCTCGACGTCCTGTCCGGCGGCCGGGCCTGGCTCGGCATCGGCGCCGGATACGCCGACCACCAGTCCGCCGCGCTGGGCCCGCCCGCGCCCGGCGCCCCCGAACGCTTCGAGCGGATGGAGGACGTGCTGCGGCTCGCGCACCGGATGTGGTCGGGCGACGACAGCCCCTTCCGCGGCGCGCACTGCGACCTGGCCAGGCCGTACGCCAGTCCGCTGCCGCTCAGCGGCCCGCACCCGCCGGTGCTGATCGGCGGAAACGGCGAGGCCCGGATGCTGCCGCTGGTCGCGCGGTACGCCGACGCCTGCAATCTGCTCGACGTGCCGAACGGCGGCGCCACCATCCGCCGCAAGCTCGACATCCTCGCCGTGCACTGCCGCAAGATCGGCCGCCCGCTCGGCGACATCGACACATCCGTCAGCGTCAGGCTGCGGCCGCAGGAGTCGGCGGACGAACTCGTCGCGCACTGCCGCCACTTCGCCGGTCTGGGCATCGGGCACGTGGTGCTGGTGCCGGGCGGCCCGTGGACGGAGGCGTCGACGCGGACGCTGGCGGCGGCGCTGCCCGCGGTCCGCGGCCTGCACCGGGAGGAGGCGGCCGGGCCGAAGGCCGCCCGCCTCGACACCTACCGGGCGCCCGCGTTCGGCGGCGCCGTCCCCGTCTGAGCGGGACCGGAAAGGCAGGCGGAGAAGGAACGGCACCCCACGGCCGGCGGTCGCCGTGGGGTGCCGTGCTGCGCGGCCGAGGCCGCGGCCGGCCCTGGAACCAGGACCGTCAGCCGTTGCCGCGCGGCAGGACGAGCGACTGGATCTGGGGAAGCCCCTTCCAGTCGTTCGAGGCGATCGTCGCGTGAGCCGCGGCGAGTTGGGCGATCCGCGCCTGAGCGTCGGCCGGGGACGGATTCGCGTCGTCCAGGGCGGGCGCGACATTCTGCGAGTCGGTCATCACGAGCAGGTAATGACGCGCGTCGTACCAGTTCGTGTCGACGTTGAGGAACGCCGAGGCGTCACCGTCGAAGATCACGAACCACGGGCGCAGCGAGGCGTCGGAGTAGCGCGAACGCGGGTCGCCCGACTGCACGTTGTGCACGGTCGGGAAGACCTGGGCGGTCGAGACGTGCCCCTTGAGGTAGCTAGCGTACTCGACGTCCGTCCACAGCGTGTCGGTCGGGTTGTTCTCCTCGACGGTGCCGGGGATGATCTCCAGGATCACCTTGCCCGCGAGTTGCTGCCGCGTCGGCCAGTTGCCCGCCTGGGCGGCCTCGTCGAGCGTGCCGTAGCTGCCGCCGCCGGGCTTGGCCAGCAGGTCGGACGGCTTGAACACCAGGCCGCCGAGGTGCGCGCTGATCGACTGGTCCAACTTGGCAGGGCTCATGCCGAGGTTGGCCTGGAAGCCCGCCTTCATCTCCAGCTTGATCATCAGCGGCGCGTGGCCGGGGTGCGCGCCGAGCCAGACGCGTACGTCGTCCAGGCAGCTCTCCAGGTCCTTGTTCGCGCCGCCCGTGTAGAGCTGCGACGGCGAGGACGCGTCCACGCAGTTGTTGCCGTTGCTGGTCAGGCTGGAGTGGCTGACCTTCCACTCCTGGGTGAAGAAGTCGTCCCACACGTCCAGTTCGATCAGCGACGTGCCCGTGTCCAACGCCTGGGCGAGGTACGGGAAGGCGGCGGGGTCGTAGGTGTTGTGCAGGCCGGACGTCGTGGCGCCCGAGAACGGCAGGGAGCCGGTGTCAGCGGCGGACGCGGATGCGCCGCCTCCGGCTCCGGCGACGGTGAACGCCAGGCATGTGGTGAGCACGCCGAGCAGCGCCGTGCGCAGTCGTAGGGAAACTCGTCGGGACAGCGGACCGGTCACGTGTCCTCCAGTGGGGGGGTCTCTCCGTCCGGACGGTGACTGCCGAGCGTGAATCGACGGAGACATGTCACGTAACACGATCTGGAATCCGGCTGTCAGCTACGAATCGAGCCGATCTTCAACGGAATTGACGCCACGTCAGGGGCGCTTCGGTGGGTTGTGGGGCCCGCGTCACGTCCGTACCGCTTTCAGCTCGCGCCCAGCAGTCGCAGCGCCGCCGTGGTGGCCGCGGCGGCGAGCACCACCACGAGGAAGGGTGCCCGGCGCCACGCGCACAGACCGCCGACGGCGACGCCGGCCGGGCGGGCGGCTCCGGCGAAGCCGTGGCCCTCGGTGAGGGTGGAGGTGGCGACCAGGGCGGCGAGCAGCACGACGACGCAGAGCGCCATCAGCCGTTCCAGGCGCGGCGAGAGGGTGACGCGGGCGCGCAGCACGGGCCCGGCGAAACGGAAGGCGAAGGTGCCCGCGCCCAGGGCGACGGTGGCGAGCAGCAGGCTCGTCCCCGTACTCATCGTCCCGCTCCGGTCCGCACGGCGGGGTCCGGCTCCTCGCGACGACCGCCCGCCCGCGCCGCTCCGACCCCGGCCAAGGCGAGCAACACCGGCAGTCCGGCGGGCAGATACGGCGTCGCGACGAGTGCGATCACCACTCCGGCCAGCGCTGCCCCGCGCGTCGCGGAGTCGCCGAGGGACGGCAGTACCAGGGCCAGCAGCACGGCAGGGAAGGCCGCGTCCAGCCCGAAGGCGTCGGTGTCGCCGACAGCGCCGCCGCCCAGAGCGCCCAGGACGACACCGGCGTTCCAGCAGACGAACAGGCCGATGCCGCACGCCCAGTACGCCGCCCGCCGCCGTTCCGGTTCGCGCTGGGCGAGGGTGAAGGCCACGGTCTCGTCCGCCATCAGATGGCTGCCCGCGATGCGGCGGAGCGGCCCGGTGCCGAAGACGTCGCCGACCGCGAAGCCGAACGGTACGTGCCGCGCGTTCACGAGCAGGCCCGCGACGACCGCCGCCACCGGATTGCCGCCCGCCGCGACGATGCCGATGAACATGAACTGCGACGCGCCCGCGAAGACCACCACCGACAGCAGCATCGGCAGCCACACCGGCAGGCCGAGCCCCACGGCGATGGCGCCGAACGACACCCCGACGACGGCATCGGCGACGCAGACCAGGGCGATGTCCCGCACCAGGTCCTTCTCCGGAGTTCGCCATATCGAACGCATCGCCGCCTATATTGAACGGAGTGGGGTCGTTCGTCAAGGCGAACGAGTGGACTTGTTTGGCGAACGAAGGGTGCGGCGATGGCGGCGGACAAGGGGGCGTACGCGTCAGGAGAGTCGGGGGAGCCGGGACGCGGCGCGGACGAGGGTGGACGGGAGCGGCAGAGCGGGCGCGCACCGCTGGCGGCCATCGCGGAATCCCTCCAGCGCGAGCGCCGCCGCGCGGGCCTGTCCCTCGCCGAGGTCGCCCGCCGTGCGGGCATCGCGAAATCCACGCTCTCCCAGCTCGAATCGGGCACCGGCAACCCCAGCGTCGAGACCCTGTGGGCGTTGAGCGTCACCCTGAACGTGGCCTTCGCCCAGCTCGTCGACCCGCCCCGCCCCCGCGTCCGCGTCGTCCGCGCGGGCGAGGGCGTCGCCTTCGCCGCCGAGCGCGCGGATTACGTGGCCACGCTCCTCGCTTCCTGCCCGCCGCACGCGCGCCGCGACATCTACCTGGTGTCCGTACAGCCCGGCACCGCCCGCGAGTCCGACCCGCACGCGCCCGGCATGATCGAGCACGTGGTGCTCAGTACCGGCCGCGCGCTGGTCGGCCTCACGGACGATCCCGTCGAACTCCACCCCGGCGACTACATCGCCTATCCGGGCGACGAGCCGCACATCTTCCGCGCGTTGGAGCCGGACACCCTCGCGGTGCTCGTCCAGGAACACCACTGACGCCGCCCTGAGTCAACTCCGCTTGCAGCGCCCGTGGTGGCGGTGCGTCAGCCCGCGCGGAGCGTCAACGCGGCCGTGTGCAGGGTGTTCTGCGTGCGGAACTGGAGGAACAGCCGCCAGTCGCCCGCCGTCGGAAGCTCGGCGTGGAAGGCCAGTTCGGGGCCGCCGTGATCGCCGTTCACGGCCGTCGTCGGATGCAGGTGCGCGAACGCCAGATCGCCGGTGTGGAACGCGGTCAGGTGCGCGTACGTCCCCAGGTACGGCTGGAGATCGGTCACCGGGCGGCCGTTCCTGGTCACGGTCACGGCCAGCGGATGCGCCATGCCCGACATGCCCGCCATGATGTCGCCCTTCACCGTCACCGTGTAACCGTCCACCGTGGCGCTGGTCTTGGGCGCGGGCAGCGGCACGGGCGACGAGGCGGCGCCGGGGACCGTGACCGTACGGCTCAGGACGACGTCCGTCCCCTTGCCGGGGCCCGCGTCCGGCGTGAAGGACGCGAAGAACCGCCACGCGCCGGGTGCGAGCGCCGCCAGCCGCGCCGTCCAGGTGCCGTCCTTCGCCATCCCCGGATGCACGTGCTGGAAGCCGGTGAGATCGGACCGGACGGCGTAGAAGTGCATCCGCTGCGTCTGGTCGAGCGCGAAGGCGGTCAACGGCCTGCCGTCGGGCGCGGTGACGGAGAAGCGGTACGTGGCGGGCGCACCGGAAGGCAGCCGCGCGTCGGGGGAGACGAGGCGGTAGCCGTCGCGGTCGGCGGACAGGCCGTTGGCGGAGGCTGGGGCGTCCATGCCGTCCATGCCGTCCATGCCGTCCATGCCGTCCATGCCGTTCGTGGAGGGCATGGACGCGGGGGGCGACGTGGGCGACTCGGGTGACGACGCCGGGGCGTGGCCGTGCGCCTGGCCGTCGGTCGGGGAGGAGCCGCCGCCGCAGGCGGTCAGGCCGAGCAGCAGAGCGCAGGTCGCGGCGGTGGCCGCGAGGAGAGCGGGCCGGAGTGTTCGCATGATGCTCTTTCGGGTGAGCGCGCGGAAAACGGCGCGCATATGGATGCGATGCGGACGGATGTGAGGGCGCGACACCGCACCGGTAACTCCCCGGCGCGGCGGGCCTCTTCACGTCCGCGCGACGCACACCCGCAGCAATATCGCCCGCCCGCCCGGCGGCGGAGCGCGCCGCCGGTCCCGAGACGGCGCGGCGCCGGAGGCGGCCAACCCCGCCCCCAGCAACGGCGGTACGGCGAAGGCGACCTGCGCCCAGCCGGTGAGCGGTGCCCGCGCGCGTACGGGCGTGGCCCAACACGTACCGCCGGAGCCGGTCTTGGCGACGTGGGGGGCGGGGGCCTGCGGCCGTACGTGCGGAGTCGAGTGGGTGGTGGCGGCGACGGGCGCGGTAGTGGACATCCGCGCGATACCCATGTCCGTGCCCATGTTCATGGCCATGGGCACGCCGTGGCAGCCCTCGCTCGCGGAAGCCGGTGCGCCGTGCATGAAGAACAGCCCGAGCAGGACCGCGCACACCGCCAACAGCCGGGGCGTACGCGACCGGTGCGCGTGTGCCGTACCGTCGCCGTCCGCTGTCACCCGGTTGACGATATACCCCCAGGGGGTGTCTTGCTCAGGCGGGTGCCCGCGTGTTAACGCTGCGGGTACACGGTCCATGTGCGATGCCCGCGACCCGTAAACACGTAACCACGTAAACACGTAGACACGCAGACGGCCGACCGGAAGGCGCGAGAGATGTCCGTACGCAGCGAGCGCGAAGGCGCCGTCACCACCGTGGTGCTGTCCAGGCCGGAGGCGCGCAACGCGGTGGACGGGCCCACGGCCGCCGCGCTCGCGGACGCCTTCCGCGCCTTCGACGCGGACGAGGAGGCGGCCGTCGCCGTCCTCTGGGGCGAGGGCGGCACCTTCTGCGCGGGCGCGGACCTCAAGGCGATCGGCACCGCACGCGGCAACACGGTCGCCGACGACGGCGACGGCCCGATGGGGCCGACCCGTATGCGGCTCGGGAAACCGGTGATCGCCGCCGTCTCCGGGCACGCCGTCGCGGGCGGCCTCGAACTCGCGCTCTGGTGCGACCTCCGCGTCGCCGAGGAGGACGCCGTGTTCGGTGTCTTCTGCCGCCGCTGGGGCGTGCCGCTGATCGACGGCGGCACCGTTCGGCTGCCCCGGCTGATCGGCGCGGGCCGGGCGATGGACCTCGTCCTCACCGGCCGTCCGGTCGACGCGGCGGAAGCCCTCGCCATCGGCCTCGTCGACCGCGTCGTCCCGACCGGCACCGCCCGCGCCGCCGCCGAGCGACTCGCGGCCGAGATCGCCGCCTTCCCTCAGACCTGCCTGCGCGAGGACCGGCTCTCCCTGCTGGAGCAGGAAGGTCTGCCCGAAGAGGCCGCCCTGGCCGTGGAGTTGGCCCACGGCCGGACCTCCCTGACCGAGGCGGCGGCGGGCGCCTCCCGCTTCGCCTCCGGCGAGGGCCGCCACGGATCGTTCACCTGACGCCGTACGCCCGCTGTCGGCCGTACGCGCCGGCGCCGTAGTCCTGTCGGGGTCCCCGGACGGCCACCCACGTGCCCGTTGTGCTCGCGGGCATGATCGTCTGGCTCAACGGCACCTTCGGCGTCGGCAAGGCCACGACGTCCCGACTGTTCACCGAACTCCTCCCCGACGCGCGGATCTTCGACTCCGAGACGATCGGCTCCATGCTGCGCCCCGTCCTCGACTCGGTCCCCGTCGCCGACTTCCAGGACCATCCGCCGTGGCGCGCCCTCGTGGTCGAGACGGCCGCGCAGATCCTCGGTTACGTCGGCGGGACGCTGGTCGTACCGCAGTCGGTGCTGGTGCGGGCGTACTGGACCGAACTGCGGGACGGGCTCGCGAAGTCCGGCATTCCGCTGCGGCACTTCGTGCTGCACGCCGACCCGTTGACGCTCGCCGCGCGGATCGACAACGACCCCGAGGTCACCGGCATCCGACGCTGGCGGCACGACCACCTCGCCCCGTACGCCGACGCCCTCCCCTGGCTGCGCGAGGAGGCCGAGATCGTCGAGACGGCGGACATCGCCCCCGACGAGGTGGCGCGGCGGATCGCGGCCGCGGTGACCGCCCAGGGCGTGTCCGTGAAGTCGCCTCTGGCTGACGGCGCCTGGCACGCACGCCTGCCGCGTCGCCGGAACACCCGAATAGCTCCGCTATGAGGCCACCCCGGCGCCTTGCGCTCAAGGGCCCCCGGACGGAGTCCGGGGGAACACCACACGCCCCATGGAGCGCCCATGATCCGCCGGACACGCCTTAGGACGTAACGGCCGCGAAGCCGCGCGCCGTTCGCCCGTCGGCCCGGCGGGGGTCATCCCCGGCCCAGCCGCAGGGCCCAGGCGAGGCAGCCGAGCGCGGCGGTCGTGGTCAGGACGCGGGCGACGTTCCAGCGCAGCCAGGCGGACTCGAACTGCTCCCGGACGGCGGCGAGATCGCGGATCTTCGACGGGTCGCCCGCGGCGGCGAGCTTGTCGTTGAGCGGGACGTTGAAGCCCATGGTGACGACGAGCGAGACGGCGTAGAGGACCACCCCCGCGATGATCCACGGCAGCGCGGACCGTCCGTCGCCGCGCCAGTGCAGCGCCGCCGCGATCCCGCCCAGGACCAGTGCGCCGCCGAAGGCGAGGCTGAACCAGCCGTTGAGTATGGCCACGTTGACGCGTTGCATGGCCTCCACGAACGTCCGATCGTCGGAGGCGGCGAGGCCCGGCATGACGGCGACGGAGAAGGCGAAGTACAGGCCCGCCATCAGGCCGGTGGCGAGCGTGGCGGCGAGCAGCACGAGACTGCGGATGTCGCCGGACATGGCAACTCCTCTGGGTCCTCGGGGACGAGCGGTCGGATTCCGGCCCGACTCGGGCCGCTGGTAGGCGGGTTGGCGGTCCCGACCGGAGCGGTCCTGCGGGAGCGGCCGCTCCCGGCGCGGCTGCCGCTCCGGGTCCGCCGCGCCGCCGCCGGACATCGGCTGAGGCGGCGGCGTACCGTACGGCCACGCCGCGTAATGCTGCTGGTGCGGAGCCTGTTGAGGTGGCTGCTGAGGTGGCTGTCGAGGTGCCCGCTGAGGTGTCCGGTCGCGGGGCGCGGTATGCGCGTTCGGTGTCATGGCCTCAGTGAAACGGCGGCGAGGGCGGCGGGACCATCGTCGAAAAGCTCACCCCCATGCGCGGGCGTCCAGTCCTAGGCTGGGCGCATGGACGCACTGGCGAATCTGCTGGACGGGCCGCGGGCCCGAGGCGCCTTCCTGCTGCGGTCGATCCTCACCCCGCCCTGGTCGCTGCGGATCGAGGACCGGGCGCCGCTGACGCTGGCCCTGATGGTGCGCGGCGACGGCTGGGTGGTGCCGGACAAGGGCGACCCCGTACGGCTGTGCCCCGGTGACATCGCGGTGATCCGCGGCCCGGAGCCGTACACGGTCGCGGACGCGCCGGCCACCGAGCCGCAGATCGTCATCCATCCAGGACAGGTCTCCGCGACCCCGCAGGGCGTCGAGATGTGCGAGGAGATGGACCTGGGGGTCCGGACGTGGGGTGACGTGCCGCCCGAGGCGGTGGGTACGGTCGGCGCGCCGGGACCGGTGCGGTCCGTGTCGGGAGCCGTCGGCGCAGGTCAGAGGGGTGCCGGGACCGCCGAGGACTCCGCGGTGATGATCACCGGGACGTATCAGATGCGCGGCGAGATCAGCCAGCGGCTGCTCTCCGCCCTGCCGCACGTCCTGGTCATGCCGGGCGACGCCTGGGCCAGCCCGCTGCCCGCACTGCTCTGCGAGGAGATCGTCAGGGACGAGCCGGGGCAGGAGGTCGTCCTCGACCGGCTCCTCGACCTGCTGCTGATCGCGGTGCTGCGCGCCTGGTTCTCCCGCCCGGAGGCCGGCGCGCCCGCCTGGTACGTCGCCCAGAGCGACCCGGTCGTCGGCCCCGCGCTGCGCCTGCTGCACGACGACCCCGCGCACCCGTGGACGGTCGCGGCGCTGGCCGCCAGGACCGGCGTCTCCCGCGCCGCCCTCGGCCGCCGCTTCACCGATCTCGTCGGCGAACCGCCCATGTCGTATTTGACCAACTGGCGGCTCTCCCTCGCCGCCGACCTGCTGCGCGAGCCGGACGCCACCATTGGCGCCGTGGCCCGCAAGGTGGGATACGGCAGCCCCTTCGCGCTCAGCGCCGCCTTCAAGCGCGTCCGCGGCATCAGCCCGCAGCAGCACCGCGAGGGCGTGGTGGCGGAGGGGAGCGCGGCGTCCTGATCCGTCCGGCGGACTCAAGGGGGCCTTCGGGGGGCGTACGGGCGCCTCGTACGAATCCTGCGTCCCGCGCACCGTTCGGTTTGAGCCAGGGTGTCGGGCCGGAATTGTTTAGGCTGGCTGCATGAAGGACTGGGATCTCCGCAAGCTGCAAATCCTCCGCGCGCTGCGCGACACCGGTACGGTCACGGCCGCCGCGGGCGCGCTGCGGATGACCCCGTCGGCCGTCTCGCAGCAACTGGCCGCGCTCTCCAAGCAGATCGGCACGCCGGTGTTGGAGGCGCGCGGTCGCGGCGTACGGCTGACCGGCGCCGCGCACGTCCTGCTCAGACACGCCGAGGTCGTCTTCGCGCAACTCGAACGCGCGGGCGCCGAACTCGACGGGTACGCACAGGGCGAGGTCGGCGTCGTGAAGGTCGGCGCCATCGCCACGTCCATCACGCGCCTGGTGGTGCCCGCCGCCCGGCTGCTGCGCCGCGACGCGCCCGGCATCACCTTGTCGGTGCGCGAGGCGGAGGCCGCCGAGGTGTACGAGGAGCTGGCCGCCGGAGACGTGGATCTCGCGTTGTCGCTGGCTGTGGACGCGCCGACGGCCCGCGACACGCGCTTCGTGATCGCCCCGCTGCTCACCGACCCGCTGGACATCGCGCTGCCCGCGACGCATCCGCTGGCCGCCGCGCCGGGGCTGCGACTGGCCCAGCTCGCCGAGGACCCGTGGATCTTCGGCAGTCGCGGACCGTGGCGCGAGATCACCCTGGCGGCCTGCGCCGAGGCCGGATTCGTGCCGGAGCAGGCGCACGCCGCCGCCGACTGGCCCGCGATCTTCGCCCTGGTCGCGGCCGGAATGGGGATCGCGCTGGTGCCGCGGATGTCCGCGTCCGGCGCCCTGACCCAGGACTTGGCGGTACGCCCGCTGGACGTGGACCGGCCGCGGCGCCGGATCGTGGGCGCGGTGCGCGGCGGCTCGCAGGACGCCCCGCTGCTGCGGCGGACGCTGGGGGCGCTGCGGCGGGCCGCGGAGCTGGACCCGACCATGCAGTTGGACTGAACAATGGCTTCAGTAAGTTTCGATGGACGTGAAGGGTCGGGTCGGCCGAGAGTAGAGGCATGACGACGACAGAGACGCATGAGACGACGGCAGCGGGATCGGCGCCGGGGACGGCACCGGCTGGGGGAGCGGCGGCAGGCGCGGCGGCCGGAACCGGGGCCGGCACTTTCACGGACCTGACCTCCTTCACGGGTGACGCGCTTCCTTACGGCGGCGGCAACCCCTTCGCGGACTACCGACGTGTGGAGCTGCCCTTCGCGGGTCTCGCGGACCTGGCCGACCGCAGGCTGGGCGCGGGGGTGGTCGCCGCCAATGACGAGTTCTTCGCCGAGCGGGAGAATCTGCTGGTGGCCGGGCCCGCGGTCTTCGACCCCGAGCGCTTCGGGCACAAGGGCAAGATCATGGACGGCTGGGAGACGCGGCGCAGGCGGGGGGCGTCCGCGCAGGTCCCGCACCCCGATCCGGCCGACCACGACTGGGCGCTGATACGGCTGGGGGCGCCGGGCGTGATCCGCGGCCTGGTGATCGACACCGCGCACTTCCGGGGCAATTACCCGCAGGCGGTGTCGGTGGAGGCCACCGCGCACTCGATGTCGGCGGCGCCCGAGGATCTGCTCGACCCGGCGGTGGAGTGGACCGAGCTGGTCCCGCGCACGGCGGTCGGCGGGCACGCGGAGAACGCGTTCGCGGTGCATGTGGAGCGCCGCTTCACCCACCTGCGCCTGTGGCAGCACCCCGACGGGGGGATCGCCCGGCTGCGGGTCTACGGCGAGGTGGCGCCCGACCCGGGGTGGCTGGCCGAGCTGGGCACCTTCGACCTGGTGGCGCTGGAGAACGGCGGCACAGTGGAGGACGCCTCCGACCGCTTCTACTCCCCGCCCGAGCACACCATCCTGCCCGGCCGCTCCCGGAAGATGGACGACGGCTGGGAGACCCGCCGCCGCCGTGACACCGGGAACGACTGGATCCAGTACCGGCTCGTGGACCAAGGCGTGATCCGTGCCATCGAGATCGACACGGCCTATCTCAAGGGCAACGCGGCGGGCTGGGCGACGCTGTCGGTCCGCGACGGGGAGGACGGCGAGTGGATCCCGCTGCTGCCGCGGGTCAAGCTCCAGCCGGACAGCGTGCACCGCTTCCTGGTCAACCCGATACCGGCCACCCACGTCCGGATCGAGATCTTCCCCGACGGCGGCATATCCCGGCTGCGGCTGCACGGCTCGCTGACCGAGCGTGGCGCGACCAGCCTGGCCGAGCGGACGGAAGCCATCAGCTAGCGCGAGGCCGACATCGGGCAGGCCCCCGTGGGGGAGGGGGCCCCGTTCGTCAGGGTCTTCTGCGGGAGGGTCCTCAGCGGGCGGGGCTGAGGATCTGTTCCGACCAGGAGACCAGGTGCTCGAAGAGGTCGGTCCTGCGGCGGAGTACGGCCAGGGGGTCGTGGTCCACGTCGTAGGCGGCGGAGCCGACCCGGCCGCCGACGGCGAGGCGGGTGAGCATCAAAGGGGCGAGCCAGCAGTATTTGGCGGCGCCCGCGGCGGCCACCGAGCGGCGCAGCTCGTCCTCGCGCAGGGCGGCCCCGGCATCGCGGGCACCGGCCAGATAGCCCTCGATGACGGCGGCGGAGATCTCCGGCAGCAACTCCCCTGGTATCAGGCCGTCGGCGACGCAGTCCGGGATGAGGTTGGCGATGTCCTCGCCCACGGCGCCCTCCCCGACGAAGGCCCAGTCGAGCAGGACGGTACGGCCGCCGGCCGGTCGGGCGGCCGGGGCGCCGGGGGAGTGCGCGGGGGAGTCGTCCTGGGCGATCAGGTTGAGCGGCCAGACATCGAGGTGGCACAGGGTGCGGGGGCCGGATTCGGCGGCGGCGAGCAGGGTGTCGCGTTGCTCCCAGATACGGCGCAGGCCGGTGCGCAGGGCGGCGGGCCAGACGGCGGCGGCGTCGGGCAGGTCCCAGGGGAGTTCAGCGGGCAGGGACTTGCTCTCCACGTACTGGCGGAGCCAGCCCCGGGAGAGCCAGGGCTCCGCAGGGAGCCGCCCGGTCCAGCGGGCCTGTGCGAAGCCGAGACCATGGGCGAAGGCGGCCAGGCGCTCCACCGGCCACTGTGAGCCGGGCACCCCGGTGACGTCCTCCAGCCACAGGGCGAAGGAGCCGTCTGCCCGCTCGTCCGCGGCGAGCAGGCGGGGGCCGTCGATCCCGGCGTCGGCGAAGACGGTCGCGGTCAGGCCGTCGCGGTAGGCGAGCGGCTCACGGCGCCAGTGGTTCCAGTGCCGCGGCTCGGGGCTGGTCTGCCAACTGCCCGAGCCCTTGGGGACGCACACCTTGAGAACCGCGCTGCCGTCGGGGCCGGTCACCCGCCAGATGCCGTCGGTGGCCTGGTTGTCCTGATTGTGGGTGAGTTCGGTGTAGGACCAGGTGGGTGCCGCACCGCCGAGGGCCGAGGCCACGCAGGAGGGGACGAGCGTCGCTGGGGTCACTGGGCGCCGAAGAGCTTCAGCAACTCGTCCTTGCCGAACATCCGGGCCGTGTCGACCGCGGACGGCACGCCCGCGGCCGGGTCGGCGCCGCCGTCGACCAGGGCGGTGATGACGTCCTGCTCGCCCTTGAAGACGGCGCCGGCCAACGGGGTCTGGCCCCGGTCGTTGGCACGGTCCGGCTCCGCGCCGCGGGCCAGCAGCGCCCGCACGGTCTGCCCGTGACCGTGGTAGGCGGCGAGCATCAGCAGGGTGTCACCGCGGTCGTTGGTGAGATTCGCGGGGACTCCCGCGTCGATGTAGGCGGCCAGTTTGTCGGTGTCGCCCTGCCGGGCGAGGTCGAAGACCTGGGCGGCGAGCTGAAGCAGCTCGGGGTCGTGAGCGGGCTCGCTCTCGGCGGCGGGATCGGGCGTCGGCTCGGTCATGATCCCAGCCTACGCAGCGGGGCACTGTCCGTTGAAGAAGGAGATCACCACGCGTTGCGGCGCGCCCTGGCCGACCTGGACGTCCACCGGGACGCAGGCGTGGCCGTCACCGGCGACGAAGAAGCCGCCGATGAAGACGACGGGCTGGGCCGGGCAGGCGTCGAAGGTGATCGCGGGGGCCGGGGTGGACCCGAAGGCACGGCCGTACTCCAGTCCGGCCTTGGCCCGCTGCTCGGCGCCGATGGTCAAGGTGACCGTCGACCCGGTCCGTATGGAAGCGGCGACCTTGTAATGCCAGCCGTCGGAGTTGTGGTAGCCGTGGCCGGTCTGGTCGCCGTCGGCCAGGGCGCGCAGACCGGTCCAGGTGAGGGGACCCACCGTCACATCGTTCTTCGCGGTGGCCGGTGCGGCGGAAGACGAAGCGGAAGCATCGGAAGAAGAGGAAGTAGAGGAAGGGGTGGTGGGTGCGATGGTGGTCGAACCAGTGGATTTCGCGGGGCTGTTGCCCGTGGTCACCTCGGTGGCGGAGCCGCCGGGCGAGCGCATGGCTTCGACGCACGCCACCGGGCGGGGGTGCTCGATGCTGCCGACCGGAGGCGGTGCCTCGATGGTGACGCGGGCGGAGTCGGTGACGACGGGGCGGTGCGTGGAACCGCCCGAGGAGCAGGCGGACAGCAGGGCGATCACCCCTAACGCCACACCGGACGCTCGTATCCCGCGACCAGACATGCGCATCACTCCCTCACGCAGGACGGTACGTGGTCAGCCGAGCGGCGGCCAGACCACCAACTGCCGTACCAGCGCGGGGTCTCCGGTCAGCCGCAGCGCGTCGGCCCCGTCCCAGGGGGCCCTGCGGTACAGCGCCAGCAGCAGATCGCTGGCGGGGCCGGAGAGGGTGGCACCGGGCTCCGGGCCGTCGCCGGGTCCGCCGCGGACCGCCGAGGCACCGGTGGTGTCGAGGATCAGGGTCCAGGCCGGGCCCTCGTCGGCGACCAGCGCGACACGGGCCGGTGCGTGCGGCCAGCCGTCCATCGAGCCGAAGCCGACGTGCAGGAATTCATCCAGGGCGTCGGCGGCGAGGGCGGGCGGCAGCGGTTCGGTGACCCCCGCGGCCTCCTGTGCGTCGCGGGCGTGGACGGCCGCCTCCTGGACCTGGTGGCGGGCGACGGAGCCTGAGGTCGCCGCGTTGCCCGACTCCGCCCACCAGGTCCAACAGCCGGTGTCGGGACCGGCCGCCCGCAGGGCGTCGAGCAGCAGCACCGTCGAGGCCGCCGACCAGGATGGCAGGTCGTCCCCCGGCATGCGGTCGCCGAGCACCCCGTCCGACGGCGGCCGGACGGCGGGGCCCGCGGCGACCGTCGCCGCCCAGAAGCGCTGCACCTGGCCGACATGCGTCAGCAGATCCCGGACGGTCCAGTCGGGGCAGCCCGGAATCCGGGCCTCGACGGGTGCGGCCCGCGCGGCCTCGCGCAGGACCGCGGACCGCTCCTCGATGAGTTCGAGCCAGTCGGTGAACCGGAGTTCGGGCGAGGCCGGCGTCTGCGAGGAGCGCGAAGTCGTCATGGCCACCGTTGTAGCAGCGACCACCGACAATGCCCCCGGTCCGGCGGCCGGGACAGCCCGCGGGCTCCCTGTCCGGTGCGGTGCGCGGAAGATCGAGAAGGCCGCGCCCGGCCGGTCCCGCGGCCGAATTTATGGCCGGATTTCTGACCGATTCCACAGGTTTTGCCCAACCCTGACCACGGCGGGCTCTGTTCACCGCGACGGGAAACCTGTTCCATGGTCATCAGACGGCCGCCGCGACCGAAGGCGGCCACGTGTGCCAGAAGAGGTGGCCTTGCCTACGACCGTGCGGCGTACCGCTGTGAGCATTCCGGCCGCGGCCCTCGGCCCGGAGAACCCGCTGCCCGCATTGCGCCCGCTCGACGAGCTGCACCGGCTGGACCTCAAGGACCGCGAGGGACTGCCCGCCGACATGGCCAGGCAGCTCGGCTACGCGCCGCTGCGCTCGGTGCTGCCGGTCCGCGTCCTCGACGGCTACGGCCGGGACCGCGCCCCGGCCGACCTCGACGCACTCGTCATCGAGAACGACCGCATCCGCGCCACCGTGCTGCCCGGCCTCGGCGGCAGGCTGTACTCGCTGGTCCACAAGGCGACCGGACGTGAACTGCTCTACCGCAACCCGGTGTTCCAGCCCGCCGCGTTCGCGCTGGCCGGTGCCTGGTTCTCCGGCGGCGTGGAGTGGAATCTCGGCGCCACCGGCCACGCCGCCCACACCTGCGCCGCGCTGCACGCCGCCCGCGTCCCCGCCCCGGACGGCGGCGAGATGCTGCGCCTGTGGGAGTGGGAGCGGCTGCGCGACCTGCCCTTCCAGATCGACATGTGGCTGCCCGCCGACTCCGACTTCCTCTACGTCGGCATCCGGGTCCGCAATCCGCACGAGCGCACCGTGCCCGCCTACTGGTGGTCCAACATCGCCGTTCCCGAGACCGACCGCACCCGGGTGCTCGCCCCCGCTGACGCCGCCTGGCACTTCGGCTACAGCCGCACCCTCAGCCATGTGCCGGTCCCCGCGCCCGACGGCGCCACCGACATCACCTACACCACCCGCTCCGAGCACGCCGCCGACTACTTCTTCGACGTGGCCGACACCGACCGCCGCTGGATCACCGCCCTGGACGGCGAAGGACACGGCCTCGTCCAGACCTCCACCGACCTGCTGCGCGGACGCAAGCTCTTCCTGTGGGGCCACGGCCGCGGCGGGCGGCGCTGGCAGGAGTGGCTGACCGAGCCCGGCACCGGCGGCTACCTGGAGATCCAGGCCGGTCTCGCCAGGACACAGCTCGAACACATCCCCATGGCCGCGGATTCGGAATTCTCCTGGCTGGAGGCGTACGGACCGCTCGCCGCCGACCCCGCGCTCGTGCACGGCGACGACTGGTCCGCCGCGCGCGCCGAGGCCGGGGGACGACTCGAGGCCGCACTCCCGCGCGCCACCGTCGACGCCGCCTACACCGCGTGGCTGGCGCACGCCGACAGCGACCCCAAGGACGTGCTCGCCACCGGCTCCGGCTGGGGCGCCCTCGAAAGCGAGCGCGGCCACTTCCACCTGCCCGGCACCCCGTTCCCCGCCACCACGCTCGGCGACCCGCAGAAGCCCTGGCTGGAACTGCTGCTCGCCGGGATCTTCCCGAGACCCGCCGCCGACGCGCCGCCGGGACCCGCGCTCGTCTCCCCGGAGTGGCGCGAACTGCTGGAGTCCGCCGACACCTATCCCGGCAACGAGTGGTTCCGCGACTACTACCTCGGCATCGCCCAGTGGGCCGCGGGCGACCGCGCGCAGGCCGTGCGCAGTTGGGAACGGTCGGTCGCCGCCCACCCCTCGCCGTGGGGCCTGCGCGCCCTGGCCGTCGCCGAGGCCGACGCGGGCCAGACCGACCGCGCCGCCGACCGCTACCTGGCCGCGTACGACAGCCTGCGCGAGACGTTCACCGCGCTCCCGGACCGCCCGGACGTCCGGCGCGCCCTGATCGTCGAGGCCGTGCCCGTCCTGCTCGCCGCGGGCCGCGCCGCCGACGCCGAACGCGTCCTCGCCGATCCGGACCAGGCCCCGGAGGGGGACCGGCACGACCCCGACTGCGGGCGGCTACGGCTGCTGCGCGCGCAGACCGCGCTCGCCCGCGGCCAAGTCGCCGAGGCCCGCGCGCTGTTCGACGAGGGCTTCGTCGTGGAGGACCTGTACGAGGGCGCCGAGGCGCTGACCGACACCTGGTACGCCATAGCCGAGCGCCTTGTCGCGGGCGACGGCCCCGTCACCGACGACATCAGGACCCGCGCGCGGGCGGAACACCCGCTGCCCGCCGCGTACGACTTCCGGATGCGGCCGGAGACGGTGCCGTAGGGAGCGGGCGGTCCCGGCCGCACAGCGACTGCGGCCGACGTCCGTTGGCCGCCGTGCCGCCTACGCCCGGCTCGCGGCGACCAGTGCCGCCGTCTCGTCCGCCGTCAGGTCACCGGGGCGGCGGCCGTCGCGGGCAAAGGAGTTGGCGGTACGGCGCAGCGCCTCGTTGACGGGCGTCGGCACGCCGAAGCGGCGGCCCAGCAGCACGATCTCGCCGTTGAGGTAGTCGGCCTCGATGGAGCCGGTGCCCCGGGTGAGGCTCTGCCAGGACGAACCGCCGCCGCGCTCACCGCCGTTGACGGGCAGCAGCTCCACCCGGTCGCCGCGCACGCGGGCCTGCTCCTCCTGGCTGACGTGCGCGACACCGGCCGCGTCCAGCACCGCGACTCCTTCCGCGCGGGCCCGCTGATACACCTCGAACAGCGGCCCCTCACCGATCGGACCGGACACCGCCTCCAGGGAGTTGCCCAGATTCGACAGCAATTTGCCGTACTTCCACGCCATCACGTCCTGCGAGACCGGCGCCGCGAAGCCCGAGCCCTCAAGGTCGGCGGCGATCCGCCGCGTCGTGTCGTCCGCGCCCGACGGATAGCGGCCCAAGGTCAGAATCCCGGACAGCGGCGCACCCGGCGCCTGCACGACACCCGGCTCCAGGTGGGAGGCCGGCAGCCAGACGCACATCCCGTGCACGTTCGGGAAGTGGCGCAGCGCCAGCCGCTCGTTCTCGACCCCGTTCTGCGCGCACACCACGGCGGGACCGGCACCGTCCGAGCCGACCCCGTACCCGTCCCACCGCGTCAGCACCGACGCCGTGTCCTGCGTCTTGACGCCCAGCACCAGCACGTCGTCGGGCCGCGCCCGCAGCGCCTCCGGCCCGTCCGCGACGGGCACGGGCAACGTCATCGTGCGGTCCGGCAGTTCGAGCCGCAGGCCCCGCTCGCGCAGCGCGTCGAGATGGCCGCCGCGTGCCACCAGGACGACCTCGTGACCGCCGTCGAACAGCCGCCCGCCGATCGTGCCGCCGACCGCTCCCGCTCCGATGATGATGTATCGCACACCAAGAGACTCGCACACGCCCGCCCCGGTCCCCCCGCCGCACCGCGCCGAAAACCGGTGGCCGGGCGCCCGCGCCCCCCGCCACAGTGATCGTCGGGGAGAACACCCGACCACCACCATCCGACCACCACATACGGGGGGACCGTCATGTCCACATTGCGCGTGACCGCGGAGCGGCTCACCATCCTCGACCACCCCAACGCCGACGCGCTCGAACTGGCGCAGGTCGGCCTCTACCGCGCCGTGGTCGCCAAAGGCGCCTACCGCAGCGGCGACTTCGCCGTCTACATCCCCGAACAGGCCGTGCTGCCCGAGCCGTTGATCACGGAGCTGGGCCTGACCGGCAGGCTGGCCGGAAGCGCCGCGAACCGCGTCAGGGCGGTCCGGCTGCGCGGCGAGCTGTCGCAGGGCATCGTCTGCCGCCCGGCCGCGCTCGACGGTACGGATCTGGAGCGGGCCGCCGCCGGGGGAGCGGACTTCGCCGAACGGCTCGGCATCGTCAAATGGGTGCCTCCGGTGCCGGTGTCGATGAGCGGCGACGTGGAGTCGGCGCCCGACCTGCTGCCCTGGATCGACATCGAGAACCTCAAGCGCTACCCGGACATCTTCGCGCCGGGCGACCCGGTCACCGTCACCGAGAAGCTGCACGGCACGGCCTGCTGCCTCACCTACTACGCGGACGGCGGCGCCGTGCACGTCACGTCCAAGGGCCTCGGCGGACAGCGCCTCGCCCTCACCGAGACCGACCGCAATCTCTACTGGCGCGCCGTCCTCGGCCACGGCCTGCCCGCCGTCGCGGCCCGGCTCGCCGAGCGGCTGGGCGCCGACCGGATCGGCGTCTACGGCGAGGTGTACGGCAGCGGTGTGCAGGATCTCGGCTACGGCGCCGACGCCCGCGCGCAGGGCGCGCCCGGTTACGCGGCGTTCGACGTGTGCGCGGACATCGGCGGGCGGGTGCGCTGGCTGGACGCCTTCGCGCTGCTGGAGGGCGAAGTGCCGCTGGTGCCCAAGCTGTTCGAGGGCCCCTTCGAGCAGGAGGCGGTGCTGGCGCTGGCCCAGGGCACGGAGACGGTCTCCGGCCGCGGCCTGCACCTGCGCGAGGGCGTCGTGGTGCGCACGGCCGACGACCGCTACAGCGACGTGCTCGGCGGCCGGGCCATCGCCAAGGTCGTCAGCGACGCCTACCTGACCCGCAAAGGCGGCACGGAGTACGAGTGAGACCGGCCCCCGCGAGACCGGCCCCCGCGTGACCGGCCCCCGCGTGACCGGCCCCCGCGTGACCGGCCCCCGCGTGACCGGCCCCCGCGTGACCGGCCCCCGCGTGACCGCCAGCCGCCGACCGTGGGCCGACGCCCTTCCCCGAACAGCGTCGGCCCACGGTCGGCCCACCCCGGACCGTCAGCCCGCCCCGACCCGTCCGGCCCCCGCCTCCGCGCCGCCCTCCAGCCGCGCCCGCAACCGCCGCTTCGCCTCCGGCCACTCCTCGGCCAGCATCGAGAAGAAGACGCTGTCGCGCCACGTCACACCGTCCGAGCGCAGCCGGTGGCGGCGCCAGACCCCCTCGCGGACCGCGCCGAGCCGCGCGATGGCCCGCTGCGACCTGATGTTGAGATGATCCGTCTTCCAGCAGATCCGCCCCATGCCCAGCTCCTCGAAGGCATGGCCCATCAGCAGCAGCTTGGCCTCGGTGTTGACCGGGGTCCGCCAATGGGCGCGGCCGTACCAGGTCCAGCCGATCTCCAGCCGCTCGTCCCTGGCGCTCACGTCGTGGTACGTCGTCCAGCCGACGGCCCGGCCGCCCGCCCGCTCCACGACGGCGAAGGCGAGACCGCCCGCGGCCTCCGCGTCGGCGGCGACCCGTACCGCGAGATCGCGCAGCTCGTCCTCGGTGCGCGGCGGCTCCACCGGCAGCCAGCGCCACACCTCCTCGTCACCGCCGCCCGCGGCGAACAGATCGGGCACATGGCCGGGAGCGAGCGGTTCGAGGCGGACGAAACGGCCTTCGAGCACCGTGTGAGCGGGGGTTCTGGCAACCATGGACGCACCGTAACCAGCGGCCAGCGGGTCCTGGCAACGCGATTTCACCTCGTGGACCGCATGCTCTCGGCTCAGCCGGGTACGTGCGGGGGATCCGAGCACCGTTGACGCCAGAAGCGGCGAGAGGAACCAGAAGCGATGACCGACATCACCCCCGACGGCCTCGACCCGGACAGCGGCCTGCCCCCGGCGCAGCGCGCGCTGCGCGAGATCGCCCACGGCAGCGAGAACGTCGTCGCCCTCAGCACGCTCGCGGTCAGCGAAGTCCTGCTGCCGGTGCCGGGCGTGGACGAGGACCCCAACGGCGGCGAGCCTCCCCGGCAGATCCAGCTCCCGGTGTACGAACAGGAGGACGGCCGCCAGCTCGTGCCCGTCTTCACCTCCGAGACCCGGATGGCCGAAGCTCTGCCGACGACCAGTCGCTACCGGCTGGTCCAGCTCGCCGTGCTCAGCGGCGCCTGGCCCTCCGACGAACTGATCCTGTCCATCGACACCGGCAGCCCCGACTCGCTGAGCATCTCGGGCGAAGGCGTCCGCGCCCTGGCCGGGCTGGTCGGCGGCCAGAACTGACCGCCGCCCGCGTCGTCAACCCCGCCCGAGCCGCCTGAGGCGGCTCCGAGCAGGCCCCGGCATGCCCCCCGGACCCGGTCAGCCCCGGTACACCACCAGCCCGCCGGGCACCTTGTCGAGCAGCAGCTCACCGGGCGCGGGTGCCACCTCACCGTCGTAGGCGAGGTGGACGCCCTCGCCGGGCAGCCGCAGCCGCAGCCGCCGTACGGTCGCCGACGTGTACACCGGCGACCGGGTCAGCACCCCGGTGAGGGCCGCGCCCAGCAGCCGGGTACGGGCGAAGGGCCCGCCGTCCACGATGCGCACGTCCAGCACGCCGTCGTTGAGGTCGCGGCGGCGCACCGGGGCGAGCCCGACGCTGGAGTAGCGGCAGTTCCCCGCGAAGATCAGCCACACCGAGCGCGGCCGTCCGTTCACCTCGATGTCCACCGGCTCGCAGGTCCGCAGGACGTGCACGGCGGCCAGCACACTGGCGGGCCAGCTCCCCACCCGCCGCGACCAGCGCTCCCGTACCCGTACCAGCTCCGGGTACGACCCGATGCTGAAGGTGTTGAGGAAGGGCGCCGACTCGCTGTACGGCGAGTCCAGGCTGGTGTGCCGGGCCACGTCCACATTGGCCGCCCGGCCCGCCGCGACCGCCTTCGCGGTGTCCTCGACGGTCTCCAGGCCGAGGTCGAGCGCGAAGTGGTTACGGGTGCCGCCGGGGAAGACCGCCAGCGGCAGCCGGTGGCGCAGGGCGACGGCCGTGGCCAGGCACACCGTGCCGTCACCGCCGCACACCCCGAGCGCGCCGCCCTGCTCCACGGCCGTGCGCGCCGCCTTCTCCAGCATCTCCAGCAGGTCGTCGTCCTCGGTGCACTCACCGACCGACGCCTCGGGCAGCGCGGCGGCGATCCGGTCGACGGGCGCCGACAGCAGCGGCGGCGGCCCCGACGCGGAGTTCACCACCACGTGCAGCCCGCGGCCCTCGGGCAGCGACGGCACCTGCGCGTCGGCGCCCGGCTCCGGCTTTCCCGGAGCGGGCGGCACCAGGGCGCGTACGACGGCGGCGGCGCCAAGGCCCAGGGCCGCGCCAGCCACCACGTCACTCGGATAGTGCACTCCGGTGTAGATCCGTGAGAAGGCCACGCTCGCGGCGAGCGGCGCGATCACCAGGCCCCAGCGCGGCGACTCGATCGCCATGCCCGCGGCGAAGGCGGCGGCCGAGGCCGCGTGGCCCGAGGGGAACGACGAGGTGATCGGCTGGCGGTGCAGCCGCCGTATGACCGGGACGGTGTCGAGTATCGGCCGCGACCGCCGAACCGCGCCCTTGCCCGCGGTGTTGACCGTCAGTGACGCCAGCGCCAGCGAGCCCAGTCCGCGCGCCGCCGCCCGGCGTCCGGTCCTGCCGCCGGTGGCCGCGACGCCCGCGGCGACGGCGAACCACAGCCGGCCGTGGTTCGCGGCACTGCTCAGCCGGGGCAGGACCGGCTCCGCGCCCGGCCAGTGGCGCTCCGCCACCTCGGCGAACAGCGCCTTGTCCCAGTTCTTCCAGGGATACGTCATGCGGGCCGGTTACCCACGCCTGGCCGCGGCACACCGCCTGATCAAGGCCGTTGCCGTTCCGTCACGGACGGCCGCCCGCGTATCCGCCGGTACCGCACTCGCGTACCCGCCCGCGTATCCGCCGGTACCGCACTCGCGTACCCGCCCGCGTATCCGCCGGTACCGCACTCGCGTACCCGCCCGCGTACCCCCCGGTACCGCACCCGCGCCGCCGCCCCCGTGTCCGCCGTCCACCGGCGCCGCCGCTGTAGTCTCACCGGGTGAACGAAGCTCACCCGCACACCCCTTGGCCAGAGCCGGAACTCGTGATCTTCGACTGCGACGGTGTGCTGGTCGACAGCGAGAAGATCGCGGTGAAGGTGGACGCGTTCGTGCTCGCCGCGGTCGGCTGGCCGCTGAGCGAGGCCGAGATCGTGGAACGGTTCGTGGGCCGCTCCTACCGCGACATGACCACCGCCATCGAGAAACACCTGGGCCGCTCCCTGCCCGAGGACTGGGACGCCCCCTACCGGCACCTCTACCAGGAGGCGTTCGACGCCGACCTGACCGAGGTCGACGGCATCACGCAGGCCCTGGACGCGCTCACCCTGCCGAGCTGCGTCGCGTCGAGCACCAGCCACGAGGGACTGCGCCACACGCTTGGCCTCACCGGGCTCTACGAGCGTTTCGAGGGCCGGATCTTCAGCGCGAGCGAGGTCGAGCACGGCAAGCCCGCCCCCGACCTCTTCCTGCACGCGGCCCGCAGCCTCGGCGTCGAGCCCGCGCGCTGCGTGGTCGTCGAGGACAGCCGGTACGGGGTGGCCGCCGCCCGCGCGGCGGGCATGCGCGCGTACGGCTACTGCGGCGGACTCACCCCCGCGGGCTGGCTCGAAGGACCCGGCACGACGGTCTTCGACGACATGCGCGACCTGCCCGCACTGCTGCTGCGCTGAACGCGGGGCGCGCCGCCGCCTCCTCACCCGCGCACTCGGCCGTCGGCCGCCCCACCGGCCGTTCCGTCGGATGCGGACCGCGCCGTTGCGTCGGATGCGGACCGCGCCGCCGCGGGAGAAAGTGGGCCCCAGGGGTGCCCACCTACGCAGCGGAGGTAACCGGATGCGGCTCGGCCCGCGGTACGACCTGCGACCCGACTCGGGACTGCCGCTGCCCGCGTACTGGCGGGAACGGACCGCCGCCGCCCGGCCCGGCGCCGAGGTCCCTGGCGGCGGCCCGCGGCTGCTCGACGCCGCCTGCGGCTACTGGGCCCGGCGCGGCCTGCCCTGCCGCGCGGACCACGTGCTCGCCGCGCCCGGCGCGGAGCCGCTGCTGTTCGCGCTGCTCGCCGCCGTCGACGGAGACCCGGTGCTGGCCCGCCCGGCCCCCGCGTGGCAGGCCCCGGTGGCCCGGCTGCTCGGCCGCCGGGTGCACACCGCGCCCACCCCGCCCGAGGGCGGCGTGCCCGACCCCTTCGCGCTGCTGGAGACCGTACGGCGGGCGCGCGCCGCGGGCGCCGACCCGCGGCTGCTGGTGCTGTCTGCCGCCGACGACCCGACCGGCACCGTCACCGCGCCCGAGCTGCTGCACGAGACGTGCGAGGCCGCGGCGGAGGCGGGGCTGCTGATCGTCTCCGACGAGACGTACTCCGACACGCTCCACCACCGCGACACGGTGCTGCTCAGCCCGGCCGAGATGCTGCCCGACCACACCGTCGTCCTGGCCGACCTGGGCGCCACGCTGGTCCCGGCCGCGGTGCCCGCCGCGCTCGCCCGCTTCCCCGCCACCGCCCACGGCGCGGCCTGGCGGGAGCGGGCCCTCGACGTACTCGCCGCGCTGCGCGCCGTGCTGCCCGCGCCGGTCGCCGCCGCCACCGGATACGTCCTCACCGAGCCCGCGGAGGTCACCGACCGCACCGCCGCGGCCAACCGGCTGCACGCGCGTACCGCCGCTGCCGCCTTCCGCGCGATCACCGGCGCGGGGGCGACCTGCCGTCCGCCGCGCGCCGGTTTCCAGCTCTATCCGACGCTGCCCGCGCCCGGCCTGGACGCCGCCGCGCTGGAGGAGCGGCTGACCGCGGCCCTCGGCTACCCCGTACTCGGCGGCCACCGCTTCGGCGACGACCCGGACGAGCCGCGCGTGCGGATCAGCACGGGTCACCTGCACGGCGCCACCGAGGACGAGCGCCGTGTCGCGCTGGCCGCGCCCGACCCGCTCGCCGTCCCGCATGTCGTCGCCGCGCTGGCCGCGTTGGCCGTCGCCGTCAGCGGCCACGCCACCGGGTACCCGGAGGGCGGGTCGGGCCCCGCGGGCGGGGCGGTCGGCGAATCCGCGCGCATCGGTGAATCCGCCGACATCGGCGAATCGGCGGACACCGGATCGCGGGGGCGTGGGACCTGACCTATTTTTTGGGTAGGTCGATGAACGATGATCGGGGATCCGGTGGGTGCGAGCGGTGTTCGGGACGGCCGGGCGGGCCACACGTGCCTCGCCCGCCCTCCCCACACCCTGTGCCGCGGCCACGGGTCCTGCCGGTCCCGTCGGGCTTCCCGGCCCGGTCGGAACCGCCGGGGCCGCCGCCCTGGCTCGAACCGCCGGGGCCGCCGCCCCGGCCCGCTGTTGCCCGGCGAGTGTCGCCGACGGCGCCGAGACCGTGACGGATGGGAGTCCCGATGACCGATCAGAGCGAGCGCACCCTCGCCGAGAGCGAGAGCACCCTCGCCGGTCCGCGTCCGCTGGGCGAGTTGAGGACCTGGCCCAAGTCGTTCGCCGACCGGCTGACGGACCCGCTGCCGGGGCTGCGCGACGTCCTGCGCTCGGTACGGGAACGCAGCATGCGCCCGCCGGCCGCCGCGCTCGCGCAGGTGCCGTCGCTGCCGGTCGAGCAGGGACCGCTGCCCGCGACGACGGCGGGCACGGTCAGCCTCACCTGGGTGGGACACGCGAGCTGGGTGATCGGCATCGGCGGGCTGACCGTGCTCACCGACCCCGTGTGGTCCCGCCGGATCCCCGGCACCCCGGCCAGGGTCACCCCGGTGGGCGTGCCCTGGGAGACGCTGCCCCCCGTGGACGCCGTCGTCATCAGCCACAACCACTACGACCACCTCGACGCGCCGACGCTGAAGCGGCTGCCGCGCGACACCGCGCTGTTCGTGCCCGCGGGCCTGGCCGCCTGGTGCCGCCGCCGAGGCTTCACGCGGGTCACCGAGCTCGACTGGTGGGAGGCGGCGGAACTGGGCGGTGTCCGCTTCGACTTCGTCCCCGCGCACCACTGGAGCAAGCGCACGCTCACCGACACCTGCCGCTCGCTGTGGGGCGGCTGGGTGCTGACCGACGGCTCGGGGCGGCGCGTCTACTTCGCCGGGGACACCGGCTACGGCCACTGGTTCCGCGAGATCGGCCGCGCCCACCCCGGCATCGACCTCGCGCTGCTGCCGATCGGCGCCTACTCGCCGCGCTGGATGCTCAGCACCGTGCACACCGACCCGGAAGAGGCCGTACGCGCCTGCCTCGACGTGGGCGCGACCGCGATGGCGCCCATGCATTGGGCGACGTTCCTGCTCTCCGCCGAGCCGCCGCTGGAACCGCTCACCCGGCTGCACGCCGCGTGGGCCGCGACCGGCCGCCCCCGCGACGACCTGTGGGACCTGCCGATCGGCGGCTCGCGGGTGCTGTCCGGCACGCCGTGAGGGCACGGCACGCCGAGGCACGGCACGCCGTGAGGGCACGCCCGGCGGCCTGATCGCGGGACGGCCGCCCCCGCTTGCGGCGCGCGGCCTACTTGCGGCGCAGCCGCCGCACGACCATGGGCCCCGCCGCGAAGGCGAACGTCAGCCCCACCGCGAGCGCCACCCCCTGCCACGGCTCGGGGAACAGCGACCCGCCCAGGATGCCGACCAGTTGATACGCCGCCGCCCACACCAGACAGGCCGGGATGTCGCCGCGGACGAACCGCCGCAGCGACATCTCGCCCAGCAGGCACGCCACCATCACCGGGATACGGCCCGCCGGGATCAGCCGGGACAGCACCAGGACGGCCGCGCCGTGCGCGTCCAGCCGGTTCTGTGCCTTCTCCAGCGTCGTGTTGTCCACCCGGTCCTGGAGCCGGTGCAGCCAGCGCGAGCCGTTGCGGGACCGCACCCCGCGCAGGCCGAGCCAGTACAGTGCCACGTCGCCGAGGAAGGCGGCGAAGGACGACACGAGGAACACCCCGAGCAGCGCGAGCGGGGGTTCCGACTGGTGGAAGGCGACGACGGCCGCGCTGGAGACCACCGCGCCGGTCGGCACCACCGGCACCAGCGAGCCTAGCGACACCAGCAAAAACAGCGACGGATAACCTATGGCCTGCTGCGTGGTCTCGGACGCGGGGGAATTGGCGGCGGCCGACGCCAGGAAACCGATCACCCGCGGCTCTCCCGCCCGGCGTCCTCGACCAGCACCGACTGCCCGTGGTCGAGCCGGTGCACCGACACCCGCGGGGCCAGCCGTGCGGCGATCCGCACGAACTCCTCGCCGGGCGTGTGGAATTCGTGCGGCCGTACCGCGTCCATGCCGATCGGCCAGAATGTGCCGTAGTGCACCGGCACCGCGGCTCGGGGCGCCAGATCGGCCAGCACCCGCGCGGCCCGCGCCGCGTCCAGATGCCCGTGCCCGAGGAAGGGGCCCCAGCCGCCGACCGGCAGCAGCGCCACGTCGCAGGGGCCGACCGCGTCGGCCAGCCCGTCGAACAGCCCGGTGTCCCCGGCGAAGTACGTGCGCGCGGCCCCCTCCACGACATAGCCGAGCGCGGGGGAGCGCTCAGGCCCGTACGGCAGCCGCCGTCCGTCGTGCGCGGCGGGCACCGCCCTGACCGTCAGCTCCCCGCCGTCCGCGCCGCGTACCAGGAGCGAGTCGCCCGCGCCGACCTCCACCAGCCGCAGCCGGTCACGCAGCCGCCGCAGCCCCGGCACCGCGGCGACCGCGCCGCGCGGCAGGACCACGGTGGTGCCCGCCGCCAGCCGCCGCACCGAGTCCAGGTGCAGGTGGTCGGCGTGCAGATGAGAGATGAGTACGGCGTCGGCCGCGGTCGCCGACGCGGGCGGTACGGCGCCGCGCCGCCTGCGCAGATGGGCGAGCCGCCGGGTGAACAGCGGGTCGGTGAGCACCCGTACCCCGGAGTCCCGCACGGTCACCGTGGCATGGCCCCACCACGTGATCTCCACCGCCACCGCGCCCGTCCTTTCCCGGCATCCGTCCAGGGCGCCCGTATCGCACACACGCGTCGCACCTCCCCGGTCAGGGGACTCGTACCGTGCCCGCGCACACCCTCGCAGGCCCGAGCGTATGCCCTGCCGAGGGCCGGGCCCGGCGCGCGCCCGACGGGGCGCCGGGACGCGGCGGGCGGTATGGCACTGTGGAGGTGTGCCGCAGCCTGCGAAGAGACGGGAACGGGCCGTCGGCCGGAGCGTGGTGAGGGCCGTCGGCCGGGTGCTCGCTGTGTGGATGGTCTCCAGCGCGACCCTGGCCGTACTCGCCTGGGTGCTCCCCGACTTCCGCCTCGAGGCTCCCAACGGCGACAGCCCCACCCAGATCGCGGTGACCTCGGCGATCGGCGCGGGCGCCTTCGGCGTACTGAGCGCTCTCGTGTGGCCGCTGCTGGTCCGCGCCCTGCTGCTCGTGCCCGCGCTCGTGCTCGGCGCCCTGGTCTTCTTCCTCAACGGCTCGCTGCTGCTCGTCGCCCTGCGCTTCACCCCCGACGGCCGCGGCCAGGTCGCCCCGGCCACCGCCGTGGTGATCGCCGCCGTGATGTCCGCGACGTCCTCCGCCACCAGCACCGCCCTCGCGGTACGGGACGACGCCGCGTACGGCCGCAGGCTCGCCCGGCTCGCGGGCCGCAGAACCCGTGCGAGCGACCCGCCGCTGCCGACCACGCCCGGCACGGTCTTCCTGCAACTCGACGGCGTCGGCCACGACGTGCTGCGCGACGCCCTCACCTCCGCGCCGCCCGCGATGCCGACCCTGGCCGGCTGGCTCGGCACCACCCACCGGCTCACCCCGTGGCGCACCGACTGGAGCAGCCAGACCGGCGCGAGCCAGCTCGCCATCCTGCACGGCACGAACCACGACGTGCCCGCCTTCCGCTGGTTCGAGAAGGAGACCGGCCAGCTGATGGTCTGCAACCGGCCCTCCAGCGCCGCGGAACTGGAGCGCCGCGCGGTGGCCCGTACCGGCTTTCGCGGACTGCTCGCCGAGGACGGCGCCAGCCGCGGCAATCTGTTCACCGGCGGCGCGGAACAGTCCGCGCTGGTGATGTCGGTGGCGGCCCGCCGCGACAAGTTCAGCCGCTCCAGATCCGGCTACTTCGCCTACTTCTCCGACCCGGCGAACGCGGTGCGCACCGCCTGGTCGTTCAGCGCCGAGGTGTGCCGCGAGATCGGGGAGTCGACGGCGTCGCGGCTGCGCCGGGACCGGCCCCGGATCAAGCGCGGCGGCCTCTACCCGCTGCTGCGCGCCTTCGCCACCGTCGTGGAACGGGACGTGGCCGTGGCCGCCGTCATCGGCGACATGCTGGCCGGAAGGACCGCCGTCTACGCGGACCTCGTGGCGTACGACGAGGTCGCCCACCACTCGGGCCCGCGCAGCAAGGACGCGCGCAAGGTGCTGGGCCGGCTCGACCGCTCGGTGGCGCTGATCGCCGACGCCTCGCGGTACGCGCCCCGGCCGTACCGCATCGTCCTGCTGTCCGACCACGGGCAGAGCGAGGGCGAGACCTTCGAGAGCGCGTACGGGGTGACCTTCCGCGAACTGGTGCGGGCCGGTTGCGGGCTGGCCGGGACCGAACGGCAGGCCAGGCGGCGGGCGGCGCGCGGCGCCGAGGCGCGGGCGGCGGCCCGCACCGCGCTGCGCCGCCCCGAGCAGGAGCGGCGGGCGCAGGAGGAGGCCGAGTGCGCGGGGCCCGCGTCGCAGCCGGTCGTGCTGGCCTCGGGCAACCTCGGGCTCGTCGCCTTCCCCGAGATCGAGGGGCGGGCCACGCTGGAGGAGATCGACCGCCGCTCGCCCGCGCTCCTCGACGCGCTCACCGGGCACCCCGGTATCGGCTTCGTGCTCGTGCACAGCGCCGAGCGCGGTCCGCTCGTGCTGGGCCCCGACGGCTCGCAGCGCGAGCTGGCCACCGGGCGGATCAAGGGCGACGACCCGCTCGCGCCCTTCGGCGAGGGCGCCGCGGACGCCGTGCTGCGGGCGGACGGCTTCCCCCACATCGCCGACCTCATGGTCAACTCCGCCTGCGATCCGCGCTCCGGAGCCGTGCACGCCTTCGAGGAACAGGCCGGTTCGCACGGGGGCCTGGGCGGCCCGCAGAGCCACCCCTTCCTCCTGACCCCCGTCGAACTCCCCGTGCCGCCCGCCCCCCTCGTCGGAGCCGAGGCCCTGCACTCCCTGCTGCGCACATGGCTCACCCCGCCGCGCCCCGCCTCATCCCAGGAGAAGCGGCCCGGCGAGGAGCGATCCCGCGAGGAACCCACCCACCAGGAACCCACCCACCAGGAACCCATCCACCAGGAACCCATCCACCAGGAACCGGTTCGCGAGGAACCGACCCGCGCGACGACGGCGTGAACCGACCTGACGCCGCCGCCGGTCAGGCCGTGGCGCCGCCGTCGATCACCAGGTCGGTGCCCACGGTGGAGGTGGCCGCGGGGGAGGCGAGGTGGAGGACGGCGGCGGCGATCTCGGCGACGCTGGACGCGCGGCCGAGGGGGATCTGGGCGCGCAGGCGGGCGGCCTTGGCGGCGGGGGTCTCGCCGGGGCGCGAGGACATGGGGGTGTCGACGGCGCCGGGGCTGACGGCGTTGATCCGGACGCCGTCGCCGATGTGGTCGAGGGCGGCGGCGCGGGTGAGGGCGCTGACGGCGGCCTTGGCCGCGGTGTACGCGCCGAGGCCGGGAACGCGGCGGTGGGCGCCGATGTTGGAGGCGACGTTGACGACGGCGCCGCCGCCGTGCGCCCGCATGTAGCCGATCTCGTACTTCATGGAGAGCCACAGCCCGGTCAGGTTGGTGTCGAGGCTGTGCCGCCAGTCGGCCTCGGATATGTCGGCGACCGGGGCGGGAGGGGTGATGACGCCGACGTTGTTCACGGCCACGTCGAGGCCGCCGAAGCGGGCCGTCACGGCGTCGACCAGGCGCTCGACGTCCGGCGCGACGGTGATGTCGGCGGGTACGGCGGCGGCCTCGCCGACGCCCTCGGCCGCGATGAGGGCGACCGTCTCCTCAAGGGTCCGCTCACTCCGCCCGGCGACGGCGACGCGGGCGCCCGCACGGGCGAAGGCGAGCGCGACGGCCCGCCCGATACCGCTGCCGCCGCCGGTGACGAGGACGGCCCTGCCGGTGAAGGTGTCGGACATGACGGCTCTCCAGATGCCTTGGGTGCCTACGGGAATGAGAACGATCGGTCGCGAAAAGGGGGCTCGGACCCGTCCGGTCAGTCGAGCAGGGCCAGCGCCTGCGCCGCGGCGTCGCGCGGGCGTTCCGGGTCGCCGCCGGCCTTGCCGACCACGCGGATCCCCTGGAGCAGCACCAGGAGCATGCGGGCCAGCGCCCGCGGGTCCCGCCCGGCGGGCAGCTCGCCCTGGGCGCGGGCCCGCAGCAGCGCCGAGGTCAGCCCGGCCTCCAGCAGGTCCCAGCTCGCCTCCACCCGGCGGGCCGCGGCCCGGTCGTGCGGGGCCAGTTCCACCGCGGTGTTGGTCATGAAGCAGCCGCGCCGCAGTTCGTCGCGCGCGGACTCCTCGGCGAAGCGGGTCACCACCGCCCGTACCCCCGGCAGCGCGGGCCCCGGCTGTGACAACTCCTCCAGCAGCCGCGGGTCGCACAGCTCGCCGTAGCGGCGCAGCGCCAGCAGATACAGCTCGTGCTTGCTGCCGAAGGTGGCGTAGACGCTCGCCCGCGCGATGCCCAGCGCCTCGACGACGTCGGCCATCGACGTGGCCTCGTAACCGCGCCGCCAGAACAGCTCAAGTGCCGCCTGGAGCGCCGTGTCCGGGTCGAATTCCTTGCTCCTCGCCATGCCGATGACCCTAGGGTCAATGAGAACGATCGGTCAAGAAAGAGCCGATCGTCAACTAAAGGTTGACGATCGAGGAATCGTCAACCTAACGTTGACGCATGACCCAACACCCGGTACGACTCGACGACCTCATCGACTACGTCAAGGAACAGCACCCCGGCAGCGAACCGCTCGAAGACCTCCAGCACGCGGTGGCCGTCGCCACCCACGTCGGCGAAATCGCCGACCACCTCATCGGCCACTTCGTGGACCAGGCCCGCAGGGCGGGCGCCTCCTGGACCGACATCGGCCAGCACATGGGGGTGAGCAAGCAGGCCGCGCAGAAGCGGTTCGTGCCCAAGGTCCCCGAGGACCTGGAGTATCTGAGCGTGGAGGCGGGCTTCAACCGCTTCACCGCGCGCGCCCGCAAGACCGTCGCCGCCGGACAGGAGGAGGCCCGCGGCGCCAGGCACAGCGCCGTGGCACCCGAGCACCTGGTCCTCGGCCTGCTGGACGAGCCCCACGGCCTCGCCGCCCTGTGCTTCGGCGCCCTCGGCGTCAGCGCGGAAGCCGTCCGCGCCGCCGTTTCCACCCCCGGCACCGAGGAAGAGCCTCTCAAGGGCAACCTCCCGGTCAGCCCCGCCGCCAAGAAGACCCTCCACCTGGCGCTGCGCGAGGCCCTGCGGCTCGGCCACAACTACATCGGCACCGAACACATCCTGCTCGGCGTCCTCAGCGACGACCAGGAACCCGCCGCCAGAGCGCTCGCCGGCCTCGGCGTCACGCACGAGGCGGCGGAGGCGTGGACCCTCGCGAGCCTGGCCGACCTCGCCAAGGAGTGACCGGCACGGCCGCCCGGCGCCGGCCCGGCCCTCCCCGGCCGGTCCGGCGTCGCCCCTCAGCTCTCCTTGCGCAGCGCCAGCAGCCGGTACACCGGGTCGGGGCGCGGCACCTGCTGGCCGGGAAGCAGCGCCAGCCGCCGCACCAGCGCGCCGGCCTGCTCGTCGTCCAGCGCCAGCGCCGACGCGTAGTACCCGCGCTCCAGATCCCCGGCGGTCCGCTCGGGGGAGCGGCCCTGCCCGTGGCCGGTGAAGCGCGCCTCGCCCGCCCTGCGCAGCCCGTGCTCTGAGGCGACGGCCAGGATCCGCGGGGCCGCGTCGTACGCCTTCCGCACCCGGTACGGCGCCAGCAGTTCGTCCACGTCGCTGTTCATGTCGTGGCCCGAGTCCTTGTCGACCGTCGTCACGAACACCCCGCCGGGCCGCAGTACGCGGGCGCACTCGGCGACCACCGCGGGCGCGTCCGGCAGCAGGTGCAGCAGCCACACCGCGCTCACCGCGTCCAAGGACGCGTCGGCGAAGGGCAGCCGATGGCAGTTGCCCAGCACCACCGACGTGCCGAGGCGCTCGGCGGCCACCTGGGCCATGCCCTCGGAGGAGTCGACGCCGAACACCCGCAGTCCCGGCCGGTCGAGCAGCCCGGTGACCAGACCCGTACCGCAGCCGATGTCCAGCAGTGTGCCCGCGCGTTCGGGCACCAGGGCGAGGATCGCGCGGGCCGCTGACCGGGCCCGCGGCACACCGCCGCGCGTGGCGTCGTAACGCGCCGCCTCCACGTCGTAGTCCAGCATGTGCGAAATGCTAGAGGCCCCAGGTGAACAGGGGTTCACCCGGGACCTTGCGCGCCGGTTACGTGGTGAGGCCAGTGTTACGTCTGGCCGAAGGGTCCGGATCCGGCCCGAGGCGGGTACCGTTGTCCGGATTCACCGGTTCCGCGCGGCCGGGCCCGACCGGCCCGAGCGCGGCGCGCTCCAGCGCACCGCAGGTGCCGCCGACCGCCCGTCCCCCGCACGGCGCGGACGGGCGCGGCGGGAACCGGACACCGCGATGGCTCGCGCACGCCCTTCGGCCCCACGTCCCGTCAGCGCGCCGCACGTTTCCGTATACGCGTCACACGGCGCCCCTCGGGCTCGGTGGGGGCCCTGCGGGGCTTGTGGGTGCGGAATCCCACGGCTCGGCGGTGAACCCGCCCTGAGAAACGGCGCGTTACCGCGACCGGACGTGACGGCGGCGCGGCAGCCGATAACCTCGCCGGATGACTGAGCTGGACGGCGGCGGTACGCCGACGGGCGCGTCCGGGACCGGGCGGCGGCAACGGCAGGCCCGCGATCTGGGCGGCAGGCCCTTCCCGGACATCGCGGTCGACGGACCGGACGGGCAGCGCGAGGCGCTGGCGCGGCTGCGCGCCTGGGCCGAGCAGGAGGCGCAGGACGCCATCGACTGGTACCAGCGCGACAAGCGGCGCAAGCGCACCGCCTCCCGCACGCTCCAGGCGCTGGCCATCGCCCTCGCGGTGGCCGGTACGGCCGTGCCGCTGGCCACCGCGGCGAGCGGCGGCTCCGGGCAGGGCTGGGGATACGTCCTGCTCGCCCTCGCCGCGGGCTGCAAGGGATTCGACCACTTCTTCGGGCTGTCGGCGGGCTGGATGCGGGACATCACCGTCGCCCACGCGCTGCGCGGCGAGCTGAACGCCGTACGCCTCGAATGGGCCGCCGACGTGCTGCGGGCCGGGCCGGGAGGAGCCGCCGCCCGTACCTCGGGACCGCTCGAACCGGCCGAGGTCGAGCGCCAGTTGGCCCTCATCGCCCGGCTCGTCACGACGGTGCGCGGCCACGTCGAGTCCGAGACCGTCGACTGGCGTACGGACCTGAGCGCGCGCATCCGGCAGCTCAACGAGGCGGACGGCGGCCTGTCAGGCGCGGCGGTACCGGCCGCACCAGGCGGACCGGCCGCACCAGGCGGACCGGCCGCATCCGGGGGACCGGCCGCGTCCGGGGGACCGGCCGCGTCCGGGGGACCGGCCGCGTCCGGTGACCGGCAGCCCCTGGCGTAGGGCCAGCCCCTGACGTGGGCTCCCTGACGCAGGCCCGGCGGGCCGGGCTCCCGCCTCAGCCCCGGTAGAGCGCCTCGATCTCCCGCGCGTACGCGTTCTCTATCGCCCGCCGCTTCAGCTTCAGCGACGGCGTCAAGGTGCCGCGCTCCTCCGAGAACGGCGCCGCCAGGATGCGGAAGGTGCGGATCGACTCGGACTGCGAGACAAGGGTGTTCGCGGCGACCACGGCCCGCCGGATCTCCGCCTCCAGGTCCGGGTCGTGCACCAGCTCGGTGGCGGGCAGATTCGGCTTGCCGCGCATCCGCAGCCAGTGCTCGACGGCCTCCCGGTCGTAGGTGATCAGCGCGGCGACGAAGGGCCGGTTGTTGCCCACGGCCACGCACTGCGCGACCAGCGGGTGCGCCCGCACCCGCTCCTCCAGCGCGACCGGCGACACGCTCTTGCCGCCGCTGGTCACCAGGATCTCCTTCTTGCGGCCGGTGATCGTCAGATAACCGTCCTCGTCGAGCGCGCCCAGGTCCCCGGTGGCGAGCCAGCCGTCCCGCAGCACTTCCTCGGTGGCCTTGGCGTTGTTGAGGTAGCCGTGGAAGACCTGGCCGCCGCTCAGCCAGATCTCGCCGTCGTCGGCGATGGCCACGGTGGTGCCGGGCACCGGCTGGCCGACGGTGCCGAAACGCGTCTGCTCCGGCGGGTTCGCGGTCGCGGCGGCCGTCGTCTCGGTCAGGCCGTAGCCCTCGTAGATCGTGACGCCCGCGCCGGAGAAGAACAGGCCGAGCCGCCGGTCCATCGCCGAGCCGCCCGAGATCCCGTGCCGCACCCGGCCGCCGAGCGCGTCGCGGACCTTGCTGTAGACCAGCTTCTCGTAGAGCTGGTGCTGCATCCGCAGACCCGTGCTCGGACCTGGTCCGGTGCCGAAGGCCCGCGCCTCCACCGCCTCCGCGTACCGCACCGCGACGTCGACCGCCTTCTCGAACGGCCGGAGCCTGCCGCCCGCCTCCGCCTTGCGGCGCGCGCCCTGGTAGACCTTCTCGAAGACGTACGGCACGGCCAGGACGAACGTCGGCCGGAAGGCGGCGAGGCTCGGGATGAGTTCGGCGGCCGTCATGCTCGGCTGGTGGCCGAGGCGGATCCGGTGCCGTACCGCGGCGACCTCCACCATGCGGCCGAAGACGTGCGCCAGCGGCAGGAAGAGCAGTGTGGACGGCTCCTCGCCCGGCTTGCTCCGGAAGACCGGCTCCCAGCGGGCCACCACGTTCTCGGTCTCCGCCATGAAGTTGGCGTGCGTGAGGACACAGCCCTTGGGCCGCCCGGTGGTGCCCGAGGTGTAGATGACGGTGGCGACGGCGTCGGGTGTGACGGCGAGGCGGTGCCGCTCCACGACCTCGTCGCCGATCTGCCGCCCGGCCTCCGACAGTTCGCTCACGCAGTCGGAGTCGAGCTGCCACAGCCGGGTCAGCGCGGGCAGTTCGTCCACGGCCGCGCCGATCGTCATGGCGTGGTCCTCGTGCTCCACGACCGCCGCCACCGCGCCCGAGTCGTGCAGCATCCACCGCACCTGCTCGGAGGAGGAGGTCGGATAGACCGGTACGGACTGGGCGCCGATCGCCCACAGCGCGAAGTCGAACAGCGTCCACTCGTACCGGGTACGGGACATGATCGCGACCCGGTCGCCGAACCGTACGCCCTCGGCCAGCAGCCCCTTGGCCACCGCGACCACCTGGTCGCGGAATTCGCTCGTCGTCACGTCCTGCCAGACGCCGTCCTCGTCCGCGCGGCCGAACACCACCTTGTCGGGGGCCTGCCGTGCGTTGCCGAACACGGCATCCGCCAAACCTCCGGCCTGTGGCGTCGTGGCCATGGGGGGGACGGTGAACTCGCGCAACGGGTGCTCTCCTCATACCGCACAGTGCGGGGCCCGTAAGCTATCCGATCCGCCGCACGGGCGGGAGGGCCGTGGCAGGCCCGTGTTATCGGACATCTGTGCTGGTGGCGGGCGTATGACCGCGTCTCACAAGGGAGTCGTGCCCACGCGGCCGTTTCCGATGCTTCCGCCGCCGTACTTTTATCTCCACCAAATCTGCGCCGACCGGTCACTGGCGCTCCACTGTCCCAGGGGCCACGTGCGCCCCGCGCCCGGCCCCGCGTCATCCGCCCCGCGTCCAGCCCCGCGCCTGGTCAGGGCAGCGGCTTGTGCAGCCGGTCGCCGCCCGCGAGGATCGCTGCGGCCAGCGCGTCGGCCGCGTCCTGGGCGCGGGCCTGCCGCCGCCCGTGCAGCAGGACGAAGTCCACCGCACCCAGTTCCGGCAGCCCGGACCGGGCGGGCAGCCGTACCAGCCCGGCGGGCACCAGGCCCTGCGCGTGCGCCATCACGCCGAGGCCCGCGCGGGCCGCCGCGACCAGACCGCTGAGCGAGGCGCTGGTGCACGCCACCCGCCAGGCCCGCCCGTCGCGCTCCAGCACCTCCAGCGCGCGGGCGCGGGTGATGCCGGGCGGAGGGAAGGCGATCAGCGGCACCGGACGGTCCGGGTCCAGGCGCAGCCGCTCGCCGCCGATCCACACCAGCTTGTCGCGCCACACGAGCTGCCCGGGGCCGTTCGGCCCCTGCCGCTTGGCCAGGCACAGGTCGAGCCGTCCCGCGTCGAGCCACTGGTGGAGGGTGCCGGACAGTTCGACGGTCAGCTCCAGGTCGACCTCGGGGTGCTCGCGCCTGAAGCCCTCCAGGATCTCCGGCAGCCGGGTCAGCACGAAGTCCTCCGAGACGCCGAAGCGCAGCCGTCCGCGCAGCCGGGTGCCGGTGAAGAAACCGGCCGCGCGCTCGTTCGCCTCCAGGATCGTCCGGGCGAAGCCGAGCATCGCCTCGCCGTCCTCGGTCAGCTCCACGCCGTGGGTGTCGCGGGCGAAGAGCCGGCAGCCCGCCGCCTCCTCCAGGCGCCGCACATGCTGGCTCACCGTGGACTGCCGCAGCCCCAGCCGCTGCGCGGCCTGCGTGAAGCTCAGCGTCTGCGCCACGGCGAGGAAGGTCCGCAGTTGCACGGGATCGAACATGCCGCAAGTCTAGTCCGGCTATCGCGTTCCGTGATGACAGTGAGTACGGCAACCGGGCTTCCCGATCGCCGACGCCCCGACGATGCTGGAGCGGTGCCATCAGATACCGCGCCGCAGGACCCGCCAGACACCGCGCCGCAGGCCGCCGGGACGGACACCGCGCCGCAGGCCGTGACAGATACCGCGCCGCGGGCCGCCGCGACGGACTCCGCGCCGCGGGCCCCGAAGCGGTCGAGGCTGCTCAAGCGGCTGCCCGTCGACCCGTACATCGCGGCCCTGCTCGCCACCGTCGCCTTCGCCGCGCTGCTGCCCGCGACCGGGACCGCCGCGCACACCGCGAGCCGTGCCAGCAACGGCGCGGTCGCGCTGCTCTTCTTCCTCTACGGCGCCCGGCTGTCCACCGGCGAGGCGCTGACCGGGCTGCGCCACTGGCGGCTGCACCTCACCGTGCTCGCCGCCACCTTCGTCGCCTTCCCGCTGCTGGGCCTGGCCGCCCGCGGCCTGGTCCCGTACGTCCTGGCGCCGCAGCTCTACCCCGGCTTCCTCTTCCTGTGCCTGCTGCCGTCCACCATCCAGTCCTCGATCGCGTTCACCTCGATCGCCCGCGGCAACGTCGCCGCCGCCATCTGCGCCGGGTCCTTCTCCAGCCTCGCCGGGATCGTCCTCACCCCGCTGCTGGCCGCGGCCCTCATCGGCGGCGACTCCGGCGTCGACGCGCACGCGCTGCTCGACATCTCCCTCCAGCTGCTCGCGCCCTTCGTCGCCGGGCAGGTGCTGCGCCGCTGGATCAACGGGTTCCTCACCCGGCACCGCAAGGTGCTCGGCTACGTCGACCGCGGGTCGATCCTGCTGGTCGTCTACACCGCCTTCAGCGCGGGCATGGCCGAGGGCATCTGGCACAAGGTCGCGGTGCCGCGGCTGGCGGAACTGCTCGTCCTGGAGGCGGTGCTGCTCGCCCTGATGCTCGGCCTCACCTCCTTCGGCGCGCGCCGCCTCGGCTTCGACCGGGCCGACCGGATCACCATCGTCTTCGCCGGGTCCAAGAAGAGCCTGGCGTCCGGACTGCCCATGGCCACCGTGCTGTTCGGGTCCGGCGCCGGGCTCGCCGTACTGCCGCTGATGCTCTTCCACCAGATGCAGCTCATGGTCTGCGCGGTGATCGCGAAACGCTGGGCACGCCAGCCGGACCCGGAGGTAGCGTGGCGCGATGACCAGGACGACGACGCCACGCGACCAGCCGGACCCGCCGCCGCTCCGCGGCGACCTGCGCCCGCCGGGGCTGAACGCGGATGAGCCGACGACGCTGCTGAGCTTCCTCGACTATCTGCGGGAGGCCGTCGTCGCCAAGGCGGAAGGCGTGCCGGACGAGGTCGCGAAGGCGCCGGGCGTCACCTCGGGCACCAGCCTCCTCGGCCTGGTCAAGCACCTCACGGCCGTCGAGTTCAACTGGTTCGTCTGGGCCTACGAGGGCGCCGACCTCCCGCTGCGGGACGACGAGATCCCGCCGTCCGACGACGAGAGCGGCGCCGACCTGATCGCCGCCTACCGCGCCGCCGCCCTGCGCAGCAACGAGACCGTCGCCGCCTGCGCCGACCTCGAACGCCCCGGCGCCCGCTCCCTGCGCGAGACCCCGGCGCCGTCCCTGCGCTGGGTGCTGGTCCACATGATCGAGGAGACGGCGCGGCACGCGGGCCACGCCGACATCATCCGCGAGCGGTACGACGGGGACGTCGGCCGCTGACGGCCCCGTTCAGCGGATCATCCGATGAGCCGGTGACCCGATCAGCCGGTGACCCGATGACCCGGTCACCTGGTGTGCTCCGCCGCGAGCGCGATACGGGACTCGCCCGCGTACACGTTCATGGAGTTGCCGCGCAGGAAGCCGACGAGGGTGAGACCGGACTCCGCGGCCAGATCGACGGCGAGCGAGGAGGGGGCGGAGACGGCGGCCAGTACGGGGATGCCTGCCATCACGGCCTTCTGCGCCAGTTCGAACGAGGCGCGGCCCGAGACCATGAGGATGTGTCCCGCCAGCGGCAGCCGGCCCTCGCGCAGCGCCCGGCCGACCAGCTTGTCCACCGCATTGTGCCGCCCCACGTCCTCCCGCGCGTCCAGCAGCTCGCCGTGCTCGTCGAAGAGGGCGGCGGCGTGCAGCCCGCCGGTGCGGTCGAAGACGGCCTGCGCGGCGCGCAGCCGGTCGGGCAGCGAGGACAGCAGCGCCGGGGTGAGCCTGGGGGAGTCCGGATCGGTGATCGGCAGCCGCGTCGCCGTACGCACCGCGTCCAGGCTGGCCTTGCCGCACAGCCCGCAGGACGACGTCGTATAAACGTTCCGCTCCAGCGAGATGTCCGGAAGCGGGACACCGGGCGCGAGCTGGACGTCCACGACGTTGTACGTGTTCACGCCGTCCGCGGTGGCGCCCGCGCAGTACACCACCGACCTGACATCGTCGGCCGCGGCGAGCACGCCCTCGCTGACCAGGAAGCCGGTGGCCAGCGCGAAGTCGTCGCCGGGCGTGCGCATCGTGATGGCGAGCGGCTTGCCGTTCAGCCGGATCTCCAGCGGCTCCTCGGCCACCAGCGTGTCCGCGCGGTGCCCCGCCACGCCGTCCCTGATCCGCAGTACGCGGCGCCGCTCGGTGACCCGTCCCATGCCTCAAGAGTGACATAGGTAGGGTGATCGGGAACTCGCCGCCGAGCACCACGGACCGACCAGGATGGCAGACCGAGATGAGCGACCAGCCGACCGCCGAGCACTCACTGGTGAGCGACGAGGAGGCGTTGGAAAGACTCCGCGCCCTGCGCGGCAGCATCGACAACCTGGACGCGGCGCTGGTGCACCTGCTCGCCGAGCGCTTCAAGTGCACCCAGCAGGTCGGTGAGCTGAAGGCCGCACACCACCTCCCGGCCGCCGACCCGGCCCGCGAGGCCGACCAGATCGGCCGGCTGCGCCGCCTCGCGGAGGACGCCAAGCTCGATCCTGCCTTCGCCGAGAAGTTCCTCAACTTCATCATCGACGAGGTCGTACGGCACCACCGTGCCATCGCCGCCCGTCCGAAGCAGGCCCCGAACAACGGTTCCTGACCGGCCCCCTGAACGGCCGCTCCTGACCGTGCGTCAAGTGCCCGGCGCCCGCACCCCGAAACCCGGTGGTGGGGCGCCGCGTTGAACCTGGCACAGCACACGCACACACAGGGAGCCACCACATGAAGCTCACGATCTTCGCGGCGACCGGGGGGATCGGCCGGCTCCTGGTCGATCAGGCGGTCGACGCGGGACACGACGTGACGGCCGTCGTCCGCAATCCGGCGCGACTCACCCGGGACGTCCACTCCGTCACCGCCGACCTCACCCACCCCGACGCCGACGCGCTGCGCGGCGCGGTCGAGGGCGCCGACGGCGTCCTGTCCGCGTTCGGTCCCAGCTCACGGGCCCAGACCGGCATCACCTCGGTCGGCACCCGCGCCATCGTCGAGGCCATGCAGGCCACCGGCGCCCGCCGGATCGTCGTCGTCAGCGCCGCGCCGGTCTCCACCACCCCGTCGCCCGGCCGTCCGAACCCGCCCAAGCACGACCCGGGCGAGGGCCCCCTCATGCGCTATGTCGGCGCCCCCATGGGCAAGCTCTTCCTGGGCAAGCACTTCGCCGACCTCGCCCTCATGGAGGACATCCTCCGCGACAGCGGCCTCGACTGGACCTCCGTCCGTCCGCCCCGCCTCACCGACAAGCCGCTCTCCACCACCTACCGCACCGCCGTCGACCAGAACCTCCGGGGCGGCGCCCTCGCCTCCCGCGCCGACGTCGCCCACTTCATGCTCCACGCCCTCTCCGACCCCGCCACCGTCAAGCAGGCCATCGGCATCGCCACCTGAGCCCCCACCCGCCCCCACCTGCTCCGCAGCGTCCGTCCGGGCCCCGCACCCGGCCGGACCGCCCGCCGCAATCCCAGGTGAGAAGCACTCCGAATCCTTGGTATCGTTGACCCCGTCACCACGACCCGGCGGGTCGCGGTGGCACACCCCGTCCGGGTGGCGGAATGGCAGACGCGCTAGCTTGAGGTGCTAGTGCCCTTTATCGGGCGTGGGGGTTCAAGTCCCCCCTCGGACACCCATGGTTTTCCTGACAAGGCCGCCTTCGGGCGGCCTTTTTCAGCCCCCTGCTGACAACGATGTCGCGTACGTGTGGTGTGCGGTATCAGGCAATTCGCTGACAGCCGCCGCTCGGGTGTGGGGACAATGGCTCCATGAGCGGGGACGAACCCACAGCGTCAGAGAACCTGATCATGAACGTCCAACTAGGCGGCCACCCCGTCGAATTGGCCGCCGAGGCAGACCGCAGAGACGCCGCGCAGCGGTACGGGCACTACATCGTCCGCGGCCCGCTCTTCGCCCTGGCGGCGTGCGCACCGGGCGACGTCGGATGGCGGTTGCTGACCCCCATGACGGACGGCTTCCCCCAGGCGTCGCGCGACGCCCTCAACTCCCGCCTCTGGTTCCGGGCCAAGGAGGACACCGACGACCCGGCGCTGCGCCGGGAGTTGCTGTCGGCGGTCGACCGCCTGGAGTCGGAACCCCTCGACGAGCTGACCGTGGCCGGGACCCGCTACCGGGTCGTCCGCGGCGACGAGTTCTTCTACACCCATGACGGCAAGGTCGAGCCGCCGCGCCCCACCGACCCCGATCCCGCGGTCCTGGACTGGGACGACCGCGCCGCGGACCCCGAGCTGGACGGCGACGTCGTCATCGACCACGCCGCCGCGACCGGGGTGATGGCGAGCGCCGAACGCCTCGCGCTGCGCGACCTGCACTACCGCAGCCTCCGCTACCCCGCCGACGTACGGGCCGACTCGCGCTCCGCGCTGCGGACGCATCCGGGAGTCGTCCTGCTCCCGGCGGCGTTCCGGGTGGTCGAGCGGACGGACGTCGGCTGGGAGCCGGCCATCAACATCCTGGCCACCCCGCACGCCGCCCGCCGGGCCCTGGCCGACGCGCTGACCACCATGTGGCCCCGGATGTACGAGCTGGACGCGGCCGAGGAGGCCGACTACGCCCGCGCCGCCGAGGAGTTCCGCGCGGCCGGCCGGGCGAATGAACTCGAGGTCGGCGGCCGGCAGTTCTCCGTGGCCCGCGTCGCGCGGCTGATCCGGGTCGGCGCCGACGGCCCCGAGCCGCCCCGCCCCTCCGACGTCGACCCGTACGGCCCGTCGAAGATCCACCCCACGATGGACGAGCACGGGAACATCACCTACGACGAGTGACCACCGGCCCGGTGCGGTGACGTGCCCACCGGGCCGCCGGGGATTCGTGTGACGGATGCGACGACCGCATTCCGTCTGTCTTGATCATGCTTCTCGCGTGTCACGGGGGCGTCCCGGTGGGATTCCCCGCGCAACCGCCGCCCCTGCCGGGTGCCTCCATCAGCGCAGAAGGTCCGCGACGGGCGGGCCGGCACCCGACTTACGGAGTAGCAATGCGCAGCAGTAAGAGGCTCTCGGTTCTCGCCCTCGTCGTCGTGGCCGCCGGAATGTCGCTCACGGCCTGTGGCCCCGAGGACTCCAGCGCCTCCGGCACGACGGCGTCGCCCAGTGCCCCCGGCGCCACGTCGTCGCCCAGTGCCGCGCCCGGCCAGGACAGCTCCTCCGACGGTTCCGGTGACGGCTCCAGCAGCGGTTCCGACAGCGGCTCCAGCGACGGTTCCGGCGGTACGACCGGAGGCTCCGGCTCGTCGAACGGCGGCTCCTCGAACGGCGGGTCGGCGGCCGGCACCATGTGCACGACCTCGAACCTGGCCATCTCGGCCGAGCACGGCATCTCGGGCGAGGGCATGGAGCTGATCCACTTCAAGAACACCGGCTCCGGCTCCTGCACGATGCACGGCTTCGCGGGCATCGACCTGAAGAGCGGCACGGACACCGTGAACGTCGCCCGCCGCCCCGGCAGCGAGGTGCCTACCGTCACGCTGGCTCCCGGCGAGCGCACCGAAGCCGTCCTGTACTACCCGTTCAACAACAGCGGCGGCAGCGGCTACACCTTCACCACGATGACCGTCACGCCGCCCAACGAGACCCACTCCACGAGCGTCGGCGCGACCATCAACATCCCGCTCGACAACCCCGACGAGAACCTCCAGACCACTCAGATCCACATGAACGCGGTCGGCGCGGGCAAGTGACCGCATGCTGTCTCCGGTTCAGCCCAGCGACGCGCTCGCCGCGCGCAGCTCATCGAGGGCCGTGACGAGATGCCCGCCCAGGTCGTCCCCGGCGTCGCGGTCGCCCTTGGACCAGACCGCGTAACCCCGCTTGAAGGCGAGGAGGCCGAGTTCGCCCGCGAGGGCGGCGGTCGGACCGGGAATCCCGCGCGCCGCCAGGGCGCTGGTCATCGCGTTGGCGAGGCTGACGCTCTTGAGCGCATCCCGTTCCTGGAGCTCGGCGCTGGCGGCCACGGCCGCCTTGAGGCGGGGGGCGAAGTCGCGGTTCATGGGGCCCATCGCGGTCGAGGCGCGCGCGAGACCGGCGGCGACCGCCTCCAGCGGGCTGGCGTCCGCGGGCGCCTCGGCGATTCCCTCGGCCAGCAGCCGGCTCAGCGTCTCCTGCCCCGCGACCAGCAGCTCGCGCTTGTCGGGGAAGTGCCGGAAGAAGGTGCTCTTGGTGACCCCGGCACGCTCGGCGATCTGCGTGACGGTCGTGGCGTCGTACCCCTGCTCGGTGAACAGGTCGACGGCGGCCACGACGAGGCGTTCGCGCGCCCCTGGTTCCCACCGGCTCATGAGGTCATCCTATCTGACGGGACTCTTGTCCCATCAGTCTGTTACGGTGATGGGACAAGAGTCCCGTCACTTGTGGGAGTGTTTCCATGCGCGTCTTCGTCACCGGCGGCACCGGTCTGATCGGCTCCGCCGTCGTCGCCGAACTGCTCGGCAACGGCCACACCGTCCTCGCACTCACCCGTTCCGACGCGTCCGCGCGAGCCGCGGAGGCGGCCGGGGCCGAGGCGATCAGGGGAGACCTCGCCGACCTGGACGCCCTGCGCACCGGCGCCGGGCGCGCCGACGGGGTGGTCCACCTGGCGTTCGCCAACGACTTCAGCAGCGCCGAAGCGGTCGCGAACGCGGTCGCCGAGGAGACCGCCGCCCTCGCGGCCCTCGGCGAGGCGCTGGTCGGCAGCGACCGCCCCTTCGTCACCGCCTCCGGCACGCCCTACGTGCCGGGCCGCGCCTCCGTCGAGAGCGACCCGGTCCCGACCGAGGGACCCGTCGGCGGTCGCGGTCGCGCGGTCACGGCGGTCCTGGACCTGGCCTCGCGCGGGGTCAGGAGTTCGGCCGTGCGCCTGCCGCGTACGGTCCACAACGAGGGCGCGGGCGGCTTCGCCGGTCTGCTGACCCACATCGCGCGCCAGAGCGGCGTCTCCGGCTACCCGGGCGACGGCACCCAGCGCTGGCCCGCCGTGCACGCGCTCGACGCGGCGGTGCTCTTCCGGCTCGCGCTGGAAGGCGCGGAGGCCGGGACCGCCTGGCACGCCGTGGCCGACGAGGGCGACCAGGTCCGGGACATCGCCGCGGTCATCGGCCGCCGGCTGAACCTGCCGGTCGAGTCCGTGCCCGCCGAGACGTACGGCACTCTCGGCCCGATCTTCGCGGCCGACCAGCCCTCGTCCAGCGCCCACACCCGCAAGGTGCTCGGCTGGGAGCCGAAGCACCCCGGTCTCCTGGAGGACCTGGAGAACATCCAGCCCTGAGCGGGCGGCGCCCCGGTCGGCTTCCCGGTCCGAGGTACGCCAAGGCACTCAGCGACCTCGGCAGCCTCAGGGTTTCCGGGCTCAGGGTTTGCAGGTCTCGTCCCGGTTGGTGCCCGTCCCTACGCCTCGGCCGCTCCGAGCAGTCCCCGGACCTCCTCCGCGGTGGTCTCCTGGAGCTCGTCCGTGACGAGGAGCCAGCGCGTCACACCGATCGACTCCAGGAACGGCAGATCGTGGCTGGCGACGAGCAGGGCGCCCTCGAAGGAGTCCAGGGCGCCGGTGAGTTGACGCAGGCTGGCCAGGTCGAGGTTGTTGGTGGGCTCGTCCAGCATGAGGAGTTGGGGCGCGGGAGCGGCGAGCATCGTCGCGGCGAGCGCGGCGCGGAAGCGCTCGCCGCCGGAGAGGGTGCCCGCGCGCTGCTCGGCCCGCGCGCCCTTGAAGAGGAACCGCGCGAGCTGGGAACGGATGTGGTTGTCGGTGACGCCGGGCGCCCGCCGGGCCACAATCGCCGCGACGCTCAACTCCTCGTCCAGCACGTCGAGTCGCTGCGGCAGGAACCGCAGCGGTACGTGACCGACCGCCTCGCCGGACAGCGGCGCCAGCTCACCGGCGAGGGTGCGCAGCAGCGTGGTCTTCCCCGCCCCGTTGCGTCCGACCAGCGCGACGCGCTCGGGGCCGCGTAGCTCGAAGGTGCCGTCGAGCAGCCGGCCGTACCGGGGGCGCAGCGCGCGCAGGCTCAGGACCGTACGGCCGGCGGGCACGGCGGTGTGGGGGAGGTCGACCCGGATCTCGGCGTCGTCACGGACCGCGTCCGCGGCCTTCTCGCGCCGCTCGCGCGCCTCGTCGAGCCGGTCCTCGTGCACGCCGCGGAGCCTGCCCGCCGACTCCTGCGCCGACCGCTTCTTCTCGCCCGCGACGATCCGCGGCGCCCGCCGCTGCGCGTCCAGCTTCTTGTCCTGCTTCTGGCGCCGGGCCACCTTGATCTGCGCCTCCTCCAACTCCCGCTTCTGCCGCCGCACATCGGCCTCCGCGGCCCGCAACGTCCGTCCGGCCGCCTCCTGTTGCGCGGCCAGCGCCTCCTGGTACGCCGACCAGCCGCCGCCGTACCAGTTCACGGAACCCGTCCGCAGTTCGGCGATCCGGTCCACGCGCTCCAGCAGTTCACGGTCGTGGCTGACCACGACCAGCACGCCGGAGCGCCAGGAGTCGACGGCCTCGTAGAGCCGCCGCCTGGCCACCAGGTCCAGATTGTTGGTGGGTTCGTCGAGCAGCAGCACATCGGGGCGCTCCAGCAGGAGCGCGGCCAGCCGCAGCAGTACGGTCTCGCCGCCGGACATCTCGCCGACGGCCCGGTCGAGGCCGATGCCGCCGAGACCGAGCGTGCCGAGCGTCGCCAGCGCCCGCTCCTCGACATCCCAGTCGTCGCCGACCGTCTCGAAGTGCGCCTCGTCCACGTCACCGGCCTCGATGGCGCGCAGGGCGGCCCGCCGCTCGGCGATGCCGAGCGCCTGGTCGACGCGGCGGCCGGTGTCGAGTGTGATGTTCTGCGGGAGGCAGGCGAGGGTGCCGCCGACGCTCACCGAGCCCCGCGCGGGCCGCAGTTCGCCGGAGAGCAGCCGCAGCAGCGTGGACTTGCCGGTGCCGTTGGCGCCGACGAGCCCGGTCCGGCCGCGGCCGATGGTCAGGGACAGGCCGTCGAACACGGGCGTGCCGTCCGGCCACTGGAAGGACAGCCCCGAGCAGGTCAGGGACGCGCCGGGCGGGGTGGCGGTGGGATGGGCCATGGTGGGTCTCGCAGTCGAAAGCGCGGTGGATGGGGGGCTTCGTATGCGAGCACCACGCGGCGACCTGGCCGGACAGCGGGAGGGTGCGGGCCTCCGTGAGGTGACGGACGGCCCAGGGCACCGAGGTCGCATCTGCGCGGACGTCACGGCGCGGCGGGAACGCCGACTGCCACGTGACGCGTATACGGCGAAGCGAAGGCCGTACCGCGCGATGATCGCGGACCTCAGATGCGCAACGTCCACCTCTATCGGAGACAACAGGACCTGATCACGGTACCGCAGAGGTCCGGCACGACGAACGCGATTTACGGCCCCCGGCCCCCAGCCCCCGCGCCTCCCGGCCCCCCCGCCTCCCGGCACCCGGCGGGCTCGGCCTCCCGGCGACGCTCGACCTCCCTCGGCGCCCCGGTTTCCTCGGTTGCCCTCTACGGCGCCGCGCCGCGCGCCCCCGTCACTTGGTGAGGGACAGCCTCATCTGCTCCTCCTCCACGATCCGCCGCGCGAGCGACTGCTCCGAGATGTCGACCGCGTCGGGAGTCGACTCCGCGAGGTCGCTGCGGCGCGCGTAGGCGTCGAAGAGCACCTGCTTGGTGCCGAGGATGTCGAGCATGCGCTGGTCGACGCTGTCGGCGATCAGCAGCCGGTGCACGCGCACGTGGCGGATCTGGCCCATGCGGTGGGCGCGCCCGATGGCCTGGGCCTCCAGGGTCGGCTTGACCTGCGGCTCGCAGAGGATCACCACCGAGGCGGCCTGCATGTTCAGCCCGGTGCCGCCCGCCTGGATCTGGCTGAGCAGCACCGCGTGGCCGGGCACCGCCGCGAAGGCGTCGACCATTTCCTGGCGCTCGGTGGCGGCGACCGCGCCGGTCAGCGGGCCGAAGGCGGCCGGGCCGAGCGCGTCGTGCACGGTGGTCAGCACATCGCGGAAGAAGGAGAAGACGACGACCTTCAGCTCGTTCTCCTCGGCCTCCTTCACCAGTTCGCGCAGCCGCTGGAGCTTCGCCGAACGATGGGGCGCCGCGTAGGCGGCGCGCCGCATCGCCATGAAGTTCCCCTCCGCGACCGCCGTCCGGTAGGCGGCCAGATCCGTACGGCTGAACTCCTCCCACTCGTCGGACTGCGCCAGCTCCGGCAGTTCGGTGAGCACGTCCTGCTGATTGCGGCGCAGATAGGCCGGGGCGACGGCCCTGCGGAACGCCTGCGAGCCCGCGACCGCGTCGCTGTGCCGGATGTGGGGGAGCAGATCGGGCTGGAGGTGGTGCACCAGACTGCGGAATTCCTCGACGCGGTTCTCCATCGGGGTGCCGGTCAGGAACAGCACGCGGTCGGTCCTGGCCGTCCACAGCGCGACGGTCCGCGACCTGCGCGTGTCCGGGTTCTTCACGTAGTGCGCCTCGTCCACGACGAGCATCCCCAGCGGCACCCCCTCGGGCACGTCCAGCGAACTCAGCGCGTCGTACGTGGTGACGGCCACGCCGCCGTCCCGCACCCAGTCCGCCAGCGCCGCTTTCCGGTACGGGCCGTGCAGCCGGTACGCGTCCAGGGCGCTGCGCGACTCGATCTCCCGCGACCAGTTGACCAGCACGCTCGCCGGGCAGACGACGAGGAAGTGCGTACGGCCCTCCGCCCGCAGGTGGGCCAGGGCCGCGATGGCCTGGATGGTCTTGCCCAGGCCCATCTCGTCGCCGATGATCACCCGCCGCTGGGCCAGCGCGAAGCGCGCGCCGAACGCCTGGTAGCCGCGCAGCGACACCCGGCGGTGCGTGTCGTCAAGACGCTGTCCGCGCACCCGCTCGGAGACCGACGACGGCAGGAAGCCTTCCGCCGCGTCGATGTCCGGGGCGAGTTCGGCGATCTCCGCGAGCAGGACGGTGTACTCCGACGGCCTGACCTCGAAGTCCAGCCACGCCTCGGCGGCGGGCGCCGCCGGGCGCAGCAGGTCGGTGCTCGCCTGGGTCAGCAGCAGCCCGGTGCCGTCGGCGGTGTGCTCCGCCAGCAGCTCCTCGATCCGCCGCACGGCGTCCTGCGCGCGCAGCCGCCCGAGCCTGCCCGCCAGCAGCATCCGCAGCCGGGCGCCCGCCGGGCGGGCGGCGGCCAGCAGCGGTGTCAGCTCGGCGTCCACGCGCGCGGCGGTCTCCACGGCCCGCGGAATCTCGGGACCCGCGTTGACCAGCCGGTTGAGCGCCATCACCAGGGCGGTGGTGTCCGGGTCGTCCCGGTCGGCCGGATCGATACGGACGGCCACGTGCTCCTCGGCCGCCGACGCGATCTGGCGCGCCGCCGCTATGGCCTGGTCCGCGCTCTGCGCGCCCACGCCGGGGACCTGCCGCAGCTCGTACGACCGGGCGCCGTAGACCTTGCCGACCGTGTCGTACCCGGCCTGTTCCATGGCGCCGAGGCGCAGCCTGCCCTCGGTGACGTCCTTGAGCCGGGCGACCGGGATGCCGTCCAGCTCGCGGCGGACCCGTACCTCCCGCAGCGGGACCAGCGCGGCCTGCACGTCCGCGCGCACCCGTGTGTGGTCCGCGGTGACCGTACGAGCCGAGGCGACGAGCTTCGCGGCCTGGCCGGACACCTTCCGCGCCTGCTTGCCGACCGGCGCCTGCCGCGCACCCGCCTCTTCCTGTCCGACACCCCCGTCCGCGTCCATGGCTCCCCGTCTCCCGCCGATTCCGATTCCGATGCCGGTCCCGATGCGGCCGATGCGCGTGTCACCACGGATGCCGGGCCCGTCCGCTGCGGCACATGATTCCACCCCCCACCGACACCGCGACGGCCCCCGGCCAAATCTCCGGTGGCCGGGCTGCCCGGACTTCCGGACCGCCCGAGCCGCCCGCGCGGTCCGGGAGCCGAAAACGGGTGGGCCCAGGCCCCCGCGCCCCGGCAGACTCACCACCCATGAGCGCCCACATCACCCGCGTCAATCCTCCCGCCCTCCACCAGACCCCCGGCTACCACCACATCACCGTCGTCGAGGCCGGGCGGACCGCCTACCTCGCCGGTCAGTGCCCGCTCGACGCCGAGGGCCGGATCGTCGGCCGCGGCGACTACGCCGCCCAGGCCCGCCAGGTGGCCGCCAACGCCCTGACGGCGCTCGAAGCCGTCGGCGCCGGGCCGGGCGACGTCGTGCGCTCGGTCATCTACGTGGTGAGCGACGACCGCGAGACGCTGTCCACGGTGTGGGACGCGCTGAACGCCTCGCCGCTGGGCGGCGCCTTCGACACCGCGAGCACCCTGCTCGGGGTGGCACAGCTCGGCTTCACCGCGCAGTTGGTCGAGCTGGACCTGACGGCCGCGCTGGCTGGCTGACGGGCCTGTGTGCCGGAAGGGCGGGCGTGCCTAGGGTGAGGTCATGACGCAATCACCGTTCATCGAGATCGACGGCCGGGCCGCGACGGTGGAGGCCATCGCGCCCGCGCTCGGCGGCTACGGCCACTTCACGGCGATGCAGGTACGCGGCGGAAAGGTGCGCGGCCTGGCGTTCCACGTCGAACGCCTCGACGGCGCCACGCGGGAGCTGTTCGGCGCGGCCCTGGACGGCGGGCGCGTACGGGCGCACGTGCGGCACGCGCTGGCCGGGTCGGGGCGCGCGGACGCCTCCGTGCGGGTCAACGTCTTCCAGCCGGTGGAGGGCGCCGACGAGCCGGTCGCCGTCATGGTCGCCGTCCGCCCGCCCGCCGGTGTCGAACCCGGCCTCAAGCGCCTCAAGTCGGTGCCCTACCAGCGCCCGGCCGCCCACCTCAAGCACGTCGGCGGCTTCGGGCAGGCGTACTTCGGCCGCCAGGTGGCCGCCGAGGGGTACGACGAGGCGCTGTTGGCCGGTCCCGGCGGCGAGATCGCCGAGGGCGCCATCACCAACGTCGGCTTCATCGACGGCGACACCGTCGTCTGGCCGGACGCCGCCCCGCATCTGCGCGGCATCACCCTCCAGGTCCTGGAGCGTGAACTCGTACGGGCCGGTGTCCCGCAGGACCGCCGCCCGCTGCGGCTCACCGACGTGGGGTCGTACGACGGCGCCTTCCTGGCCAACTCGCGCGGCACGGCGGTCATTTCGGAGATCGACGGCGTCCCGCTGCCCACGCGGTCCGAACTCCTGGCGCGGGTGGGGGAGTTGTACGAGTCCGCGCCGTGGGACGCCATCTGACGGCGCCGGTCGGGCGGTCCGCGACGTGACGGCGGGGGCGCGGTCCGACGACCCCCATTACGTCTCCGGCCGCCCGCCGACCACGGTCACCGCCTCCGCTCCGGTGCGGCAGCCCGCCGCGAGCGACGCGGCGAGGTCCGCGCCCGCGAGACGGGCGGCCAACAGGCCGCCGGTGAAGGCGTCTCCGGCGCCCGTGGTGTCCACCGCGACGGCCGGGACGCAGGGCACCCGTACCGTCACCTCGCCGTTCACGGCGGCCAGCGCGCCGCCCGCGCCGAGGGTGACCACGACCGTGCCGCCGCCGCGCGCCGCGCTCAACTCGGCCGCCGCGCGGGCCGGTTCGGGCGCACCGGACAGCAGCGCCGCCTCCGCGTCGTTGGGCAGCAGCAGATCCGTACCTGCCACGTCGGCCAGGAAACGGGCCACGCCCGCCTCGCGCAGGAAACCGGCGGAGGCCGGATCGACGCTCACCGGCAGCGACCGGGCGCGCGCCGCCTCGGTGACCACGGCCGCCAACTCGCGTCCCCACTCGGAGAAGTAGAGATAGCCGGAGAGGTGGACGTGCCCCATGCCGTCCAGCAGCGCGGCGTCCCAGTCGGCGGGTCCGAGCCGGAAGGCGGCGCCGCTGTCGGTGACCAGGGTCCGTTCGGCCGCCGCGTCGACCAGGGCGATCACCACGGCCGTCGGCGCCTCGTCGTCGACCCGCAGCACCGGCTCCACGCCCGCGGCCTCCAGCGCGGCGCGGTGCCAGTCGGCGGAGTCGGCGCCCGCGCGGGCCAGCAGCCGCACCCGCGCGCCCCGACCGGCCGCCCAGCAGGCCACGTTGGCCCCCGCGCCGCCCGGCCGCACCGCGATCCGGGCGGCGGTGTCGGTGTCGGCGGCGAGGGGCCGCGCGTGCCGCGCCACCACGTCGGTGACGACATCGCCGACGACGAGGAGTCCGGGAGGCACCGGCTCCACGGCGGCGGGTCCGGCGCTGTCGGACGGTCTCGCGCCATCTGACCGTCCCGTGCCGTCCGACCGTCCCGTGCCGTCCGACCGTCCCGTGCCGTCCGACCGTCTTATGTCGTCCGCCGGTCCCGTGCCGTCGCCCGTCCCGTCGCCCGGTCCGGCGCTGTCGCCGGTCATGCGCGCTGCGACCAGCGCACCGCGATCCCGGCCGCGAGCCGGACATTGCCGCGTACGGCCGCGAGGTTGGACTCCAGGGACGCGCCGCCGGTGTGCTCGGTGAGGTAGCCCAGCAGGAACGGCGTGATCGCCTGTCCCGTGACACCCCCGGCCTCGGCGGCGGCGAGCGCGTCCGCCAGCACCCGGTCGTGCAGCTCCGGGTCGAGCTGAAGCTCCCGCGGCACGGGATTGGCGACGATCAGCGCCGAGTCGTGCCCGCCCAGTGCGTCCTGCGCGGCCATCACGTCCGCGACCTGCCGCGCGGACTCGACCGTCCAGTCCACGGGCTCACCGGAGTCGCTGAGGTAGAAACCGGGGAAGCGGTCGGTGCCGAAGCCGAGTACGCCGATGCCCAGGGTCTCCAGCCGCTGGAGCGTGGCGGGCACGTCCAGGATCGACTTCACGCCCGCGCACACCACCGTGATCCGCGTCCTGGCCAGCAGCCCCAGGTCGGCCGACTCGTCCTGCACGGTCACCCAGTCGCGGTGCACCCCGCCGAGGCCGCCCGTACCGAACACCCGGATTCCGGCCCGCGCGGCCAGGAACGCCGTCCCCGACACGGTCGTCGCCCCGCTCGCACCCGCCGCCAGCGCGGGCGCCAGGTCCCGGAACCCCAGCTTGCGCAGCGACGCGTCCTCGGCGACCCGCTCCACTTGCTCCTTGGTGAGCCCCACCCGCGGCACCCCGTCGAGTACCGCCACGGTCGCGGGCACCGCGCCCTGCTCCCGGACGATCTCCTCCAGCTCGCGTGCCACCCCCAAATTGCGCGGCCGTGGCAGGCCGTGCGCGATGATCGTCGACTCCAGCGCCACCACGGGCGCGCCGCTCGCGACGGCGTCCCGCACCTCGTCGGAGAGGGTGACGGCCGGGATTGCGTTCGCTGCCGTGTTCGGTCCTGATCCAGATGTGCTCATGATCCCTACCTGGCGCGGCGGCGCCCCCGCCAAACCTCCCGGCGCCCTGTGCGCGCGGCGGCCATCGCATCGATTTGGTGTGAGCGCCGGCACCCCGTAGGGTGGTGTTCATCGACGCGGGGTGGAGCAGCTCGGTAGCTCGCTGGGCTCATAACCCAGAGGTCGCAGGTTCAAATCCTGTCCCCGCTACTGAAGAGGAAGGGTCCGGCACTCAGGTGCCGGGCCCTTTCGCTTGTCCCGGGCGCGTGCCCGCGCCCGCGGTCGTCGGACCGGTCCTCAGTGCTTTCCCGCGTGCGGCGCCGCCGGGCGGTACGGCGGGGTCGTGCGGCTCGGCTGGTAGCGCGAGCCCTGCCGCATGCGGCGGACGACCAGGACGGCGTCGATCGCGGCCAGCAGCGCGACGGCGGCCAGCACCGCGGCCCAGACCGGCAGACCGGCGAGCGCGAAGCCCACGGCCGCCGCGGTGCCCCAGACCACACCGCACAGCGCGAGCCCCAGCCGCAGCCGCAGCGGGCTGCGCGCCTGGACGGGTTCGTATCCGCTTCTGCGCATCCGTGCCATCTCCCTCACCTCCAGCATCCACCTCGGACGGGCCGGGCGGGAGCCTCTGCCCAGGTGGGCCGGAAATTCGGGGGCGGTACGCGGCGGCGCCGCGTAGGGTGCGGGACCGTGAAGGTGATCATCAGACAGTACGGCCCGGCGGACGCCGAAGCCGTCGCCGCCGTGGGCCGCGAGACCGTCCCGTACATGGTGACGACCGCGCGGACCGTGCACGCGCAGGTCACCGACGCACCCGAGAAAACACGCTTCCTGATGCTCGTCGCGGAGACCGGCGACGGCCGGATCGTCGGCAGTGCGAGAGCCGGGCTCTTCGCGGACAACGACACCCCCGGAATGGCCTTCGTCAATCTGAACGTGCGCGCGGGGGAGCGCGGCCGGGGCATCGGCGGCGCCCTGCTGGCCACCGCCGAGTCCCATGTCGCCGGCCTCGGGGCGAGCACCGTCTACGCGTGGGCGATCGACGAGCCCTCGGCGCACGCCTTCGCCGCCCGGCACGGCTACCGGCGCGGCCGGTCCGCGAGCTTCCTCCGCCTCGACCTCACCCCCGGCGCCCCGCTGCCCGGCGTGCCCCCGCTGCCGCCCGGCGTGCTGCTGCGCCCCGCGTCGGACTACGCCGCCGACCCGCGCCCGGTGTACGAGGCCGACGCCGAGACCATCGAGGACGAGCCGGGCGATGTCGCCACCGGCGTCCCCGGCTACGCGGACTGGCGCGCCACCTCCTGGGACCGGTCCGACTACGACCACGACCTGACGACGGTCGCCGTCGTGGACGGTGTGGTCGCCGCGGTCGTCAACGTCCAGACCGACGGCCACGACCGCTACTGGTCGGGGGGCACCGGCACCCGCCGGGCCTTCCGGGGCCGCGGACTGGCCAAGGCCGCCAAGGCCCACTCCCTGCACCGAGCCCGCGCCGCGGGCTACACCGAGGCGTTCACCAGCAACGACGACGGCAACGCCGCGATGCTGGCCGTCAACCGGTGGCTCGGCTATCGACCCTGTGGCAACGAATGGCGGTACTTCCGTGACCTCTCCGATCGACCATGACATCCCCTGGTCCGACGCGACCTGGCTCAACCCGCCCGCCGAGGCCGTCGCCGACAGCACCGGTCTGCACGTCACCGCCAACGAGGGCAGCGACTTCTGGCGCACCACCAGCTACGGCTTCGTCCGCGACGACGGCCACGCGCTGCTCACCCCCTTCCCGTCCGGCACCGCCATCGAGGTCACCTTCGTCGCCGACTTCACCGAGCTGTACGACCAGGCCGGTGTCCTGGTGCGCGTCGACGCCGAGTCCTGGATCAAGGCGGGCGTCGAGATCTCCGACGGTTCGCCCCAGGTCGGTGCCGTCGTCACCCACGGCACCTCCGACTGGTCCCTCGCCCCGGTCCCGGACTGGGCGGGCCAGGAGGTGACCGTCCGGGTCAGCCGCTCGGGCGACGCCGTGACCGTCCGCGCCCGCCGCGCCGACGACCCCTGGCGCACCATCCGCCTGGCCTGGCTCGACCCCGCCGCCGACGCCCGCGCGGGCCTGTTCTGCTGCGCACCCCAACGCCCCGGCCTGCGCGTCCACTTCACCCGCCTCTCCTCCGGACCCGCCGACGCCTCCCTGCACTGATCCCGCCCTCACCCGCAGGCCGAGCGCCGACTCCGGCCGCCGCTAGGGCTGTTCGCGCAGGACCGTGTCGAGGACGCGGGACCACTGGCGGACGATTCCCGCGCGGCGGGCGGAGTCGTCGCTGAGGAGGTTGGCGAGGCCGAGGCCGCGGGCCATGTCGAGGGTGGCCTGGACGGTCTCCCTGACGCCGGGCAGGGATTCGTCGGCGCCGAGGAATTCGACCGCCAGGCGGTGGGCCTCGCGGCCGATCCGGGACTCCAGCGCGGCGACGCCGGGGCGGAGCTGTTCCTCGTCGGAGGCGGCCACCCACAGGTGGAGAGCGGCCCGGAACAGCGGGCCGGTGTGGACCGCGACGAGCATGTCGACGACGGCGTAGGTGCGGTCCTGGCCCGCGCGGGGGAGGGCCAGGGCGCGCTCTCTGACGGCGGCGACCCACTCCTCGGCCATGTGCGCGATGGCCGCGGTGAACAGCTCCTCGCGGGTGCGGAAGTGGTGCTGGGCCGCCCCTCTGGAGACACCGGCGCGGGCGCACACCACGGCGACGGTGCTGCCCGACCAGCCGTGCTCGGCGAGGCACGAGACGGCGGCCTCCAGTATCCGCCGACGGGTGGCGCGGCTGCGGTCCTGTTTGGGGGAGCGGTCGGTCACCAGGTCCATGACGGGTCCGGCCGTTCGGTGCGGGCGGCGGCGCCCTCCGTGGTCCGCGCGACCGCGCGGAAGGGCGCTGCGGCGCGGGTGCGAAGTGGTGCGGTGGTCACGGGCGCCTCCTCGGCGGTGTGTCGTCAGTAGGACTTCGGCAGTCCCAGTGTGTGGTGCGAGACGAAGTTGAGGATCATCTCCCGGCTGACCGGGGCTATCCGGCCGACACGGGACGCGGTCAGCAGCGAGGCGAGACCGTACTCGGCGGTGAGGCCGTTGCCGCCGAGGGTGTGCACGGCCTGATCGACGGCCTTGGCGCCGGCTTCGGCCGCCGCGTACTTCGCCATGTTCGCGGCCTCGCCCGCGCCCATGTCGTCGCCCGCGTCGTAGAGGTAGGCGGCCTTCTGCATCATCAACCGGGCCAGTTCCAGCTCGATGTGGGCCTGGGCGAGCGGGTGCGCTATCGCCTGGTGGGAGCCGATGGGAGCCTGCCACACCTGCCGGGACTTGGCGTACTCGACCGCCTTGTCCAGTGCGTAGCGGCCCATCCCGATGGAGAAGGCGGCGGTCATGATCCGCTCCGGGTTGAGCCCCGCGAAGAGCTGGAGCAGGCCGGCGTCCTCGTCGCCGACGAGCGCTTCCGCAGGTAGCGCGACATCGTCGAGGAAGAGCTGGAACTGCTTCTCGGGTGCGGCCAACTCCATCTCGATCTGCCGGAATTCGAAGCCCGGTGTCTCCCGGTCCACGATGAACAGGCAGGGCTTGAGCTTGCCGGTGCGGGCGTCCTCGGTGCGGCCGACGATCAGTGTGGCGTCGGCGATGTCGACACCGGATATGAAGACCTTGCGGCCGGTCAGCCGCCACCCGCCGGTGTCGGGGTCGCGCCGCGCGGTGGTGGTGATGCGGTGCGAGTTGGACCCGGCGTCCGGTTCGGTGATGCCGAAGGCCATCCGCAGCGAGCCGTCGGCGATCCCGGGCAGCCAGCGCCGCTTCTGCTCGTCGGTGCCGAAGCGGGCGATGACCGTGCCGCAGATCGCGGGGGAGACGACGAGCAGCAGCAGCGGGCAGCCAGCCGCCCCCAACTCCTCCAGCACGATGGACAGTTCCGCCAGACCGCCGCCCCCGCCGCCGTACTCCTCAGGCAGGTTGACCCCGAGGTATCCGAGGCCGCCCGCCTCCTGCCACAACTCGTCGGTGTGCTTGCCCGCACGTACGGTGGCCGAGAAATATTCGCGACCGTAGCGGCGGGCGAGGTCCCCGACGGCCTTGCGCAGGGCGCGCCGCTCGTCGCTTTCCAGCAAGGCGCTGTCGAAGGTTCCCTGAACGGTGCTCATGGCGTGGTTTCCTCCTTGACGACGGCGAGTACGGCGCCGACGTCGACCTGTCGGCCGACCTCGGCGGTGAGCTCCGTGAGTGTCCCGGTGGCGGGAGCGGCGATCACGTGTTCCATCTTCATCGCTTCGAGCCAGAGCAGCGGGCGGCCTTTTTCGACCCGGTCGCCCGGTGAGAATTCACCTATCCGGATGACCGTGCCGGGCATCGGCGCAAGCAGCGAACCCTGCGGCGTCAGATCCTCCGGGGCGGTGAAGCGGGGCAGAGCGGTCAGAGCGCATGACACGAACGGGGAATCGACGAACACCCGTTCGGCGTAGGCGGCGACGTCGAACACCCGCCGCACACCGTCGATGTCGAGGACGACACGCCGGGCCGACGCCGACACCAGCCGGACACCGTCGGCACCGGTCGCCTCCAGACCGGCGCGGCCGAGCCGGTAACCGACCTCGTACTCCCGGCCGTCCGGCTCGCTGCGGAAGCGTTTCACCTGCGGCTGCGACGGAACGTTCCGCCACCCGCCGAGCCGGACCGGCACCGGCCCGCGCGCCGACGTACGCCCGGCCGCGTCGGCGAGCGCGGCGGCCAGCGCCGCGAACCGCACGGGACCGCCGTCCCCGTCGACCGGCCCCGGCGCGTCCGTGGTCGCCCCCGACGCCCCGATGAGCGCGTCCAGGCGGCGCTCCAGGAAGCCGGTGTCCAGCCGCGCGGCGGCGAAGTCCGGGTGCCGCAGCACCCGTACGAGCAGGTCGCGGTTGGTGACGGGGCCGTGCAGCCGGGCCCGCTCCAGCGCGTACGCGAGACGGCGTACGGCCTCGGCGCGGGTCGGCGCCCAGGCGATCACCTTGGCGAGCATCGGGTCGTAGTGGACGCCGATCGTCTCGCCGCCGCTCACCCCCGCGTCCAGCCGCAACCCCGCGTCGAGCCCCGGCGTCACGGCGAATTCGGCGTCCACGCCCGGCAGTTCGAACAGATGCAGCGCGCCCGGCTGCGGCTGCCAGCCGCGGGCCGGGTCCTCCGCGTAGAGCCTGGCCTCCACCGCGTGGCCGTGCGGCCGCGGGGGCGAGGGCGGCAGCGCGGCCCCCTCGGCGACACGGATCTGGAGCGCCACGAGGTCGAGCCCGGTGACGCACTCGGTGACCGGATGCTCCACCTGGAGACGGGTGTTCATCTCCAGGAAGTACGGACGCCCGTCCCGCGCGACCAGGAACTCCACGGTGCCCGCGCCGGTGTAGCCGATCGAGCGCGCCGCGCGGGCGGCGGACTCGTGCAGCGTACGGCGCACCTCGTCGCCCAGACCCGGGGCCGGGGTCTCCTCGATCACCTTCTGGTGCCGCCGCTGGAGCGAACAGTCGCGCTCGCCCAGCACCCACACCGTGCCGTGCGCGTCGGCCAGCACCTGCACCTCGACGTGCCTGGCGCCCTCCGCGTACGGCTCGACGAACACCTCGCCGTCACCGAAGGCGGCTGCGGCCTCCGACCTCGCGGCGGCCAACTCGCTCTCCAGTGCGTCCAGTTCGCGTACGACCCGCATGCCGCGACCGCCGCCGCCCGCGGACGCCTTCACCAGCAGCGGCAGGTCCGCGGCCGTGACCCGCGCGGGATCGAGCGCGGAGAACAGCGGTACGCCCGCCGCGGCCATCAACTCCTTGGCCCGCGTCTTGGACCCCATCGCCTCGACCGCGTCCGGCGGCGGACCGATCCACACCAGCCCCGCCGCCTCGACCGCACGCGCGAACTCCGCGTTCTCCGACAGGAATCCATAGCCGGGATGCACGGCGTCCGCGCCCGCCGCGAGCGCTGCCGCGATCAGCAGATCGGCCCGCAGATACGTGTCGGCGGGCGCGTTCCCCGGCAGCCGTACCGCCGCGTCGGCCTCCGCGACGTGTGCCGCGTCCGCGTCGGCGTCCGCGTACACCGCCACCGTGGCGATGCCGAGCGTGCGGCAGGTACGGAAGACGCGGCGCGCGATCTCGCCCCGGTTGGCCACCAGCACGGAGCCGATGTCCTTGTGGCGCATCGGAGGTGACTGCCCGTCAGCGGTGAAGTCTCCGCTCGGCGAAGCGCTGCTCGAATCGGTCATCGGAAAGGGACCCCTCACATCCGGAAGACGCCGAAGCCGCCCCTGGCGCCCTCGATCGGCGCGCCATGGACGGCGGACAGGCACAGGCCGAGCACCGTACGGGTGTCGCGCGGGTCGATCACGCCGTCGTCGTAGAGCCGTCCCGACAGGAACATCGGCAGCGACTCGGCCTCGATCTGCTGCTCCACCATCGCCCGCAGCGCGGCGTCGCCCTCCTCGTCGTAGGGACGGCCCTTCGCCGCCGCCGACTGCCGGGCCACGATGGACAGCACCCCGGCGAGCTGCGCGGGACCCATCACCGCGGACTTGGCGCTCGGCCACGCGAAGAGGAACCGCGGATCGAAGGCCCGGCCGCACATGCCGTAGTGCCCGGCGCCGTAACTCGCCCCGATCAGCACCGAGATGTGCGGGACGCGCGAGTTGGCGACCGCGTTGATCATCATCGCGCCGTGCTTGATGATGCCGCCCTGCTCGTACTCGCGGCCCACCATGTAGCCGGTGGTGTTGTGCAGGAAGAGCAGCGGAATGTCGCGCTGGTTGGCGAGTTGGATGAACTGCGCCGCCTTCTGCGACTCCTCGCTGAACAGCACGCCCTGCGCGTTGGCGAGGATTCCGACCGGATAGCCGTGCACCTCCGCCCAGCCGGTGGCCAGGCTCGGCCCGTAGAGCGGCTTGAACTCGTCGAAGGCCGAGGCGTCCGTGATCCGCGCGATGACCTCGCGGGGGTCGAAGGGGGTGCGCAGATCGCCGGGCACGATGCCCAGCAGCTCCTCCTCGTCGTACGCGGGGGGCAGCGGGTCAGGACGCGGATCGGGCCCGGATTTACGCCAGTTGAGGCGGGCGACGACGCGCCGGGCGGTACGCAGCGCGTCCGGCTCGTCCAATGCGAAGTAGTCGGCGAGGCCGGAGCGCCGGGCGTGCATGTCGGCGCCGCCGAGCGATTCGTCGTCGCTCTCCTCGCCGGTCGCCATCTTCACCAGGGGCGGCCCGCCGAGGAAGACCTTGGACCGCTCCTTGACCATGATGACGTGGTCGGACATGCCGGGGATGTACGCGCCGCCCGCCGTCGAATTGCCGAACACCACGGCCACCGTGGGGATTCCGGCCGCCGACAGCCGCGTCAGGTCGCGGAAGAGGGCGCCGCCGGGGATGAAGATCTCCTTCTGGCTGGGCAGGTCCGCGCCGCCCGACTCCACCAGGCTGATCACCGGCAGGCGGTTGGCGAAGGCGATCTCGTTCGCCCGCAGCGCCTTCTTCAGCGTCCACGGGTTGCTGGCGCCGCCGCGCACCGTCGGGTCGTTGGCCGTGATCAGGCACTCCACGCCCTCGACCACGCCGATGCCGGTCACGAGCGAGGCGCCCACCGCGAAGTCGCTGCCCCAGCCGGCCAGCGGGGACAGTTCGAGGAACGGTGTGTCCGGGTCGAGCAGCAGCTCGATCCGCTCCCGCACCAGCAGCTTGCCGCGCTTCCGGTGCCGCTCCTGGTACTTCTCGCCGCCACCGGCCAGCGCGGCGGCGTGCCCCGCCTCGACCTCGGCCAGCCGTTCCAGCATCGCGGCCCGCCGCTCGGCGAAGTCCGCTCCGCGTATGTCGACCTGCGTCATGACGTGCTCCCCTCCGCGCCGCCGCGCGGCGGCCGTCCCTTGCCCGGCGGGCCCGCGAATGCCTGCACGATCGACAACCACGCGTCCGCGTCCGGGCCTTGGGCCCGTACCGCCACGTCGTCGCGGTGCCTGCGCCGCACCGCCAGCAGGCAGAAGTCCAGTGCGGGGCCGGTCACGCGCTGCTCGGCGTCGTCCGGGCCGAACGCCCACAAGGTGCCGTCGGGCGCCGTCAGTTCGAGGCGGAATTCCGTGCCGGGCGGGGTGCGGCCGTGCACCGCGAAGGCGAAGTCCCGTGCCCTGAAGGCGATTCGGGCGACGTGCCACAGGCGGTGGGTCGGTGGGCGCTCGACGCCGAGCGCGTCGGCGATGTCCTCGCCGTGGGCCCATGTCTCCATCAGGCGGCCCGTCGCCATCGACGCCGTGCTCATCGACGGCCCGTACCAGGGGAAGCGGCTGCCCGGCGGTTCGCCGGTCAGGGTCGCCCAGAGCCGGGCTCTGCCCGACCGCCACTTCTCCAGCAGCTCCGGCGGCGCCAGCATCGCACCCTCCCGGGCGCCGTCCTCCACGTACGCGTCCAGCCGCGCCGCCGCGTCGCCGACCTCGCGGGCGAACGCCTCCGCGTCCTTGACCGCCAGCAGCGCCTGGGCGTCCGTCCAGGCCAGATGCGCGATCTGGTGCGCAACGGTCCAGCCTTCGGCCGGTGTCGGCCTCGCCCACTGCTCGGGCTCCAGCCCGGCCACCACGTCGTCGAGCGCGTCGCTCTCCGCTCTCAGATCAGCCAGGACGGTACGGACGGACTGCGGATCGGCCATGGCCACGAGGGTGGCAGGCGGGGCCCGCAACAATCAAGCATGCGTGCATGATTGTTTCCCACCTCCACCGGGTCGGTGTCCCTGCGACAGCCGGTGCCCTGCTGGGGCGGTGGTGACGTGCACGTCGTCCCTGGCTGGTCGCGCCGTTCCCCGCGCCCCTCAAAAGATCGGGCGTGCCGTCCAGGGCCCGCACGGCTCTCGGGGAGCCGGGTCCCGTCAGGGGCGCGAGGAACTGCGCGGCGAGCCCCCGCCGGGCCTGTGGCCCGAGAGCCCACGGTAACTGCCCCGCTGGGGCCGGTTTTCAGGCCGCGCCCCCGTCGTGGCTGGTCGCGCAGTTCCCCGCGCCCCTGAAAAGACCGGGCGTGCCGCCTAGGGCCCGCACGGCTCTCGGGGAGCCGGGTCCCGTCGGGGGCGCGAGGAACTGCGCGACCGGCCCCCGCCGGGCCTGCGGCCCGAGAACCCACGGCAACTGCCCCGCTGGGGCCGGTTCTGAGGCCGCGCCACCGTCGTGGCTGAGCGCGCAGTTCCCTGCGCCCCCTAAAAGATCGGGCGTACCGACCTCGGTAAGACAATCGCGCGGGGCCGCGCCCCCAGAGCGCCCACCTTCGGGAGGTGGACGTCGTAGGGGCGCGGCCCGAAGGGGATTAGGCGCGGGCGGCGCGGCGGGCGAGAAGGGCTTCGCGGCGCTCGTCGAAGCGGGTGGCCTGCTCGTTGAGGCCGCCCATGAAGAGGCCGAGCTCCTGCTGGGCCTGAAGGCCCTCGGGGCCCAGACCGGAGATCTCGAGGACCTTGAGGTGGCGCAGGACGGGCTGGAGGACGTCGTCGTGGTGGATGCGGAGGTTGTAGATGCCGCCGATGGCCATGCGGGCGGCGGCCCGCTCGAAGCCGGGCATGCCGTGTCCCGGCATGCGGAATTCGACGACGACGTCACGGATGGCCCGCATGGCGAGGTCGGGGGCGAGCTCGAGGGCGGCGGCCAGGAGATTCCGGTAGAAGACCATGTGCAGGTTCTCGTCGGTGGCGATCCTGGCGAGCATCCGGTCGCACACGGGGTCACCCGACTGGTGTCCGGTGTTGCGGTGCGAGACGCGGGTGGCCAGCTCCTGGAAGGCGACGTACGCCACGGAGTGGACCATGCTGTGCCGGTGGTCGTGCTCGAAGCCCTCCGACATGTGCTGCATGCGGAACCGTTCCAGCTCGACCGGGTCGACGGCGCGGCTGGTCAGCAGGTAGTCGCGCATGACGATCGCGTGCCGGCCCTCCTCGGCGGTCCAGCGGTGCACCCAGGTGCCCCAGGCGCCGTCACGGCCGAAGAGTGTCGCGATCTCGTGGTGGTAGCTGGGCAGATTGTCCTCGGTGAGCAGATTGACCACGAGGGAGATCCGGCCGACGTCCGTGACCTTGGACTGCTCGGGGGCCCAGGCTTCGCCCCCCATTATTCCGTCGAAATTGCGGCCGTCGCTCCACGGCACGTACTCGTGCGGCATCCACTCCTTGGCCACGCCGAGGTGCCGGTTGAGCTCCCGCTCGACGACCTCCTCCAGCGCGTAGAGCAGCGTCGCGTCGCTCCAGACGTCGGGTTGGGCACGGTCGGGCGAGGTCAAGGTCACGGGGGCTCCTGGGGACGGGAGAGGGGACGGACATGGGACGGGGGTGTACGGGACCCGCACGGGCTGTACGGATCGTACGGACGTACGTACGCGACATGCGATCGGTCGGTCGTACGGCGCCGCGGACTGATCCACGGGCACATACGCACGGCCTGCGGGTGCAGCGGAGATTCGCACCTACGCCTACGTAAGTTACGCAACCGTAGGTTAAGGCGGCGTAAGAAGGCAACCAGCCAATATGGCTGCACCGGCCACCCACCTCGCGTCGAGCCGGACCCGGCGGCACGGCGAGACCCGGCGACAGCCCTTGGCCCGACCGGAGGCACGCCCTCCGCCGACCGGAGGGCAAGCCTCCGCCGCCCGCCGTGAAAGCCCTTCGCCCGCCTCCCGTCGCACCCGATAAACTCCGCCCTCTTATGAGTGCCACTCTCGTCGCCAAGAATCTCGCCGCCGGACACGGCGACCGTGTCCTGTTCTCCGGCCTGGACCTGGTCGTCGCCCCTGGCGACGTCATCGGTCTGGTCGGCGCCAACGGCGCGGGCAAGTCCACGCTGCTGCGGCTGCTCGCCGGGCTCGACACGCCCGAGGACGGGACGCTGCGGCTCAGCCCGGCCACCGCCACCGTCGGGCATCTGCCGCAGGAGCCCGAGCGGCTGCCGGGCGGGGAGAGCGTGCGGGAGTTCCTGAGCCGCCGCACCGGGGTCACCGCCGCCCAGGCGGCCCTGGACGCCGCCACCCAGGCGCTGGTGGACGAGGCTCCGGGCGCCGACGACGCGTACGCGACCGGACTCGACCGCTGGCTGGCGCTCGGCGGCGCCGACCTGGACGAACGCGCCGAGGAGGCCGCCGCCTCGCTCGGCCTGGGCGTCGACCTGGACCAGCCGATGTTCTCGCTCTCCGGCGGCCAGGCCGCCCGCGCGGGACTCGCCTCGCTGCTGCTCAGCCGCTACGACGTCTTCCTGCTGGACGAGCCCACCAACGACCTCGACCTCGACGGCCTGGAACGGCTGGAGAAATTCGTCGGCGGCCTGCGCGCCGGTACGGTCCTGGTCAGCCACGACCGCGAATTCCTCACCCGCACCGTCACCCGCGTGGTGGAGCTGGACCTCGCCCAGCAGCAGGTCAGCACCTTCGGGGGTGGCTACACCGCCTATCTGGAGGAACGCGAGACGGCCCGGCGGCACGCCCGCGAGGAGTACGACGAGTACGCCGACACCAAGGCCGGACTCGAAGCGCGGGCGCGCATGCAGCGCGGCTGGATGGACAAGGGCGTCAGGAACGCCATGCGCAAGGCGCCCGACCACGACAAGATCGCCCGCAAGGCGCGCGCCGAGGGCAGCGAGAAGCAGGCCGCCAAGGCCCGGCAGACCGACCGGATGATCGAGCGCCTGGACGTGGTCGAGGAGCCGCGCAAGGAGTGGGAACTGCGGATGGAGATCGCCGCCGCGCCCCGCTCCGGCGCCGTGGTGGCCACCCTGCGCGGCGCCCGCGTGCGCCGCGGTGACTTCGCCTTCGGGCCGGTCGACCTCCAGATCGACTGGGCCGACCGGGTGGCCATCACCGGCGCCAACGGCGCGGGCAAGTCCACCCTGCTCGCCGCGCTGCTCGGCCGCCTCCCGCTGGACGAGGGCCATAGCGCGCTCGGCCCCGGCGTCCTGGTCGGCGAGGTCGACCAGGCCCGCGGCCTCTTCCGCGGGCAGGAACCGCTCCTCGACGCCTTCCGCGCCCCGGCGCCCGACATGGATCCGGCCGAGATCCGTACGCTTCTCGCCAAATTCGGCCTCAAGGCCGCCCATGTGCTGCGCCCCGCCGCGACCCTCTCGCCCGGCGAGCGCACCCGCGCCGCGCTGGCGCTGCTCCAGGCCCGCGGCGTCAATCTCCTGGTCCTCGACGAGCCGACCAACCACCTCGACCTGCCCGCGATCGAACAGCTCGAAGCGGCGCTGGCCGCGTACGAGGGCACGCTGCTGCTGGTCACCCACGACCGGCGGATGCTGGACGCCGTGCACACGACCCGCCGCGTCGAGGTCGCCGACGGCCGCATCACCGAGCGCTGAGCGAACCTTCGAGCGCGCCTGGCCCCGATTCCCCGAGGCGGCCCGCGCCGCGTTCCCGACGGCGCCCCCGGACCCTCCGGGCGGGAGGGAACCCGGTGGCGTCCGGCTGCGTCCCATCCATGACCGGACCCCGAACCGGCCACCGGAGGAGGACACGATGCGCGCTCGGACATTCGCCGCTGCCGCCGCCGTACTGCTGGTGGCCGGTTGCGGAAGCGCGAGCGGCGTACGTGTCGGGTCGCCCGATCCGAGCGACAGCAGCACCCGGCCGGTCTGCGGTGACGTCACGGTCACGCCCGGCGGCGGGGCCGAAGGCCGCGAGGTCTGCCTGAGTGTCGGCAGCACCCTGCGGGTCGCCACCGCCCCCGGCGACCGGCCGCCCGGCGAGCGGGGCGCCGCCCTCTCCGAGATCTCTCCCGGCGTCTACCGAGGCGCGCGGGTGGGCACCGCCGAACTGAGCGGGTTCCGGCGCGCCTGCCCCGGCGCCACCCCCGGTGTCATGTCCTGCCATGCCATCGCGGGGTGGAAGATCACCGTCGACGTACGGTGATCGGCACCATCGCGGGACCCCGGGTCGGCAGTGGGGGCCGGCCCGGGTCCCGCGATCCCTTCGGCGCGGCACACCCGCGAGGTTGACCCGGTCAGCCTGCGGCGCGGCACGCCGACACGGCTGACGCCGACTCAGTCTTCGGCGCGGCTCGGCCGGGCGGCGGGCGACAGGCCGTCCATCAGCAGGTCCAGCAGGCGGCCGGCCTTGGCCTCGCGCCCGGGCCGGGGGGCCACGGTGAAGATGCCGATGAGGGCGGCGGCGATGTCCTCGGCGGTGACGTCGGAGCGGAGGTCGCCCGCCGCACTACCCGCGTCGAGCATCGTCGTGATGGCCGTCAGCAGCTCGGTCCGGGTCCGCGCATGGGTGATCTCGCCCGACTCGATCATCGCGAGGAGCGTGTCGAGCATGCCGTTCTTGGTCGCGATCCAGTCGCCGAACAGGTCCGTCCAGCGCCGCATCGCCGCGGCCGGGGGCAGCTGACCGAGCAGCTCGCGGGCACCGGTCGTCAGTCGTACGACCTGATCCTGGTAGACCGCGTCGACCAGCGACTCGCGGGTCGGGAAGTGCCGGTAGAGCGTGGCGATCCCGACCCCGGCCTCGCGGGCGATCGCCCGCATCGACGACTCGGCGTCGGCCGACATGAACACGCGGGTCGCCACCGCGAGCAACTGGTCGCGGTTGCGGGCCGCGTCCGCCCGTGGCGCGCGGGGCTCCGCGTCCGCCAAAACGGATCGCGCTCCGTTTATGTTACGGTCATTCATGTAAACGGAGCATAGTCCGTTTCGGTGTGTTCCCTCGGTCCCAAGGAGACAGGCGCACATGAAGGCACAGAGCGATCAGCCTCCCGCGGACGGGAGCAGGGCGGTCCGGCTCGAGTCGTTCGGCGGCCCCGAGGCCCTGGAGGTCCGCGAGGTTCCCGCCCCGCAAGCCGGGCCGGGACAGATCCGCGTACGGGTCACCGCGGCCGGTCTGAATCCGATGGACTGGATCATGACCGCCGACGCGGACACCGCCGCCCGGTTCGGCCTGAGCCTGCCGGCCGGGTTCGGCACCGACTACGCGGGAGTGGTCGACCAGGTCGGTGCCGAGGTGAGCGGGTTCGCCCCCGGCGACCGGGTGTTCGGGGGCGCCCTGTCCCGCGCGGTCGCCGACTTCGTGGTGATCGACCCGGCCGGGGGGACGGCGGCGAACGAGGCTCATCACACGCCCGACGGCGTCGACGACCGTACCGCCGCCACCCTGACGATCGCCGGCCGTACGGCATCCGCCGCCCTCGCCGTCATCGATCCGGGCCCGGGCGACACCGTGCTGATCGGCGGCGCGGCGGGCGGGGTCGGGGTCTTCGCCGTCCAACTGGCCCGGATCGCGGGAGCGCGCGTGATCGGGACGGGATCGCCGGCGTCGGCCGACTATCTGCGCGAGCTCGGGGCGGAGCCGGTCGTCTACGGCGACGGCCTGGCCGACCGGGTCCGATCGCTCGCTCCCGGCGGCGTCACGGCCGCCGTCGACCTGCACGGCGTGGAGACCGTGCACGCCGCCAGGGAACTCGGCGTCCCGGACGGTCGCATCTGCGCCATCGCCGCGCAGGTCGACGGGGTACCCGCGGCCAACGGCGCGAACGCGGCCCCCGGCGCGCTGGAGGAGATCGCCCGCCTGGTCGCCGCGGGCCGGCTCCGGGTGCCGATCGCGGAGACCTTCCCGGTCGAGCGGATCCGCCGCGCTGCCGAACTCCAGGCCGGCAGGCACGTGCGGGGCAAGGTCGTCATCGACCTCTAGAACCTGGCCGTGGCGACGGCGAACGCGGTGCCGTCGTCACAGATGCGGCGGAGAGGGCTTCCCGCCCCTGTGGGGCCGGGGCGGGAAGCCCTCCCGTCGCCGGGTGTCGCCGATCCGGAGGACCCCGGCGGACGACGGGCTAGCCGACGTTGACCGCCGCGTCGTCGATCAGGAACGACGTCGCGAGGCTGGAGTCCTCGGTGCCGGTGAACTTCAGGGTGACCGTCTGGCCCTTGTAGGACGACAGGTTGACCGACCGCTGCACGTAGCCGGTGCCCTTGTTGAGGTTGGAGTACGAGGCCAGCGTGGTGCTGCCCGCGGCGACGGTGAGCTTGTCGTACGCCGTGGTGGTGCTGGTCTCCTGGCTGCTGACGTAGAGGTAGAAGGTGAAGGTGGCGCTGGTGCAGGAGGCGGGGATCGTGACCGACTGGGAGAGCGTGTCGGTGTGGGTGGTCCCGTAGCCGTTCAGCCACGCCTTGTACGAGCCGCTGTGGGCGGGGGCGCCGGTGCTGTTGTCGATGACGCCGGAGGACGTCGTCCAGCCGGTGTTGCCGCTTTCGAAGCCGGGGTTGGTCAGGAGCTGCGCGGTGGTGCAGCCGCCGCCGCCCGACCCGGTGACCGTCCAGGTGAAGGACGCGCTGCCGGAGGCGCTGGTGGTGTCCGTGGCGGTGACGGTGACGTTGTACGTGCCCGCCGCCGTCGGGGTGCCGCTGATCAGACCGGTGGAGGAGTTGATCGACAGACCGGTCGGCAGGCCGGAGGCGCTGTAGGTGAGGGTCTGGCCCGAGGCTGAGTCGCTGGCGCTGATCTGGAGCGAGGCCGCGGTGTTGACCGCGGTGGACTTGGCGCCCGGGTTGGTGACCGTCACCGTGTTGCCGCCGGTCGAACCGCCGTTGGTGAAGGCGGCCGTGCCGTTCGGCGTGCCCAGCCCGGTCGGCCCGTCGTATCCGGCCTTCGCGGTGCACAGGTAGGAGCCGCCGCACGAGCCGTTGGAGCCGCTGGTGACATCGTTCAGCGAGCCGGTGTGGGAGTACGGGTAGGAGGCGGGGGTGGTCCCGGCCGCGGGGGTGCCGGCCAGGGCGTAGACGGAGGCGATGATCGGCGACGAGGCGCTGGTGCCGCCGTAGACCTGCCAGCCGGACGCCTGGTAGCTGTCGTAGACGGCCAGGCCGGTGGCCGGGTCGGCGACGGCGGAGACGTCGGCGATGGTGCGCTTGGCGCAGCCGGTGTCGGTCTGCCAGGTGGGCTTGGCGTCGTAGGCCGAGCAGCCGGAGCCGGTGCCCTCGGTGCTCGAGGTGTTCCAGACGGACTCGGTCCAGCCGCGGGTGGTGCCGCTGGCCCGGCTGAGCGCGGTGCCGCCGACGGCGGTGACGTACTTGGACGCGGCCGGGTACTCCGCGCCGTAGCCCTCGTCGCCGGAGCTGACGGTGATGGCGACGCCCGGGTGGTTGAAGTACTGCGAGTCGGCGGTGGTGTCGGAGGAGTCCTCGCTGCCGCCGTAGCTGTTGGAGACGTACTTCGCGCCCTGCGTGACCGCCTGGTTCACCGCGGTGCCCAGGTCGTCCATGCTCGCCGAGGTGGCCTCGACCAGCAGGATGTGGCACTGGGGGCAGACCGCGCTGACCATGTCCAGGTCGAGTGAGATCTCACCGGCCCAGCCGGAGTCGGCGCTCGGCAGCGACGTGGTCGAGCCGTTCTGGTTGATCTTCTTGAAGCAGCCGTTGGCCGTGGTGCAGGCCGGCAGCCCGTACTGCGCGCGGTACGTGCTCAGGTCGGCCGCGGCGTTGGGGTCGTCCTGCGCGTCCACGATCGCGACGGTGGCTCCGGCGCCCGCGGACGACGGCAGCGCGTACGCGCTCTGGAGGTCGGTGGGGCCGTAGCCGGAGGGGGTGGCGTTCGGGGTGATGCCGAGGTGGTGGACGACGTCGGTACGGGTCAGCGCCATGCAGGCCATCTGGCCCTTCTTGGCGGGGACGGCGCACAGGCGCTGGGTGGGAGCGGCCGACGACGCGGACGCGGACGCGCCGGACGACGTGCTCGCGGACGTGCTCGACGACGCGGAGGTGTGCGACGACGCGGCCGTGCTCGACGACGCGGAGGTGGCTGCCGCGCCCGACGCCGGGGTGCTGGCGACGGACGGCGCCGCGGTGGCCAGCAGACCGCCGGTGACGAGAGCCGCCGCCGACAGTACGGCGACCGCCGTGCGGCGGACGGCCCGTCTGGCCCGGCCGGGGTGTGACGACTTCAATGAACTGCCCTCCATGGGGGGATCGGCTCCCGAGGGCGTCCGCCGCTGACCTTCATGTCAAGGTCATGACAACCGATCATGCGACGGCGACGCCTGGGACTTCGTGTGGCGCACGTTCACTGGTGATCCGGATGTCATCTACTGCCGACTGCCACCACCGTGAGTGGTGACCGATGCTGAACGTAGTGACCGAGGGCCCAAGTAACTACCGGCCTATGGCAAAGAGTTGCCCTCGGATCGGCCTGGATCCGACCCCGGCTCGCTTCCGCAAGTCGATCTCCGCCGTATACCTTGTGGCGCCATGGAGACGGAGGAAGAACCGGTCAACGACCTTGTCGCGCTGGGTCTCGCGCGGTACGAGGCGCGGGTCTATCTCGCCCTCGTGCGACGCGAGTCGTACACGGCGGCGGAGGTCGCGCGGGCGGCGGACGTACCCCGGCAGCGGGTGTACGACGTGCTCGACACGCTGGTACGGCGGCGGCTGGCGACCGCGCACCCCGGCCGGGTCGCCACCTTCTCGGCCGTCGCGCCGGAACTGGCCGTCGCCCGCCTCATGGCCCTCCAGCGCGAGACCCTCGAACGCCTCGACCGCGTCTCCTCCGCGCTGACCGCCGCCCTCGTCCCGGTCTGGGCCGACGGCCGCACGCAGACCGTGCCGATCGACTACGTCGAGATCCTGCGCGACCCCAAGTCGATAGCCGAGGCGTTCACCGACATCCAGGGCCAGGCCAAGACCGAACTGCTGAGCTTCTGCAAACCGCCCTTCGTCGCCCCGGCCGCGAACACCCCCGGCATCAAGGTGGTACGTCGGCTGCGCCGCTCGGGCGGCTCGGTGCGGGCGATCTACACCCACGACTCGCTCGACGACACGGAGGTGCTGGAGAACGTACGGCGCTTCGGCGCGGCGGGCGAGGAGCACCGTTTCACCTCCGCGCTGCCGCTGAAGCTGGTGGTCGCCGACGCGTCGCTGGTGCTCTGCGACATGCCGGACCCGGTGGCCGGGACCGGCGCGACGACCGCGCTCTACATCGAGCACCCGGCGCTCGCCGCGTGCCTGCGGCTGGCGTTCCTCACCGTGTGGGAGAGCGCGGAAACGGTTCCGAACGCGCGGCCGTGACCCGTACGGCGGCTGCGGGGCGCCCTGTCGCCCGGCTGTCGGCCGGCCGGCGCTCGGCTGTCCGCCGGGCCGGCCGGCTCCCGTGGGACCGCTGTCCGCGAGCTGTTCGTGAGCTGTCGGTGAGCTGTCGGTGAGCTGTCCGCGTCGCTGTCCCGAAGGCGACGCGGACCTGTGGCGAAGCCCACGGAACCCCTCGATCCCGCGGTCAGTGCCTATACAGTGACCGCGTGGCCGTGTTCCTGCTGGGAGTCAGTGCCGCGTGCTGCCTCGGCCTAGGTTTCGTGTTGCAGCAGCGTGCGGCCGCGCGTGCCTCGCTCGCGGACTTCCTGTCCTTCCGGCTGCTGCTGCACCTGGTACGGATGCCGGACTGGCTGCTCGGTGTCGGCCTCATGGTCTGCGGCCAGGTGCTCGGAGCCGTCGCCCTCGTCTACGGCGAGGTCTCCCTGGTCGAACCGCTCACCGCCACCAATCTGCTCTTCGCCATGGCGCTCGCCCGCTGGCTCACCCCGCGCCAGTCCCTCGGCCTCAGCGGCTGGGGCGGCGTCGTCCTGCTCGCCCTCGGCGTGACCGCCTTCATCGTCGCGGGCCAGCCGGAGGGCAGCGCGGCCGAGGCGGGGGCGCTGCGGCACTGGCTGGTCTTCGGCATCGTCGCCGGGCTCGCGCTGCTGCTCACCGGCGCGGCCAAGCGGCTGCCGCCGTCGTCCGAGGCCACGCTCCTCGCGCTGGCCGCGGGCCTGCTCTACGGGCTCCAGGACGCCCTCACCCGGATCTGTAGCCAACTGGCCGGTGACGAGGGTGTGGCCGCCCTCGCCGTGCACTGGCAGCCGTACGCCATCGCCGTCATCGGCCTCACCGGCATGCTGCTCGTCCAGAGCGCCTTCGAGACCGCCTCGCTGCGGATGTCGCTGCCCGCGCTGACCGCCGCCCAGCCGCTGGCCGGAATCGCCTGCGGCATAGGTTTCCTCGGCGACCGCCTGCGCGTCACCCCCGGCGCCCTCGCCTGGGAGGCCGCCGGTCTCGCCGCCATCACCATCGGCGTGATCCTCCTCGGCCGCCACCCGGCCATGCCGCCGGGCGCCGCCGACCGCGTGGCGGTGGGCGCGACCCGCATGCGCTGAAGCCTTCAGCCGGGCCGTGAGGGGACGCCCGCGACCCCTGCGCCCACTCCGGCGCGGACCGCGTGCCGGTGCGACTCGTATGCGCTGGGCGTTCAGCCGGGCCGGTCATGGGGACGCCTACAGTCCCCGCGCCCACTCCCACGCGGCCTCCGTGCCCAGGAAGCGGCCGATGTCGGCGACCTCGGCCGTGATGCCGGCGGCGACCGGGGCGGGGAGGGGGCCGGTCAGCGGCTCGACGCGGAGCGTGAGGCGGCGGCCCTGCCAGGTGTGGCGCCAGGTGGCGACCACCGCGCCGTCGCGCAGCACGCAGGGCATGAGCATGCCGCCGCCCGTGGCGATACGGGTCGCGAAGGCCGGGTCGAGCAGGGCGTCGCGGTCCTGGTAGCCGAGCAGATACGGGTCGAAGTGCCCGGTCAGCCGTACCCGTGGCCGGTCCGCGGGCCGCGCCGGAGGCGGCGCCGTGCCGGCCGCGGCCCACAGCGGCTCGCCGTCCGGGCCCACGACCTGCGCGAGCCGGTCCTCCGCGGCGCGGTGGCCGCGCCTGGCCTGGCCCAGGGGCAGCCCGGACCAGCGCGCGAAGTCGGCGACCGACGCGGGGCCGTAGGCGGTGGCGTGCCGGACGGCCAGTTCGGCCAGCGCGTCGTCGCCGGTCGGGCCGTCGTCGGGGACGTCTTTCAGCCACCGCTCACGCAGGACATACGTGGACACGTCGCCCGCCGCCTCGGGGCCGCGGCACAGCACGCCCCTGGCCGCCGCGAAGAGAACGAGGTGCGCCGGGGCCTGGCCGCCCGGGTCCACGGCCACCCCCTCCGCCGCGAGCAGGTCGACCAGTTCGGCGCGCGGTACGGGCGGCCGGTCGGCCAGCACCCGCTCCAGGGCGGGCAGCGCCCGCTCGCACAGCTCCTCGTCGAGGCCCAGCCGGGCGCGGCGCCCGCGGTACGCGTCGGCCGCGCGCGGGCCGAGCAGCGCGGTCAGCCAGCGCACGTCCTCGGCCGCCACCGCGTGCAGGGTGCCGCGCATGAGCCAGGTGCGGACGACGGCGCGGCGGTCCGCGCCGCACGCCCTGTCCACGTCGGCCGCGGTCGGCGCTCCGTCCGTGCCGCCGGTCCGCGCCCTGACCTGGAGCCGGCACGCCTTCGCGTCCTGCGCCTGGAGACCGGCCGAGAGCCGGACGGCGTCCGCCACCGTACGATCGCTGCCGCTGCCGCTGCCGCTGCCGCTGCCGCTGCCGCTGCCGCTGCCGCTGCCGCTGCCGCTGCCGCTGCCGCTGCCGCTGCCGTCGCTTTCGCCCGCGCTGCCGCCCGCGCCGTCGCTTCCGTCCTCGGTCAGGCCCTGGGAGCGGGCCCGCCAGCGGCGGACCTCGGCCGTCGTGAGCCGTGCCATCGACTTCGTTCCTCCGCTCGGTCGGCCGCGCAATTGCTTCAGTCCGCTGCCGGGGTCCAGGTGAAGCGCGGCTCGCGGCGTTCGAGGAATGCGGCGACGCCCTCGGCGGTGTCGCCGCTGAGGGCGGCCTGCCGGGCCCAGTGGGCGGCGCGGGCCGTGTCGTCCGACGCGTCCGCCGTCGCGGTGAACTCCTTCGCGGCGGCCTGCGTGAGCTGCGAGCGCGACCGCAGCACCCCGGCGAACTCCGTGACCCGCTTGTCCAGCTCGTCCTCCGGCAGCACCTCGTCCACCAGGCCGGTGCGCAGCGCCCGCTCGTCGTCGATCAACTCGGCCGAGAACAGCAGGTGTTTGGCGGTACCGGGCCCCGCGAGCCGCACCAGGCGCCGGGTGGAGGCGGCGCCGTAGACGATGCCCAGGCGCGCGGGCGTGATCCCGAAGCGGGCGCCCCGCGCGGCGAAGCGCAGGTCGCAGGCGACGGCGAGCTGGCAGCCGCCGCCCACGCAGTAGCCGCGTACGGCCGCGATCGTCGGCTTGGGGAAGGCGGCCAGCGCCTCCTCCGCGGCCATGGCGGCGGACTGCGCGCCGCTCGACGAGACGGGGTCGGCGAGGTCGGTGATGTCGGCGCCCGCGCAGAAGGTGTCGCCCGCGCCGGTGAGGACCAGCACGCGGACGGCGGGATCGACCGCGAGGTCGTGGAGGAGTCCCGGCAGCGACTGCCACATGGCCGTCGTCATCGCGTTGCGCCGGGCCGGATTGCTGATCGTCACGGTCGCGGTGCCGTCCGCGGCGCTGACGAGCAGCCCAGGGCCGGAGGTGGACATGCGTGCTCCTTCACGGGGGCGACATGCGCTGGCCGGTGCCGACAGATCCTATCGACCGGCGCGCGGCCGGCCGGGGGCGCACGGCGCCCGCGCCGGGAGGCACCGGTACGCCGTGCCAGGACGCACCGGTACGCCGGTGCACGTGCAGATGATCTCGGTCGAAGAGTTCGGGAAGCGTCCGAAGACTGCCGCGAATCGATCGAAAAAACGAAGTCGGCGATCGTTTCCGGTCAAAAATTACAGAAAGGTGCGGACTTACGGTTTCCTGCCTGTTCGGCTCCCGCCGTTACGGACACTCGACCTGTGAGGCGGAAGCTGCCGGGGTTGTCGGCAGGGGCCGCGGGGACACGTCACGCGAAAGCGACGGTGGGTGCGGTCATGGAGGTGCGCGGGAGCGTCCCGCCCGATCAGGCTCCGGCTCCGAGACCGTACGAGGGGGTGTGGCGGTTCACCGCCCCGGCTCTCGACTCGTCCGTGCCCCAGGTGCGGCGCGGGGTGCGCGCCCTCGTCGCCGACCAGGGGGTGCCGATCGACGAGGACCTGCTGTACGGACTGCTGGTCATCGTCTCGGAACTGGTCACCAACGCGGTGAAGCACGCGGCCGTGCTGTCGCCCGAGATCACCGTCGAGGTCGCGGTCGGCGCCGACTGGATCAGGATCGCCGTCGAGGACAACCACCCGTACCGCCCCAGGGCGCTGGAGGCCGACCACGGGCAGACCGGCGGGCGCGGGCTGCTGCTGGTGAAGACGATCACCGCGGAGGCGGGCGGCCAGTGCGACATCGCGCAGACCGAGACCGGCGGCAAGGTGATCTGGGCGGCGCTCCCGCTGCGGACCACCGCCCTCTGAAACCCCCCGGCCCGTCCTGCGCTGACCTGCCTGCCCGTCCTGACCTGCGTGCCCGTTCTGCCTGCCCGTCCTGACCTGCGTGCCTGTCCCGCGCTGCCCTGCCCGTCCTGCCCGGTGCCGGACGGGGCCCCGCTGGACGGGGGCTACCAGCCCGCCGTACCGCCGGTGACCTCGCGCACGGTCGGCAGCGCCGCGTCGAGCACCGTCTGGAACCACGCCGAGAAGGGTCCGTCCGCGCGCAGCCGCGCCAGCTCCTGCGGGCCCACGAACGCCGTGTCGTCGATCTCCTCGGGGTCCGGCCGCAGCGCGTCGCCGATCAGCCCGACGAACAGGTGGTTGTACTCCTGCTCCACCAGACCGGAGGCCGGGTCCGGGTGGTTGTAGCGGACCGTGCCCGCCTCGCGCATCAGCACCGGCGCCGCGCCCAATTCCTCGGCGGTGCGCCGGGCCGCGGCCACGAACGGCTGCTCACCGGGGTACGGGTGCCCGCAGCAGGTGTTGGACCAGACACCGGGGGAGTGGTACTTGCCCAGCGCGCGGCGCTGCAACAGCAGCCGGCCCTCGCCGTCGAAGAGGAACACCGAGAAGGCGCGGTGCAGGCGTCCGGGCGCCTGGTGCGCGGACAGCTTCTCCGCGGTGCCGATGGTCCGGCCGTCCTCGTCGACGAGTTCGAGCAGGATCGGTTCCGCCACGGCTTGACCCGCCGGGGTCTGCTCGGCATCTGCCAGGGTCTGCGCGGCAACACCATTGGGCGACGGTACGGCGGTGGGGGAGCCGGGTCGGCCGGTGGCAGGACTGGTGGGCATGTCCATCCTTCGCTTTCGACGACAGGCCCTCAGTCTGCCTCACTTCGCGTGCCGCTCAGTGGCAGAGCCGCGCCTCGTGCTCCGCGTGCCCGACCGGCTCCAACTGGAAGGTGCAGTGCTCCACATCGAAATGCGTGCCGAGGCAGCCCTGAAGGTCGTGCAGCATCTTCTCGTAGCCGACCGCCTCCAGGACCTCCTGGCTGACCACCACGTGCGCCGACAGCACCGGCATCCCCGAGGTGATCGTCCACACATGCAGATCGTGCAGGCCCTCCACACCGGGCAGCCCCTCGATGTGGCTGCGGACATCGCCCATGTCAACGCCCTTGGGCGCGGCCTCCAGCAGGACGTCGATGGCCTCGCGCAGCAGCTTCCACGTGCGCGGCACGATCATCAGACCGATCAGCAGCGACGCCACCGGGTCGGCCTGCCGCCAGCCGGTGGTCATGAACACCACGGCCGCCACGATCACCGCGAGCGACCCCAGCGCGTCCGCCATCACCTCGAGGAAAGCGCCCCGCACATTGAGGCTCTCGCGCTGCCCGCGCATCAGCACAACGAGTGACACGGAGTTCGCGACCAGACCGATCGCGCCGAAGACGACGGTGCCGCCGGCGTCGATGTGCTGCGGGCTGATCAGCCGCCGTACGCCCTCGTAGAAGATGAACGCGCCGACGCCGAAGAGCAGCACCGCGTTGAGGACCGCCGCCAGGATCTCGGCGCGCGCGAAGCCGAAGGTGCGGCGCTCGCTGGCGGGGCGGTTGGCGATGTGGATGGCGAGCAGCGCCATCGCGATACCGGCCGCGTCGGTCGCCATGTGACCGGCGTCGGCGAGCAGCGCGAGGGAGTCGGTGACCGCGCTGCCGACCACCTCGACCGCGAGCACGAAGAGCGTGATGCCGAGCGCGATCCGCAGCCGGCCGCGGTACGCGGAACCAGCCGTGCCGTCGGCGCCCGGCCGCAGACCGTGGCTGTGGTCGTGACCGTGGCCCCTCTTCCGGCCGCCGTCGCCGCCGTCCTTCCGCTCGCCGCCGCGCTCCTGGCCGCCGCTGCGCGTGCGACCTTCGCCGTGGCCGTGCGCGTGGCCTGACCCCATGGCCGCGTCCCCCTCTCGTCGGACCGCCGTGCCATCCGGTGTGCGGCGGTCAGTCAACACCGGTTACCCACCGTGGGCAAGCCGGTACTGGAGACCGTTGTCATGTGCGGTGACCTGCGGTGATGAGGCGCGCAGAAGGGGCGCGGGGAACACCGCCCACCTCACTCGTACGGGTGAGCGCGTCCGTCGTTTGTCCGGGCGCCCGTGATCAACGATGATGATCACGCCGGGCACGCCAAGTTCAGGCGAACGGGCGGTGAACGGTGGCGGACGTGGATCCGATAGCCTCTGCCGTCGTGCCTGGCCCGGACTTGCCGACCGCGGCCCTTACAGGCAAGCCCTTCGCACGCATCCAGGGAGTGAGTTCCTCTGTCGACCGCCATTCTCACCGGCCCGCCCGCCGCGGGATCAGCGTCGCCGCTCGCGGACGACCTGCGGGCGCTGGGATTCCAGGTGGTCGAGGCGGACACGCCCGTCGCCGTCGCCGCGCGGCTCGCCCAGGTGCCCGCCGCCGACCGGGTCGCCGTCGTCGACCGCCGCTTCGTCGGTCACCGGCACGCGCTGCGCCTGGCCCTGACCGACCCGCGCTTCGACACCGCCGCGATTCCTGGCGCCGTGTCCGCGCAGGCCGCAGGCCGCCAGGCGCTCACCGCCGCCGTCACCGGGCTGACCGCGCAGGGCGGCGCCACCGTCCCGTCGCAGACCGCTCCCTCCGTACCGGCCTCGTCCGTATCGGCCCCCGGCGGCACCCTGCTGTCCGCCGCCGACGGCGACACCGCCCCCGCCGCCCGCGCGGCCACCTCGGCCGCCGTCGTCCCCGACGCGCTGGCCGCCGCCCTCGACGCGCAGGGCGCCGCCCCGCACCGCCCCGAGCTGGGCGTCCTGGTCGCGGCCGTCCCCGCCGACGCCGCCGAGCGCGCCGCGACGGCCGAGGCCGTCGCCGCCGTGGACGAGGAGGCGGTACGGCTGCGCAGCGCGGTGAAGTCCCGCGACGGCTTCTTCACCACCCACTGCATCAGCCCGTACTCGCGCTACCTGGCCCGCTGGTGCGCCCGCCGCGGCCTCACCCCGAACCAGGTCACCACCGCGTCGCTGCTGGTCGCGCTGATCGCCGCGGGCTGCGCGGCCACCGGCACCCGGACCGGATACGTCGCGGCGGGCGTCCTGCTGCTCGCCTCGTTCGTCCTGGACTGCACCGACGGCCAGCTCGCCCGCTACTCCCTCCAGTACTCCACGCTCGGCGCCTGGCTCGACGCCACCTTCGACCGGGCCAAGGAGTACGCCTACTACGCGGGCCTCGCGCTCGGCGCCGCCCGCGGCGGCCACGACGTATGGGCGCTCGCGCTCGGCGCGATGGTCCTCCAGACCTGCCGCCATGTCGTCGACTTCGCCTTCAACGAGGCCAACCACGACGCCACCGCCAACACCAGCCCCACCGCCGCGCTGTCCGGCAGGCTCGACAGCGTCGGCTGGACGGTGTGGGTACGGCGGATGATCGTGCTGCCGATCGGCGAGCGCTGGGCGCTGATAGCCGTGCTCACCGCGGTCACCACCCCGCGCGTCACCTTCGTCGTCCTGCTGGTCGGCTGCGGCCTCGCCGCCTGCTACACCACCGCGGGCCGCGTCCTGCGCTCACTCACCCGCAAGGCCCAGCGCACCGACCGGGCCGCCCAGGCGCTCGCCGACCTCGCCGACAGCGGGCCGCTCGCCGAGGCTGGGGCCCGGATCCTGCGCCCGCTCGCCGGTCGTATGCCGTCCTTCGCGGCGCCCGCGGTCGCCCTGCTCGGCGCCGCCGCGGTCACCGCCACCGCCGCGCTCTCCTCCCGGGGCAGCTGGTGGCCGCCGCTGGTGGCCGTGGTCTACGTCCTGACCTCGTCCTTCGCCGTCTCCCGGCCGCTCAAGGGGGCTCTGGACTGGCTGGTCCCGCCGATCTTCAGGGCCGGTGAGTACGGCACGGTGCTGGCCCTCGCGGCCGTCTCCGGGGTAAACGGGGCGTTGCCCGCTGCTTTCGGCCTGGTGGCCGCGGTCGCCTACCATCACTACGACACGGTGTACCGCATCCGCGGCGGCACCGGGGCGCCGCCGCGGGCCCTGGTACGGGCGGCCGGTGGACACGAGGGCCGCACCCTGGTGGTCGCCCTCCTGGCCGCCGTCGCACACCACACAGGCTTCACGGTCGCGCTGACGGTGCTCGCCGCGGCGCTCGCGCTGCTGGTCCTCACCGAGAGCGTCCGCTTCTGGGTGTCCGCAGGGGCTCCCGCTGTACACGACGAAACAGGAGAACCCGCATGATCGGCCTCGTGCTGGCGGCCGGCGCCGGAAGACGCCTGCGCCCCCACACCGACACCCTGCCCAAGGCACTGGTGCCGGTCGTCGGTCCCGAAGGGGCTGCGGACAGCCTGACCGTCCTGGACCTCACCCTGTCCAACTTCGCGGAGATCGGCCTGACCGAGGTCGCCGTCGTCGTCGGCTACCGCAAGGAAGCGGTCTACGCGCGCAAAACGGCGCTGGAGGAGAAGTACGGCCTCACCCTCACCCTGATCGACAACGACAAGGCCGAGGAGTGGAACAACGCCTACTCCCTGTGGTGCGCGCGCGACGTCCTCAGGCACGGGGTGATTCTGGCCAACGGCGACACCGTGCACCCGGTGTCGGTGGAGAAGACCCTGCTGGCCGCGCGCGGCGGCGGCAAGCGGATCGTGCTGGCCCTGGACACCGTCAAGCACCTCGCCGACGAGGAGATGAAGGTCGTCGCCGAGCCCGGCAGGGGAGTGCGGCGGATCACCAAGCTGATGGACCCGGCCGAGGCCACCGGTGAGTACATCGGCGTCACCCTCATCGAGGGCGAGGCGGCGGCCGAGCTGGCCGACGCGCTGAAGACCACCTTCGAGCGCGACCCCGACCTGTACTACGAGGACGGCTACCAGGAGCTGGTCAACCGCGGCTTCACCATCGACGTCGCCCCGATCGGTGACGTCGCCTGGGTCGAGATCGACAACAACGACGACCTCGCCAAGGGGCGGGTGATTGCGTGCCAGTACTGACCAGGCTCATCCCCTCCCCGGTCGTCGTCGACATCAGGGGCGGCGCGATCGCCGACCTGGCCGTACTCCTGGCCGATCAGCGGATCTCCACCTCCGGCAAGCTCGCCTTCGCCGTCAGCGAGGGCTCCGGGCTCAAGCTGCGCGACCGGCTGGCCCCCGAGCTGCCCGGCGCGGACTGGTACCCGGTGCACGGCGGCACCATCGACGCGGCCGTGAAGCTCGCCGACTCCATGCGCGGCAAGCGCTACGACGCGGTCATCGGCCTCGGCGGCGGCAAGATCATCGACGTCACCAAATACGCCGCCGCGCGGGTGGGCCTTCCCATGGTCGCGGTCGCCACCAACCTCTCGCACGACGGCCTGTGCTCACCGGTCGCCACCCTGGACAACGACAACGGGCGCGGCTCCTACGGTGTCCCGACGCCGATCGCGCTGGTCATCGACCTCGACGTGATCCGCGAGGCGCCCGCCCGCTACGTCAGGGCCGGCATCGGCGACGCGATCTCCAACCTCTCCGCGCTCGCGGACTGGGAGCTGTCCCACCGCGAGAACAGCGAGCCGATCGACGGCCTGGCCGCGGCGATGGCCAGGAGCGCCGGCGAGTCCGTGCTGCGGCACCCCGGCGGCATCGGCGACGACGACTTCCTGGTCACGCTCTCCGAGGGCCTGGTGCTGACCGGCATCGCCATGTCGATCAGCGGTGACACCCGCCCGTCGTCCGGCGCGTGCCACGAGATCAGCCACGCCTTCGACCTGCTCCACCCGCAGCGGGCCGCCGCCCACGGCGAGCAGGTCGGCATCGGCGCCGCCTTCGCGATGCACCTGCGCGGCGCGCGCGAGGAGTCGGGCCTCATCGCCGAGACCCTGCGCCGCCACGGACTGCCCGTTCTCCCCGAGGAGATCGGCTTCACGGAACCGGAGTTCGTCGAAGCGGTGCGCTACGCGCCGCAGACCCGCCCCGGCCGCTTCACGATCCTGGAACACCTGGACCTCTCCGCCACCGAGATCAGGGACGCATACGCCGACTATGTCAAAGCCATCAGTAGCTGAACTGCGCCCGGTCGTTCACCCCCCGGGGGTCAAGGACCGCCGCAGCGGCGAACACTGGGCCGGCCGGCTCTACATGCGTGAGCTGTCGCTGCGCATAGACCGGCACCTCGCGCCCACCCGCGTCACGCCCAACCAGTTGACGTACCTCATGACCGTCTTCGGCGTCCTCGCCGCCCCGGCGCTGCTGGTGCCCGGGATCGCGGGCGCCGTCCTCGGCGTGCTGATGGTGCAGCTCTACCTGCTGCTGGACTGCGTGGACGGGGAGATCGCCCGCTGGAAGCAGCAGTTCTCGCTGTCCGGCGTCTACCTCGACCGCGTCGGCGCCTACCTGTGCGACGCCGCCGTCCTGGTCGGCTTCGGACTGCGCGCCGCCGACCTGTGGGGCAGCGGCCGGATCGACTGGCTGTGGGCGTTCCTCGGCACCCTCGCCGCGCTCGGCGCGGTGCTGATCAAGGCCGAGACCGACCTCGTCGGGGTCGCCCGGCACCAGGGCGGGCTCCCACCGGTCAAGGAGGCGGCGTCCGAGCCGCGCTCCTCCGGAGTGGCGCTGGCCCGCAAGGCCGCCGCCGCGCTGAAGTGGCACCGCCTCGTGCTGGGCGTCGAGGCGTCCCTGCTCATCCTGCTGCTCGCGATCGTGGATCAGGCGCGCGGCGACCTGTTCTTCACCCGGCTCGGCGTCGCCGTGCTGGCGGGCATCGCGCTGCTCCAGACCCTGCTGCACCTGGTCTCCGTCCTCGCCTCCAGCAGGCTGAAGTGAGCACGCAGGGGACGCCGCTGCGCGTCGGCGCGGTCATCATCACCATGGGCAACCGCCCCGCGGAGCTGAACGACCTGCTGGACTCGGTCGCCAAGCAGCAGGGCCCGCCGGTGACGGTCGCCGTGGTCGGCAACGGGTCACCGCTGCCGCCGCTGCCCGCCGAGGTGCGCACCGCGGAGCTGCCCGAGAACCTGGGCATCCCCGGCGGGCGCAACGTCGGCATCGAGATGTTCGGCCCCGGCGCCGAGGAAGTGGACGTCGTCCTCTTCCTGGACGACGACGGGCTGCTGCCGGGCGACGACACCGCGGAGCTGGTCAGGCGGGCCTTCGAGGCCGACCCCGAGCTGGGCATCATCAGCTTCCGGATCGCCGACCCCGAGACCGGGCAGACGCAGCGCAGGCACGTCCCCCGGCTGCGCGCCGCCGACCCGATGCGGGACTCGCGGGTCACCACCTTCCTGGGCGGCGCGTGCGCCGTGCGCAGCCGCGTCATCCAGCAGGTCGGTCCGCTGCCCGCTGAATTCTTCTACGCGCACGAGGAGACAGATCTGGCCTGGCGCGCTCTTGACGCGGGTTGGCTGATCGACTATCGGCATGACATGGTGCTGTTCCATCCGGCGACCTCACCCGCCCGGCACGCGGTGTACCACCGGTTGGTGGCCCGTAACCGAGTGTGGCTGGCCCGGCGCAATCTGCCCTGGCCGCTGGTCCCGGCGTACCTCGGCGTCTGGTTCGCGCTGACGCTGGTGCGCCGGCCGTCCGGGCCGGCGCTGCGAGCGTGGCTCGGCGGATTCCGTGAGGGATGGACAACTCCCTGCGGTCAACGGCGGCCGATGCGCTGGCGGACCGTCTGGAGGTTGACCCGGCTAGGCCGACCCCCGATCATCTGACAAGCTCGGACCTGAGAGCATCAGGCGCAGCCCGGGATTCCCCTGCCCCGGCGCGCACCTTGAGGACGAAAGTGTCAACTGTGAGCGAGACAACGCACAATGGTGCGGTCGCCGTCGGTGTCCCCCCGGCACCCACGGCCGATGACGGCCTCAGCCCCGCCCAGGTAGCGGCCAAGTACGGCTTGTCCGTCAGTGGCGCCCGGCCTGGCCTGGTGGAGTACACGCGGCAGCTCTGGGGCCGTCGACATTTCATCAACGAGTTCGCCAAGGCGCGCACCCAGGCGCAGTACACCCAGGCCCGCCTCGGCCAGCTCTGGCAGGTGATGACGCCCCTGCTGAACGCGGCGGTGTACTACCTGATCTTCGGTCTGCTGATCGGCACCAGCAAAGGCATCGACAACTTCATCGCCTTCCTGGTCACCGGCATCTTCATCTTCACCTTCACGCAGTCCTCGGTACTCAGCGGCGTGCGCGCGGTGTCCGGCAACCTCGGTCTGATCAGGGCGCTGCACTTCCCGCGCGCCTCGATGCCGATCGCCTTCACGCTGATGCAGCTCCAGCAGCTCATCATGTCGATGTTCGTCCTGCTGGCGATCGTGCTGATGACCGGTGAGGTGCCGAACGCCTCCTGGCTGCTGATGTTCCCCGCGCTGATCACGCAGTGGGTCTTCAACACCGGCCTGGCGCTGATCGTGGCACGGCTGGGCAGCAAGATGACGGACCTGGCGCAGCTCATGCCGTTCATCCTGCGCACCTGGATGTACATGTCCGGCGTCATGTACAGCATCGAGAAGCTGACCAGCGACGCGCCGCACTTCGTACGCATCCTGCTCGACATCAACCCGGCCGCGGTCTACATCGATCTGATGCGCTTCGCGCTCATCGACAGCGTGACCTCCTCCCAGTTGCCGCCGCACGTGTGGGCGTCCGCGGTCGGCTGGGCCGTGCTGGTGGGCGTCGGCGGCTACGTCTACTTCTGGAAGGCGGAGGAGCAATATGGCCGTGGCTGAGCAGCAGAGCGTCGAGAGGGCACAGCAGCCCTCCGACAGCCGCGTTCCCACCGTGATAGTGGACGACGTGCACATCGTCTACACGGTGCACGGCGCGGGCACCGGCAAGGGCAGCGCGACCGCCGCCCTGGGCCGGCTGATCTCCCGCAAGGGCTCGCCGAACGTCCGCCGGGTGCACGCGGTCAAGGGCGTCAGCTTCACCTCGTACCGCGGTGAGGCGATCGGCATCATCGGTTCCAACGGCTCCGGCAAGTCGACGATCCTGCGCGCCATCGCGGGTCTGCTGCCGCCGGAGCGAGGGAAGATCTACACCGACGGCCAGCCGTCGCTGCTGGGCGTCAACGCGGCGCTGATGAACGACCTCACGGGTGAGCGCAACGTCATCCTGGGCGGTCTGGCCATGGGCATGACGCAGGACGAGGTGCGCCGCCGCTACCAGGGGATCGTCGACTTCTCGGGCATCAACGAGAAGGGCGACTTCATCTCGCTGCCGATGCGGACGTACTCCTCCGGCATGGCGGCGCGCCTGCGGTTCTCGATCGCGGCGGCCAAGAACCACGACGTGCTGATGATCGACGAGGCGCTGGCCACCGGCGACCGCGCGTTCCAGCGCCGGTCCGAGGCCCGGATCAGGGAACTGCGCAAGGAAGCGGGCACGGTCTTCCTCGTCAGCCACAACAACAACTCCATCCGCGACACGTGCGACCGCGTGGTGTGGCTGGAGAAGGGCGAGCTGTTGATGGACGGTCTGACCGACGACGTGCTCAAGGCGTACGAGGAGCACACCGGCAAGTAGCGTTCCCTGCCTGCTCGCAGGCGTACGAGGTCCCCGTCGGACGATCCGGCGGGGACCTTGTATGTCAATCCCACCACGTGTCACGCCCCCGGCGTACGCCGCAGCATCACCGGTCGTAAGCTGTACCGGTGCTGGGAGCCTGGAGATGATCGAAACCGCTGACCGACACCCGGGTGCGACACCCGGTGCGGCGTGTCCGAAATGGGAAGTATCTGCTGGGCGGTGTAGAACGGGGGGTGTGGCGGCCATGATGATCGGGACCATCCTGCTCCGGGGCACGCTCGCCGCCTGTGTGCCGGGAAGAGCATGGTGACCGGGGACGCCGAGTCCCGGGCCGTCCTGGACAAGGCCGCGCGCGAGAACTTCCCCGTGGCACCGGTGTTCCTGCCGCGTGCCTGGCGCCGGGACCTGATGGCGGTGTACGGATTCGCCCGGCTGGTGGACGACATCGGCGACGGCGACCTGGCGGGGGGCGGCCGGGAGGACGCGCTGCGACTCGGACTGTCCGCCGACTCCGCCGACGACCGGCTCGCGATGCTGGACGCCTTCGAGGCCGACCTCAACCGCGTGTTCGACGGCACTCCCCGGCACCCGCTGCTGCTCGCGCTCCAGCCCACCGTCCGCCGCCACGACCTCAGCCCCGAGCCCTTCCTCGGTCTGATCGCCGCCAACCGGCAGGACCAGCGGGTGCGGCGGTACGCGACCTACGACGACCTGCTGGCGTACTGCGAATTGTCCGCCAATCCGGTCGGCCGGCTGGTGCTGTCCATCACCGGCACCTCGACGCCCGAGCGCGTCCGGCGCTCGGACGCGGTCTGCACCGCGCTCCAGATCGTGGAGCATCTCCAGGACGTGGCCGAGGACCTCGGCCGCGACCGGATCTATCTGCCCGCCGAGGACATGAAGCGTTTCTCGGTCGAGGAGGCCGATCTCGCCGCCGCGACGGCCGGCGCACAGGTGCGCGCCCTGGTCGCGCACGAGGCGGAACGCGCCGGATACTTGTTGGATGAAGGTACCCCCCTGGTGGGCAGCGTCCGTGGCAGGCTCAGGCTGCTGCTCGCCGGATTCGTCGGCGGCGGCCGTGCCGCGCTGAAGGCGGTCGAAGCGGCGGGGTACGACGTACTGGCGGTATCGCCGAAAGCCACCAAGCCCAGCCTGCTGCGCGAGGTGGGGTCGACATTGCGAAGAGAGGGGTGAGCCGGACCGTGAACGGTTCCGCCCACACGTCCGGTCCCGTGCTCGCGGCCTACCGCTACTGCGAGGCTGTGACCGGCCACGAGGCCCGCAACTTCGCGTACGGCATCCGCCTGCTGCCCGCCCCCAAACGGCAGGCGATGTCCGCGCTGTACGCGTTCTCCCGCCGGGTCGACGACATCGGCGACGGTGAACTGCCGCCGCGGGAGAAGGCCGAGCGGCTCGACGGCACCCGCGCGCTGCTCACCCGTGTCCGCGCGGGAGAGGTCGCGGAGGACGACACCGACCCGGTCGCGGTCGCGCTCGCCGACTCCGCGCGCCGCTTCCCGCTGCCGCTCGAAGGGCTCGACGAACTCATCGACGGCGTCCTGATGGACGTCCGCGGCGAGACGTACGAGACCTGGGACGACCTCGCCGTGTACTGCCGTTGCGTGGCCGGCGCGATCGGACGGCTCTCGCTTGGCGTGTTCGGCACCGCGAATGGGCACGATCATGCGCGTGCCGCAGAATATGCCGACACGCTCGGCCTCGCCCTACAACTCACCAACATCCTCCGGGACGTCCGCGAGGACGCCGCGAACGGACGGACGTACCTGCCCGCCGAGGATCTCGCCAAGTTCGGCTGCGCGGCCGGTTTCCACAGCGATACCGCGCCGCCCGGCTCCGACTTCCCCGGCCTGGTGGAATTCGAAGTACGGCGCGCCCGCGCCCTGTTCGCCACCGGATACCGGCTGCTCCCGATGCTCGACCGGCGCAGCGGCGCCTGCGTCTCGGCCATGGCCGGGATCTACCGCAGGCTGCTCGACCGGATCGCCGCCGACCCCGAGGCCGTCCTGCGCGGCCGGGTGTCACTGCCCGGACGGCAGAAGGCGTACGTCGCCGTCCGCGGCCTCGCGGGGCTCGACGCCCGCCGTACCGCCCGCTCCCCACGAGGTGACGCGTGAGACCGTCCCGCGACGGCGCGGGTCCGCGCGCACGGCACGGGGCACGGTACGCGCACGACGAGGCAACCACCGGGACACGTACGGCGTCACTGCCAGCAACGGTTCGCCGTGCTGGACACGGCGGGGCCGAAGGGGGGAGGACGCATGACCGCGCATGAGCGGATCACCACCGACGGCGGCGGCATGCGCACCGCCGTCGTGGTCGGCGGCGGACTCGCCGGTACGACGGCCGCGCTCGCGCTGGCCGACGCCGGGGTGCGCGTCACCCTCGCCGAGGCCAGACCCCGGCTCGGCGGCCTCGCCTTCTCCTTCAAGCGCGGCGAGTTGACCGTCGACAACGGCCAGCACGTCTTTCTGCGCTGCTGCGACGCCTACCAGTGGTTCATCGACCGGATCGCGGCCCGCGACCTGGTGACCCTTCAGGACCGGCTGGACGTACCGGTGCTGGAGGCCGACACGCTCCGGCTGGGGCGGCTGTCCAGGACCGCGCTGCCGGTGCCCCTGCACCTGGCCGCGAGCCTGCTCCGCTATCCGCATCTGAGCCCGCGTGAGCGGGCCTCGGTGGGCCGCGCCGCGCTCGCGCTGGGCCGCCTCGACCTGGACGACCCGGCCCTGGACCGTACGGACTTCGCGAGCTGGCTCAGTGCGCGCGGGCAGTCGGCGCGCACCATCGAGGCGCTGTGGGACCTGGTCGGTGTGGCCACGCTCAACGCGCGGTCGGCCGACGCCTCGTTGGGCCTGGCCGCGAAGGTCTTCAAGACCGGACTGCTCTCCGACCCGGGGGCCGCCGACATCGGCTGGGCCTCGGCGCCGCTGGGCGACCTGCACGACGGCCGGGCCCGCGCCGCGCTGGACACCGCGGGCGTACGCACCATGCTGCGCTCCCGTACCACCGGCATCAAAGAGGCGGCGGACGGCGGCTGGCACGTCTCGATCGAGACCGGACCGGGACGCGGCGAGCAACTCGACGCGGACATCGTGGTGTTGGCGGTCCCGCAGCGCGAGGCGCACGGCCTGCTGCCCGCCGGATCGCTCGAAGATCCGGAAAAGCTCTTGCGCATCGGTACCGCTCCGATCCTCAATATGCATGTGATCTACAACAGACAGGTGCTCCGACAGCCGTTCTTCGCGGCACTCGGCAGCCCCGTCCAGTGGGTCTTCGACCGCACCGTCAGTTCCGGGCTCACCGGCGGCGGTCAGTACGTGGCCGTGTCCCAGTCGGCGGTGGAGGACGAGATCGACCTCCCCGTGGCCGAGTTGCGCGCCCGCTACCTGCCCGAGCTGGAACGGCTGCTGCCCGCGGCCCGCGGCGCGGGCGTCCGCGACTTCTTCGTCACCCGGGAACGCACCGCGACCTTCGCGCCCACTCCGGGTGTCGGGAGCTTGCGGCCCGGTCCGGTGACCCGCGCCCCCGGCCTCTACCTGGCCGGGTCGTGGACCGCCACCGGCTGGCCCGCGACCATGGAGAGCGCGGTGCGCAGCGGCCTGCACGCCTCCCGAGAAGCGTTGTCCGCGCTCGGGATGCCATTCGACAACGGCGTCCTGGAGGCGGCATGAGTGCTATTGGTGCAACCAGAGGAGAGAACGTGACCGCCACCGGCGTCATCGAACTGCTGGAAAACGGCCGCATCCTGACCACACCCGTACTGCGCGCGGCCGTGGCCCGCCTCGCACCCCCGATGGACACCGTCGCCGCCTACCACTTCGGCTGGATCGACGAGGCGGGCCGCCCCGCGGACGGCGACGGCGGCAAGGCCGTACGCCCGGCGCTGGCCCTGCTGTCCGCGGAGGCCGCGGGCGCCTCGGCCGAGACGGGCGTACCCGGCGCCGTCGCCGTGGAGCTGGTGCACAACTTCTCGCTGCTGCACGACGACCTGATGGACGGCGACGAGCAGCGGCGGCACCGCGACACGGTGTGGAAGGTGCACGGTCCCGCCCAGGCGATCCTGGTCGGCGACGCGCTCTTCGCGCTCGCCAACGAGCTGCTGCTGGAACAGGGCACGGTCGACGCCGGGCGGGCCACCCGCCGGCTGACCACCGCCACCCGCAAACTGATCGACGGTCAGGCGCAGGACATCTCCTTCGAGCACCGCGAGCGGGTCACCGTCCAGGAGTGCCTGGAGATGGAGGGCAACAAGACCGGCGCGCTGCTGGCCTGCGCGTCCTCCATCGGCGCGGTGCTCGGCGGGGCCTCGGAGTCCGACGCCGACGCGCTGGAGGAGTACGGCTACCACCTGGGGCTCGCCTTCCAGGCGGTGGACGACCTGCTGGGCATCTGGGGCGACCCCGCGGCCACCGGCAAGCAGACCTGGAGCGATCTGCGGCAGCGCAAGAAGTCGCTTCCCGTGGTCGCCGCGCTCGCCGCGGGAGGGTCCGCGTCGGAGCGCCTGGGTGAACTGCTCGCGGCGGACGCGAAGAATCCTGAAACCGGTGCCTTCAGCGAGGAAGAGTTCGCTATGCGCGCGGCGTTGATCGAAGAGGCCGGTGGACGTGAGTGGACCTCCCAGGAGGCCAGGAGGCAGTACGCGACCGCCATCGCCGCGCTGGACAAAATGGACATGCCGGAACAAATTCAACGTAAGCTCGTTGGTCTCGCGGATTTTGTGGTGGTCCGCGAGAAATAAAGAGAACGACAGAACGAAACGTGGAGCGCTAACGTCGCCGGTCCCTCTTATGTGACGGCCGACGGCCGCCCCAACACCGCAGATAGTCTCAACTGCAAAGGGGAAGCCATGACAGCGACGACCGATGGCAGTCCAGGGACGCCAACCCACCGGACACCTTCGGCCAGCAGCACCTCGGAGCCGGACCCTGTTCCAGCCGACGGCACCGAGGCGGCGGCGCAGCGTGCCGTGCAGCGCGCCGCAGACCACCTTCTGGCACGGCAGCACCCCGACGGATGGTGGAAGGGCGACCTCGAAACGAACGTGACGATGGACGCCGAGGATCTGTTGCTCCGACAGTTCCTGGGTATCCAGGACGAGCAGACCACCGCGGCCTCCGCCCGGTGGATCCGCTCGCAGCAGCGTGAGGACGGCGCCTGGCCCACCTTTCACGGCGGGCCGGGCGACGTGTCGGCCACCATCGAGGCGTATGTCGCGCTGCGACTCGCCGGGGACTCCCCGGACGAGGCGCACATGGCACTCGCCGCCAAGTGGTCGCGCGGCGAAGGGGGAGTGGCGGCCAGCCGGGTCTTCACCCGCATCTGGCTGGCCCTGTTCGGCTGGTGGAGCTGGGACGACCTCCCGGAACTGCCGCCCGAGATCATCTACCTGCCCAAGTGGATGCCGCTGAACATCTACTCGTTCGGCTGCTGGGCGCGGCAGACCATCGTGCCGCTCACCGTCGTCGGAGCCCACCGCCCGGTCCGCCCGGCGCCGTTCGGCATCGACGAGCTGCACATCAACCCCAAACAGCCCAACCCCAAGCGGCGCAGAGCCTCCATCAGGACCTGGGACGGCGTCTTCGAGCGGCTCGACCAGGTGCTGCACGTCTACCGCCGCTTCAGCCCGCGCATGGTGCGGCGCAGCGCCATGCACGCCTGTGCCCGCTGGATCATCGAGCGTCAGGAGGCCGACGGCTGCTGGGGAGGAATCCAGCCACCCGCCGTCTACTCCGTGATCGCCCTGCACCTGCTGGGCTACGAGCTCGACCACCCGGTGGTCAAGGCCGGTCTCGACTCGCTGGATCGTTTCGCCGTATGGCCGGAAGAGGGCGTCCGGATGATCGAGGCGTGCCAGTCCCCGGTCTGGGACACCTGCCTCGCCGCCATCGCGCTCGCCGACGCGGGCGTCCCCGCGGACGACCCGGCGCTGGTCAAGTCGGCCGAATGGATGCTCGGCGAGCAGATCACCCGGCCGGGTGACTGGTCCGTGCAGCGGCCCCAGCTCGCCCCGGGCGGCTGGGCGTTCGAATTCCACAACGACATCTACCCCGACATCGACGACACCGCCGAGGTCGTCCTCGCCCTGCGCAGGATCGACCACCCGGACCGGGCGCGCGTCGACTCCGCGGTGGAGAAGGCCGTGCGCTGGAACGTCGGGATGCAGTCGCGGAACGGCGCGTGGGGCGCCTTCGACGCCGACAACACCAGCAGGTTCCCGAACCGGCTGCCCTTCTGCGACTTCGGCGAGGTCATCGACCCGCCGTCGGCCGACGTCACGGCGCACGTGGTGGAGATGCTCGCCGCGCTCGGTCTCGAGCACGACGAGCACGCCCGCCGCGGCATCGAGTGGCTGCTGGCGGAACAGGAGGACAACGGCGCCTGGTTCGGCCGTTGGGGGGTCAATTACATCTACGGCACGGGGTCCGCCGTCCCCGCGCTGGCCTCGGCCGGTCTGCCGTCGAGCCACCCGGCGATCCGCAAGGCGGTGAGCTGGCTGGAATCGGTGCAGAACAACGACGGTGGCTGGGGCGAGGACCTGCGCTCCTACTCCGACCGGGAATGGGTGGGCCGCGGTGCCTCCACCGCCTCGCAGACCGCGTGGGCCCTGATGGCGCTGCTGGCGGCGGGCGAACGGGACGGTGACGCGGTCGCGCGCGGGGTGCGCTGGCTGACCGACACTCAGCTCCCCGACGGGTCGTGGGACGAGCCGTACTTCACCGGTACGGGCTTTCCCCGCGACTTCTCGATCAACTACCACCTCTACCGCATGGTCTTCCCGCTGACCGCCCTCGGGCGATACGTACGCGACGAGCCGTTCGGTACCGCGGGTGCCCCGGCCGTCACCGCCGGAACCGCCGCTGGAAAGGGGGCCTAGTTCGTGGGCCATACAGGACCGCCGCTGCTGGTGGTGTGCGCCCTGCGCATCGAGAAGGTCGCGCTGCGCAGGGGAGCGGCCCGGAACGCCGCCGAAAGGGTCACCGTGCTCAGGACCGGCATGGGACCCACGGCCGCCGACCGGGTGGTCCGTGAGGCCCTGCACCAACCGGAGCTGCGCGGCTCGGCCGTCCTCACCACGGGCTTCTGTGCCGGGCTCGCGCCCGGCATGCGCCCCGGTGACGTTGTGGTCGCCGAGGACGGCCACGAGAGCGAGGCGCTCGCCGCCGCGCTCAAGGCGGCCGGTCACACCGTGCACACCGGCCCCCTCGCAGAATCCGACCATGTCGTGCGGGGCGCCGAGCGCACCGCACTGGCGGCGACCGGTGCCATCGCCGTGGACATGGAATCGGCCGCGATGCGACGCGCCGCGCTCGCCGAAGGCGCGCGCCACATCGCGGCGGCCCGAGTCGTCGTCGACACGCCCGAGTTCGAACTCGTACGTGTCGGAACGCTTCGCACCGGGATCATCGCATTCCGGGTGCTCAGAGATCTTGTTCCTGCCTTTCTTGATTGGCACCGCACTACCGTGCTCCCCTGGAGGTGAGCTAGATGGCTATGCCGCTCCGTCAGACCATCCGTGTCGCGTCGTACCTCTTCGAACAGAAAATGGTCAGGCGCCGCGAAAAGTTCCCGCTCATCGTCGAGCTCGAACCGCTCTTCGCCTGCAACCTCAAATGTGAGGGCTGCGGCAAGATCCAGCACCCCGCCAACGTGCTGAAGCAGCGCATGCCGGTGGCCCAGGCCGTCGGTGCGGTGCTGGAGTCGGGCGCGCCGATGGTGTCCATCGCGGGTGGTGAGCCGCTGATGCACCCCCAGATCGACGAGATCGTCCGGCAACTCGTCGCGAAGAAGAAGTACGTCTTCCTCTGCACCAATGCCCTTCTGCTGCGCAAGAAAATCGAGAAGTTCACACCTTCTCCTTACTTTGCCTTTACCGTTCACATTGACGGTATGCGCGAGCGGCACGACGAGTCCGTGGCCAAGGAAGGCACCTTCGACGAGGCCGTGGCCGCGATCAAGGAAGCCCAGCGCCGCGGTTTCCGGGTCACCACGAACTCGACTTTCTTCAACACCGACACGCCGCAGACGATCATCGAGGTGATGAACTACCTCAATGACGATCTGAAGGTCGAGGAGATGATGCTGTCTCCTGCGTACGCCTACGAGAAGGCGCCCGACCAGGACCACTTCCTGGGCGTGACGCAGACCCGTGAGCTGTTCAAGAAGGCGTTCGACGACGGCAACCGGCGCAAGTGGCGGCTCAACCACAGCCCGCTCTTCCTGGACTTCCTGGAGGGCAAGGCGGACTTCCCCTGCACCGCGTGGGCGATCCCCAACTACTCGCTCTTCGGCTGGCAGCGCCCCTGCTACCTGATGGCCGACGGGTACGTGGCCACGTACCAGAAGCTCCTGGACGAGACGGACTGGGACAAGTACGGCCGGGGCAAGGACGACCGGTGCGACAACTGCATGGCGCACTGCGGTTACGAGCCCACGGCCGTCATGGCCACCATGGGCTCCCTGAAGGAGTCCATCCGCGCCGCCCGTGAGACGGTCGCCTCCAACAGGGCGAAGTGACCTGACGATGACAGCAGTCGAGCCGGTCGCGCTCGGCCTGCCCTCCCTGCCGGCCCGGCCTCTGGCGACGCGTCGTGTTTCGCGTCGTATCCAGGTCGGGTCGGTCCCGGTGGGCGGGGACGCGCCTGTTTCCGTCCAGTCGATGACGACGACCCGTACCTCTGACATCGGTGCCACTCTTCAGCAGATCGCTGAGCTGACGGCTTCGGGCTGTCAGATCGTGCGGGTGGCGTGTCCGACGCAGGATGACGCCGACGCGTTGGCGACGATCGCGAAGAAGTCGCAGATTCCGGTGATCGCGGACATTCATTTTCAGCCGAAGTACGTGTTCGCGGCGATCGATGCCGGGTGTGCGGCGGTTCGGGTGAATCCGGGGAACATCAAGCAGTTCGACGACAAGGTGAAGGAGATCGCGCGGGCGGCTTCGGACGCGGGGACGCCGATCCGGATCGGTGTGAACGCGGGGTCGCTGGACGCGCGGCTGCTGAGGAAGTATGGGAAGGCGACGCCTGAGGCGCTGGTGGAGTCCGCGCTGTGGGAGGCGTCGCTGTTCGAGGAGCACGGTTTCCGGGACATCAAGATCTCGGTGAAGCACAACGACCCGGTGGTGATGGTCAACGCCTACCGGCTGCTGGCCGCGCAGTCGGACTATCCGCTGCACCTGGGTGTGACGGAGGCGGGTCCGGCGTTCCAGGGGACGATCAAGTCCGCTGTGGCGTTCGGCGCTCTGCTGTCGGAGGGTATCGGGGACACGATCCGGGTGTCGCTGTCGGCTCCTCCGGCGGAGGAGGTCAAGGTCGGTATCCAGATTCTGGAGTCGTTGAATCTGCGGCAGCGGCGGCTGGAGATCGTGTCGTGTCCGTCGTGCGGGCGTGCGCAGGTGGATGTGTACAAGCTGGCGGATCAGGTGTCGGCGGGTCTTGACGGTATGGAGGTTCCGCTGCGGGTCGCGGTGATGGGCTGTGTCGTCAACGGTCCGGGTGAGGCCCGTGAGGCTGATCTGGGTGTGGCGTCGGGCAATGGCAAGGGTCAGATCTTCGTCAAGGGTGAGGTCATCAAGACCGTGCCGGAGTCGAAGATCGTCGAGACGCTGATCGAAGAGGCGATGAAACTCGCCGAGCAGATGGAGGCCGACGGCACCACGTCGGGTGAACCCTCCGTGACCGTCGGCGGCCAAGCCGTCGCGGGAACGGTCGGCTGAACATAGCAATCCCGGCAGGGGGAACGAGGTCCACTTATGTCGATGCTGGAGAACATCCGAAGCCCGCGCGACCTGAAGGCACTGCCCGAAGGCCGGCTCGACGAACTGGCCGCCGACATCCGGCAGTTCCTGGTCCAGGCCGTGGCCAGGACCGGCGGCCACCTGGGACCGAATCTGGGGGTGGTGGAGCTGACGATCGCGCTCCACCGCGTCTTCGACTCGCCCGCCGACCGGATCCTGTGGGACACCGGCCACCAGTCCTACGTCCACAAACTGCTCACCGGCCGCCAGGACTTCTCCAAACTGCGCAGCAAGGGCGGCCTGTCCGGCTACCCCTGCCGCGCCGAGTCCGAGCACGACGTGATCGAGAACAGCCACGCCTCCACCGTCCTCGGCTGGGCCGACGGCCTCGCCAAGGCCAACCAGGTCAAGGGCGGCGACGACCATGTGGTCGCCGTCATCGGCGACGGCGCGCTCACCGGCGGCATGGCCTGGGAGGCGCTGAACAACATCGCCGCGGGCCGGGACCGCCCGCTGATCATCGTCGTCAACGACAACGAGCGGTCGTACGCCCCGACCATCGGCGGTCTGGCCAACCACCTCACCACGCTGCGCACCACCGACGGCTACGAACGCTTCCTGTCCTGGGGCAAGAGCGTCCTCCAGCAGACCCCGGTCATCGGGCAGCCGCTCTACGAGTCGCTGCACGGCGCGAAGAAGGGCTTCAAGGACTCCTTCGCCCCGCAGGGCATGTTCGAGGACCTGGGCCTGAAGTACGTCGGCCCGATCGACGGCCACGACATCGCCGCCGTCGAGACCGCGCTGCGCCGCGCCAAGCGGTTCAGCGGCCCGGTGCTGGTGCACTGCCTCACCGAGAAGGGCCGCGGCTACCCGGCCGCCGAGCAGGACGAGGCGGACCGCTTCCACACCGTCGGCGCGATCAACCCGCTCACCGGCCGCCCGCTCGCCCCGGTCGGCGGCCCGTCGTGGACCTCCGTCTTCGGCAAGGAGATGGTCCGGGTCGGCGCCGAGCGGCCCGACGTCGTGGCGATCACCGCGGCCATGCTGCAACCGGTCGGACTCGAAGCCTTCGCGAAGGCGTACCCGCACCGGGTCTACGACGTCGGCATCGCCGAACAGCACGCCGCGACCTCGGCCGCGGGCCTGGCCACCGGCGGACTGCACCCGGTGGTCGCGGTCTACGCGACCTTCCTCAACCGCGCCTTCGACCAGGTCCTGATGGACGTGGCCCTGCACAAGTGCGGAGTCACCTTCGTCCTCGACCGGGCCGGGGTGACCGGGGTCGACGGCGCCTCGCACAACGGCATGTGGGACATGTCGATCCTCCAGGTCGTGCCGGGACTGCGGATCGCCGCGCCGCGCGACGCCGACCAACTGCGTGCCCAACTGCGCGAAGCCCTCGACGTGGACGACGCGCCCACCGTGATCCGCTTCCCGAAGGAGACCGTCGGCGAGCCGCTGCCCGCCGTCGACCGGGTCGGCGGCATGGACGTGCTGCACCGGCCGTCCGAGGGCGAGACGTCCGACGTGCTGCTGGTCTCGGTCGGCGCGCTCGGCGCCACCTGCCTGTCGGTCGCGGAACTGCTGGCCGGCCGCGGTATCGGCGTCACCGTCGTCGACCCGCGCTGGGTCAAGCCGGTCGACCCGGCGCTGCCCGAACTGGCCGCGCGCCACCGCATGGTGGCCGTCGTGGAGGACAACGGCCGCGCGGGCGGCGTCGGTTCGACCGTCGCGCAGGCGCTGCGCGACGCGGGTGTGGACGTGCCGCTGCGCGACTTCGGCATCCCGCAGCAGTTCCTCGCGCACGCCAAGCGCGCCGAGGTGCTGGCCGACATCGGACTGACCCCCGCCGAGATCGCGGGTCGGATCGGCGCGGCCCTGACCCGTATCGACACCCGTACCGACACCCGGAACGGCGGCGCGCGTACGGTGACGGTCGGGGAACCGGCCGGGGCCGCGGACGACACCGCGCGGGAGGCCGTACCCATTCACGTACGCAAGGAGCAGGTGAGCGATGACATCGTCTGAGAGCAGCGTGGGCGAAGGGCCCGCCCCGCAGGCCGGCGGCGGCGAAGTGCCCGGCCCGGCCAAGGGGTTCGACCTGGCGACGCTGCTCGCCGAGCGCGGCGGCGAGCGCTACGACCTGCACGCCAAGCACCTGAACCACCAGCTTCCGCGGATGCTGCACACCATCGGCTTCGACAAGGTCTACGAGCGGGCCGAGGGCGCGCACTTCTGGGACGCCGACGGCAACGACTACCTGGACATGCTCGCCGGATTCGGCGTGATGGGCGTCGGACGGCACCACCCGGTGGTCCGCAAGGCGCTGCACGACGTGCTCGACGCGGGGCTCGCGGACCTGACCCGCTTCGACTGCCAGCCGCTGCCCGGCCTGCTCGCCGAGAAGCTGCTCGCCCACTCGCCGCACCTGGACCGGGTGTTCTTCGGCAACAGCGGCACCGAGGCCGTCGAGACCGCGCTGAAATTCGCCCGGTACGCCACCGGCAAGACGCGCGTCCTGTACTGCAAGCACTCCTTCCACGGGCTGACCACCGGGTCGCTGTCCGTCAACGGCGAGGCCGGATTCCAGGACGGCTTCGCACCGCTGCTGCCCGACACCCCGATCGAGGTGGGCGATCTCGAAGCGCTCGCACGGGAGTTGAAGCGCGGCGACGTGGCCGCGATGATCATCGAGCCGATCCAGGGCCACGGCGTCTACATCCCGCCGCCCGGATACCTGCGCGCCGCCCAGGAGTTGCTGCACAAGCACAAGGCGCTGCTCATCTGCGACGAGGTGCAGACCGGCATCGGCCGCACCGGCACCTTCTACGCCTACCAGCAGGAGGAGGGCGTCGAGCCCGACCTGCTGACCGTCGCCAAGACGCTCTCCGGCGGATACGTGCCGGTCGGCGCCACGCTCGGCAAGGACTGGATCTTCAAGAAGGTCTACTCCTCCATGGACCGGGTCCTGGTGCACTCCGCCAGCTTCGGGTCCAACGCCCAGGCGATGGCGGCGGGACTGGCCACACTGTCGGTGGTGGAGGACGAGCGGCTGGTCGAGAACTCCCGGCTGATGGGCGACCTGCTGCGCACCCGGCTGGCCGCGCTCACCGACCAGTACGAGTTCCTGAAGGACGTCCGCGGTCGCGGCCTGATGGTCGGCATCGAATTCGGCCGCCCCAAGTCGCTCGGCCTGCGCAGCCGTTGGACGATGCTCCAGGCCGCCCGCAAGGGGCTCTTCGCGCAGATGGTCGTGGTGCCGCTGCTCCAGCGGCACCACATCCTCACCCAGGTCTCCGGCGACCACGTCGAGGTCATCAAGCTGATCCCGCCGCTGGTCGTGAACGAGGCGGACGTCGACCGCTTCGTGACGGCCTTCACCGCCGTCATGGACGACGCGCACGGTGGGGGCGGCCTGATGTGGGACTTCGGCCGCACGCTGGTCAAGCAGGCGGTCGCCAACCGCTGAGGCGCACCGCCGGGACACGGACGGGGGCCCGTACGCCGCGCGTACGGGCCCCCGGGGGTCTCAGTCCGTCAGCAGCACGTCCCGCAGCCGCTCGCGCCGCTCCTTCGTCAGGCCCAGGCCCTCCTCCAGATAGCGGTCGACCGAGCCCCACTCCTCGTCGATGGTCTCGAAGGCGGCCCGCAGGTACTCCGCCCGCGCCTCGAAGAGCGGGTCGAGCAGCGCCATCACCGCCGGGTCGATCTCGGAGCCGGTGCTGCCGTCGCCGCGGCGCACCCGGTAGCGGCGGTGCGGCGCGTTGCTCTCCAGGTAGTCCGCCTCGATGGCGGCGCGCTCGACGCCCAGCGCCAGCAGGATGATCGCGATCGACGTACCCGCGCGGTCCTTGCCCGCGGCGCAGTGCAGCAGCGCGGGGACGGCCGGGTCGGCGGGCTCGGTGAGCAGTTCGAGCATCCGGGCGTGCTCCGCGGTGCGCTCGCGGATCAACGTGCGGTAGGACTGCGCCATCCGCTCCGCGGCGCGCCCCTCGCCCAGCACCTCCTCCAGCGCGGCCAGGTCGCCGTTGCGGACGGTGTGCCAGAAACCGGCGTTGTTGTTGTTCGCCGGGTCGCTGAGCGGGAGGTTCACATTGACGGTGCCCGGCAGGTCGACGTCCGGGCCCTCGACGCGGATGTCGTCCCGGTTGCGGAAGTCGAAGATCGTGTGCAGGCCGAGCCCGGTGAGGAACGCGATGGCGTCGGCGTCGGCGTGCGCGAGGTGACCGCTGCGGAACAGCACGCCCGGCCGTACCCGGCGCCCGTCCGTCGTGGGCAGACCCCCGACGTCCCGGAAATTCCGCACACCGGTCAGTTCGGGCTCTGACAGCGCCTCGGCTATCGGCTCGGATCCGGTCGGGTCGGTCCGCGGCAATTCCTGCGTCACCGGTGATCCTCCTACCTCTCATACGTCGCGACCTGGGGCACTGCCGACGATACGGCAGCGCGGAACACCACGTACCGAACGGTATGTGTCCGGTGCGCCGTCATCAGGCGGCCTATTCCTTCCTGGCGGCTTTGACCTGGTGGGATGAATCACGTCGCGTCAACCCCTCCTTACGGTCGCGTAAGTCACACCCGGAGGAGAAAGATGGTCCGACGTGGCTGACGATTCGCAAACAGACGACAACGGTGCGATCGGGTCGTACACCGCGGTGGGGGACAGCTTCACCGAAGGCGTCGGCGACCCCGGTCCTGACGGTATGTACGTGGGCTGGGCCGACCGCCTGGCCGTACTCCTCGCCGACCGGCGCGAGGAACACACCTTCCGCTACGCCAATCTCGCGGTCCGCGGCCGGCTGCTCGACCAGATCGTGGCCGCGCAGGTGCCGCGCGCCAAGGAACTCGCTCCCGACCTGGTGACCTTCTGCGCCGGGGGCAACGACATCCTGCGCCCCGGCGGTGACCCCGACGCCATCGCCGAGCGCTTCGAGGCCGCCGTCGCCGATCTCAGCGGCGCCGTCGGCACGGTGCTGGTCTGTACGGGCTTCGACACCCGCGACGTACCCGTGCTGCGGCACCTGCGCGGCAAGATCGCCACGTACACCGCGCATGTCAGGTCCATCGCCGACCGCTACGACTGTCCGGTGCTCGACCTGTGGTCGCTGCGTTCGGTGCAGGACCGCAGGGCCTGGAGCGACGACCGGCTCCACCTGTCGCCCGAGGGGCACACCAGGGTCGCGCTGCGCGCCGCGCAGGTGCTCGGCCTCGACGTGCCCGCCGACCCCGACCAGGCGTGGCCGCCGCTGTCCCAGCGGCCGGCCTCCGCGGTGCGCAAGGACAACATCCAGTGGGCCAGGGAGTATCTGGTGCCGTGGATCGGACGGCGGCTGCGCGGGGAGTCCTCCGGCGACGACGTCGAGCCGAAGCGGCCCGATCTGCTGCCGCTGTAGCTAACACGAGGGCGCGGGGTGTACGGCCAGTTCGGCCCACACCACGCGCCCTGTCCCGTCTTCCGCGGGTTCCGATCCCCAGGCCGTCGCCAGCACGCTCACCAGGAGCAGTCCGCGACCGCCCTCCTCGTCCGCGCCCGCGTCGCACGGTTCGGGCCTGCTGGAGCCCCGGCCCTGGTCGGTCACTTCCAGCCGTATCACCGCGCCGCGCTGGTGCACGACGCAGGTGATCTTCTCGCTGTCGGTGTGCCGCACCGCGTTGGTGAACAGTTCGGTCACCACCAGGCTCGCGTCGTCCACCAGTTCGGGGCACACGTTCCACTCGCTCAGCCGGTCGCGTATCCGGCCCCGGGCGTCGGCCACCGAAGCGCTCTGCGCGGGCAGCCGAAAGACGTCGTGGCGGCCACAGCCGCCACCGGTGTCATGGCGCTCGCGTCGGAGAGCGTTGGGTGAAGGAACCACTCCGTAACTATGGGGCTCGTGCCGGACACATGGCAAGGTCCGTTCTGTAATTTGCAAATTCAACAGAACACGCTGTCGCTGACGCTGACGACATGCCACACTGCTTATCAGTCAAGGGAGTTGGGGGTTGAGCCACGTGATGGACCCGCGGCCGGGCGGCGCTCCGACCGTCCTGCGCATGGTGCTCGGCAAGCGACTCCAGGACCTCCGCGAGCGGGCCGGGCTCAGCTTCGAACAGGCCGGGCAGGCCCTCGATGTCACCCACGCCACGATCCGGCGGATGGAAAAGGCCGAAGTCGGGCTGAAGATCCCCTATGTCGAAAAACTCCTGATCACCTACGGAATCACCACTCCCGAGGAGATCGGCGGCTTCCTGGCCCTGGCCCGCGAGGCCAACCGGCCCGGCTGGTGGCACAGCTTCCGCGACGTCCTGCCGGACTGGTTCAGCGCCTTCGTCAGCCTGGAGGGCGAGGCCACCGTCATCCGCGCCTACGAGCCGCACTACGTGCCCGGCCTGCTCCAGACCCCCGCGTACGCGCGCGCCGTACTGCGCGCGGGGATGCCGCACGCGGCGGCCGAGGAGATAGACCGCCTGGTCGAACTGCGCGTCGAGCGCCAGACGCTGGTGCGCAAGCACGAGGCCCCGCTGCTGTGGGTCGTCATGGACGAGACTGTGCTGCGCCGCCCCATCGGCGGCCGGCGGGTGATGCGCGAGCAGATCGACGCCCTCGCCGAGGCGACCGAGCTGCCGAACGTGCGCCTCCAGGTCATCCCGTTCGCCTCCGGCCCGCACCCCGCCATGTACGGGCCCTTCCACATCTTCCGGTTCCAGCTCCAGGAGATCCCGGACATCGCCTACGCGGAGAGCCTGGTGGGCGGCGTCTACTTCGACGAGCGGGACGACGTGTCCACCTTCCTGGAGGCACTCGACCGGATGTGCGCGCAGGCCGCGCCGGCACAGAGCACCAAGGCCATCCTCGATGGCATGCGCAAGGAGATCTGAACCATGGATCGCGTCAGCAACGACGGCGTGTACGGGTACGGCGACATCTACGACACCGTGCACGACGCCGCCCACGGCAGACATCACGACGGCATCTACAACGGAATGCCCGCCACCGAACTCGGTCCCGACGGGTGGCGCAAACCCTGGAGCGGCGGCAACGGCGGCTCCTGCGTGGAAGCGAAACGCCTGAACGACGGACGGGTGGCGCTGCGCCAGTCGACCGACCCCGACGGTCCGGCGCTGATCTACACCAATCACGAGATCACCACCTTCATCCAGGGCGCCAAGGCGGGCGAAGCGGATTTCCTCCTCGGATGAGCACCACGCACGAAGGACCGCGTGTCACCCACGCGCGAAGCGCCGCGTACGACGCGGGACGCACCACGTATGACGCACAGAGCACAGCGGCACAGCAGAAGCGAAGGAAGCGGAGGACGGCGTGACCGACCAGGGATTCCCCGTCGACGAGATAGACACCAGCAAACCGCATCCGGCCCGTATGTACGACTACTTCCTCGGTGGTTGGGACAACTACGAGGTGGACCGGGAAGCCGCTCAGCGTGTCCTCGACGTCGCCCCGGACGTGGTCCTGGGCGCCCGCGCCAACCGCGCGTTCCTGAGCAGAGCCGTCCGCCACCTGGTGGAGGGCGGAATCCGGCAGATCATCGACATCGGCACCGGCATACCCACCTCGCCGAACACCCACGAGGTCGCGCACTCGGTCTCGCCCGACGTCCGGATCGCCTACATCGACAACGACCCGATCGTGGCCACCCACGCCGGGGCGCGCCTGATCGGCACCGGCAACACCGGCTTCTTCCTCGGGGACATGCGCGATCCGCGCACGATCCTGGAGCACCCCACCATCAGCGAGCTGATCGACTTCGACGAGCCGGTCGCGCTGCTGCTGGTGTCGGTGCTGCACTTCGTCACCGACGCCGAGGACCCGGTGGGCATGCTCGGCACGCTGCGCGAGGCGCTGCCGGCCGGCAGCTACCTGGTGCTCTCGCACGCCACCGCGGACTTCCACACCGACGTGGCGCCCGAGGTGATGGAGGTCTACAAGAAGGCCACCGCCTCGCTGACCGCCCGCAGCCACGCCGACGTGCTCGCCTTCTTCGACGGGTACGACCTCATCGAGCCCGGTCTGGTCCAGGTCCCGCTCTGGCACCCGGAGGGCCCGGAGCTCAAGCCCGCCGAGCTGCGCAAGATCGGGGTCTACGGGGGCATCGGCCGCAAGCGCTGATCACCGCGGGTTTTTGCCTCTGAGGTAACTCGTTTGCCTGAGAGGCAAGCCGTGCTGTTCCATGGAAGACATGGACGCCACCCACGGCACGGACATCCTCGACTCCGTGGACAGTGCGCCACCCCCGGGTGCGCTGTCCACGGACCATCTCGTCCTCGCGCCCCGCCTGCGGGACCGGCGACGCGCCAGCGGCCTCACCCTGGAGACCGCCGCCCGACGGCTTGAGCTGTCCGCGGCCCATCTGTCCCGGCTGGAGTCCGGCCTGCGCCAGCCCTCGCTGCCAGTCCTGCTCGGCCTGGCCCGGCTCTACGGCACCACCGTCTCCGACCTGCTGGGCGAGACGGAGGCCGAGCCGGATCCCATCGTACGCGGCGACCGTATGACGGCCGTGCCCGCGGGCGGCTGGACGTACTGGCGGGCGGGCGGCACCGGCCGCGCGATGCAGGCGCTGCGCGTGCACATACCCTCGGGCGCCCAGCGCGCGCTCGTCCGCGTCCACCCCGGCGAGGAGTGGCTGTACGTGACCGGGGGCACGCTGCTGCTCAGCCTCGGCGACCGCGGCCACACCCTGGGCGCGGGGGACTCCGCGCACTTCGACTCGCTGGTGCCGCACCGGCTGGAGGCGGCGGACGCCGGGGGAGTGGACCTGCTGTTCGTCCACACCCTCATGCAGAGCGAGACCTCCGCCCTGTGCGTCAGCCCGCAGGACGCCGCCGCGGGCCCCGCGCCCGCCGACGCCCCGCGCACCGGTACCGGCCGCGCCGACCCCACGCGCGGCACCCACCAGGACCGTACGGATCAGCCCCGCGCACGCGCCCGGGGCGACGAGACCAGAGGAGCCCGGCGATGAGCGGCCAGAACCCGGCACCCGCCCCGACCCCCGAGCAGGTGCCCCCGCCCCGCTCGCTGGTGGTCGGCACCACCAACGGCAGCGAGAAGCGCAAGGAACGCGGCGTCGTCCTGCGCGTCCTGGTCTACGTCGTGGTCGCCCACGCGCTGGCCTTCTTCATCTGGCTGCTGTTCCTGGTCGGCAACCGCGGCTGAGCGGCCCCTGCGGGGTGGGACCGCCCGCCGCGTCAGGACACCGCGCCGTGTGAGCACACCGCGCCGCGTCAGGACACCGCGCCCGGCGCCGCGCTCAGCCCAGCGCCTCCACCGTGACCGTCACCCCGTCCAGCGTGCCCGCGTAGTCCGCGCCCAGCGCCAGCGACGGCGTCTGGAAGCCGGTCGGCAGCCCCGGCAGCCGCCCGATGATCCGCAGCACGGAATCGGCCGTCATGCCGTACGGGCCGGGGCCGGTGAGGGTCGCGGTCACCGTGTTGCCGGCCGCGTCGCGGGCGCGGCCCCACACCTCGCTGCGGCTCCCGCTCAGGGCGCGCTCGCCGGGACCGCGCACCAGCTTGCCGACCACGCCCGCCAGCGCCCCGCGCAGCGGCCCGACCCGCAGCAGCCTGCTCGCGGCGAGCGCGGGCGTCGGCACGGGCACATAGGTGTACGTGGTCACGTCGGGAATGCCCGTCGAGTAGTAGGCGGTGCTGACATCGCCCCACGGGATCGACACGACCTTGCGGGTGCCGGAAGGGAAGGCGGCCTGCACCTGTCGGGAGCCGACCGGCACCGTACGGATCTCGCCGCCGGTACGGATCCTGCCGCCCACGCCCATCCCTTCGAGCGCGGTCCGCGCGGTACCGGGACTCGCCCCGCCGCCGATCAGGAAGGCGAGGTCGAGCTGGGTCGCGTCCGGCAGCCGGGCGGCGAGCAGCGCGGCGACGCAGTCGGTCGGCACCACGTCGAAGCCCGCGCCGGGCAGCAGGGTGATCCCGGCCTTCTCCGCGCGCGCGTCGAGCGCGTGCAGCGACTCGAAGACATCGATCTCACCGGTGATGTCCACGTAGTGGGTACCGGAGTCGAGACAGGCGGTCGCCATCGGCAGCGCGGTGCGCGCGAAGGGGCCCGCGCAGTGCGCCACCGTCTCCACGCCGTCCAGTCCATGGCGTATCGCGGCCGGGTCACCGAGACCGAACACCCGGTGTTCCAGGCCCAGTTCGGCGGCCAGCGGCACCAGTTTCGCGGCGTTGCGACCGGCCAGCACAGGGCGCTGTCCCAGTGCTGCGGCGCGGCGGGCGATCAAGCGGCCGGTGTAGCCGGTGGCGCCGTACAACAGCCAGGTCATCAGTCTGATCCTCCCCGGAAGTGGTGAACGGAACCGTACACGCGCCGTGTGCCCCGGCGATATCGGGTGGGCCGACGCCGTCCGGCATGCGACTCTGGTGGCATGACCGACCAAGAGCAGGAGGCCACCGTGGCCGCTGAAGCAGCACCGCAGGACGCCGCGGCGGAACCGGAGACCGATTCGGACGCCGAGGCGCAGGCGCCGGACGAGGACGAGGTGAAGCGGAAGTTCCGCGAGGCACTGGAGCGCAAGCAGAGCGCGCGCAAGGGATCCGCCTCGGGCGGCAACAACCAGTCCAAGATCCATGGCGCGCACGGCAAGGCCGGAGGACAGCGGGAATTCCGTCGCAAGAGTGGCGGCTGACACCGGGACCGTAGCCGCACGGCACCGCAGTCCCACCGTCGTACCGGCAGCACATCACCGTCCCGCCGCCGTACCGGCATCACATCGGCGCCCGCACAGGTCAGTGACCTGTGCGGGCGCTTTTCACGATCCGCGCGAGCGCTCGTCACGGCCTGACGGCGGGCAGGGCGCCGCGTAGGGTCGACGGGGTGACGACGAATCCGTTCCTCAGCCCGAGTCCGCTGCCGTACGAGCTGCCGCCGTTCGCCGACATCAGGGACGAGCACTACCTGCCCGCCTTCGAGCAGGGCCTGGCGGAGCACCTCGCGGAGGTCGAGGCCATCGCGGCCGACCCGGAGCCCGCGACCTTCGAGAACACCCTCGTCGCGCTGGAGCGTTCGGGCGCGCTGCTCGCCCGGGTGAGTGCCGCCTTCTTCAACCAGGCGTCCGCGCACATCACCCCCGCCGTGCAGGAGACCGAGTCACGGATCAGCCCGCTGCTCGCCGCGCACAACGACGCCGTCCGCCTCAACCCCGGCCTCTACGCCCGGATCACGTCGCTGTACGAAACCCGCGACTCCCTCGGCCTCGACGCCGAGTCGCTGCGCCTGCTGGAGCGCTACCGCACCGCCTTCCAGCGCTCAGGCGCGGAGCTGGACGCGGACGGCCAGCGAAGGCTGCGCGAGCTGAACGCCGAGATCGCCGCCGCCTCCACCGCCTTCGGCCAGAACATCGTCGCCGCCAGCAAGGCCGCCGCCCTCGTCCTCGACGACCCCGCCCAGCTCTCCGGCCTGTCCGCGGGCGCGATCGCCGCCGCGGCCGAGAACGGCACCGCGCTCGGCCACGACGGCTCCTACGTACTGAGCCTGCGCAACTTCTCGAACCAGCTCGAACTCGGCTCGCTGGACGACCGCGACGTGCGCCGCCGCCTGCTCACCGCGTCCCTGAACCGCGCCCAGGACACCAACGGCCCGCTCGCCGTCACCATCGCCACCCTGCGGGCCGAACGCGCCGCGCTGCTCGGCTACCCCAGCCACGCCGCGTACGTCGTCGCCGACCGCACCGCGGGCACCCCGCAGGCCGTCACCGACCTGCTCGACCGCCTGGTGCCGCCCGCTCTGGCCAACGCCGAGCGTGAGGCGGACGCCCTCGCGGAACTGGCGGGCGGGCCCGTCGAGGCATGGGACTGGTCGTACTACGCGGAGAAGGTCCGCAAGGAGCGCCACAACATCGACGAGGCCGCGCTGCGCCCGTACTTCGCGCTCGACAAGGTGCTGCACGACGGGGTCTTCCACGCCGCCCACGAGGTCTACGGCATCACCGTCACCGAACGCCCCGACCTGGTCGGCTACCACCCCGACGTCCGGGTCTTCGAGGTCTTCGACGCCGACGGCAGCCCCCTCGGCCTCTTCCTCGGCGACTTCTTCGCCCGCGCGTCCAAGCGCGGCGGGGCCTGGATGAATTCCCTGGTCAGCCAGTCGGAACTGCTCGGCAAGCGACCGGTGGTGGTCAACAACCACAACATCGCCAGGCCCGCGGCCGGTGAGCCCGCGCTGCTGACGTTCAGTCAGGTCGACACGCTCTTCCACGAGTTCGGGCACGCGCTGCACGGCCTGTTCTCCGCCGTCCGCTACCCGTACTTCTCCGGCACCAGCGTGCCGAGCGACTTCGTCGAATACCCCTCCCAGGTCAACGAGATGTGGTCGTTGTGGCCCTCGGTCCTGGAGCGCTACGCCGTCCACCACGAGACCGGCGAGCCGATGCCCGCCGACGTCGTCCACCGCATGCGGGACGCCGCCCGGTTCGGACAGGGCTTCACCACCGTCGAGTACCTCGCCGCCGCCCTGCTCGACTGGGCCTGGCACACCCTGCCCGCGGGCACCGACCCCGGCGACGCGCTGGCGTTCGAGGCGGCGGCGCTCAAGAAGGCGGGACTGGCCCACCCCGCGATCCCGCCGCGCTACCGGACCACGTACTTCCAGCACGTCTTCGCCAGCCAGTACAGCGCGGGCTACTACTCCTACATCTGGAGCGAGGTCCTGGACGCCGACACCGTCACCTGGTTCGAGGACAACGGCGGCCTGCGCCGCGCCAACGGCGACACCTTCCGCCGCGCGCTGCTCTCCAGGGGCGGCAGCGTCGACCCGATGGCGGCCTTCGCCGCCTTCCGCGGCCGGCCGCCGCGCACCGAGCCGCTGCTGGAGCGCCGGGGGCTGCTGACGCCGTGACCGCCCCGCGCGGCCGACACCGGAAAACGGCGTGCGCGCCGCCCGGGCGCGGGGCCACCATGGGCCGATGAGCTGGACGATCACCGCGGACCTGACCGCGTTCGAGACCGAGGCGGGACCGTTCCTGCGGGAGCGCCCTGTGGAGAATTCGGTGCCGGTCACCGTCACCGCCGCGCTGCGCCGCCGCGGGCTCGACGCGTACGGCGGGAAGCCGCCGCTGTTCGGCTGGTGGCGCCCCGAACCCGGCGCCGCGGTCGCCGCGGCCTTCCTCCGTACGCCGCCGCATCCGCCGCTGCTGACCGGCGGCCCTCCGTCCGCGGCCGGTGAGCTGGCCGAGGTCTGGCCCGGCGAGGCCCCTGGCGGGGTGCGCGGCGAGCGCGAGAGCGCCGAGGCGTTCGGCGCGGCCTGGGCCGCGAGGACCGGCGCCGAGGTCACGGTCGAGCGCGCCATGCGGCTCTACCGGCTCGGGGACCTCACCCCGCGCAGGCCCGCGCCGCCCGGCCGCGCCAGGGTCGCGGGCCCCGCCGACCGCGAGCTGCTGCTGCGCTGGCACCGCGCCTTCACCGTCGACATCGGCGAGCCGCCCGTGGACGACGAGCGGGCCATGGACGACGCCATCGCGCTCGGCGGACGCACCCTGTGGGAGCGGGACGGCGAGCCCGTCGCGATGGCCGGGAGGGCCGCCGACGCGGCGGACCCGTCGGGCACCGTCCGGGTGGTCGCCGTCTACACCCCGCCGGCGCACCGGGGCCACGGGTACGCGGGCGGCGCCACCGCGGCCGTCTCGCGCGCCGCGCTCGACGCGGGCGCCCGCGATGTCGTGCTCTTCGCCGACCTCGCCAATCCGGTCAGCAACGCGCTGTACCGGCATCTGGGGTTCCGGCCGGTCCGCGACCACGTGTCGCTGGCCTTCGGTGACGGGGATCGGGACGGGGACGGGGACGTGTCGGGCGGCGGGGCGCTGGCCGGCGGCGGGGGCGTGTCGGGCGGCGGGGCCTTGGCCGGCGGCGGGAGCGGCGAACCGGGGGAGTGACGCGAAACGGCCGTCGCGGCGGCCGGGCCACCGTAAGCGGATATGACGGCAGATGTGACACCGGGGACGGGGGAGAACCGGTGAAGGCGGCCCGGCCCGGGGCCTCGGCGCCCCGGCGGGCGCGGCGGACCGCCGCATAATGGGTGGTGGCGGGACCCCGCCGCTCGTCGTCATCTGCTCTGGAGGACCCGTGACCGGCGCCGGCCGACAGCCGTCCCGCCTCGTGAAGATGCGCCCCCCGTCGTTCGGCGCGGACCCCACGGGCGCCCGGCTGGAACGCATCCTTTCCTCACCGAATTACGCGGACGGCGCCTTCGTCAACCCCGTCGGCGCCCGCAGCGTCCCCAGCGGCAGCATGTTCAAGGCGCTTCCGGCCAGTTTCCGCAAGGAGGCCAGGCAGCCGCGCAAGCCCGCGGGGCCGGTGCCCCTGCATCCCACCACGCTCGCCGACATCGCGCGCCCGCCCGCCTCCGGGCTGCGGCTGACCTGGATGGGGCACTCCACGGTGCTCGCCGAGATCGGCGGCAGGCGCGTGCTGTTCGACCCGGTGTGGGGCGAGCGCTGTTCGCCCTTCGCCTTCGCGGGCCCCAAGCGCGTGCACCCCGCGCCGGTCCCGCTGGAGTCGCTGACCGGCCTGGACGCGGTCGTCATCTCGCACGACCACTACGACCACCTGGACATGCCCTCCATCGTCGCGCTGGTCCGCAGCGACGCCGTCTTCGCGGTGCCGCTGGGCGTCGGCGCGCACCTGGAGCACTGGGGCGTACCGCCCGAGCGGCTGCGCGAGCTGGACTGGAACGAGTCCACGGAGATCGCGGGGCTCACCCTGACCGCCACCCCGGCCCGGCACTTCTGCGGACGCGGCCTGCGCGGTCGCCAGCAGACCCTGTGGGCGTCCTGGGCCGTCACCGACGGCACCCACCGCATCTACCACAGCGGCGACACCGGCTACTTCCCCGGCTTCGCGGACATCGGCGCGCAGCACGGCCCGTTCGACGCCACGATGATCCAGATCGGTGCCTACAGCGAGTACTGGCCCGACATCCACATGACCCCGGCCGAGGGGCTGCTGGCGCACAGCGACCTGTCGGGCGGCACGCCCGCGGGCACGATGCTGCCGATCCACTGGGCCACCTTCAACCTGGCCATGCACTCCTGGGCGGTGCCCGCCGAGGGCAGCGTCGCCGCCGCGCGCGAGACCGGGGCGAAGATCGCCACCCCGCGGCCCGGCGCGCCCTTCGAGCCCGCCGACGAACAGCCCGAGGACTGGTGGTGGCGGGCCGTCGCCATGCCGCCCGCGGGCGGCTGGCCCGAGCGGCCGGAGCACGCGGAGGGGACCGAGCGGATCAACGCACCGGACGGGTCGGAGACCGCCGAGGCTCCCGAGGCCGCCGGAAGCGTGGACGGGGACGCGGCGGCCGAGTCCGGCTCCGGGTCCGAGTCCGCTTCCGGCTCCGGTTCTGGCTCCGCTTCCGGGTCCGCTTCCGGCTCCGATTCCGAGGACGCCGGTCGTACGGACAGCGGCGACTACGAGGTGGCGCGGCCCAAGTAGGTCAGCTCCCCGGCGTCCGGCACCGCGATCTCGTGGAAGCCGAGCCGGTCGTAGAAGGCCCGCGCGGGAGCGTTGGCGGTGAGCATCCCCAGATGCACCGCCGGTACGCCCCTGGCGGCCAGGGCGCCGAGGAACGCCTCCATCAACGCCCGCCCGTGGCCGCCGCGTTGGAAGTCCGGCAGCACATCGATGTGCAGATGTGCCGGATACGCGGCCAACTCCGGCTGCCGCGCCATCCGTTCCGGGTGGTGCAGCAGCACGGCCATCGCCTCGCTCGGCGTCCCCGGCTCCCCGGCCGGCTCGGGGAAGCGGTCCGCGACCGTCGGCAGCCACTCGTCGCGGAAGCGCTCGACGAAGGCCGCCGTGTCACCGGTGCCCAGCACGTAACCGACCGCCCGGCCGCACCCGTCGTCCAGCACGAAGGCCGCCTCCGGCTCCAGCACGGCGTACGGCGCCGCGAAGATCGCCCCCAGCAGCTCGTGGTCCCGCTCCGGATACCGCGCGCTCGCGTCCCCGCCCGCGTCAGCCGTGCGCAGGCAGATGTCGTACAGCGCGGGCAGGTCCTCCGGCCTGAACGGGCGTATCGCGGTGGTCACTCGGTCTCCAGAAGCGGGAGGTCCGCGGGCTCCTCGGGGTCCGCGGCGGCGGGCAGGCTCATGAAGGTGAACGCGAAGGCGGCGGGCGCCGCGCGCAGTTGGTGCCGGGGGAGTACGTCGGGGCCGCAGGCCGCGCTGCCCATGCCGTGCAGCGCGTGGTCGAGGTGCACCCACAGCACCTCGGAACGCGTCAACTCGTGGGTGTGCGTGGCCCGGTCGAGTTCCCGGGTGCTCCACGGACGGGCGGTGAACCAGAACGGCGGCTCGCCCTCCACGTGCAGCCCGGTGCCGTCCGCGCGGCGCAGCCGCGCCCACCGCACGTCCGCGCGTGCGCCGTTCTCCTGGGGGCGTACGTACGGCGTCTGGAGCCCGTCCACGGTGCCGGTGTACCGGCCGATCCGGGACGCGGCGCGCGTGTCGGGGTACGCCTCGCCGGGCCCGCCGCCGTACCACTCGACGCGGTCCAGGGTCTGGCACAGCCCGAGCCGTACCCCGAGCCGGGGGAGCGGCAGCGTCCAGTCGCCCTCGGGCGTGACCTCGACGCCCAGGCGCAGCCGGTCCCCGGTGGCCGTCCAGGTGTAGACGGTACGCAGCGCCAGGTCGGAGGAGGCCGGGGCGACCCGGGTGGTGACGGTGAGCGCGTCACCGCCGACGGCCACGGAGACGATCCGGTGCCGCATCCGATCGAGACCCAACTCCCGCCACAGCCGGTCCAGTTGACCCTCGGGATTCCAGTCCGCGCCGCGGTCGTTGTCGGTCGGGGCACGCCACACGTCCAGCACGGGTCCGGTGACCGCCGCGCCCTCCAGATAGCGCAGCGTGCCGTCCGCCGCGTCGAAGACGCCGGGGCCCAGCACGATCAGACCGCCCTCGGCGAGCCGCGGGGAGTGCGGATCGCCGACGCGCGCGGTGGCCGCGTCCGCCGGCGCGGGGGCCGCGAACTGCGTCCACGCCACCTCGTGACCCGACGGCGCCCACGCGGTGTCCTCGGCGAGCACTGCCCGCACCGTCCACCACCCCTCGCCGCGGCCCACCGTCCGCGCCGCCCGCGGCAGTTCGAGCACCGCGCTCTGCCCGGGGCCGAGCGACGGCACCTCGAACCGGCCCACGTCGCTCCGCGCGCCCGCCACCTCGTACGACCAGCGGAACGCCAGATACGACAGGTCGGTGAAGTCGTGCAGATTGGTCACCGTGACCGTGCCGCGCTCCGCGTCGCCCTCGATCCTCACCGGCTCGACGACCTTCTTGTACTCGGTCAGCCCCGGTGACGGCGTGCGGTCGGGGAAGACCAGCCCGTCGCAGACGAAATTCCCGTCGTGCATCTCCTCGCCGAAGTCGCCCCCGTAGGCGAAGTACGACGTCCCGTCCGCGGTGCGCTGCCGCAGCCCGTGGTCGATCCACTCCCAGACGAAGCCGCCCTGGCAGCGCTCGTACGCCTCGAACAGCCGCTGGTACTCGCTGAGTCCGCCGGGCCCGTTGCCCATCGCGTGCGCGTACTCGCAGAGGATGAGGGGCAGTTCGCGCCGGTGCTTGTCCAACTCCGCGTCCGCCAGCGGCGGTTCCTCGCGGCGGCCGATCAGCTCGGTCTCGGCGTGGTTGGCGTACATCCGGGAGTAGACGTCGGTGTCGGCGCAGGTGAGGTCGCCCTCGTAGTGGACCGGCCGGGCCGGGTCACGGCGCCTGATCCAGTCCGCCATCGCGGAGAGCCCGGCGCCCGTGCCGCACTCGTTGCCCAGCGACCACATCACCACCGACGGATGGTTCTTGTCCCGCTCCACCATCCGCGCGGCCCGGTCCAGCAGCGCGGGCGTCCACCGCTCGTCGGCGACCGGGTTGCCGCGCCAGCCGACCACCTCGAAACCGTGCGTCTCCAGATCGCACTCGTCCATCACCCACATGCCCAGCTCGTCGCACAGGTCGAGGAAGGCCGGATGCGGCGGATAGTGGCTGGTGCGGACCGCGTTGATGTTGTGACGCTTCATCAGCAGCAGGTCGCGGCGCATCGTCTCGCCGTCCACCACCCGGCCGTGGTCGGGGTCGAACTCGTGCCGGTTCACCCCGCGCAGCAGAATCCGGCGGCCGTTGACCTTCAGCACACCGTCCTCCACCGCGACGGTCCTGAAGCCGATCCGCAGCGGTATCCGCTCGCCCTCGGTCGCCAACTCCGCGTCGTACAGCCGCGGTACCTCCGCCGACCACGGCTCCACCGGCACCGTCACCTCCTCACCGGTCGCCAGGTCGAGCCCCAACTCCGGTACGGTCACCGTCCCGCCCGGCTCGCAGTCCACCCGCAGCGTGCCCGTGCCGCTCGCGTGGTCGTAGCCGCAGTGCACGAAGAAGTCGGTCACCGCGCCCTCGGGCCGCTCGATCAGCGTCACATCGCGGAAGATGCCGGGCAGCCACCACTGGTCCTGGTCCTCCAAGTAGCTGCCGGACGACCACTGGTGGACCCGGACCGCCAGCACATTGCCGCGCGGGCGCAGCAGTTCGCCGACCTCGAACTCCACCGGCAGCCTGCTGCCCTTGAAGGTCCCCAGCTCCTGCCCGTTCAGCCACACCCGCGCGCACGAGTCGACGCCGTCGAAACGCACCACCGCCGCGCCGCCCGGCCAGTCGTCCGGCAGGTCGAAGGCGCGCAGATGGTCACCGGTCGGATTCTCCGTCGGCACGTGCGGCGGGTCGACCGGGAACGGGAAACGGACGTCGGTGTACGCGGGCCGCCCGTACTCGTGCTCATGGGTGTGCCCCTGGAGCGGCCAGTGCGACGGCACCGTCACCGCGCCCCAGCGCGTCGCGTCGAACCCCGGCTGGGCGAAGGAGTCGTCCTCCGCGTCCGCCGTCGCCGACAGCCGGAAGCGCCAGGCACCGCCGAGATTCACCCGCCGCGCGTCCGACACCGCCCACCACGCGCGCGGCGCGAGCGCGCCGGTGCCGGGCGACACATCCTCGTAGTACGGAACTACCCCGGACTGTGACGCGTCGCGCATCGTGCTGCTCCTCATGAGGATGCTGGTGGTGTGCCCGCTGTATCGCTTGCGGCTGTACGGGTATGGGGCGGTATCGGGCTGTATGGCCGCCAGGCTCCGCGGCCCCCAACGGCGTTGGGACATGCCGGTGGCCTGGTCGGTCACGGATGATTCTCCTGAGGTGAGGGCCCGCGTGGCTAGGGCCTGTCCGGGGGAGCGGGTCGGCTCCGCGCCGGGCGCGGCGGTGATGTACTGCCGTCCGCCGTAAGGGAGTTGGCGGTACCTGCCGATTTGACCGGCGTACGGCGGCGCTGGGAGCATGCCCGCCCGGGGCGCGGGGGGCGGACCCGTGGTGCGGACGAGGGGGGCGCTTCACCATGACGGACTTCACGACCGTTCACGTCGCGGCGGCGAATGCCGGGACCGGCCGGGGGCCGGCCGCGGCGGCCGAGCCGATCAGCGGGCTCAACGGCGGCTCCGCGCTCGTCCTCATCTCGGTGGTGGTCGTGGCCGTCGCAGCGGTCGCGGTGATACCGCTGATCATGGATGTGCGGCGGGCCACGGCCTGGCGCCAGCAGATCACCGACCGGCTGCTCGAGGACGCGGCCCGCGACCACGAGGTACGCGACCTGCTGCGCGACCTCCGCGAGCCGCGCGGCGTCCGCGGTCTGACCCGCAGCGTCATCGCCGTCCTCATCCTCGCGCTCGTCGCCTTCGCGCTGGCCGTCGCGATGCTGTCGTCGGGCGCCGACTCCGGCGACCTCCGTAAGACCATCGTCACCTCGCTGATGACCGTCCTCGCCACCGTCTCCGGCTTCTACTTCGGCTCGCTCGGCGCGCAGAACAGCGCGGAGGACGCGCGGCGGCAGGTGGGGCGGTCCTCGGCGGCGCCGCCGAAGCCGGGCGCCTCCGGCGGGGGTGCCGCCGGGGGGAGCGGCAAGGGGGCGGTGCCGCCCGCGCCGGGGCCGGGCGCGCCTGGTGGTCCGGGCGCTGTCGGGGCTCCTGGCGGTCCGGCTGCTCCGGCGGGTGCTGGCGCTTTCGAGGGCGGACCCGCGGCCGCGCAGCCGACGCACCCGGCGGGCGTACCGCGGCAGGGGGCCGTACCGGCGCCGGACGGCGGGCACGGGGCCTGAGGGGTTCTCGCCGAGTCGGCTCTAGGTCGGGAGCCGGGAGCCGGGAGCGGAGCCTGGCCCGGGACCGAGGCCGGGCGCGTACGGGCACCGAGGCTTTCCCGACCGCGGCCGGGGCGGTACGGGGCCCCGAATTTTCCGACCGCGGCCGGGGTCAACGGCCCTCAGCTCCAGGCATTCGGACCGCGCCCCCGGCCTTGCCGCCCGCGCCCCGGTCGTACGGTTCCGGCCCCGGCCCGCATGCGGGCGGTGCCGCCCTCCGCCACGCCCCCTCGCGGGTCAGACCCGCAGGAACGCGTCGATCCGGGTCCGTAGCGACTGCGCGTCCAGGCCGTGCCCGGCCACGTGCTCCTGCCAGGTGCCGTAATGGCGCAGTTCGGCGCGGCGGGTGCCGAGCGCGAGCACGCGGTGCGGGACGTCGGCCAGCGCCTCGGCGGCGTGCGCCGAGGACGTACCGGTGAGGTAGGGCTCTACGACGACGAGGTCGGCCGCATCGGTCCGAGCGGTCGCCTCCCGTACGGTCGCCGCGTCGAACGGCCGTACCGTCGAGGCGTACAGCACCGTCACATCGCGCCCGGCCGTCGCGTCGAGGACGGCGTCCAGCATGGGCCCGACGGCCAGGACGACCCCGGCGCGCCCTTCGCGCAGCACCTGGAAGCGGCCGGGCGAGACGGGTCGCGGCGCCACGTTCGAGTGATCGCTGAGCCGTACGTAGACGCGGCTGTCGCCGTCCGCCGCCGCGTGCCGCAGCAGCGCGTCGGCCTCGTCGGGGTGCCCCGGCACATGGACGGTCCAGCCGTCGAGCGTGTCGAGCAGCGCGACGTCGCCCGGCGCCTGATGCGTACGCCCGCCCGCGGCGACGTCGTACGAGGCCCCCGCGCTGACCAGGACCGCGCCCACGCCCTGGTGCCCGATGTCGAGCTTGACCTGCTCGAAGGCCCGCTCGGTCAGGAAGCTCGCGAAGGTGTGCGCGATCGGCCGCAGCCCGGCGAGCGCCAGTCCGCCCGTCGCGCCGACCAGCAACTGCTCCCTGATCCCGACGTCGATCACCCGGTCGGGGTGGGCGCGGGCGGCGTCACTGAAGCGGTCCGAAGAGATCACGGCGAGGACGACGGCCAGCCGCGGATCGGAGTCGAGCAGTTCGGTGGTGACGGCGGCGAACCGCTCCCGCATGGTGTCCATGGAATCCCCAGTCATGTCGTTTCTTCGCCTGCCCTCAGTTGCGGTCTCGGTCGCGGTCGCGGTGTCGGCCTGTCCTCGGCCTCGGTCTCCGCATCGGCCTCGGCGTCGGTCGCGGTCTCGGCCGCTGTCGCTCGGGTGTCGACGTTTGGGTGACGTCGCTTGTCGTCGCCCGTGGACCCGGCCGTCACTTCGGCTCGACGCGGGCGACCACGGCGTGCGGCCGCCCCGGATGCGGTGCGGTGAACGCCTCGTACAGCGCGGCGTGGTCCCGGCCGTCCACGGTCACCGCGGACCAGCCCTCGGCGGCGAACCGCGAGGCCAGCCCGCCCGGCCAGCCGTACGTGGCCGAGGCGTTGTCGACCGCGACGACGTGGAGCCGGTCGAGGCCGACCGCCCCCGCGTACTGCACGGCCTCGTGATTGCTGCCCTCGTCCATCTCGGCGTCGCCCACGAGCACCCATACCGCCGGTTCGTCCAGCCCCTGGGCCCGCAGCCCCAGCGCGCTGCCGACGCCCAGACCGAGCCCGTGCCCGAGCGACCCGGAACCGATCTCGACGCCCGGTACGAGCGTGCGGTCCGGGTGGTGGCCGAGCGGGGAGTCGTACGTCCCGAAACCGGCCAGCCACTCGTACGGGATGAAGCCCTTGGCGGCGAGAACGGCGTAGTACGCCATCGGGCCGTGGCCCTTCGACAGCAGGAAGCGGTCCCGGTCCGGGGCGTCGGCGCTCTCGGGCCCGACCCGCAGTACCCGGTCGTACAGCACCCACAGGACGTCGAGGGTGGACGTGGCGGCGGTGTCGTGCTTCTCGTCGCCGGTCATCCGCGACATCAGGTGGCGCAGGTCGTCGTACCCGTAGCGCTCGGGCTGTTCTGAGTGGCCGGACGGCCCGGTGCGGTGCGTCATCGTCATGGGACGACCTTGCAACTTCAAGCCGACTTGAAGTCAAGCGTATGCTGGGCCGATGTGACCCTCTCCACCCGTGACCTGCTGCCCATCGGCGAGCTTTCGGCCCGCAGCGGCATCGCCGCCTCCGCGCTGCGCTATTACGAGGACCTCGGGCTGATCCACTCCGAGCGCACCTCGGGCGGCCAGCGCCGCTACCGCCGCTCCACGCTGCGCCGGCTCGCCTTCATCCGCGCCGCCCAGCGGATCGGGCTCTCGCTCGACGAGGTCGGCGCGTCCCTCGCCCGGCTCCCCGTCGACCACGTCCCCACCACCGCCGAATGGAACGGCGTGGCCCGGTCCTGGGAGCAGCGCATCGACGACCAGATCGCCGAGCTGCGACGCCTCAAGGCCAAGTTGACCAGCTGCGTCGGGTGCGGCTGCCTCTCCCTGACGCGCTGCGGTCTCTACAACGTCGACGACGCGGCGGGGGCGGCGGGCCCCGGAGCCCGCTATCTGCTGGGCGACACGCCTCCCGAAACGGCTTCCGCGCCCCCTCCTTCTGCCGCGCCCTCCCCGTGCGACGCGTCCGACGCCCCCGTTACGCCCTGAGGGCCCCCGCCGGGGCGATCCCCGTGGAGGCCCCCGACCGTCGGAAGTTCCTCACCCGCACGCGTCACGCGCGGGCCACCGACTAGATGCCCTCCATCTTGAAGGGGTCGTGCTCCGCGAGCAGCTTGTCGAGCCGCGCCTGGTCCACCCGGCTCACGACCTGCCCGACCTCCTGCCGGTCCCGCACCACCTTCGCCAGCGTGAACGCCGCCGTCACCACATACAGCAGTCCCAGCCCCAGAAACGCCCGCTCCCATCCCCCCACCGGCAGATACGCCACCCCGACCACCATGGCCCCCAGCGCCACCGCGAACGAGATCGCCGCCTGCGCCGCATACGCCGCCGTCGTCTCCTGCTGAATCGGTTTCGTCATGCCCCGACCTTCCCCCCGCCCCGCCCCACCCCACATGAGTACCCCTACTCAACTCCCCCCGCCCCGGCCCCCACCCCCTCTGCGCACAAACACCCCCCGAGGTGCGGTATCGTTCTCGTGCACGGTCACCCGGGGCCACCACCCCGACCGACCAAGCACCGGGACGTGGCGCAGCTTGGTAGCGCACTTGACTGGGGGTCAAGGGGTCGCAGGTTCAAATCCTGTCGTCCCGACGGTGCGAACAGCGGGTTCGTCGGCAACGACGGGCCCGCTGAATCCGTTGGAAGTACACGTGATGGCACGGTGACGGCAGTCCTGTTCGCTCCCGACTGTAGGCGCGGCTCAGTATCGCTGCGTGCGCCTGTCAGGCCGCTGTGTCACTGCCGTCGCTGTCGGCTGCCACATCTGCCTGTTTGTAGGCTTCCCCCCAATGCGGTGACGGCCTCGCGGGCCGCGTGGGGGAGCAGGTGACCGTAGAGGTTCACGGTCGTCGACAGGGTCGAGTGCCGCAGCGTTTTGGAGACCACGGCGAGTGGCACCTTCGAGCTGATCATGATGGTGGCTGCGGTGTGCCGCAGGTCGTGTACTCCGATCCGGGGCAGTCCGAGTTCGGCTGAGCGGCGGCGCAGTTCCGTGAGCACCGACTGCGGCCGCAACGGCGAGCCGTCCTCGCGGCAGAACACCAGCCCGTCCAGAGCGGCCCCTTCCGGCAGGCGCGCGCGTGCCTGGGCCTGCTGGCGTTCCAACGCGGCGGTGACGCGTGGGGACAGGCTGACCCAGTTGCGGCTGGCCTTGGTCTTGGGGTGGCCGAGGAAGAGCTGGTTGTTGTCGACGGCGGTGAGGTTCCACCGGACCAGCAGCACGTGCTCGGCCAGGTGCACGTCAGTCCAGTGCAGTCCGAGCGCCTCGCCGCGGCGCATGCCGGTGCCGAGCAGCACCTCGAACAGGTCGGCGAACTGGTCCGCGTAGCGGGTGTGGTTGTGGCGCAGGAAGGCGGCAGCCTGACTGGGATTCCAGCAGATCCGCTCGCCGGCCGCCGGGCGCGGGATGAGCGAGTACCGGCACGGGTTGTCGGCGATGAGCCGGGTGCGAACCGCGGCGCCCAAGGCGCTGGAGAGGGCGGCGCCAGCCCGGTAGACGGCCGTTCGCCCCCGGCCGAGGGCGAGTTCGCGATCCGACCACGCCACGATGTGCCGCGACCGCAGGTCGACCAGACGCATCGGTCCGAATGCGGGAATCAGATCCCGCCGCACGTTGTCACGGTAGCGGGCATAGGTCGTGGGACGCAGCGGCTCCTGCTTCGAGCGCAGCCAGGCGGTGAGATAGGCCGCGACCGTGAGATCGGCCTGCGTCTCGAGTCCGCTCTCCTCGTTTTCGAGCAGTTGTCGCAGCGCCGTTGCCGCCGCGGTGCGTGTGGGGAAGCCGCTGCGGCAGCGGGGCTGGCGCCGTCCGTCGACCGAGGGTAGATCGACCGCGAATGCCCAGGAGCCGTGACGCTTTCTGCCCTGAAGTTTCGGGCAGGCTGCCCCGAACTGCCGCCCGTTGGGTCGGCGGCACCCGCATCTGCGGTAGATGCGTCCTCGGAGCGGAATCACAGGATCGGAATGTGCAGCGGCGCTGCCATCAGTCTGCTTCATGGCTGCCAAGGTGACGGAAGTTCAAAGTGGTGCGATAGGTGGCGTGACCTGGCGGTTCGAGGGCGAAGGCCATCACCGTGCCATCACGTGCGCTTCGATCGGTATTCGGACCGGCGTGCTTCCCTTGTCATATGGATAGCGTCCGGACCTTAGTGGCCGCCGTCCTCGGGGCGGCGGAGGACCGCAGCGCCCGGACGACAGCGTGGTCGCTGATCGATGTAAGCGTCGCCGTCGCCCCAGCGGGGGCGGAGGACCCTCAGATCCTCCTGCCGTCCGCGATGTCGCCGCGTGCGCCTCAGGTGGCTCCTCCAGCATCACTTCCGTACCCGCTGGTATTCTCAGCCGTGGGCCGCCAAGCGCGTACCGCTGGTCGGTAACGGGCCGCTGATTAGGGGCCTATCTCGTCGTCCTTCTTGGGTAGGACACGCAGGGCCATTACGGTGCCATCCTTACCGAAGGAGACTGGGCCCCACGATGGGACCGTGGTGCTGATCGGGTGAGTATTGCGCAGGTCGTACGCAAGGTTCCGGTAGTCCTCAACTTGCGCCCTGGCCAGCCGCTCGTACAAGCCTTCGGCGATGCCGGAGAACGCCTCCACGCGGACCCCGTTGACGCGGAACACCTGATCGGTTCCGACGAATACCGTCGGGCCTATCTTGTGCCGTGCGTCGCGGACGCTGGAGGAGCCAGCGAATGTCTGTTGTTTGTAGTGCTTGTGGCCCTGATTGTTGGTGAGGTATTGGGCGATCTCGGTGCCCGCTCCAGCGAGTGCCAGCTGGCTGGCGGCTCCGGTTCGCGCAAGCAGTTGGCCGTACCAGCCGAGGTCCTTGTAGGGAATGAGGAAGCCGTCCTGGACTCGTGCCTTACGGCCGCTGACCGCGGGTACCGTAACCGCGCCGATGTAGTTGGGGTTCCGTTCTGAGAGCATCGCATCGGCGCTCGCACGCCCTGTCGCTGGCCGCACGGGAAGCAGCCCTTCGCCGTGGGCTTGGAGAGCGTTGACGGTGATGCCTTCCAGCGCCAGCAGTTCGGTAGACATCAAGAGACATGGCGTGGTGTTCCAATCGGCGAGGTGGAAGTACTCGGCGCGCTCGCTTCCTCTGGCTAGCTGCTTGAACGCTGAGCGGTCGGCCTTGGCCGTGCGTTTGGTGGCTTTCTGATGGTTACCGTTCACCGTTATGGCGAAGACATGTGATGGCTCGCCTGGGCACCACGCTTCGATGAAGTAGTCGGGTCGTGGTCTGGCGCCCAGAGATGGGCGCGGGCCGGAGCGTGCGAAACCTGCCAGCAGCACGGCCTCGGCGTCCAAGGTGGAGATCATGTGATCCGGGAAGCGGTTCTGCACGGCGCGTTCCGCGACGGCGAGTCCGAAGGCCCGCCCCAACTCCCGTGCTTGCATGGCTCTGTAGGAGAGTTCCGGACTCTGGCCCTCCTCTGAGAGGGCCAGGTAACCCCGTGGACCGGTCGTTAGGGCCTGGCAGTACTTAAGGCCCTGCCAGTGTTCGGCCAATCCTCTGCCGCGTCCCTGGCGGGCGAGTGCGGTCGCCCGTGCGAAGGTGCCGAGCAGTGCCCAGGGCGTGGTGACGAGGTCCTGCCCGTCGGCGCCTAGTAACGGGCCGAGAACGGGTTTGCGGGAACTCGGCTCCTTCTCGTCCTTGTTCTTTCGCGCGCGCTGTCGATCGATCGCGGCGGCCGCCTTGTCTGTGTCCCTGATCAGAGAGGCGGTCGAGCTGACGCGGACGGGGATCTCTGTGCTGAGCCGGGCGAGTACCTCTTCCGTGGATGCTGACATGGTTCCGCACCGTACGACCGCGGGTGAGAGCGCACGCAAGTGCGCAGGGGCGCTCGAAACGGCTCGGACGGGCAGGTCGGACTGTCGTAGAACCGCGGTGAGGCCACACCCGCCGGGATCGACTGTGCCGTGACCTTCTCCGACGTCTGAGCCATCGAGATTGCCGTCACGCTGCGGTATCCGTGCACCCTGACCGCCGTGATCACCTTTAAGGGCTGCCGCCACCGCCGAGGGCACAATGATCCACGCACAGCTCCGCTGCCGAGGGCCTAGAAGCTGCGTGCTAAGAGGGCAGGCCACGACCGCGGGTGGTGCGGGCAGAAGACCTCCGCGCGTCATGAACTACGTCGTGAAGAGTTGCCCGGCAGTTGTCGGGCCATCGGGCTTGGCCGCCTTGCCGGGTGATCAGCCGAACAGCGGCGCCAGAGCGCTCTCGCCCGCGACGATCCGCCAGTGGGGCACCCGCACTGTCCGGCTCACGGGGCAGGCTTTGGCCCCGTGGCCTCCGGAGGGCAGCCCGGTGAGCAGGTCGCTACGCGCGTGGGTCAGCCGCAGGTGCCGTGCGGGGTCCGCATCGGGCCCCGGGCCGGGGTCGATCAGTACCGCAGTGTTCTTACCCGCGTCGGTGAACAGAAGGTCCACCGGGTGGCCGCCGACCAGCACGGCGCGCTCCAGATCGGTGATGCCCCGTCCGGCCAGGTACTGCTGCAAGCGGTCGGCGAGGTCGTCGAGGGTCTCGGTCTGCGGGCCGTGTGCGCAGGCCACGGCTGCCAAGCCGCCGTCGCCCGCTCCAAGCGGCGCTGACCGTGCGGCGAGGAGGGCGGGCAGGCCGCTCTGGTCCTGCCAGAAGCTACGCCCACCTACTGTGATCAGCTGCGACTTGGCGCGGGTGACCGCCACGTTCCACAGATTGACCTGGCTGGCGACCCAGTGGGTCGTCCGCGGTGGTGTGTTGCGCGTCGCCACCGGGCTGAGCACCATCACGTCCCGCTGGCCGCCCTGGAAGGTGTGGACGGTGCCGACCCGGACGCGGTCGTCGTCCCGCCACATCCGTGCCAGTGTCTCCTTCTGAGCCCGGAATGGCGTGACCACTCCCACCGTCGCGTCCGGTGGAAGTCCCGCCAGCAGTCCGTCGACCACGCGACGGACGGCCTTCGCCTCCTCCTCGTTCCGCCAGGACTGCCCGTCGCCGCCACGCGCCGATTCCCCGGACGGCACGTCGATCCAGCCGAGCACCGGTGCCGGGTCCGCCGCTCCCACCGGGTCGCATGCCGGCACCTGCCGTCGCACGTCGGTCAGCACCCGCAACCGGCCGCCGTAGCAGTGGCCGTTGACGACATCCGCGATCCGCGGGTGGCAGCGGTAGTGCTCGTCGAGGAGCAGCGCGCTGTCGCCATGCTGTTCGGCCGCGTGGTATGAGGAATGCACGTGGTAGGTGAGGCGGTGGTGCTCCAGCTGCGCGGCGCTCAGCCCGGCCCGTAGGCGTGCCTGACGTTCCTGCTGCGGTGACACGCCGGGGATGTGCCCGAGCTGCATGGGGTCACCGATGATCAGTGCCCGGCGGGCCCGGAACAGCAGCGGCAGCACGGATGGGATGGAGCACTGGCTGGCCTCGTCGATGACCACGAGGTCGAACAGTTTCGGGGCGAGTTCCAGTTGTCGCACCGCGTGGGTGGTGACGGCCCATCCCTTGATGTGCGTCATGAGGTTCTTCTGGCTGCGCTGGTAGCCGGAGCGGCGGCGGAGCGCCTGGAGCCGCTGGTTCATGAGCCCGCTGGCCCGGCCCAGGGCCTCGACAGACAGCGCGCGGGACAGTTCTGCCGACAGCCCGGACAGTGCCTCCGCCGCCGCTAGCCGGGATCGCTTGAGCCCGTCCTCGTCCCATTCCCCGTGCCGGTGGGCGAGTTCCCGCACCTCCCGCTCCACGGACATAATCCCGGCGAGGGACTCCAGCAGATCGGGCGGCACGGGTCGTCCCGTCGCCCACTGCGGCCATGCCGGTCCGGTACCGTCCGGGCGCTCCGCCCCCGCCGCGACCAGCGCGGCGAGCGCGCGCCCGCGCCGCCACGGCCCCAGCTGCCACCAGCGGGCCCGGGCCGTCTTCCGCGCCCGCTCCGCCCACCGGCCCAGCGCTGCCACGCCGTCGGCGTCGGCAGCCCAGAACCCTTCGAGCAGGGACAGGGGCAGCTCCAGGGCCGCAGCCTGCTCCTCCCGGTCGCGGAACAGTTCCAGCAGTTGTCCTTCCTCGCCGACGCGGTGGGCCGACTGTGCCCGCAGTCGGTCGGCCGTTCCCCTGGTGTTGCGCAGCTCGCCGCCCACGGTGGCCGACCCGCGCCGCGGCGCCCCGGCCGGTTCGGCGAGCAGCCGTTCCAGTTTGGCCGCCTCCCGCTCCAGTGCCTCCGCGTTGCCCGTCCGCATCAGCAGCCCGGGCGCGATGTCGTCGCAGCGCCGGGCGACGACGTTCACGGCCTCGTTGTTCGTGGAGGCGACCAGCACCGACTGCCCCGCGGCGACACAGGTGGTGACGACCGCCGTGACGACCTCGCTCTTGCCGGTGCCGGGTGGCCCGGTCGCCACCGTCAGCGGCTGGGTCATCGCCGATGAAATCACAAGCTCCTGGCTCTCGTTGCACGGTCCCGTAGCGACGGGCGTCACCGGGCTGGCCGCGACGGCAGTGGGCGCAGGGACCTGCCGAGCCCCACTGTCCAGCAACGCGTCCAGGGCGGTGCCCGCGATCTGCGGGGTCCGCGTGGATATCTGGAGCAGGTTCTCCACCAGAGCCTGGGTGGCCATGGCCTCTGCGCCCGAAGGCACCAGCAGCACGGCCGCGTTGTGCGCGCCGGGCCGCAACGCCTGCATCACCGTGCGCTCGCTCAGCGCGGACGGGTCCAGCGGTTCGAGTTCCGGCAGCCCCAGCTCGTCCAGCAACTCCCTGACGGCACGCAGCATCTGGGCGTCATTGCCCTCCTGCCAGGCCGGCTGCCAGCGCGCGACCAGGTCGGCCGCGTCACCCGCGTCCAGGAGTTCGGAGACGACGCCGCTGTGCAGGGACGGCACACCGCTTGGCCGGAGCACGTCCCGACCCTCTTCGTCCGGCGCCAGCTCCATCTGCTGGATGAGCAACGGCGCCAGCTCCACCGGCCCGCGCCGCCCCCGGACGGCGTCCCGCGCGGGCAGCGTGATCGCCGGGTAGCCGTACCAGTACTCCTGTCGCGTCCCCGCCTCGGTGTCCGAGCCGTTCCGTCCCTCCGGTCGGAGCAGCGCTCCGGGAGCGACGATGTGCGGTCCGCGCCCCGACTGGATGGTCTCCTCGCCCTGGGCCAGCAGGAAGTACTTCTTGTTCCGGCCGCCGTCCCGGTCCGGCCGCATTCCCGCCGCTGCCTGCGCGGTGAGGCAGTCCGCGTAGTACCGCAGCAGCCGCTCGCGGTCGACGCCGTCCCGTTCGTCCGCCTCCGCCAGCTGCCGGGCCTTCAGCAGTGCGGGGGAGCGCTGGACGGTGGTGGCGGCGTCGTGAGGGTGCGCGGGGAGATGCACCGGCCGCGCCACCGACCGTGCGAAGGGGAGGCTCCGCGTCGCCCTGATGGTGGACTTGGTGGGCCGCTGCTCCTCCGGTACGCCGTTGCGGGACATCTGGGCGGTCAGGTAGTCGAAGAGGTCGTCCGGGGTGATCCACCCGCCCTCCTTGATCCGGCCGTTGCGCAGCCCCTCGACGATCTCCCCGGTGAACCGGGAGGTGCCGAGGTCCGACCCGGGCGGCGCCATCGCGGAGGCCGCCTGCAGGGCGTCGGACGCGGTGATGAAGTACACGCCGGTCGGCCGCAGCAGGGTGCTCGGCGCGGACCGGTCCGGTTCCCCCGACGGGCCCTTTGCGGTCCAACCCTGGACCACGGACCCGCTGGAGCAGCAGTCCAGCAGCACCAGTTTGGAGGCGGCCCGGCAGGACTGCAGCATCCGCTCCAGGAACTCCGCCGGTACGGCTGTGCCCGGCAGGTCGGCCGGGTCGGTGTCCCGGGTCAGGAAGTACAACTGGCCGTCCTGCTCGCAGTACTCGCCGTGCCCGCTGAAGTAGAGCAGCGCGGTCTCGCTGGGCTGCCGCACTTCCAGGAACGTCTCGACCGCATGCAGCATCTCAGCGCGCGTCGGCTCGGCGGCCACCGCGCACTCGTTGTACATGCCGATCTCGGTGTTCTCCAGCACCGCCCGCATGTAGTGCAGATCGGCGCGCACCGCCGGGAGATCGGCGTACGTCTCGCTGTCGTACGAGGAGACGCCGACGAGTAACGCGTGCCGGTCGTTGTCGGTCATCGCTGCTCAGCCCGCCGTCGTCGCCGTCGTGTCGCCGTCGCCGTCGTCCGCGAGGAACCGTTCGACCAGCGTGTCGTCTTCGCGGGCTTCCTTGCCGGTAATGCGTAGGGTTGCCCCGTCGGGCCGCTTGACCACGATGGTGCGCTGCGGGACTCGCGCCAGCCACGTCTGTACCAGCGCGACGACGAACGAACCGGCGCTCAGCAGCAGCCCTACGGTGTCGGCGGACGGCCCGCCCTTGTGGCCGGCTCCCACTGGGCTGCCGGTCTCGGGCAGATCCAGCCTTGCCGTGGGGTCCACCTCGCCGAGCACGGCAAGCAGTTCCCGCGCGTCCTTGCGGGCGCGTAGCGGATCTTCATCGACGAAGGAGACCAGGAATCCGGTGTCGTTGTTGGGCATGGCGGTCTCGTCCCTCTCGGTTCACCGGCTCCCTGCCGGGCGAACGAGACTAGTGCCCGGCACCTGCACCGAACTCCCAAGGAGGTTTGGCGTAAGGATCGTTGGCGTGAAACCAGCCGACGATGGCTGGCCAGAGCCCGTCCAGTGAACGACGTGGAAGTCAGCGCTGGCGTGGTCACGGTCAGTGGTCGGTGGGGCCTGCCACGGTACCCGAGCACGTGTTCGAGATGACTTAATCTAGTACAAGCTGACTTCCTCGTACTGCCTGGATTCACTGGCCGTAGTCGTATGCTCTAGGCCGAAACCGCGCGTGGGTGGGGTACTTGACGGCGGTTCTGGAGCTCGGATCGACCGGATCCGGGCTGCGTCGCTGTGGGGGTTAGATGTACCTGGCGCGGTTGCGTGCTGAGAATTTCCGGATCTTCGGTGCGAACAGTGGGTCGGGCGAGGCGGGGGTCGCCGACGAACCGTCCCTGGATGTTCGTCTCTCGCGGGGCGTGAACGTCCTGGTCGGGGAGAACGACAGTGGCAAGACGGCCATCATTGATGCGATCAGGTTGTGCCTGCTGACCAGGGCAGCTGATTACACGCGCATCACCCAGGACGACTTCCACTCGGGGGCTGGGGGACGGGTCACCACGCTGACCCTCACCTGCGGGTTCGAGGACCTCACGATGGAGGAGCAAGCCGTCTTTCTCGAGATGCTGACGATGGTGGACGGCAAGCCCTGCCTTTTCGTCACGCTCAAAGCCCAACTGCTCGACCCCTTGCAGTACTCACGCGTCTCCGTCACGACCCGGACGGGGCCGGACGGCACGGGCCCTGCCCTGGACGGAGCGGCCCGGGAGTACCTCAAGGCGACCTATCTGAAACCCCTGCGTGACGCCGAAGCCGAGTTGAGGGCCGGGCGCGGATCCCGGCTGTCCCAGATCCTGGCCGGCTACCCGGCGATGCGCGCCCAGGAGACGAGCGACTTCGATGAGGAAGCCGACACCGCCGAGACACTGGTCGGCATCCTTCGCCGCGCCGAACACCACATCAGGAACAACGAGGCCGTTGCCGCCGCCCGAGACGCTATCAACACCGGCTACCTCAGCAAGTTCGCCATCGGCACCGACGAGCTTCGTGGTGAAATCGGTGTCTCCGACGGCCACACGTCGCTGGCGCGAGCATTGGAGCGCCTGGAACTGCGCCTGGTCACGGGATCCGATGACCCGACCAAACGCGGTCTCGGCTACGACAACGCCCTGTTCATGGCCGCTGAGCTCCTTCTCTTAGGAAACTCCGGGGCGGTGACCGCGCCCCTCCTGCTTATCGAAGAGCCAGAGGCGCATCTGCATCCGCAACTGCAGGCCCGAGTAATGGACCTCCTCAAGGAACGCGCCGGCGACGCGGCCAGCGGGGCCGCCCAGGTGGACTCGGCTCCGGTGCAGGTCATCTTAACCACTCACAGCCCGAACCTCGCCTCCGCCCTGCCCGTGTACTGCCTGACCATGGTGGCCCGCGGCCGCACGTTCAGCCTCTCCCCGGACCAGACCCGCCTGGAAGCTGGCGACTACGCCTTCCTGTCACGGTTCCTCGACACTACCAAGGCGAACATGTTCTTCGCCCGCGCCGTGGCCGTCGTCGAGGGTGACGCCGAAGCGATTTTCCTGCCCGCCCTTGCTCTGGCGATCGGCCGCTCCTTCCACGCCTGCGGTGTCAGCGTTGTCAACGTCGGGCACACCGGCCTCTTCCGCTACAGTCGCGTCTTCCAACGCGACGGAGCCCAGATTCCCGTGGCGGTGGCCTGCATCCGCGACCGTGACCTGGTTCCCGAAGGCACGTCGGACGAGATGCGCAAGAAACTCCGCTGCTCGGCTGAGATGACACCAGCCGAGATCGATGGCCACGTGAACGGGCTCACGAAAGAAGACGACGGTCACGTTCGCACGTTCGTCTCCGAGCACTGGACTCTTGAGTACGACCTCGCAGCCGCATCCTGGATAATGGCCACCCTCATGCACAAGGCAGTCCTCTGCGCCAGAGCCGCGGAGACCAAATGGCCAGCCCCGGGGAGACTCGAAGAGATCGAGAAAGCGGCAGAACAGCAGGTCCGCTCCTGGCAAGACGCTGGTAAGTCGCTGCAACACATGGCCCTCGACATCTACAAGCCGCTGCGCCTCAACAAAGCGAGCAAGTCCATCGCCGCGCAACACGCCGCCCGGCTGCTCGCCACCACCCCGGTGGATCCAGCGGACATCCCGACATACCTCACCAGGGCCTTCGACCACCTCTGTGGCGAGGTCTGACCGGTGACCGTACCCTTCGCACCCGACGCCCTGTCCAAAGACAAGATCGACAGACTATCCGTTCCCATGGGCTTGGCGCTGCCCCACCAGGAACAGTGGGACTTCCTGCAGAGCATGCACTCGATGGACCTGCAAGCAGCCCCGGGCTCAGGCAAGACTAGCCTCGTCGGCCTCAAGCTCGCGCTGCTCGCCGACAGTTGGGAGTCAACCACCCGCGGGGTGTGCGTCCTGTCCCACACCAACACTGCCAAAGACGAGATCATCACTCGGCTCAGCAGCGTCCCCGAGGGACGACGCCTCCTGGGGTACCCGCACTTCATCGGAACCATCCAGGCTTTCACCAACACCTTCTTCGCCCTGCCGGCCCTGCGCGCCCGTGGCATAGACGTCCGAAGCATCGACAACGACGCCTACGAGGAAGCCGCGCTGTGGCACTTCGACCGAAACCCGGCCTACAGGACCCTCCGTAGCTCCCTGAGCCGGAGGATGAACGGCCGAGAGCTTGTCGCCCAGGCGACCTACGTGTGCGAGGCCGGCAGCCTCCGCGCACAAGCCACGCAGCGTCTGCCCTTCAAGGACGATTCGCCCAGCGGCAAGCAGTACGCGGAGCTCAAGTACAGACTCACCAAGCAGGGCATCTTCCGCTACCACGACATGTTCGCCATCGCCGAGATACACCTTGCCCACCATCCCCAACTCGCCCAGGCCGCAGCACATCGCTTTCCGTTCGTACTCCTGGACGAAATGCAGGACACCGCCGCCTACCAGCAGCGTCTGCTCGCCGCCCTGTTCCCGCCCGGAGCGGCAGTGGTACAGCGGGTTGGCGACGTCAACCAGCGCATCTACACCGAGCCCGGCGGTTCGAAGGACCCCGGCTACCCCTTCCCCTTCCCACACTCCCTGGCGTCTCAACTGCCCGTCAGCCGCAGGCTCGGCAGAGACATCGCCGACTTCGCCAGCGCACTGACCCTCCAGCGGCCGCAGGACATCATCGGTGCCGGGCCCCAGGGAACCCTGGCCCTGTTGCTCTTCTCCGAGAGCAACTACCAGCGCGTGGTGCCGGCGTTCGAACGCCTGGCGGCCGCGCTCGTGCCCGAGGGACTACTTAAGGCGCGCCCGCCCCGGGTGCTGGCCGCCCGCACCAGCCGCGGTGGCGCGCAGGCCGTTCCACAGTCCCTCCAGTGCTACTTGCCCGACTACGTCCGACCCAAGGCAGCGGGACCCGCGTTGCTGATCGACGTAGTGCGCCAAGCGCAGGAGGACCTCGCGGTGGGAGACGGCCATTCCGCAGGCACAGCAGTCTGGAACGCACTGAGGGGCCTCATCCGGGACCGCTCTCGCGAACCTCTCCCAACCCTGCGTCTACTCGACCGCCAAGGGGGAACGCCAGATGCCCAGGTGCGATCCGTCCTGCGCGACTTGCTGTTCACCCCCGTGGATGACCCTGCGCGATGGGAAGCGCTGACCGACAGGACTCGTGCAGCGCTCTTGCGCCTGGCACACGAGCCGGGTCGGACTCCGGCACTCTCCGATGAATCCTTCGTTTTTCGGCCCAGCCCGTTGGCGGCCTCCCGAGACGCAACAAGCCATGCCCGCGAGGCGGGCTACACGCACACCCCTGCCCTGGCGGGTACGATCCAGGCAGCCAAGGGCGAAACACACTGCGCCTCACTCATCCTCGACTGCCTGGAAAGTACCGGGCAGAAGTTTGACGTGCACGAGGTGCTGAGCCGATGGGCCGCGGGAGACCCGCTGACTCAGGCACTGCCCACGATCAAGAAGGCAGCCCAACTCGTCTTCGTCGGCGCGACCCGCCCCACCCACCTCCTCGCATTCGCCACTCACCGCGAGCGGGCAGAGCCCTACGTCGACACTCTCTATCAACGAGGCTGGACCATCCACGACGTCGTCTGAGCACCTCGGCACGCACGGAGCAGGAAGGCCCCAGTGCGGCTGAAATGCGGAGTCGACCCTGCTCGCCCAGGATTGATCCTGACGGACGTGTGACCAGTTGTTGCCTGACTCGTTTGTACGGTCATAGGGCAGCCTGATTTGCGTCTCCGTGTAGGCGCCGTTGAAGCCGTTCTGCTTCTTGACCTGCTTACGGCAACGCGGAGAGGCCACGGCCTGACCAGCATCGCCCTGCCCTCGAGGCCCGGGCCGCTGCCCGAGGGGGTCGTCATGTCCTGCAGCACACCAGTCCTCCACCCCACCAAGTAGGGAATCCGGTCCGACCATGCACGGCATCGAACTCGGGGCGGCAGCGCCGCCCACCCCATCTGACCTTCGACCCCTGGGCTGCGGTCACCTCAACAGCCAGTGCGTCGACCACTTCGTCGACGCTGACGGCACGGTCATTCACCATAGCGCGGTTCTGAATGTAGAGACCCCCAAGGACAGCTCGCTGCAGTTTCGACTCTCGCAGTGGGGCGACGAAGCACCGTTCCTGGAGATTGACGACACCGAACTCGAACTGGTCGGTCTCGACAAGCTCCTCGCCGACCTCACTCGGGTCCGCGCACACTTGGCGGCCGCTGTAGCGGGAATGTTGGTGACGGAATGAAGGCGTGCGGCGCTGCCACCCCCAGAGTGCCCAACCCCGAGACCCAGCGATGGCTGACGGACATCGGACGTGTCCGCGACGCTAAGGGATCGCCCGCCGTCCGCGCTTTCTGGGACGCCGTCGTGGACTCAATCGCGGAGACCGACAATCCAGAGGGTGTCTTCCACCAGATCCTCGGCATTCTCGAACGCGAGCAGACTCGCCGCAAGCACGAGGCGTCGGCATGATCGTCGACACAACCACCCACGATGCCCTCAACGAGCTGCTGGCTACCCATGGCGTAGATGCGATGGAGGCCCCCGCCGAAGGCCCGATGCCGCACGGAGCCCAAGCGTGGTTCGCCACAGTCAACGGCGTGCCGACGATCATCTATGCCGCTGGGCAAACGGACGCCTTCCGCCTTGCCATCACCGAACGGGCCCTCGGCGCTGGCCGCCTGGCACCAGGCCAGAGGGAGCGCCCTTCCCCCACCTGAACACCGCACCTGACAGATCGGCGTAAGCGGCCAAGCGGCAAGGACTGTTAATCCTTCTTCGGGTCAGCGGTTGCTGGTACTGGCCTGGGCACTAGGGCAAGTTCGATGCCGTCGGCGGCGGGTGATCCAGGCCCGGTGCTGGCGACGTACACCGCGTACCGCAGGACCGCCTCTAGTTTCGCGGTGCCGCGCCGTATGTCGTAGAGCAGCCGAGGGTCGTGCCAGGCGCGCGGGGCCTGCACGGTGCCCTGGGTGGGGCGGCCGCGTACTTCGGCGACAATGTCCAGCAGACTGCCCGTATCGGCCGGGGGCGGCAACTGGGCGAGCATACCGAGCAGCCGGGTGCGCTGGCCTGCATTGAGCGCGCTGCCGACGCCAGCCTGTGCGTCGGTCCTCATGGCCTCATAGTCGCGCAGGCCGTCGTGCCGGCAGGCGTGGTAGAGGTCGTGCGCGGTCATCACCTGCCGGTACAGGTCGTCGTACGAGTCCTCGGCAACCGGCTGTCTCCGTGACTGCTGGATCCCGATGGCCAGGCCGCCGTCCTGCCCGGAGCGACGAGCCTTCGGTACCCCGATGATCTCGCCGCGTGCCAGGTCGAGCAGCAGGCCGCAGGCCGTACCACGCGGCAGTTCGTCGTCGCTGCTCAGCCTGAGTATCCCGCAGGGTGGTCAGGGGTCCTAACGGTCACTCGGTAAGTCCTCGAACCGACGGCGGCAAGGCGCTTCAGGGTCCCTTGAAGAGGTGAGCAGCAAGGCTCACCTCTATCCCGCTCGGGGTGTCCTCTCGCGTGAGATGGTGGAAGAGCTGGCGACGCTGCATGCTCTCAAGTGGAAGGCTGAAGGCGTATTCCACCTCAGCTGCCACGAGCTGCTCGCGTCCTTCAATAACGAGGTCGCAGTGCTTGCAGGAAAGAACCAGCACCTCGAAGAAGATCTCCTCCTTCGATCCTTCCTTCAGCGGAAGCACCTTGGCGTCCAGAATTCCGGGACACCGACAGCCGGGACACCTGCGGGACTGGGAGAAGTACACGTCGTCGTCGAGCTGCCTCAGTGTCGGGAGGATTCCCTTCGCGGCGGCCCGATAGGTCTCCATGGCGTCCGCTTGAAGCCCCAAGAAGCGCTCCTCGAACCGGTGCCTAGCGCCTCGTATCTGGATGGCCACTTCACGCTCGACCTGTGAACTGGCCTCGCTGAGGACCACGTTGGCGAGCGAGGTCATCCGGCCCCAGTAGTCTCCCGGCGCCTCGCCCAGGTGCCGCAGCAGCTCAGTTGTTGTCCTGGCGAACGTCAGGACCGGGTCAAACTCCTCGCTTGTGTCCGCTGCCAGGTGAGCGACACCGTTTCGGAGCTCGATTAGGCCGTCGAGGTCAGTGTCCTTGGGCCGGAGGACACCGAGCTTGCGAAGGCGGCTGATGGCCACCGAGGCGCCGATGGTTCGAATGCGGGTCTCAACGGACGGCACGGCTCCAGCGAAGTACAGGAGCAGGTCCTCTTTTGCGTTCGTCTCCATGAGGAGAATGGGACTCTGCTTCGCCAGTGTGGCCTTCGCGAGCCGCTCGATGCTGACACCCGCATGCAGCAGAAACAACTCCCGATCACCGCTGTGCCTGTTGTGCGAGGTCCAGGCACTGAACGCAAACTTCTTGGCGCCCGCGAAGAGGCTCCCGTATGAGAGCGAGTCATCCATGTAAGGACCGTAGCCCCGCATTCGTCACCGTCGCACCCTGATTCCAGACTCAGGCCAACACCTTGGGCCAGTCCAGATTCAGCGGCCTGGCGAAGTCATCCATCTCCGGGTGCGCCAAGGTGTCCCGTAGCGGCCAACCAACGGGACGTACCGGCGGCCAAACGACCCGAGCCTTGGCCGTGTTCGGAAACGGGGCCGGTCTCAGACCGTCCTCCACCGGTCCGAGACGCAGTACCTGCATCACCGCGCAACCGATCTTCAGGGTGCCCACCCACCCGCGTCCCAGCTCGTCACCGTAGCCCTGGTATCGGGTGTCCACGATCGGGATCGAGTCGTCCGCCAGGTAGGGCATGAGGGCCAAGCGGGCGGTCATGAGGTGGCTCGGTGCCCGGTCCGTGTGGAAAGCCGCGTAGTCCTCGGCAGGAATGGCGGTCTGGTCCTCAGCAGGGTGCGTGTGCTGGAACATGAGCATGGTCTTGAGCCACCACGTCACGAGAGCGCGTTGGTCGTCGAGGCTGAGCACCCTGACCTCACCACGGATGACGGCGGGCAGCAACCGCCGGACGCCCTCTTCCAGGTTGTTCATCCAACCGTTGTTGCACGTCGCGCAGACCACTCGGACCTGTTGATCGAGCAGCGGGGCCTCCCGGAACCGGCGACCCTTTTGGCTGATCGTCACGTAGCGGACGCGGGGCAGCATCGACGGCTCAAAGGCGTCCTTGAGCCAGCGAGGAAGGACGTGCTCCTTCGTCAGCGGGGTCGCGCCACAAAAGACGCAGGTACGGGCCATACCGGGACGTTAGCCCGCGAGGACAGTGAAAGCACGACCTTTTTGGAAGCTGGCCGGCCTACGGCTCGTAGCTCTCCCCCTCGGACTCGGCCTCATCGTCGTTAGGCCCCTCGGCCGCATCGAAGTCGGGCTCCCAGTCCGGAAACATCTCCTCGTCCCTGTCGGGCACGAGCATCATGAACAGGTCGACCTCCGCCTTCGCCAGGTCGTCGGGGAGCATCCTGGTCCCTCGCGCGGGTCTGGAGATGCCAGGAACGTCCAGCTTTTCGAGATCGACCCCAGCCGAGGACAGCTCAGCCTTCCCAGTGATCTCAAGCCCACACGTTGGGCACGTGAGCTGTCGGAAAGTCTCAACGGGCCGGAGATTCTCAAGGGTCACTGGGAAGGCGCGGTCCAGGATGATGGTAGCCGGGCAGTTGCAGGCGGGACACTCGCAGGCCGCGACCACAACGCCGAGCTTCTTGCCCGCGAAAACCAGACGGTCGATCCTCGCCATGGCGGAGGACGCCAAGCTGGCGACCACCAGCTGGTCCATCCCCCGCACCCGGTCGCTGTATCGCGACTTCGCCCGCTGGATGCGAAGGTGGACAGCCCTCTCAATGGCTCTGTCTGCCTGCGCACGAACCTCGTCGACCAATGCCAACTGGTCACCCCAGAACCACGTCCGGCTCTCGCCACGGTCGGTGAGTAGACGCTCCGCGGTCTCGATGAACTCCGCCATCACGAGTTCCACGCCCTCATCCAGAGCGGCCGTGTGAACGACGCCGTTGCGTCGGTCCACCAGCCCCTTCAGCTCAGTTCGCTCCTTCGGCGTGAACACACCGAGGTCCCGGAGCCGGTCCAGGGCGCCGCCGAGGCCCACGGTCCGAAGATCCTTTGTGGGCTGCTCCCGGATTCCGCTGAGGTGGAGTAGGTGCTTGAAGGTCGTGTCCTTCTGCTGAGTGTCGACGATCAGCACCGGGTTCCGGGAGGCGAGCGCCCACTTGGTGAGCCGTTCCACACTCACCCCTGCAAGCAGAGCGGACACCTCATGGTCGTCTTGGGCGTACGCCTTCAAGGCCCGAAGAGCCAGCCGTTGAGCCCCGACCACCAGCTCACCGGCAATCCCCACACGGGAGGTGCTGCCGAACAGGTCGACTGGTGTTCGATCGTCCCCACTGTCCTCACTCATGTCGGCGAACCTAGCGCCGTCCGCCGCCTAACGCGATCGTTTGATGGAGTTGCCGATCACTGCGGGGTTGAGCCTCATGCCGATGCGCGGGTCACCTCCGCGCGAGCGGAGGTGACCCGCGCACCATGAGCCCGGCGCCCTCTCGCCTTCGTTCCACATTCACCCGTCGCCGACACCACTTGGGGAAGGCTTCGCTGTCCCAGTGTTCGATTGTCAGATGCCGCCAGGCGAGGCAGACTGAATGAGAGACGTCTCGTGATGTATTGGACCCAGGTTGTCAGGGACCAGGTGGGGACCACACGCGGTGCGCGTTGGTGAGCGATCCACTCATAACGGCGCGTTATGCGCGGGGTATTGGTCCCGAATGGCAGGGAAATCCCCTTGATCTTCGCGACTGGGGGTCAAGGGGTCGCAGGTTCAAATCCTGTCGTCCCGACGGTGCACGAAGGGCCCGCTGGACTGGCATTTAGCCAGGCCAGCGGGCCCTTCGGGTTTTTGGCAACCGTTTCCATGTGATGGAGCGTCAGGTTCCTGGGGACCACCTGGGGATCACGGTCGTGGAAAAGCCGCAGGTCAGCGTGATTTCGCCGGGGGCCATGTTCATCTCAGCCCTACGCGGAGTTGTCTGGTTCCTACAATCTCCGCAGGGTCGCGGACATGCCGGGGGAGGGCGGCGGGAGGCCGGGGGTAGTGCTCAGGTGGTTGCTGAGGGTGCGGCCGGCGTGGATCACGGACTGCAGGTCGGGGTGGAGGTAGCGCTGGGTGGTCTGCAGGGAGCCGTGGCCGGCGATCAACCGGAGGACGTGCAGGGGGACTCCGGCGTCCGCCGTCCAGGTCGGGCCGGTGCGTCTCGGGTCGTGTCGGCGCTGGTGTTCGTAGCCGAGGGTCTGGACGACGTCGTCCCAGTGGGCGGCGTCGCGCAGGACGGCGGTGGTGATCCGTCCGCCGCGGGGGCCGGTGAAGACGCGGGCGTCGGGTTGGTCGCCGATTGTCAGCAGGCGTCGGGCGACCATGGGCCGAATTTCTTCGATGAGGGGGACACGGCGGGCGGTTTCACTGTGTCGACAGAAGGCGGGTCAGCCTTCAGATGGCGACGAAGGCTGACGTACTGCTCGGGTGCCCACTCCGGCGAGGCAGTGAGCTGCTCCCGGACCCAGGCGTCCACCTTGCGACTCAGTTCGTCGTCATACGTGTCCATTTCCCGCCTGGATCCAGTAGCCGTGGAGGAGGCGGCCATGACGCAGGACCTGGTGACCATCACTACGCGGACCGGGACACGGCAGGCTCCTTGTTCGGACTGCAGCTGTATGTCCGAGCGGGTCCGTTGCGGGTACCGACGATGCCTGGCTGGCGCGGTGGGTGATCGGCTACAGCGGCCAGCAACGGGCGGATCTTGTGGACGGCCCGGGTGACCGTGGAGCGTCCACTGGCAGCAGAACCGCTCCAAGTCGGCGCACCCGGCCGCCTGGCGAACCGGCCACCCGCCCGCCATAGACACGGAAGAGGCGGTCGGGCCCCTGGCGGTGCTCGGCGTGGTGCATCCCGACGATCTGCTCGCATCGGGACAGGTCCTCGAGGGGGCCGCCGAAGTGGGCGAACCCCCAGTCGACCACGGCAGTGACCTGGAAGGCCACCCGGTCCACGGGAAGGTTGTTGGGCCCGAAGTCCCAGTGGGTAAGCGCCCCCGTCGCGCCCATCGGCGCGGCCTCCGGCGAAGACGCGCCCGCACCCGGCTGGGTGCTCCATGTCGGGGTCGACGAGGTCGCCGCGGTCGGCGGATCCGTGCTGCTGCCTCCGTCCCCCGACAGCACCGGCGCCGTCACTGCGCTCGTCGCCGACTCCGCGGGCACGCGCTTCTCGCTCCGGGAGGCAGGGGACGCCGCGGAGCCAGGCCGCAGCGACCAGCCCAGCACGTTCGCCTGGGCCGAGCTCATCACGGACGACGCGCAGGTGAGCGCAGCCTTCTACAGCTCCGTTCTCGTCTGGACGCTGACCGCGCCCGAAGGGCCGCTGGGCCGCCGAGCACGGCAGATCGACGGCGTCTCGGTCTGCGGCCTGCTGCCTCGCCCAGCGGCGATGGCAAGCCCGTATCTCGTCCGCACCCAGCAGACAGCCAAGAGGAAGAGTCCGGTCAGCGACTTCTGGCTCAAGCGCCTGTTCAAGGGGCTGCCCGCCACGGCCGACAGCCTCCGCCAGGACCGGGCCCTCGAAGAAGCGACCGCCGCCGGACCCGATCCCCTCCGCATCGCCACCATGTTCAACCTCAGCGCCCAGGCCAGCTTGCGCTACACCTACGCAGCCGGCCCGTCAGACACCGAGACGACGATTGGGTAAGCCTCTAGTAGCTGACCGTTATGTGCCCTGTTCTGGGAGCTGTCTGCCGCTGGCGGCGACGTGCGGTCTGTGCGCTCAGGTCACGATGGGAGTGGTCGCAAGGCGCTGGCGATGACGGTGGTCACCATCTTGTGGACGGCGGCGGTCTGCGGTGGGGCGCTTGTCCGGTCGGCGAATAGCAGGTGCCCGGCCCCGACGAGGGTGGGGGCGAGTGTGTCGATGTCGGCGTCACCGGCCAGACGCCCCGACTCCCGCTCGGCGGTGAGGTATGCGGCGATCATGGCGGTGCCCTGCATGGCGAGTGGGATGCCGGTCAGACCGGCCTCGCGCAGCCGGGCGCGGAGGCCGTCACGGAAAGTGATGAGCGCGACGATCGCCACCGTGACCGGCCCGAACAGATCCTGCAGCGCGTCGGCGAGGTTGTCCACCACGCTCCCGGTGCCGGCGGCCGCGCGCAGAGTCGTGGTCCGGTCCTCGATGTCGCGGACGCGGTCGAGGACCAGTTCTGCCAGGAAAGCGTCGAAATCGGTGAAGTGCCGGTGCAACACACCCTTGGCGCAGTTCGCCTCCTCCGTGACCGCCCGGCTGGTCAACGCGTAGGGCCCGTCCCGAAGCAGGACACGCTCGGCGGCTTCGAACAGCTGACCGCGCACGTTGTGGATGTGCACCCCTGACGGCATTGTCTCCCTCTCCGCGCCGCTCTGCCTTAACAAGTGGGCATGCGCCCACTAGTGTGGGCGCATGCCCACTTTATCGCAGGGACAGTCGGCCGAGTCCGGCCCCGAGCCCCACCGCCACCGGCAGACAGCCGAGTCGTTCGGAGTGGACGCCGAACGCTACGACCGCGCCCGACCGCCGTATCCCCAGGCCCTGGTGGACAGGATCGTCGCGGCAAGCCCCGGCCGGCACGTCCTCGACGTCGGAGCCGGGACCGGCATCGAGGCCCGGCAGTTCCAGGCGGCCGGCTGCACGGTGCTCGGTGTCGAGCCCGACGAGCGGATGGCCGCCTTCGCACGACGCAGCCGTATCGAGGTCGAGGTCGCCAGGTTCGAGGACTGGCAGCCGGCCGGGCGGCAGTTCGACGCGGTCATCGCCGGCACCGCCTGGCACTGGGTGGGCCCCGTCGCCGGCGCGGCCAAGGCGGCCCAGGTGCTTAAGCCCGGCGGCCGACTCGCCCCCTTCCACCACGTCCCCCAGCTCCCGGCCGAGGTGATCGACGCCCTCGCAGAAGCACTCCAACGGGTCGCCCCCGATTCCCCGTTCAACCCCGGCCTGCTCAGGGGCTCGGCCGTGGACGCCTACCAGCCGCTGTTCGCGAAAATCGCCGACGGGATCCGGCAGACTGGCAGCTTCAGCGAGCCCGAACAGTGGCGCTTCGCCTGGGAGCGCACCTACTCCCGAGAGGAGTGGCTCGACCAGCTCCCCACCTTCGGCGGCCTCACCCAACTCCCCGCAGACAAAATGGCGGAGGTCCTGGACAGCGCCGGGACCGCGATCGACAAGCTCGGCGGCCACGCCACCATGCCCTACACATCCATCGTGATCACCTCCACCCGCTCCCAAACGCCGTGACCGCCGCAACACCGGGCGCGAGTACACCGATGAGCACAGCAACGTTCCCGGGGGAAGCGGGAAGAAGACTCGCAAGAGGGGAAGTTTCTCCGGCCCTTTGCCCCGGGCCGCGGCCATCATCAGCAGCAGCGCCCCTATCGCGCGCATCGAGGCGGAACGCCGACACTCAGGGAGTAAGGGCTGTCCCGCAATTGATCTTGTGCGCTCCTGGTTGCCGGTCGGCCGTCCGATCAGCGGGCCTGACGAAGATTGTGCAGGTGGGCGATACCCAAGATCGCGTAGTGGCCACCGTCACCCTTGAGTCGGCAGTCGCGAAGGATCTTCCAGGTCTTCATGCGCGCGAAGACGTGCTCTACGCGAGCCCTGCCCTGTTTGTGGGAGCGGTGGTGCTCATGCTTCCATCCGCACAGTTCGCCGCCCGCGGGCCGACGATGCGGGACCGCCAGGCCAGTGCCCTGGTAGCCGCCGTCGGCGATGGTCGTGGTCCTGCCGACGGCTGCCTTCGCACCCGATTCTGCCCATGCCTTGCAGTCGTTGCGGTTGCCCGGCACTGGTCGTCCGACCGCAACGACCAGCCGTGTGTCAGCGTCGACGACCACTTGGTGATTGGTCGAGTACCTGTAGTTCTTGGACTGCTCGGCGATGCTGTGATCGCGGGTAGGCACCAGTGCGCCGTCCACGATGAGCACGGTGCCGGCGTGGAACCGCCGCCGCTGCTTGAGTGCCAGCAGCGGCCCGATGTGGCCGACTATCCGGTCGGCGGATGACTTGGAGATACCGAACAGTGGAGCGAGCTGCCGCAACGTCAGGTTGGTCCGCCAGTACGCGGTGACCAGGAGTACCCGCTCTTCCAGCGGCAGTGACCAGGGACGCCCGCGGCGAGTTCGATCGGCGCCTTCTCGGCGCAACAGCGTGACCAGCTTTCGAAAGTCGCGCGAGCGCAGCCCGGTGAACGGGGGTATCCAGGACGGCTCCGCTGCCGTGATCATTCCAGCCACAGCGGGATCTTCTCAAGGCGAACCACGCCCTGACCGCTCACATGGCCAGCGCGGCTTGCCGCGTCGCCGCGGCGCTCAGGTCGTATCGCGCTTCGCGGCCGACGGAGAGGGCGGTTGCTCGTCGCGGCTCTCTGAGGTGAAGGCGTCGCGTCGAGCGAGAGTCACCGACAGAGGCAGGCCCAGCCGCTCGGCTGCGCGGCGCCGGACACGCACCTGAGCTCGGGTCCGGGGCCGGAAAGAGGGGAGCCATGAGCAGCCGCAGCCGGGGCGGTGATCGTAGGTCAGCCCCTCCGCGAGCACAGTCGCAACAACTGACCATGCCTTCGTGTCGCGTCGCCGGGGCGCAGCAAAGTCGTAGCCGGCGAAGACGAGCTGTTCACGACAGCCAGGACAGATGCGCTTCCGGATCGGCCATGTGGTGCCTTTGAAGGAGAGCCGGCACGCGATGCATACGTAGTGCCGGAAGGCACCGTTGAACGCGTGGTAGCACATGGTCCGAGAGGATACGCATCGTCCGCGGGCGGGCCCAACCGGATTCCTAGAGCCCGATCTGGCCAGTCGGCCGCCCGGTCAGTGTCCGCGCCACCACACGATGGGCCGGACGCACAAATAGCGGGACAACCCTTACGAGCTCGTGCATGGTTGGCGGTGGCGCGTCGAGGACCGTGGGTCGGCGGTTGTGCTCACCTTTGCGTGCTGATCGCCGACGTGGCGGCCTGCTGGTGGGAGAGCAGTGCGGCGACGGCTTGGATGATGTCGCTCATGTCTTCGCGGCGGCCGTGGTGGCGGGCGAGGGATCTCCAGTTCTTCATATGGCCGATGCCGTGCTGGACTCGGATGCGGCGTGAAGAATGGGCCTTGCGCTGACGCTCGTGCATCTCCTCGTACCACCCGGGCGGGTTCTTCTTGAACTAGCCCACTCCTGTGCACAAAACCTCAAGAGAATCGCAATCGCGTGCGATTCCCGGATTGAGTGGGCTTATGCCGTGAAGAACGTCACCCCGGGCGATGACGCGGTCGAATCCTCGGTCGACACGCCAATTAGCGCTGCGACATGTTGGATTGGAGCACCATTGCTCCGTCGAAACCGCGGTGCATCGCGCGAAAGATCTTGAGGTGACCGAACGCCATCGCTGTCACGCATCGCATTCGTTTGCCGGAGGACAACGTTCCACTGCCGGGCCCCTCCAGGATGTTTCAGGCGTGCCCGCCGACTGGTGCGGCACGGACTGTGATGGGGGTGGACTGCAAGTGCGGAAACGCATACTCGGACGCTGGGGCTCGGTGCTCGGCGTCGCGACCACGGGGGTGGTCATCGCGGCGGGTGCGCCGGCGGTGGCTGCCGCGCCGGACGTTCCGACGCAGGCGGTGGCGCTGGTCGACAGTGTCAAGCCGGTGTTGACCGCGAAGGTCTCGAGCCCGTCGGGCGGGCAGGTCACGGCGAAGTTCTTCGCCGGGACCTACGCCGCGAACGGGGCGTGGGACCTGGTCAACGGCGGTACGGTCACGGTGGCGTCGGGCTCGGTGGCCCGGCTGACGCTGCCGACGTCGATGCCGATCGGTACGGAGTTCGACTGGCAGGTGCAGGCCTGCCAAAGCGGCACCTGCTCGGCGTTGACGACGCTTCAGGACACGCATGTCTCGCCGATGCTGGGCGCGGGTGCACGGCCGGGTGCGACGCGGCTGTCGTTCTCCGCCGGCGACCATGTCTCGGCGCAGGTCGACGTGGGCTCGGGGAATGTACTGGTGTCCACCAGCGATCTGACGCTGCCCGGGATCAACGGCGATGTCGGTCTCGGCGCGTCGTACAACAGCGAGTCGGTGGGATCCGGGTTCACCTCGACCTCGGCCGCCGCGGGGTACGGGTGGCTCCTGACGCCGTACGACATCTCGCTGACGGTGCATGAGGAAGGATCGGTGACCTACCGCGGCCAGGCCGGTGTAACGGGCCTGTTCGTGTCCACCGGCAGCAGCTTCACCGCGCCGGGCGGCTTCAAGGCGGACCTGGTCAAGAACAGCGACGGCACCTACACGCTGACCGACCACTCCAGCCAGACCAAGCAGACCTTCGACTCCGCCGGGAAACTCACCAAGATCACCGACCGCAACGGCAACACCACCACACTCGGCTACAGCGGCAGCCTGCCGGCCTCGATCATCGCGACCCGCGGCACCACCAGTCAGCGCACCGGCGTGTACGCCAATGCGTCGGGTCATGTGACGACGCTGAAGCAGACCGCCTCGGACGGCTCGGTCCGCACCGTCACCTACACCGTCAACAGCAGCGG
>NZ_JBIBIC010000024.1:0-65579 GCF_042957385.1 Streptomyces sp. NPDC008079
CCGGTCCGGCAACAACGGCTCGATCCGCGCCCACTGCGCGTCGCTTAACGGCACACCCGGACCAACGATCAGATGATCCGAACGAAACGGCCTAGGTGCGGGGGCGGCCGACGGTCCGCCGTGGTGCCGGAACGGGCGTGGGTGGGCTCCGGTACGTCGGCGTCCGGCCGCCGGTGGGGGTGCTGGGAGGGGGGTGAGTGGGAGCCCGGCCGTCCAGGCGGGTGGGCGGGAACGGGTGGGCTGGACAGGGGGGGCCGGGGGGGTGGGCCATGCACCGCCCGGCTCTTCGCTTGGGTGAAGGGGGCGGGGCCCGGGTCTTGCGGGGTTCGACGGTTCGGCTCGGGCCCGCAACCTGACGGCCGCCGGAGGGGGTGGGGGGGCGGGGGGTTAAGGGGTCACCTGGTGCTCAGGGCGGGTGTGGGGCTAGCCGCAGGGGTTTTGTTGGGCGCTTGGGGAAGGGCCCGAGCTCCGCAGCCCACCGGGAGGGGCCACTTGCGCGGGACGGCTCGCCGAAAGAACCCCCTCCCCCGGCAACCCCCACCGGACCGTCGGACGCCGACGTACCGGGAGGGGACGGGCCGGGGTGCCCCCGCAGAAATGCGGTGACAGGGACGGTGCCGGATGAGCAAGACCAGGCAGCCGCATTTCGAGGAGGTGCCCCGGACCGGCACCGACCCAGGCACAAGCGGCACCCGCAGACGAAGAAAACACCCGCACGGGTGGGCGGGCGGGCAAAGACAAAGGGCAAAAGGGCTAGCGGCCAGGCGGGTTGGGGGCCAGGCGGGGGGCGCGGCGGGGCGGGGCGGGAGAGTTGAGGAGGATGAGGCGGGCGGCACGGTGCCGCTGACCTGCGTAGGGCGCGAGAAGACCGAGCATGACCTCATCGGAAGAGCGACGCTCACCCGTGAGGGCGTACCCGACCCGATGCGGCAGGTGCAGGTCCCCGACCGTCACGGCGTCGGCGGCCCCATGACTGCGCTGAAGCGTCTCGGCAGCCGTCCAGGGCCCGATCCCGGGCACCGTCTGGAGCCGCGTGGCCGCCTCGCCGGGTGGAAGGGCGGTGAGCCCTTCGAGCGCGGAGGCGGCCCGGACGGCCCGCAGGACGGTGGAGGCGCGCTTGTTGTCGACCCCCGCCCGGTGCCAGTCCCAGGACGGGACCAGGGCCCACCCCCGCGCGTCGGGCATGACGCGCATGCGCTCGGCGCCCGCCGGCCCCGGCGCGGCCTCCCCGTGGCGGTGGAGCAGAAGCCGCCAGGCCCGGTACGCCTCGGTGGTGGTGACCTTCTGTTCCAGGATGGAGGGGATCAGCGATTCGAGGACGAGCCCGGTACGGGTCAGCCGCAGACCTGGGTGGCGCCGGTGCGCGGCGTGCACGAGCCGGTGCCGGGGCGTGAACGCGGCCGGATCGTCGTCGGCGCCGAGCAGCGCGGGCAGCGCGTCGAGCAGCCACTGGCCGCCGGGCCCCCACGCGTGGGCCTCGATCGTGGCGGGACTTCCGGTCAGGCGGAGGGTGCCCGCGCCGTCGGGCGTGCGGCTGGCCCGCCAGACGGTGCCGTCCGGGTCGATCCGGAAGGCGGGGTCGCCATAACCGCGGCAGAGCGGGTTGAGGGTGAGCCGGATGTCGAGCGGCCCGGCAGGCGACCAGGACCGGGTACGCGGAGCCGCGGGAGCCGCCGATGACACCGACCCCGCGCAAGCGGCGGTGGCGGTGGTGGAGGCGGGTCGAGGTCGCGGGAGAGGCACCCGGCGAGCGTATCCGCCCCCTCCGACGCGCCCGCCGCCCCGCCCCCGTAAAGCCGAGCCCCCGCCCTACTGGTCCGACGAGAACCGCACCGCGCCCGCCGGAATCCGGGCTCCGCACCAGATCCGTACGCCGTCGCGCAGTTCGTTGTCAGGGCCGATGTGCGCGCCGTCGCCCACGACGGCGCCGTCGAGGACGGTGCGGGCGCCGATGACGGCGCCGATGCCGACGAGCGAGTCGCGGACGACGGCGCCGGGCTCGACAGTGGCGCCGGACAGCACGGTGCTGCCGTCGACGCGGGCGCCGGCCCCGATGACGGCGCCCGTGGAGACACAGGTGCCGCCGGAGAGCTTGGCGCCGGCGGCGACATGGGCGCCGGTCAGGACGAGGTGGTCGCCGCCGAGGCCGGCGACGGCGGGGGACGGCGCGTGGCCGAGTACGAGGTCGGCGGAGCCGCGGACGAACGCCTGCGGGGTGCCGAGGTCGAGCCAGTAGGTGGAGTCGACCATGCCCTGGAGGTGGGCGCCGGCGGCGAGCAGGTCGGGGAAGGTCTCGCGTTCGACGGAGACCGGCCGCCCGGCCGGAATGGTGTCGATGACCGAGCGGGTGAAGACGTAACACCCCGCGTTGATCTGGTCGGTGACGATCTCCTCCGGCGTCTGCGGCTTCTCCAGGAAGGCCGTGACGCGGCCGTCCGCGTCGGTGGGGACGAGGCCGAAGGCGCGCGGGTCGGCGACCTTGGTCAGGTGCAGCGAGATGTCGGCGCCGGTGGCGCGGTGGGTGCCGACGAGGGCGGGGATGTCGAGGCCGGTGAGGATGTCGCCGTTGAGGACCAGGACGGGGTCGCCGGGCGCGGAGCGCAGCCGGTGGGCGACGTTGCGGATGGCTCCGCCGGTGCCCAGCGGCTCGGTCTCGGTGACGTATTCGAGGTGCAGGCCGAGCGCCGAGCCGTCGCCGAAGTGCGGTTCGAAGACCTCGGCGAGGTAGGAGGTGGCGAGCACCACGTGCTCGACCCCGGCGGCCCTGGCGCGCGCGAGCTGGTGGGTGAGGAACGGGACTCCGGCCGCCGGGACCATCGGCTTCGGGGTGTGCACGGTCAGCGGCCTGAGCCGGGTGCCCTTGCCCCCGACCAGGAGGATCGCTTCGGTTGCCGCAGGGCTCTCCACGGGGCGCTCCGCGCTGACGGCGGAGGCGGGGTGTGCTCGCATGGCAAGCATAGTGACATAAGCCGTAAAGATGAGTATTCACGAACTGACGGACAGTCGGCCGCGCCGCCGCACTGACACCCGTACGGACGAGCCGAGTCGGACGAGCCGAGTCGGACGGGCCGACTCGGACGAGCCGAGTCGGGCGGGGACGCCACGCGCGACGGCCGCACGGGGAACCGGCCCCCGTACCCGTACGGGCACAGGCCGTCGTGATCGCTGGGGGTAGCCTGACACGCGTGACGCCGACCGCCAACACGCCCGACACGCCCCGCACTCCCCAGGGCCCCGCGACTCCCGCCGGGCTGCTCGACGCCGCGCTGCGCGGTGATCCGGGCCGCCCGCTGGTCACCTTCTACGACGACGCGACGGGTGAACGCGTCGAGTTGTCGGTGGCGACCTTCGGGAACTGGGTGGCGAAGACCGCGAATCTGCTCCAGGACGAGTTGGGCGCGCAGCCCGGCGACCGGCTGGCGCTGCTGCTGCCCGCACACTGGCAGACGGCCGTGTGGGTGCTGGCCGGTTTCTCGGCGGGCGTCGTCGTGGCGCCCGGCGGCGATCCGGCCGGTGCCGACCTGGTGGTCAGCGGCCCGGACACCCTGGACGCGGCGCGGGCCTGCGGCGGCGAGCGGGTCGCGCTCGCGCTCCGGCCGCTGGGCGGACGCTTCCCGCAGCCGCCCGCGGGCTTCGTCGACTACGCGGTGGAGGTGCCGAGCCAGGGCGACCGTTTCGCGCCGTACGCGCCGGTCGGCCCGGACGCGCCCGCGCTCGTACTGCCGGACAGCGGGGGTGTGCTGACCGCGTCCGAGGTCGTCGCCAAGGCGCGCGCGTCGGCCGCCGCGCTCGGGCTCGGCCGCGGCGGACGGCTGCTGTCGCCGCTGTCCTTCGACACGTGGGACGGGCTCGCGGCCGGGCTGCTCGCGCCGCTCGCCGCCGACGCCTCCGTGGTGCTCTGCCGCAACCTCGACCGGCTGCCCGAGGAGCAGTTGGCCAAGCGGAAGGACGCCGAGCGCGTCACCGTATCTCCGTAGCGGTCACGCGCCCCGGCCTCGCCGGACGCCCCTGTCGTCACTTCCGTCACAGCTCGTCAACAGCTGTCTGTGGATTTCGGGTACCCAGGCAACCAACCACCGTATTCGGCTGTCTGAACGAATGCCGGGCGGGTAATCGCAAGCCTGTCCCCGGTAACCGGCGACTTCCGAGAGACGGGCCCCGACGTGACCACGCCAGCAGAGCCTCCGCAGGGTGACTCCGTTCCCCCCGCCTCCGACGGCTCCGACGACGCGTCCGGCACACAGAAGGCGCGGTCGGACGAGCCCGCCGAGCCGACGACCGAAGCGGAAGCAGAACCAGAGGCAGAGGCGGAGACCGAAGCCGAGGCCGAGGCAGAACCAGAGGCCGAAGCGGACGCGGACGCGGGGACGGACGCCGCTACGGAAAAGGCCGCCGCTACGGAAAAGGCCGCGGAGCCGGCCGCCGATACGGAGACGGATACGCCGCCGGTCGAAGGCCCCGCCGCCGCCCCGGCGGAGGAGCCCGCCACCCCCAAGAACTGGCGCTGGCTGAAGGTCGTCGCCCTGTGCACCGCCGTACTCGTACTGGCCTGCGCGGGCACCGGCTGGTACCTCTACCAGCGGCTCAACGGCAACATCACGACCGACACCGCGACCGAGAACGACCTGAAGGTGCACGCCTCCGAGCGCCCCACGCAGGGCCCGACGGAGGCCCAGAACATCCTGCTGATCGGTTCGGACAACCGCGGGAACGGCAACAGCAAGTACGGCCAGGACAGCGGCACTCAGCGCTCGGACACCACGATCCTGCTGCACATATCCGCCGACCGGAAGAGCGCCACCGCCGTCAGCCTCCCGCGTGACCTGATGACGCACGTGCCGCGTTGCACCCTGCCGAGCGGCAAGGAGGACCACGAGCGCTTCGAGCAGTTCAACTGGGCGTTCGAGTCGGGCGGCGCGGCCTGCACCATCCGTACGGTCGAGAAGATGACCGGCATCCGCGTCGACCATCACCTGATCGTGGACTTCAACGGCTTCAAGAAGATGGTCGGGGCGGTGAACGGTGTCGATGTGTGCCTGGCCGAGCCGGTGCACGACACGTACGCGCACCTCGACCTGCCCGCGGGACGGCAGACGCTCAACGGCGAGCAGGCGCTGGGATACGTACGCGCCCGGCACGGCATCGGCGACGGCAGCGACACCATGCGGATGGACCGCCAACAGGCGTTCCTCGCCTCGCTGTTGAAGAAGGTGAGCAGCAACGGCGTGCTGCTCAACCCGACCAAGCTCTACCCGCTGCTGTCGGCCGCCACCTCGTCGCTGACCGCCGACCCCGGCCTGGACTCGCTGAGCGAGCTGTACACCCTCGCGCACAGCCTCCAGCAGATACCGACCGGGAACGTGCACTTCCTGACCGTGCCGCGCGAGCAGTACGTCAACGACATCAACCGCGACCAGCTCGTCCAGCCCGCCGCCGACACCCTCTTCAAGACGCTGCGCGACGACCGGCCGGTGAACGTGTCGGACAAGGCGCCGGACAGCGGAGACGGCGGCGGTGACAGCGCGGGCGGTACGCGTACGCCCGGCACCCCGTCCGCGGGCTCGACCTCTACGGCCACGCCCACGACCACCCCCACGGGCCCCACGTACCGCGGGACGACCGCGGACCGCGACATCTGTGGCAAGAGCGGGTGAAATCCCGCTAAAGAGTCCACCTGGTCGGCAGGCGGGATCGGCAGCTTTGTCCGGTTGTAGGGGCGCTCGATTTGTCACGGGCGCGCATCGGCGCTGAACTGTGGGGCTAGTGTGAGCGATCCGGCCGATCCCGGATGGAGGACCCGAGCGACCGTGGACACGCAAGGCCGTAGGAACATCGACCCGGCGGACCAGTGGGTCCTGGACCCGGCGACCGGTACGTACCAGTTGCGGCTGGAGCCGGACGCGGCACCGAGGCCCACCGTGCCGGGGCAGAGCGGTCACCGCGACGCCTCCCCCGCACCGCGGGACGCCGGGCGCGGCCAAGGGCGCGACTCCGCTCCCACCGCAGGAGACGACGACGCGGCCGGGGCCGGGGCCGGGACCGGCCCGACGGACAGCCCCGCCCCGCCCCCCGGCGGCCGGCGCGCGGCCCGCCTCGCGGCCAGGACCGGTGCCACGACCTCCACCACCGGCTCGGCGCGACTGGGGGGCGGCTCGGCCGACGTGTCCACGCCGACCAGCCGTCGCAAGGCGAGGAACAAGAAGTCCCGTAAGAAGAAGGTCCTGTTGTGGACCGCGGGCACGGTGAGCTTCGTGCTGGTGGCGGTCGGCGTCGGCGGCTACCTCGTCTACCAGCACTTCAACAACAACATCACGACGGTGGACGTCGGCAACGCGGGCAGCAAGGACGTCACGCACACCGGTCCGATGAACGTGCTGGTGATCGGCACGGACAGCCGGGTCGGCCTCGGCAAGAAGTACGGCGACGCGGGCAGCGTCGGCCACGCGGACACCACGATCCTCTTCCATGTGTCGGCCGACCGCAGCAACGCGACCGCGATGAGCATCCCCCGCGACATCGTCACCTCCATCCCCGACTGCCCGACGAAGCAGAAGGACGGCAGCACCAAGACGGTTCCGGGCACGCCCGCGCAGCTCACCACGCCCAAGTTCAACGAGAGCCTGGGCGTGGACGGCCGCGACCCCGGCTGCACCATGCGCGCGGTGACGGCGATGACGGGGCTGCCGATCGACCACTTCATGATGGTCAACTTCGAGGCGGTGAAGGCCCTGTCGACGGCCGTCGGCGGTGTCGACGTCTGCCTCGCCCGGCCGCTGGTCGACCCGAAGTCCCATCTGAACCTGAGCGCGGGTCCGCACAACATCCAGGGCGAGACGGCGCTGGAGTTCGTAAGGACCCGGCACGCACTCAAGAACCAGAGCGACCTGGACCGGATCAAGCTCCAGCAGAACTTCCTGAGCGCGATGATCCGGAAGATCAAGTCGAGCGGCACGCTGACCAACCCGAAGAAGCTGTTCACGCTGGCGGACGCGGCCACCAAGGCGCTCACCGTGGACAGCGCGATCGGCAGCGTGAGCAAGCTCACCAGCCTGGCCAAGGACCTCAGCGAGGTGGACGAGAAGCACATCAGCTTCACCACCCTGCCGGTGCTCGACAACCCGAACGAGAAGGTGCACGCCACCGTCGTCGTCGACCCGGTCAAGGCCCCGCAGCTCTTCGCGCTGATCAAGAACGACGTGTCGCTGACCGCGGTGAAGAAGCCGTCCGCCACGCCCGACCCCCGGCTGACCGGGCCGAAGGCGACCCCGCACGACACCCGCGTCAACGTGCTCAACGGCAGCGGGACCTTCGGCGCGGCGCAGAGCACCGTCAACTGGCTCCAGAACACCCAGGGCGTCAACCGCTCGGCGAACGGCGGCAACGCGCCCGCCACCGCCAGGACCGTCCTGGAGTACGCGCCGAACCAGGCCGACCAGGCGCGTTCGCTGGCCGCGATGATGGGGCTGCCCGCCTCCGCGCTGAAGCAGGGCACGACGGACGCGGCGCCGCTCGCGTACATGAAGCTGACCCTCGGCAAGGACTTCACGGCGCCCGGCACCCCGATCGGCCCGCCCACCGCGGCTCCCTCGGACCTCCCGAAGACCGAGGCCGCCGACACGGCGTGCGTGAAGTGACGTCGCGGATGTCGCGCACGCGACGAACGCGGTGAATACCGTAGACGCGGTGAATGCGGTCAATACGGTGAATGCGGTGACCGCCGTGACCTCCGTCACCCTCTGACGTGATCCGGGCGGGCGCCGGAGTCCCGGCGTCCGCTAATTGACGATCTCCGGGTGCAACTCCTCGCCGCTCACAGCCGTCTGACAGTGGGGCGACCCAGTATGACCCGGGTAGGGCGGCGCGTCGGCGTGCACCGTCCGTACACCCCGCGCGAAGGCGCGCGGCCGGTCACCGTGATGACGATGCGCGCCACAGGGAGGTTCGGGATGCGCGACGGGACAGTGGGAGGGAACGGCTTCGGTACGGCACCCAACCCGGACCACCGGGGATGGGACGAGAGCCTGTACCGGGACGACGCCCGCGCCTACGCGCCCGGCGCGCCATCAGGTACGGACTTCGGCGGCGACGACGGCGCGGGCTCCGGCGCGGGACCGGACGCCGACCCCGCCTCTTCCGACGGCGGGCAGGAGCCACCCGAGCGAATACCGGGCCAGCGCGGCGCGGCGGGCGGTGGCGGTCACCGGCGCGGCGGCTCACGGCGGCGCACGAAGAGCCGTAAGCGCAGGGTCCTGAAGTGGGTGTCCATCGGCGCCGCGGTCGCGGTGCTCGGCTCGGCGGGCGCGGCCTACGGCTACTACGAGTACCTGGCGGGCAAGATCCGCAAGGGCGAGCGCGTCAGCGGCAGCTCGACCGTGGCGAAGACGAAGGCCAACGCCGCCGGCAAGACGGCGATGAACATCCTCATCCTGGGCTCCGACAGCCGCAACGACCCCGAGGATCTGAAGCTCGGCGGCGCCAAGAACACCGTGGGCGACGCCGCCCGCGCCGACGTGATCATGATCGCGCACCTGTCCGCGGACCGCAGCAACATGTCCGTGGTCAGCATCCCGCGCGACACCCGCGTCAACATCCCGGCGTGCACCGACCCCAAGACGCACGAGAAGTTCGCGCCGGTCAACGACATCATCAACGCGTCGCTCGGCCGCGGCGGCGCGGGCTGCACCCTGGCCACCGTGCAGAATCTGACCGGCGTCTACATCGACCACTGGCTGACCATCGACTTCTCCGGTGTGGTGAAGATGGCCGACGTCGTCGGCGGCGTCGAGGTCTGCGTGAAGCAGAATGTGGACGACCACTCGACCCCGGCCCAGCCCGGCGGTTCGCACCTGCACCTCAAGGCGGGCAAGCAGAAGATCTACGGCGAGACCGCGCTGAAGTGGCTGCGGACCCGGCACGCCTGGGGCAGCGACGCCGCGCGGGCCAAGGCGCAGCACATGTACATGAGCGCACTGATCCGGCAGTTGCGCAGCCAGAACCTCTTCACCGACCCGGGCAAGCTCAACAAGATCGCGACCACCGCGATGGAGGCGTTCGAGGTCTCCAAGGAGATCGGCACCCCGAAGAAGCTGTACGACCTGGGCATGCAGCTCAAGACCGTGCCGTCGGACCGCATCACGATGCTGACGATGCCGCACGACGCGGACCCGAAGGCCCCGCTGGCGCACTACATCCCGTCGGCGGACGCGCCCCAGGTCTGGTCGCTGCTGCGCAACGACGTGGCGATGGACGGCAACGGCAAGGCGAAGACCCCTGCGAGCGGGGCGCCCGCCACGACACCGGCCACGACCGCGCCGCAGGGCCCGGCCGCCGCGGCCTCCGACACCATCGCGGTCTCCGTGGTCAACGGCACCGCGGGCACCTCGGACGGCGTGGCCACGCCGAACCGCGCGGGCGGTATCGCCACCACGCTCAAGACCGCGGGCTTCACCAAGGCGGAGGCGAGCCAGCAGACCAAGCCGAGCCCGGGCACCACCCTCACGTATCCGACGAGCAGCGGTGACCAGGGCAAGGCCGACGCCACGGCGGTGGGCAAGGCGCTGAAGATCCCGGCGGGCAATGTGAAGGCGTCCGCGGACGTCGACACCATCACCTTGACCATCGGCGCGGACTGGAAGACCGGTACGGACTTCAGCAAGACGCTGCCGAAGAGCGGTTCCGTGCCGACGACGGCGGAGGCGGTGAACGGCGCGGACACGACCGGCTGCATGGAGGTGCTGCCGATCTACCGCTGGTAGCACGCGGGTGGGAGAGGGCGGGACCGGCAGGCGGTACGACCGGCCCGCGCGGGGAGCGGCTCACGCCTCCGCGCGGGCCGTCTCCGTCTGCTGGCCGTCCTGCTGGCCCTGCCCGTCCTGCTGTCCCTGCTGGACGTCGTGCTGGCCCCGCTGTCCCGACTCCGCGTCGCGCACCGCGGGGCGGCGGCTGGCGATCACCCGGCGGGCCAGCGAGCGCGGGCTGGTGAGGAAGCCGTAGCCCCAGCACATGTGCATGGTGGCCAGGACGAGCGGGATACGCAGCCGGGCGCCGAAGGACAGGCCGCGGCCCGCCGGGAGCGAGCCGACGGTGATGGCGGCCACGTACGCGGCGGGCACCAGCAGCGCCCACGGGGTGACGGCCGCGCCGACGACGATGCCCGCCGCGTTGGCGAACAGGGCGACGGGGGCGGCCAGGTAGCGCAGGTTGACCGAGCCGCGGTGGTAGCGGGTGACGACGCGCCGCCAGCGGCCGTAGTCCTTGTACTGCTTGGCGAGCGCGCGCACGGTGGGGCGCGGCCGGTAGGAGACGCGCAGTTCGGGCGAGAACCAGATGAGGTGGCCGGCCTCGCGGATGCGGTAGTTCAGCTCCCAGTCCTGGGCGCGGATGAACTCCACGTTGTAGCCGTCCTGCCGCTCCAGCACCTCGCGGCGGAAGACGCCGAGGTAGACGGTGTCGGCGGGGGCGGCGGCGCCTCCGGTGTGGAAGGCCGCGTTGCCGACGCCGATCTTCGACGTCATGGCGGCGGCGACCGCGCGCTCCCAGTCGTTCTCGCCCTCGGCGTGCATGATGCCGCCGACGTTCGCCGCGCCCGTCTCGTCGAGGAGGCGGACGGCGGTGGCGATGTAGTCGGGCGAGAGCATGCCGTGCCCGTCGACGCGTACGACGACCGGGTGCCGGGACGCCTTGATCGCCGCGTTGAGCGCGGCGGGGGTGCGGCCGGTGGGGTTGGGCACCGTGTGGACCCGCGGGTCGGCGGCGGTCAGCTCGGCGGCGATCGCGTCCGTACCGTCCGTGGACGGGCCCAGCGCGATGACGACCTCCAGCTCGCCCGGATAGTCCTGCTCCAGGATGTGCCGCACCGAGTCGCGCAGATGGCGCTCCTCGTTGAGCACCGGCATGATCACGGAGACTGCCGGGGGCGCGGGGTTCTGCGGCGCGGCGGCACGGGTGGCGGGGTCAGGAGCGGCGGCGTTCATCGCGGCAAACGTTACCGCTAATGGGGGACCCCAGCGCGTGGGGTCAAGACCTACTGTCCTATTTGTCCCTAGCCTGAACGGGTCCGCACGCACGCCCCTGTCACCGCACGGAGGGATTCCCTGTGCCGCCCACCCGTGTGCCGCCCACCCGAGTGCCCCCCGCGCGCCGACGTCCGCCGATCCGCTGGAGCACCCGGATCATCGGCGGCCTGGCCCTGCTGATCATCACCGCGAGCGGGGTGGGCCACGCCGTGCTGAACGGGGTCAGCGGCGCGATCGACCGGGTGGACGCCTTCGGCGGGATGGAGGGGCGTCCCGACGGGTCCAAGGGCACCAACTTCCTGCTGGTCGGCACGGACGGCCGCGACGGCCTGGACCCGGCGACGAGGAAGGCGTACCACCTGGGCGGCGCGCCCTGTCACTGCACCGACACGATCATGCTGGTGCACCTGTCGGAGGACCGTTCGCACGCGAGCATCGTGAGCATCCCGCGCGATACGTACGTACGCCTGCCGGACCAGCCGTCGGCGGACGCGTCGTCCTCCGGGTCCCCTCCGGCGAGCGCGTCACCGCCCGGCACGCCGTCCGCCGCACCCTCGGCCACGCCGTCCGGCACGGCCTCCGGTACGGCCTCCGGTACGGCGAGTGCCGCGCCCGCCGCCGAGGTCCAGGCGGACACCCACCCGGCGAAGATCAACCAGGCGTACGCGGACGGCGGCCCGAAGCTGACCGTCCGTACCGTCGAGCAGCTCACCGGTGTGCACATCGACCACTACCTGGAGGTCGACTTCACGAGCTTCATGAAGACGGTCGACGTCATCGGCGGCGTCCCGGTCTGCACGACGCGCCCGCTGAAGGACTCCTACACCGGCCTCGACCTGCCGGTCGGCACCACGAAGCTGGACGGCGGACAGGCGCTCCAGTACGTACGCGCCCGGCATCTGGACGCGGCGGCGGATCTGGGGCGGATGCAGCGGCAGCAGCGGTTCGTGGCCCAGGTCATCCACAAGATCACCAGCGGCGGGACGCTGGCCAACCCGCTGGAGCTGAGCCGGGTCGCCTCGACCGTGCTCGGGTCGGTGCGCGCCGACCAGAACCTCAAGGCGGGTGACCTGATCGCGCTCGCGGAGGGCATGAAGGGCCTCACGGCCAGCTCGTCGGAGTTCGGCTCCGTGCCGCTGAGCGACACGGACTACTCCGTCCCGGGCGTCGGCTCCACCGTGAAGTGGGACACCGCCAAGGCCGGGAAGATGTGGGCGGCGATCCGCGCGGACCGGCCGCTGGCGGTGCACCACAAGACGGCCAGGAAGCACAGGGGCGTCAAGGTGGACGTGGACCCCGCGACCATCAGGGTCTCGGTCCAGAACGGCACCGACACCAGCGGGCTGGCCGCCGCCGCGCAGAAGGCGCTGGCCGCCACCGGTTTCTCGACCGTCGGCACCCCCGGGACGTCCGAGCACCCCAGCGCGCGGACCGTGATCCGCTACGACCCCCGTTGGGACCGCTCCGCGCAGTCCCTCGCCACCGCGCTGCCCGGCTCCGAGCTGGTGGCCGTGCCCGGCCAGGGCAAGACGATGAAGGTGGTGCTCGGCTCCGACTACAAGGCGGTCACGCCGGTGACGGCGGACGACGGCGGGGCGTCGGGAACGATGGACTCCGCGCTGACGGGTGACGAGGTCGGGTGCTGACCGGATGAGGCGCTGATCGGACCGGGCGCTGATCGGATGGGGTGCTGATCGGACCGGCTGCTCAACTGATCCGCTGCTGACCGGATCGGCTGCTCAACGGCCTGAGGGCCGGACGGCCGGGGGTCTCGGGGTGCGTCCCCGGGGCCCCCGGCCGTCTTTCCGAACCGCTCAGGACACGCCCTGGTCGTCCAGGCCCTCGGCCGCGCGGCGGCGGCGCAGCTCCACGATCGCGCGGCGGCGGGCCAGGCGGTGGGTGCGGCGGATCTGGGCCTCCTGCCAGCGGCGGCGGTCGCGGTCGGTCTCGGGCAGGACGGGCGGTACGTGCCGGGGCTTGCCCTCGACGTCGACCGCGACGAAGACGAGGTAGGCGCTGGCGACCTGCTTGGCGACGCCCGACTCGTTCCAGCGCTCGGCCATGACGCGGACGCCGACCTCCATGGAGGTGCGGCCGGTCCAGTTGACCTGGGCCTTCACGGCGAGGAGGTCACCGACCCTGACCGGTTCGAGGAAGATCATCTCGTCCATCGCGCCGGTGACGGCGGGGCCGCCCGAGTGCCGTCCCGCGACGGCGCCCGCCGCGTCGTCCACCAGTTTCATGACGACGCCGCCGTGGACGGTGCCCAGCAGATTGGTGTCGTGCGCGCTCATGATGTGCGAGAGCGTGATGCGGGACGCCGAGGTCGGCTTGCCCGGGAGCGCCGCGCCGTCGGGAGCGGGGACGTCGGGCGTGGCCAGGGCCTCAGGTGCCCCCAGGGTCTCAGGCGCCGCCAGGGCCTCAGGCGTGGCCGGGGTTTCGGGGGCGGCTGGGCTCTCGGGGACTGCCGGGCTCTCGGGGGTGGGGCGATCGATCATGACAGCAACCTTATGTCCGTTGCGAAACGGTCGCGGCCGGTGGCCGAATGCATCGGGTCTGCTACAGAACCGCCGTGGATTCCCGGTCGTCGCCCGAGGCCGGGCACACTTTCCACCATGAACGGTTGGAGCGATGACACCGAGCAGCGCCGCGGCGCCGAGCCGCCGCTGCCCCCTGAACTGTCGCCGCGCCGGGCCGCCGCCGCGGCGGGCGGGGTACCGCCGCAGCCCGTCCGACGTCCCGGCCCCGCGGGGCCCGCGGGCCCCGGCCGAGGCGGCCAGGGCGGAGGCGGCTTCGGCCCGCTCCCGCCCGGCGGGACCGCCACCGGCCCCCGCAGGCCCCGCTGGAGCACCCGCAAGAAGATCGGCATCACGGCGCTCGGTCTGGTCGTGGCGCTGCTGGTGGTGTCCGTCTCCACGTACTTCTGGGCCGACTCCAAGGTGCGCCGCGAGGTCGACCTGAGCAAGGTCGAGGACCGCCCGCCGACGGGCAAGGGCACCAACTATCTGATCGTCGGTTCGGACAGCCGTGAGGGGCTGACCAAGCAGGACGAGAAGGACCTGCACACCGGCGCCGCGGACGGCCAGCGCACCGACTCCATGATGATCCTGCACACCGGCGGCAACGGGACCACCATGATGAGCCTGCCGCGCGACTCGTACGTCACGATCCCGGCCTTCACCGGCCAGAAGTCGGGCAAGCGGTACGCGGCCTCCACGCACAAGCTGAACCGCGCGTACTCCGACGGCGGCCCCGAGCTGCTGACCCGCACCATCGAGTACAACACCGGCCTGCACATCGACCACTACGCGGAGATCGGCTTCTCCGGGTTCGTGAACCTGGTGAACGCGCTCGGCGGTGTCAACATGTGCCTGGACAAGCCGCTGAAGGACAAGGCGTCGGGCGCCGACTTCGCGGCGGGCTGCCAGAAGCTCAACGGCAAGCAGTCGCTGGCCTTCGTCCGGCAGCGGCACCAGGAGGCCGACCAGGACCTCGGCCGGATGCGCAACCAGCAGAAGTTCCTGTCGACGCTGGCCCACCAGGCGGCCTCGCCGACGACGATCCTCAACCCGTTCAAGCTCTACCCGGTGATCGGCTCCGGGCTCGACACGCTCATCGTCGACAAGAAGATGAGCCTGATGAACCTGGCCTCGATGTTCTGGGCCATGAAGGGCGTCACGGGCGGCGACGGCAACTCCGTCACGGTCCCGATCGGCAACGCCAACTACATGACGCCCAATGACGGCGACGCCGTGAAGTGGGACATGACGAAGGCGAAGACGCTCTTCGACGAGCTGAAGAACGACCAGAAGGTGACCGCCACCAAGTAGGTACCGGGTGGGCGCCGACGGGACGGCACACACCGAAGGCCCCGGCCCCTGCGGCGAATCGTCGCTGCGGGGGCCGGGGCCTTTGGTGACGGTACGGAGTCTGCTGCCTCGGGGTCTGATCCTCGAAGGTCTGACACCTCGGGCTCAGATCCCTCGGGCTCAGATGCCTCGGGCTGGACGCCTCGGGCTCAGACGGCGGCCGGGGCTCCGGTCACGGCGGGCACCCACTGGTCGAGCTCGGTGCGCCAGTAACGGGCCACGTTCAGCCGGGTCGGCTTGGGCTCACCGGGGAGCTGGAACTTCAGCGAGCTCCACAGGGCGTTCCGCTTGACCTCGGACACCAGGCCCGCGGCCTCGGCGCGCGGTATCGCGGCGACGAGCTCCTTCGGGCGGGAGCTCATGCGGCCCGCCTTGTGGAAGACCACGGCCTGCTCGGTGACCGTGACGAAGTAGTACTTCACGAATGCCTGGGCGATCAGGCCGAGCGAGTTGATCAGCCACGGGCTCGGTCCGGTGACCGTGTGGATCGTGGCGATCGGACGGTCGCTCGGGTTGATCTCCGCGATGGCCTGAGCCACCTGCTCCTGCATCGTGGACTTGCGAATGGCCATAAAGGGTCCCCCTGCTTCAGGTGTGTGGACGATTGCCGCGACGCCGTCGGATGACGACGGCGTCGCAGCGTATCGCCTGCTGCCTGTCAGGTACGCGCAGGGTTTGCATTGATACACGCCGGTGACGAACGAGACCTCAGCGACGCGTAGTTGGCCGGATCGTGACCTTAGTGACGCGCACCGGCCGTACGACGACGCAGGCCGTAGACGGCGCCGCCGCCGACCACCACGAGCGCGCCGGCGACACCGGCGATCATGCCCGTGTTGCTGCCGCCGCCGGTCTCGGCCAGGTCGGTGGTGCCACCGGCCGCGGGCGAGGGAGCGTTGGTGTCGTCAACCGCCGCCGCGCCGCTGGTGCTCGGCGTCGCGGTGGGGGTGTCGGACGGGGCCGTCGAGGGCGTTTCGGTCGCCGGCGTGGTCGGCGTGTCCGACGGAGTGCCGGTGGCCGGCGTGGTCGGCGTGTCGGTCGCGGGCGTGGTCGGGGTGTCGACCTTGCACGCGGTCTCCGGCGTCTTCACGTCCGTGGTGCCGACCTTCTGGCCGGAAGCCTTCACGACGGTGACCGTGTACGTCGTGGACGGCGACCAGTCGACCGGGAAGTTGACGGTGACGCCCTGGCGCGTCCCGGTCAGGTTCTCCTGGTGACCGACCTCGGTCTGCCCCTGCGACACGGTGATGTTCACCAGCGTGTGGGAGTAGTCCTTGTTGGTGACGTCGATCGAGCCCTTGCCGTTGTCGCACGAGGCTTGGGCGGAGAACTCGGAGATGCTGCAAGCGAACGCGTTGCCTGCAACGCCCAGCGCGAGCGCGGCTGCGGCGGAGGCAACGCCGATGGTACGCACCGCGATTGCGGTACGGCGGGATATGGACACGTCTTCCCTTCACGGGATCGGATCACAAGCGCGGAAAGGGCACACAAGGGGCGGGATCGAACTCCCGCGCCATCTGTGGCCCTCAAACCTCTACAAGCCGCCGCGTCCGCTTGTCAATTGATCGCAAACCGCCCGCTAAACGGCGCCGGGTGACGATCCCCCCCGCCCGAACCACCGGACTACACCGGATAGTCGGACATAGCGATCTTCCCCCGATCGTTGTACTGAACCCCCCGAACCACCCTCCCCCGTCACCCACTTCACCCCCGTCACCCGCCTATCACCACCCCCCGCCCTAGGGGAGGTTTCGCGCCATCACGATGCGCTGGACCTGGTTGGTGCCCTCGTAGATTTGGGTGATTTTGGCGTCGCGCATCATGCGCTCGACGGGGTAGTCACGGGTGTAGCCGTAGCCGCCGAGGAGTTGGACGGCGTCGGTGGTGATGTCCATGGCGACGTCGGAGGCGTAGCACTTGGCGGCGGCGCCGAAGAAGGTGAGGTCTTCCTCCTTGCCGCCGGCCGAGACGCGTTCTGACCTGGCGGCGGCGGCGTAGGTGAGCTGGCGGGCGGCTTCGAGCTTCATGGCCATGTCGGCGAGCATGAACTGGATGCCCTGGAATTCGGCGATGGCCTTGCCGAACTGCTGGCGCTCCTTGACGTAGCCCTTGGCGTAGTCGAGGGCGCCCTGGGCGATGCCGATGGCCTGGGCGGCGATGGTGACGCGGGTGTGGTCGAGGGTCCTCATCGCGGTGGCGAAGCCGGTGCCCTCGGCGCCGATCATGCGGTCGGCGGGGATGCGGACGTTGTCGAAGTAGACCTCGCGGGTCGGGGAGCCCTTGATGCCGAGCTTCTTCTCGGGGGCGCCGAAGGAGACGCCCTCGTCGCCCTTCTCGACCACGAACGCGGAGATGCCCTTGGAGCGCTTGTCGGGGTCGGTGACGGCCATGACCGTGTAGAACTCGGAGACGCCCGCGTTGGTGATCCAGCGCTTGACGCCGTTGAGCACGAAGGTGTCGCCGTCGCGTACCGCGCGGGTCTTCATGCCCGCCGCGTCCGAGCCGGCCTCGGGCTCGGACAGCGCGTACGAGAACATGCCCTCCTTGCGCGCCAGGGCGCCGAGGTACCTCGTCTTCAGCTCCTCGGAGCCGGAGAGCTGTACGGGCAGCGAGCCGAGCTTGTTGACCGCGGGGATGAGGGAGGAGGAGGCGCAGACCCGCGCCACCTCCTCGATCACGATGACCGTGGACAGCGCGTCCGCGCCCGGGCCGTCGTACGCCTCGGGGACGTGGATCGCGTGCAGGTCGTTGGCCTCCAGCGCGTCACGGGCCTCCTGCGGGAAGCGGCCGTGCTCGTCCACCTCGGCCGCGAACGGCGCGATCTTCGCCTCCGCGAGGGAGCGGACCGCGTCCCGGAGCATGTCGTGCTCCTCGGACGTACGGAAAAGGTCGAAGTCGGAGGATCCGGCCAAGGTGTCTCACTCCCCGAGTGCAGCGCTAACTACCGTTAAGTAACCCAATGATCCTAGGCCCGCGCCCGCGGCGCCACCTACGTGACGTTCATGACACCCGCGGAACACCGCACGACACCCCACAACGCCCGGCAACGCCTCACGACACCTTGTCGCCGAGCCGGTCGACGGTGTTGTTCGCGAGGTAGTCGCTCATCGTGTCGTTGCGGAGCGCCTGCCACAGCTCGGAGGAGCCGTTGGCGTCCAGCAGCACCACGGACTGCTTCTTGATGGTGTCGAAGCCGGAGATCGGCGCGTTCATGAACACCATGTCGGAGGAGCGCACATCGCGCATGTTCCACACCAGGTCGCGCAGATCGCCGTTGGACAGCCTGTCGTCCACGCTTACCACGGACGTCACCTGGTCCAGGGTCCGCTTCAGCTTGAGCGGATTGGAGAAGGTGCCGCCGGAGAGCATCTTGGACAGCACGGCCCGCAGGAAATTCTGCTGCCGGTGCGTACGGTCCAGGTCGCCGCGCGGCAGGCCGTAGCGCTCGCGTACGTAGTCGAGGGCGTCGTCGCCGTTCATGTGGTGGGGGCCGGCCGTCCAGACCCCGCCGGGGCCGTTGCGGCGGTCGACCGTCTTGTCGACGGTGATGTCCACGCCGCCGACCGCGTTGGTCAGATTCTTGAAGCCGCTCCAGTCGATCACCGCGAGGTGGTCGACCTTCACCTTGGTGAGCCGCTGCACGGTGTCGATCAGCAGCGGCGGGCCGCCCCAGGAGAAGGCCGCGTTCAGCTTCGCCTGGCCGTGGCCGGGGATGCTCACCCAGGAGTCGCGCGGCAGCGAGACGACGTACGCGTGTTTGTGGTCGGCGGGCAGGTGCACCAGCATCATCGTGTCGCTGCGCTGGGCGCCCGGCTTCCACTCCGGCGCCTTGGCGTTCTTGCCGGTGGTCGGCAGGTCGGACCTGGCGTCCAGGCCGACCAGCAGGAAGGTCTGGCTGCCGCTCTTGGACGCCTGCGGCTGCGCGGCGGCCGGTACGTCGGTCGGGAAGGCGTTCGGGATGCGCTCGACGCGGCCGGTGTAGTGCTGGAAGGCCCAGTAGGCGGTGCCGACGACCAGCAGCACACCGGTGCAGAGCAGGATCACGGCCGCGTACAGCACGCGGCGGGTACGGCGGCGCCGCCGGGTCGTGCGCGCCGGGCTGTCGGGGCCGTCAGGACCGTCGGGCGCGAGGCCGTCCTCCGCATCCGGCTCAAGTGCCGACTCCGGCTCCGGCTGGGACCCCGGCTCGCGCTTGACGGCCGATATCCGCCCCGATATCCGCCCCGTTATCCCCTCCGGTTCCGGCGACCGCCTCTCGTCCGGCCCCCGGTCCGGCCGCTGATCCGGCGTCGTCACGTCCGTTCCGGTCGGGACCGTCCCCTCGTCCGTCCCGCCGCCTCTGCCGCTCGCGTCACCCACGATTGCACCCCACCCCTCGACCCACCCCTTGGATATCTGCACGCATTGTGGACCCCCGGCCCCCCGACCACCCACTATTTGGTCCGCGCGGTCCCTACTATGCTCTGCGCATGCCTCTGAAGCTCACCGTCATCGGCACCGGTTATCTCGGCGCCACCCATGCCGCCGCGATGGCCGAGCTCGGTTTCGAAGTGCTCGGCCTCGACATCGTGCCGAGCAAGATCGAGATGCTGTCGCAGGGGCGCGTCCCCATGTACGAGCCGGGCCTGGAGGAACTGCTCGCGAGACATGTGGCCGGGATCGAGGGCTCCAGCGGGCGGCTGCGCTTCACCACCTCCTGGGAGGAGGTCGCCGAATTCGGCGACGTCCACTTCGTCTGCGTGAACACCCCGCAGAAGCACGGCGAGTACGCCTGCGACATGAGCTACGTGGAGAACGCCTTCTCCTCGCTGGCCCCGCATCTGCGGCGCCCCGCGCTGGTGGTCGGCAAGTCCACCGTGCCGGTGGGCAGCGCGGCCGGGCTGGCGGAGCGGCTGCGCGAGACGGCCCCGGCGGGCGCGGACGCGGAGCTGGCGTGGAACCCGGAGTTCCTGCGCGAGGGCTTCGCGGTGCAGGACACGCTGCACCCGGACCGGATCGTGATCGGCGTGACCAGCGAGCGCGCCGAGTCACTCCTTCGGGAGGTTTACGCCGGACCGCTCGCAGAAGGCACGCCGTTCATCGTCACGGACTACCCGACGGCCGAACTCGTCAAGACCGCGGCCAACGCCTTCCTCGCCACCAAGATCTCCTTCATCAACGCCATGGCCGAGGTCAGCGAGGCGGCGGGCGGCGATGTCGCCAAGCTCGCCGAGGCGATCGGGCACGACGACCGGATCGGCCACAAATTCCTCAGGGCCGGGATCGGCTTCGGCGGCGGCTGTCTGCCCAAGGACATCCGCGCGTTCATGGCGCGCGCCGGTGAGCTGGGCGCCGACCAGGCGCTGACGTTCCTGCGCGAGGTCGACTCCATCAATATGCGGCGCCGCACCAGCATGGTGGAGATGGCCCGCGAGGCGGTCGGCGGGAGCCTGCTCGGCCGCCGGATCGCCGTGCTGGGCGCCACCTTCAAGCCGGACTCCGACGACGTCCGCGACTCCCCCGCCCTCAATGTGGCGGGCCAGATACACCTCCAGGGCGGCCAGGTCACGGTCTACGACCCGAAGGGCATGGAGAACGCCAAGCGGCTCTTCCCGACCCTGCGTTACGCCCCCACGCCGCTGGACGCCGTCCGCGGCGCCGACCTCGTACTGCACCTGACCGAGTGGCGGGAATTCCGCGAGCTGGACACCGCCGCCCTCGCCGACGTGGCCCGCGAGCGGCACATCCTCGACGGCCGCAACGCGCTCGACCCCGCGGTCTGGCGCAAGGCCGGCTGGACCTACCGCGCGATGGGCCGCCCCTCCGCGTAACCGACGACACCCGCGGGGCCCGTACGCGACACCACCGCGTACGGGCCCTCGTACGTGCGCACGTGTCTCGTACGTGCGCACGTACGAGGGCCGGCAGCACGGGCCGCCGTACGGGCCGTCGTACCGGAAGGGAACGGCCGGGCGTCACGAGCCTCAGCGCGTACGGCTGCGGTACGCCCGCATCTTGGCGCGGCTGCCGCAGATCGCCATCGTGCACCAGCGGCTGCGGCCCGAGGGGCTGCGGTCGTAGTAGACCCACCGGCAGGTGTCGGCCGCGCACGCCTTGAGGCGGGGCCAGGTGCCGTCCGCGACGGCCGAGACGACGGCGGCGGCGACGCGGGCGGTGAGGGCCGGGGGTCCGGTCAGGCCGGGGGCGGGGCGTACGGCTGCGGCGCCCTCGGTATCGACGGTCAGACGCAGCGGCGCGCGGGACAGCAAGCGTTCCAGCGCCTCCAGGGTGGCGGGCGGTACGTCGACGCCCGCGTGGGCCTGGCAGACGTCGCGCAGCGCCTCGCGCAGGACCAGGACGTCGGCGAGCCCTCCGGGGCCGAAGCCGGGCCCCTCGATGCCGCGCTCCCCCGCCCAGGCGGCCAGCTCCGCCGGGGTGCGCAGCGCGTCGTCGCCGCTCTCCAGGTCGACGGTGTTGACCAGGTCCTGGACCAGCCGCAGCGGTCCAGGCGCGGGACTGCGTTCTCCGGGCTGCTCCACCCTTGAAACGTTACCGCCACTCCGCATGATGAAGTAACCGTTACCGGCTGAGACCGCTGTACTGGTAACCGTGGTACTGGTCACCGCTAGCCGCTGTCCGGCGACCACGGCACCGGCCGGTGGCACGGCAGCCCACCACGAGAGGAATCCGTCATGATCGGCACCTTGGGCGCGGTCGTCCTGGACTGTCCCGACCCGCGCGCGCTGGCCGCCTTCTACGCCGAGCTGGTCGGCGGCACGGTCGACGCGTCGGAGGACGACTGGGTCGACCTCAACCGCGAGGACGGCCAGCGCCTGTCCTTCCAGCTCGCCCCGGCCCACCGGGCGCCCCGCTGGCCCGACCCCGAGCGCCCCCAGCAGTTCCACCTCGACATCGCCGTGGAGCGCGCCGCGATGGACAGCGCGGAGAAGCAGGTGCTCGCGCTGGGCGCGACGCTCCTGGAGGGCGACCTGGACGGCGCGCGCAACTGGCGCGTGTACGCGGACCCCGCCGGTCACCCGTTCTGCCTCTGCGCCTGCTGAACGGCCGCCGTCCCCCGGCGGCCCCGCCGCCGTCGCCGCGCGGTCACCGCTCCGCCCCCTGGTCATCGGCCGTCCGACGCCCGGCCGTATTCCGGCCGTTGCATCCTGCTCGCGGTACTACGATCCGGTAGGCGCGTGACTGGCGGGGACGACCGAGAGCGGTGGCCATGCTCCGAACTCCACTGCGGCTGCGGGCATCCCTGCGACGACCACCGGGGGAAGCCGCACCACTGGAGCAGCGAGAACGAATACATCAGGGGGACGAGGGGCGGGAAGAGGGGGATGGCGACGAGGGGGACGCCGGGGAAGCGGCCGGGCGACCGGCCCGCAGGCGTACGCGGGTGCCGTGGCGCACCCTCGCCGGGCTCATACCCGTGCTGCTCGTCGGCGGCTGGGTGTCGCAGCACTGGTCGCTGATCGAGACCGGCTGCCGTGACCTGCTGGCCGCCAACCGTGGCTGGCTGCTGGCCGCGCTCGCGGCGACCGGCCTCGGCTGGGTCGCCAACGCCGTGGCCCGGCAGGGCACGGTGCTCGAACCGCTGCCGCCCGCCCGCCTGTTGGCCACGCAGTTCGCCGCGTCGGCCGCGGGACAGCTCGCCCCCGCCGGGATCGGCGCGAGCGCGGTCAATCTGCGCTTCCTGCGCACCCAGGGGCTTCCGCTGCTCCGCTCGTCGGCCGCCCTCGCGCTGTACTCGCTGGCGGAGTCCGTCGGCCGGGTGACGCTGCTGCTGGTGCTGCTCGCGCTCTTCCCGCACGCGCTGCACCTGCGCGGCCTGCTGCCCGACGGCAACGCGCTGCTGCTCCTCGGGCTGCTGGCCGTTCTCGTGCTCGGCGCGGCGGCGCTCGCGCTGGCGCTGCTCCGGCCGCTGCGCCGTACGATCCGCGACTTCCTGGCGGCGGCGCTCACCGACGCCCGCACGCTGCACACCCGGCCGTCCCGCGCGCTCGCGCTGTGGGGCGGCTCGCTGGCCTTCCCCGCGCTCCAGGCCGCCGGTCTCGCCGCGGTCACGCTCGCGCTGGGGATACCGGTCTCCGCCGCGCACGTCGCGCTCGCGTATCTGCTCGCCACGTGTCTGGCGGCGGCCGTGCCGACGCCCGGCGGGATCGGGTCGGTCGACGCGGCGCTCGCCCTGGCCCTGGTGGCGGCGGGCGCCTCGACGACCGCCGCCGCCTCCGCCGTGCTCGGCTACCGCATCGTCACGGTCTGGCTGCCGCTGGTGCCCGCCGCGCTGACGCTGGGCGCGCTGGTGCGGCGCAAGGTGCTCTGAGCGGGCGCCTTCGCGTCCACGGGGTCAGGCGCGCGGGCCGTCCAGGGCCGCGATCGTCGCCGTCGAGGGGCCGCGCCGGGCGCGGATCGCCGCGGCGGCCGACTCGGCCTCGCGCAGCACCCGTACCGCGTTCTGCCAGGTCAGCTTGGCGATGTCCGGGTCGGACCAGCCGCGGGTGAGCAGTTCGGCGATCAGGTGCGGGTAGCCGGAGACGTCGGCGAGGCCGTCGGGGGTGAAGGCCGTGCCGTCGTAGTCGCCGCCGATGCCGATGTGGTCGACGCCCGCGACGGCCCGCATGTGGTCGAGGTGGTCGGCGACGGTGGCCGCGGTGGCGACCGGGCGCGGGTGGGCGGCCTCGTACGCGCGCTGCACGGCCATGCCGTCCGGGGTGGTGTCGAGGTGGTGCAGGCCGTGGGCGCGCATGTTCTCGTCGGCCGCCGCGGTCCACTCGATGGCGGCGGGCAGGATGAACTTGGGCACGAAGGTCGCCATCGCGACACCGCCGTTGGCAGGCAGCGCGGCCAGGACGTCGTCGGGGATGTTGCGCACGTGGTCGCAGACGGCGCGGGACGAGGAGTGCGAGAAGAGCACCGGGGCCTCGGCGACCCGCAGCGCGGCGCGCATGGTGTCGGGCGAGACGTGGGAGAGGTCCACCAGCATCCCGAGCCGGTTCATCTCGCGCACGACCTCCTCGCCGAAGGCGGTGAGACCGCCCGCGACGGGCTTGTCGGTCGCCGAGTCCGCCCACGGGGTGTTGTCGTTGTGCGTGAGCGTCATGTAGCGGACGCCGAGGTCGTACAGGCCGCGCAGCGTCCCCAGCGAGCAGTCGATGGAGTGGCCGCCCTCGGCGCCCATCAGGGAGGCGATCCTGCCCTCGGAACGGGCGGTCTCCATGTCGTCGGCGGTCAGCGCGAGCCGCAGGTCGGCCGGGTAGCGGTCGGCCAACCGCCGTACGACGTCGATCTGTTCGAGCGTCGCGGTGACGGCCTCGCCGCCGGTCAGCTCCACCGACACGTACACCGACCAGAACTGCGCGCCGACGCCGCCCGCCCGCAGCCGCGGGATGTCGGTGTGCAGCCGGTCGCTCTGGTCGGCGGCGATGTCGAGCCGGTCGAGGTCGTACGCCACCTGCTCGCGCAGGGCCCACGGCAGGTCGTTGTGCCCGTCCACCACGGGGTGGGCGGCGAGCAGTTCGCGGGCGTGCGTCAGGTGGTCCACGTCGTACCTCCGGGTGGGGAGCGGGTGTTGGCGTCGGCGGCCGGGAGCCGAGGGCGGCGGCCCTTGCGGGCCTTGCGGGGCTACGGGCCTACGGGCTTACGCGCCTTGCGGGTCAGAAGCCGAAGCCGCCCGCGCCCTTCGCCTTCGCGCGCAGCCGCTTGCCCTTCTCCGTCGCCTGCTCGTTGAGCGACTGCTGGAACTCCCGCATCCGGGTGAGGAGTTCGGGGTCGTGGGCGGCGAGGATGCGGATGGCGAGCAGCCCGGCGTTGCGGGCGCCCGCGACCGAGACGGTGGCGACCGGGACGCCCGCGGGCATCTGGACGATGGACAGCAGCGAGTCCATGCCGTCGAGGTACTTCAGCGGCACGGGCACGCCGATGACCGGCAGCGGGGTGACGGAGGCGAGCATGCCGGGCAGGTGGGCGGCGCCGCCCGCGCCCGCGATGATGGTCTTCAGGCCGCGGCCGTCGGCCTGCTCGCCGTACGCGATCATCTCGTGCGGCATGCGGTGCGCGGAGACCACGTCGACCTCGTAGGGCACCTCGAACTCGTCGAGGATCTGCGCGGCGGCCTCCATGACCTCCCAGTCGGAGTCCGAGCCCATCACGACGCCGACCAGCGGGCTCCCGGCGGAAGCGGCGGGGTTACTCATCGATCGTTCCTCGCAGATAGTCGGCCGCGTGCCGGGCGCGCTCGCGCACGTCCGCCAGGTCGTCGCCGTAGGTGTTGACGTGGCCGACCTTACGGCCGGGCTTCACGTCCTTGCCGTACATGTGGATCTTCAGACCCGGGTCGCGGGCCATGCAGTGCAGGTAGGCCGCGTACATGTCGGGGAAGTCGCCGCCGAGCACGTTGGCCATGACCGTCCAGCGGGCGCGCGGGCGCGGGTCGCCGAGCGGCAGGTCGAGGACGGCGCGCAGGTGGTTGGCGAACTGCGAGGTGACGGCGCCGTCCATGGTCCAGTGGCCGCTGTTGTGCGGGCGCATCGCCAGCTCGTTCACCAGGATGGCGGAGCTGCCGTCGGCCGCGCGGGTCTCGAACAGCTCCACGGCGAGGTGGCCGACCACGCCCAGCTCGCGCGCGACGGTCAGCGCGAGCTGCTGGGCCCGCGCGGACAGGGCGTCGGACAGGCCGGGCGCGGGCGCGATCACGGTGTCGCACACCCCGTCGACCTGGACGGACTCCACGACCGGGTACGCGACGGCCTGGCCGTGCGGCGACCTGACGACATTGGCGGCCAGCTCCCGTACGAAGTCCACCTTCTCCTCGGCGAGCACCGGGACGCCCGCGCGGAAGGGCTCGGCGGCGTCGGCCTCGGAGCGGGCGATCCACACGCCCTTGCCGTCGTAGCCGCCGCGCACGGTCTTCAGGACCACGGGGTAGCCCCCGGCCTGCTCCTCGGCGAACCGGGTGACGTCGGCGGGGTCGGTGACGATGCGGTTGACCGGGCAGGGCACGCCGATCTCGGCGAGGCGGGCGCGCATGACGCCCTTGTCCTGGGCGTGCACCAGCGCGTCGGGCCCCGGGCGTACGACGACGCCGTCCGCCTCCAGGGCGCGCAGGTGCTCGGCCGGTACGTGCTCGTGGTCAAAGGTCAGCACGTCGCACCCCTGGGCGAAGGCCCGCAGGGTCGCGAGATCCCGGTAGTCACCCACGGTCACGTCGGCGACCACCTGGGCCGCCGAGTCCTGAGGGGTGTCGCTGAGAATCCTGAACCTGACGCCGAGCGGGATGCCCGCCTCGTGGGTCATGCGGGCGAGCTGGCCGCCGCCGATCATGCCGACTACCGGGAATGTCACGTTTTTTCCTGCCGGAGGTGCGCGGGCTGGTACTCGTAGGGGGTGCCACCAGGGTATCCGCCACGCGGGGACACGAATGACCGGCTCCGATCGACGTAGCTCCGTACGGCACGGTTAACATGTGGTGGAGACAACACGGAGACACGGGGCGACACGCAGGGACACCGACCGTGCCCCCTCGGCACCCGGTTTCTCAGCGGATTCCACCCCGTTCCCACCCATGACGGCACCCGCCCCCCACCTTCCACAGACAGGGCCGAGCGATCACCATGAGCGGACTGCGAGAGCTGCGTTCCCGACTGCGGCTGTTGTACCGCGAGATCGCGAAGTTCGGGGTCGTCGGCGCCGCCGGTGTGCTGGTCAACATCGGGGTGTTCAACCTGGTGCGGCACAGCACCGAGCTCCAGACCGTACGGGCCAGCATCCTGGCGACCGTGGTGTCCATCGCCTTCAACTACGTGGGCTTCCGGTACTTCACCTACCGTGACCGCGACAAGGCGGGCCGCACGAAGGAACTCAGCCTCTTTCTCTTCTTCAGCGCCATCGGCCTGGTGATCGAGAACGGCGTGCTCTACACGGCGGTGTACGGCTTCGGCTGGGACAGCTCGCTCCAGGCCAACATCTTCAAATTCGTCGGCATCGGCGTGGCCACGCTCTTCCGCTTCTGGTCCTACCGGACCTGGGTCTTCCGGGCGCTGCCCGCGCGCGAGGCCGTGGAGCAGGCCGAGGCGTTCCTGGCCGACGGCAAGGGGCCGAAGGCGTCCGGTGCGACCGCCAGCGCCGCTGTCAGGGCCCGGCAGGCCGCGGCGGCCAGGGAAGACGACCGCTTCAACTGAGCGGCTTCTCTTCAGGGGAGCGGCTTCTCGTCCCGCTCGACCGGGCCGCTTCTCTTCCGGCCGTTTCTTTTCCGGCCGTTTCTTTTCCGGCCGCCTCAGCCCACGGCGTCCTCAGCTCACGACGTCCGCGCGGGGCGGCGGTGACGGGATCTCGCGGGACAGGAAGAGCGCGAAGACCGGGGGCCGCTGCTGGAGCAGTTCCAGCCGTCCGCCGTCCGCCTCCGCCAGGTCGCGGGCGACCGCGAGGCCGAGCCCGGTGGAGTTGCGCCCGCTGACCGTCCGCTCGAAGACCCGCCCGCCGAGGTCCGGCGGCACGCCCTGCCCGTCGTCGGTGACCTCCACGACGGCCTGGTTGCCGGTGACGCGGGTGTGCAGGGTGACGGTGCCCGCGCCGTGCATCAGCGAGTTCTCGATCAGCGTGGCGAGCACCTGCGCGACCGCGCCGGGGGTGCCGACCGCGCGCAGCCCCCGGGTGCCGGAGCGCGCGATGGTCCGGTTCTCGTTCTGGTACGCGGGCCGCCACTCCTCGACCTGCTGCTTGATCACCTCGTCGAGGTCGAAGTCGACGGCGGAGCCGCTGCGCGGGTCGCGGGCGTTGGTCAGCAGCCGCTGCACGACGTCGGTGAGCCGCTCGACCTGGCCGAGCGCGATCGTCGCCTCCTCCTTGACCGCCTCCTGGTCGTCGGCGGTCGCCACGATCTCCTCCAGCCGCATGGACAGCGCGGTCAGCGGCGTACGGAGCTGGTGGGAGGCGTCGGCCGCGAGCCGTCGTTCCGCGGTGAGCATCCGGCCGATCCGGTCGGCGCTGGCGTCCAGGACGTCGGCGATCCGGTCCAGTTCCGGGACGCCGTAGCGGCGGTGCCGGGGGCGCGGGTCGCCGGAGCCGAGCCGCTCGGCGGTCTCGGCGAGATCGGTGAGCGGGCTGACCAGCCGGCGGGCCTGGAGGACGGCCAGTATCACGGCGGCCAGCACCGCGAGCAGCGCGACCGCCAGGATCACCAGCAGGGTGCGGCCGATCTCCTGGCTGACCTTGGAGCGCGGCTCCTCGACCAGCACCTTCTCGCCGTGGCCGCCGGACTGCCGGGACGCCAGCACCCGCCCCTTGGGCTTGTCGCCGAGCGTCACCTCGGGGTGGCCGGGCACCTGCACCACCGCGTAACGGTCGGCGGCGATCTGCCGGTCCAGGCCCTTGGCGGTGATGCTCTCCCCCGCCAGGATGCGGTTCTCCACGATGCCGACCAGGCGCACCGCCTCGGAGTCCACGCTCTCCTGGGCGCTGCTCTCGATCGTCCGGGTCTCCACGATGACCAGGGAGATCCCGAAGACGGCGATCACGACGAGCACCACGGCCAGCGTGGAGGAGATCAGACGGCGGCGCATGGAGCCAGCGTGTCAGTTCTTCTCGAACCGGAAGCCGACGCCGCGCACGGTGGAGATGTAGCGGGGGCTGGCCGCGTCGTCGCCGAGCTTCTTGCGCAGCCACGAGATGTGCATGTCCAGCGTCTTGGTCGAGGACCACCAGGTGGTGTCCCAGACCTCGCGCATGAGCTGCTCCCGCGTGACGACCCGGCCCGCGTCGCGTACGAGCACGCGCAGCAGGTCGAACTCCTTTGCGGTGAGCTGGAGCTCGTCGTCGCCCATCCACGCCCGGTGCGACTCGACGTCGATCCGGACGCCGTGGGTGGCGGGCTGGGTGGACTCGGTGGTGCCGCGGCGCAGCAGCGCCCGCACCCGGGCCAGCAGCTCCGCCAGGCGGAACGGCTTGGTGACGTAGTCGTCCGCGCCGGCGTCCAGGCCGACGACGGTGTCGACCTCGTCGGCCCGCGCGGTGAGGACCAGCACCGGGAAGGTGTGTCCCTCGGTACGGATCCTGCGGCACACATCGAGGCCGTCCATGCCGGGCAGGCCCAGGTCGAGCACCACCAGATCGACGGCGCCGAGCAGTGCCGTCTCCAGAGCGGTGGGTCCGTCCTCGCGCACCTCGACCTCGTAGCCCTCTCGGCGCAGTGCGCGCGCGAGCGGTTCCGAGATGGATGCGTCGTCCTCGGCGAGAAGTACGCGGGTCATGGGCTTGATGGTAGTCCGCACCGGGCGCCGGGGAGGCGGTGGTACGAAGAGCCGCCCCACGCCACCCGCCGCGCCCCCTGCGGCGGCCGGATTCCGGGGGCCGCAGGAGGGTTTACGACGAGGGGCGAAGACGACAGAGGAACGCGCGAGCGGGACCGCATCCCATCGGAAAAGGCCGGCGCTCCCGGCCGGTGGGCCTCGCCCGCTGGTTTCAGCCCTTCGCGTTGTGCGATATTGGAACAATGGATGAGTGGACGTGGGCCGACGTAGGCGCGAGAGTCGCAGAGGCACGGTCCGTCCGTGGCTTCAGCCAGGAACAACTGGCGGAGACCACCGGCATGGACCGGTCCGCCATCGCGAAGATCGAAGTCGGCGGGAGAAAGCTGAACTCGCTTGAACTGGCGGCCATCGGTACCGCGCTGGACCGGCCCCTGTCATGGTTCGTCACTCCACCCGCGCCGGTCGTGGCCAGCAGGCGTGCCCAGCCGACGCAGCGGGACGACAGAGCAGGCGAGTACGAACTGGAGGACTGTCTGCGTGATCTGCGTACGCTGGTCGACGCCGCGGCCCTCGGGACGGCCAGCCGCGGTGAACCGGTCGATCCCTTCACCGCCGACGACGCCCCGGCCGTCCTCGCGGCCGCGAGCGATGCCCGGTCCCGGCTGGGAGCAGACCCCGGCAAGCCGCTTTTGAACCTGGCCAACTGTGTGGAGCGGACAGGTCTTTACGCCTGGTCCGCCCCGATCGGGCCGCAGGGGGTCGATGGGTGCTACGCGGCCCTGGGCGACCTCGGAGTCGCCGTCATCAACAGCACCCTGGACGCGGGCCGACGACGCAGCACCCTGGCCCATGAATTCGGGCACCACATCCTCGCCGACGCCTACTCCGCCGACTGGGGCGTCGACACCAGCGACCACGAACGTGCCATCGACGCTTTCGCCGCAGCACTCCTCTTCCCGCCTGGTGCCACCGGCCGCTACCGGCAACTGCGCGAGGAGCACAGACTGCGTCCGGCCGTCATCGTCCTGGCAGCCGAGTACCGGGTGAGTTGGTCCGTGGCCCTGCGCCAACTGCGCGGCTACGAAGCGATCGACAGCGACGAGTACCGCAGCCTCGATCGAAGCTCACCCACGCGCGCCGACTACATGGAGGCGGGGATACAGGTCGTGGAAGAACTGCCCGAGGGCCATGTGCCCACCGGTGTCAGAGCGGCAGCCGTGCACGCCTACCGGACCTACAAGATCTCCGCCACCCGCTCCCTTGAGATCATCCGGGACAAGCAACTGCACAGGGAAGACCTCGGCCAGCCCCACCCGGTTCCGCTGGAGGCGCTGCGCGGGGAAGTCGGAGCCTTCCTGCCATGACGGACACGAGCCTGGTGTTCGACAGCTCGCCGCTGAACTATTTCGCCCGTTCCGGTCAACTGGAGGTGCTGGCGAAACTCGTCGAAGGCCGAACCTGCCTGCTGACCAACGCCGTCGCGCACGAGATCCGGCGCGGAGCCGCCCGCCACAGCCGTCTGCACCTGGTGGGAGCCCAGGTGTGGCTGACCGAATCCAACGACGACTCGCTGGAATTCCTCGCATTGTTCAGTGCGTTCCACAACCGTCTCGGTGGCGGCACGGGAGACACCAAGGACCTTGGTGAAGCAGCCACTCTCGCTTACGCCCAACTACACGGGTGCACCGCCGTCATCGACGACCGGGCCGGTCGGAACGTCGCGATCGCCCATGGGGTACCGGTTTCGACTACGCTCCAACTGATCTGCCACGGTCTGCGCGGCGGCCTCCTCACGGAGCACCAAGCCTGCGCGGTCGTCGACGCGTTACGGGACGCGGAGGCGTTTCTGCCGTGCGACGGCTCGGACTTCATCGAGTGGGCCAGAGCCGAAGGACTGCTTGATCCCACCTGACCGGGACGAAAACTCCAGCGGGCGCTCCCGCGGAACCTCGCTTGACGGGCAGTCACAACCGAATCGGCCGGATTGTTCGACGCCCTGTCGGCACAGTCGTGTTCCCAACTGTCCGAGCACCGCCTGCGACACACTCGCCGCTGAAGCCGTACTCGACGGCGCGCTCACACAGCAGCCCGTAGCGCCGGTCCGGGGTTCACGTCGGCCGACGCTACGTGGTCCCGCGGGCCGCGACAACAGCCCGTCGCCCGGCTGGTGTCGCGGCCTGTCCTGCGCGGGTCAGCGGCGGAGGAAGCGGCGCCAGGGGGTGAAGGTGAGGACGGCGGCGCCGAGGAGGAGGGCGGTGGCGGCGACGTAACCGAGGGCGCGGAGGGGGCCGTTGGCGTCGGAGCCGGTGGCGGCGAGGTCGCCGCCCGTGGTGGAGCCGGTGGTGGAGCCGGTCGTGCTCGAACCGCCGGTCGTGGAGCCGGTGGCGCCGCCGGTGGTCGTGGAGCCGGTCGTGCCGCCGCCGGGGGCGGCGGTGGTGTCGAGGGTGAGGGAGACCGGGGCGGCCTTCGTGGGCGTGCAGGTGGCGACGGCGGTGCCGCCGTCGGTGAGTTTGATGACGAGAGTGCCGGGGCTCAGCCCGACCTTGCCGGTTTTGCCGGGCACGAAGCGGCCCTTGATGTCGTCGATGGTGATGGGCGCGTTCTGGGCGAAGGCGGTGCTGTTCGGGGAGCCGGTGAGCGTGAGGGAGCCGGTCTGGGCACCGCTGAGCAGCACGGTGATACTCGGTGTGATCATGCCCTTGCTGATCGGACTCGGGCTGTCCATCACGCTGTTGCCGAACTTCACGGTGAGGTCGTAGCCGGAGGACGCCTTCGCCGCGTCGATCTCGACCTTCGAGGTGGCCGACTTGTCACCGATCAGCGTCTTGCAGGCGTACGGCACGTCCACGGACGTCCCCTTGAACGAGGTGCTGCCCGTCCCGCCGCCTGTCCCGCCGGACGTGCCGCCGGACGTGCCTCCGGTGGTCGTACCGCCCGAGGTCGTCGTGCCGCCCGTCGTCGTACCGCCCGTCGTCGTACCGCCGGAAGTCGCGTCCCCCTCCGTCACCTTGATCGTGGTGGCGACCGGCACGGCGGCCGTGGGGGTGCAGACGGTGTCGGTGGAGATCGGGTAGCTGACGTTGATGGTGTAGGCGCCCGGGGAGAGGGTGATGTCACCGGCCTTGGTGAGCTTGAGGGTGCCGGTCATGTCGGAGAGCTTCATTTCGGTGTTCTTGGGGATGGCCGGATTCCGGCGCGGGCCCTGGACGTCGAGGGTGCCGGTCTGGGCGCCGCCGAGGGTGACCTTGCCGGACGGCTGCACCTTGTCGGCGGGCAGGTCGATGATGTCGGGGTTCTTGGAGGCGGCCTGGACGGTCTTCCAGGTGACGGTGACGGTGTCGCCGACCTTGGCGGTGGCGGGTGCGGTGATGTCGGCCTTGGTGGTGCCGTCGATGGGGCCGAGTCCTGACGCGGCCGGGGGCACGCACCTGGTCGCGAAGTCGGATTCCGCGGCGTGCGCGGCCCCCGCGGTCATCAGCACCGATCCGCCGCCGAGCAGCAGGGCGGCCACGGCCGCGGACGCGCTTCGTCGTATGGTCACGGGCTTCCTTTCGAAGGGGGGCTCGGGGCGGGGCTCTCGTCGGAGCCGGAGCCGGACCCGGGCCCGGAGCCGGACCCCGAGTCGAAGTCGGAGTCGGAGGAGCGCGGCGGCACGGAGCCGCGCAGGGCGGGCAGGGCGCCGTGGGTGAACCAGGGCAGCGGGCCCGCGTCCGGCGCGTACGAGGGCGGCGGGGGCGCGGAGGCCGGTGGCGGCGGTCCGGGCGGCGCGTGGCGTCCGCGCGGGACGGCGGCCTTCAGCGGCAGGTGGGCCAGTACGGTCGCCGGGTGCCACGCGGGCCGCCCGCCGGGCACGGCGGCCACCGCGCCGGGCCTGAGCCGGTCGACCGCCAGCATCCCGAGCCGGAAGACGGCGGCCGGGACGACCAGGAAGAGCAGGATCCAGAAGAGGGTGACGCCCCACGGCCGCCCGACCGACCACGCCTCGGTGACCAGCACCTTTCCGCCGTAGCGCAGTTGTACGGTGTACGCGCCGTGCGCGCCGGAGCCCAGCTCCACCGGGAAGCCGATCCGCTGTTTGCCGCCGGGCGCGACCGTGCCGTGCCACTGCTGGCGGTCCCACTGGGGTGCGTAGACGCCGTGCGAGGCGCCGACGTCGAAGGCCGGGTCCTTGACAGCGCCCGAGCCCAGATTGCCGACGGTGAACACGAGCGTGCGGTGCGCGGGCGCGCCGAACCAGGTGAGCAGTCCGCCGCCGCCGCGCAGCCGCGCGGTCAGTACGGCGAGCCTGCCGGTGCCGGTCCGCGCGGGCAGCGGCGCGGTGGGGTGTCCTGTGACCGTGAACGGCGCGTCCACGGTGAGCTGTTCACCGGTCACCGTGGACACGTGGATGACGCAGGGGCACGGCTTCGGCGGCGCCACGACCGGCAGCCGGCGGCTGAACTTCCCCGCCGCGTCGGTGGTGACGGCCCGGCCGGAGGCGTTGGCGCAGGAGTTGGTGCCGCCGATCGCGTCCTGGCCGCAGAGCAGGATGGCCAGCAGGGTGCCGGGTTTCCAGCCCGCGCCGACCACGGTGACGTCGCCGCCGGGGCGGGCCGCGCCGGGGTGCGCCACGACGGTCGGCGCCGTGGCGGCGGCGGGCGCGCGGAGCACGGCGGAGTCGGCGGGCGCGCCGAGCGCTGCCGGTGCCGCGACGGCCGAACCGGCCGTCAGGACAAGGGCGGTGACGAAGGCGAGGACCGGCCGCCGGAGCCGTGCCCGCCGCCCGAAGCCCAACCGCCTTCCCAGGAGCCCGCTTCGCGTCGCCCGCACGTCAACTCCCGCCCGTCGGCGCGCCGATGACGGCGGTGCCGGGCCCGGAGTCCGCGCCCGAATCCGCACCTGAGGCGGTGTCCGTGTCGGTGTCCCCGCCCGCGCCCGTGCCCGCACGCGGACCGGGGCCCGTGTACGTATCCGAAGCGTCCGGCACCGCGTCCGGCCCGGCGCCAGGTACCGCCTCAGCGGCTTCCGCCGCCGGGTGCCGCGACCGCCGGCGGCGTACGTACCAGGCGGCCGACACCGCGAGTCCGGCCAGGACGAGCGCCACCGCGAGCCAGGGTGCGACGAGGTACGAGGCGGTGCCGCGCTCGTCGACGCCGCCGGCCGCGGTGCTGACGGTCAGCCGGACCGAGACGCGGTCGAAGGCCGGGGCGTCCGCCCACTTCTCGGTGAGGCTGACCTGCTGTCCCGGCAGGAGTTCGAGGGGCAGGTCGCGGGCCGGGCGGTTGAGCAGGGTGCGGCCGAACAGGCCGGTGGCCTTGACGGCCAGGCGCGGCGAGAGGGTGACATTGCCGCGGTTGACCAGCGTGTAGTGGATGGTGGCGGCCGTGCTGCCGGTGCCGGGCAGCAGCGGGTCGCCGTGGCTGACGGTGAGGTGTTCGACGGAGAGCGCGGCCAGGCTCGGCCCGCCGACCCGCAGGTAGACGCGCGCGCCGACCGCCCGGCGCACGCCGACCGCGACCTTGCCCGAGCCCTCGTCGGTCCGGGTGTCCAGGGCGACGATCGCGCCGGGGTGGTCGCCGGGCGAGGCGTTGGCCGGGACGGCGAGGGTGAACGGGATGTCGGCGCGGGTGCGCGGCGGCACGGTCAGCGTGGTCTTGGCGAGCCGGATCCAGGTGCCGACGTCGCGGTTGGTCTCGTCGGGGCCCCGGACGGCGAAGCCGCCGTCGCGCGGGGTGTTGTACGCGTCGGCGCCGTAGAGCCTGAAGGTCATCGGCGCGGTGGAGAGGTTGGAGACCGACACCTTGTCCTTGACGGTGGTGCCGGGGTCGGCCTGGAGGGTGAAGAACTGCCGTTCCTGGCCGGTGGCACTGGGGTCGGCGGCGCCCGCGGCGGGGGCGGGGAAGACCGACCAGCGCCCGTTGTCGGCGGCGCCGGCCGGTCCCGCCGCCGGACCGAGGAGAGCGGCGAGGCCGACCGCCACGACGGCCCCGGTCGCGGTGAGCGCGCGCAGGCCCGTGGCCGCCGCGGACCGTGCCCGCGCCCGCGCCCGTCCGCGAGGAAGTACGCCCGGAGGTGTGCCCGCAGGTGTGCCCGCAGGTGTCCCCGCAGGTGTGCCCGCGAGCACGTCCGGAAGCGGCGGACGGGGCCGCACGCGTATCCGCGTACGCGTCCGCGCGTCGGCCCCGACCCGGGCGGCGCGCGGGCGGGACCGGGACGGCGGCGGTGACCACGACCGTGCTCGCGACCACGACATCCTCGTCAACTCCCTCGGTCAGCAGCAGTATCTGACTGTGCGTCAGGTCAGGGTCAGGGTCAAGACTCCCGAGTAGGTTCCGGCGGGGCTGAACCGCGGAATGTCGAGTGAGAGACCGGCGTCGACGGTGAACTCGCCGCCGGTCGCCGCGGCGTCGGGCGCGGAGGCCAGGGTGGCTCCCGTACTGCCGACGGAACCGGCGCTGCCCGCCGCGCAGTTGCTCGGGCTGCCCGTCGCGGTCGCGCAGGCGGGTGTCCAGCCGAGCTTGTCCGCGCCGATCCGCGACCCGTCCGGGCCGGTGAAGTCGCTGACCTTGCCGGTGAGCGACCAGCCGGTGGAGCCGCCGCGGAAGTCCGTGACGGTGACGGTCCTGAGCGCGCCGCTGGACGTGCCGCCCGTGCCGAAGTCGACGGGCGTCATCGTGACCGTGTCACCGGCCTGCGTCATCGACAGCGTGCCCGGGACGACCGACGCCGTGACCTTCTGCGCGCCGGGCGGTACGGGGGTGTTGTCATTGACGGTGTACGCGGCGGGTCCGGCGGCGGTCGCGGGGTCGTACGCGCCGCCCTCGTACGCCACGATCCCGGTGGTCGCGGGGTCGTTGACGGTGAGCGACGCCGTGAAGCCGCCGTAGGAGTCGGCGGTGGCCGTCGTACGGTCGGCCGTCCCGTCGGCGCCGGAGCGGCCCGCGATGGTGACGGTGGCGCCCTCGGTGAAGTGGCTGCCGGTCACCCTCACCGCCGCACCCCGGTCGCCGGACGCCGAACTCAGCGCGATGGCACGGTTGTTGGTCGGCACCGAGCCGCTCGCCGTGACCGTCTCGGAGACCGGCGCGGGCGGATTCGTCACGGTGCAGACGGTGTCCAGCTCCAGGATGTAGCTGGTGTGGATGGTGTAGTCGCCGGGCGACAGCGTGATCGTGCCCGCCGCGGTGGCGGTGAAGCTGCCGTGCATGACCAGCGCGGGGAAGGCGCCCTTGCCGGGGATCGGCGGGTTGCTCTTGGGGCCGTCCACCGTGACGGCGCCGGTCTGCGCGCCGCCGAGCACCACGACGGCGTGCGGTGTGACCACGTCGGCGGGCAGGGCGATGTCGGTCGGGTTGCTCGCCGCGGCCCGGCTGAGCGTGTAGGTGACGTGGACGGTGTCGCCGACCTTCGGCGTCGCGTCGTCCACGGTGACCGTGGCGGTGGACGTGCCGTCGATGGGCGGCAGCCCGGCGACGGCCGGCGGGACGCAGTGCGTGGCGAAGTCGACCGGGGTGTTGGCGTGCGCCGAGGCGGCGAGCACCGTCCCGCCGCCGACGACGAGCGCCGCCGTACCGACGACCGCCACGAACCGGCGCGCGACGGCGGCTGGTCTTCGTGGACCTCGGCGGCCCGGCGCCCTGCGCGAATGAGCGTTCATATCGTCCCCTTGATCCGTGTTCATGACGCGGCGTCCCATTTCCCGCGCCGACGGTGGCCATTGAGGCCGGGCGGTCAGGAGAAGTCAATGGAGAGCGCCGACCGTATGTGACGATCCGTCAGATTGTCAGACGCGGCGCCGGGTGCGGCGGGTCAGCCAGAGCGCGCCACCGGCCCCGAACAGCAGCACCGTGCCGCCGAGGGTGCCGAGGGCGACCACGCCGTCGTCGGAGCCGGTCTGCGCGAGGTTGCCGCTCGAACCTCCGCTCGTACCGCCGGAGCCCGTCGTACCGCCGGACGCGCTCGATCCGCCAGAACCGCTCGACCCGCCGGAACCGCTCGATCCGCCCGCCGCCTTGACGGTGAGGGTGAGCGACACCCCCGGCTTGGGATCGGCCGTGCAGGTCGTCGTCGTGCCCAGCGCCAGGATGGTCAGCACGCCGGGCGTGAAGGTGACCTTGCCGCTCGCCTTCGGGGTGTACGTGCCCGACAGATCGGTGATCTTGATCGGCGTGTTGGCCGGGATCGGGGCCGGGTTGGACGGTCCCGTCACCGTGAGCGAACCGCTGTCCGCGCCGCCGAGCAGGATCGTCGCGTGCGGGTTCATCGCCCCCTTGCCCAGCTCGATCGGACTGGACGAGACCCCCTTCTGGAAGGTCATCTTCAGGCGGTACGAGGAACCGCTGGGCGTGGCCGCGATGTCGATCGGCGAGACCGCGCTCTTGTCGCCGATCGGCGTCTTGCAGTGGTAGTTGACGTTCACCGTGGCCGCCTGCGCGGCTGGGGCGCCGGTCATGACGACCGCCCCCGCCGCTATCCCGGCCACCACGAAACCCGCCCTGGTCCTGCTCATCGGCCCATCTCCCTCCGCCGCCACCCGCACCGGCAGATCTGACGGCACATCAGATTTGGCGTGAGGGTACGCCGGTGAGGTCGGAGAGGGAAGAGAGGCGTCGTACCGACGGAAACCGGGCGCGCGAAGGCGGACCCGCGGGCGCGCGAAGGCGCGCGTGGGCGTACGGGAGCAGGCGTGCGTGCGCGGAGGAAGGCGAGCTCGGGCGTACAGACGGCGAGCGTGGGCGTACGGAAGCACGCGTGCGCGGACGGGAACGCGTCAGGGCGGGCGCGTACCGGTGCGGGCGTACGGGCGCGGCCGTACGGAACGATCCGCCGCGACCGGGAGAGGTCCGGTCGCGGCCGCCGGGCGGCGGCCGTCGCGGTTAGGCCGGTGCGGCCAGTTCCGCCCAGACCGTCTTGCCCGGCCGGTCGGCCTCGCGGATCACGCCCCAGTCGAGGCAGAGCCGCTGCACGATGAACATGCCGTGGCCGCCGGGGCGGCCCGCGCGGTGCGGGGTACGGGGCGACGGCTCGCCGGGGCCGCTGTCGACGACTTCGAGACGCAGCGACTTGGGGTTGCGGCGCAGCCGCAGCTCGTCGGGGCCGCCCGCGTGCAGGCAGGCGTTGGTGACCAGCTCGGAGACGACCAGCAGCACGTCCTCGGCGGCGGCTCTGCGGTCCGCGCTCGCGGCGGGCAGCCAGCCCCAGTCGCGCAGTGCCTGCCGGGTGAAGTCACGGGCGCGCGGAACAATGCCGCTCTCGCCCGACAGCGCCAGCTTCCGCACCGGTTCGTCGGGACCGGCCCGCTCGGGCGCCGACACGTCGGACTCACCCTCGCCCGAATCCGAGCCGCGGTCGTCCGCAGCGTAAGGCCGGGTGGTGCTCATCAGCGCCTCACCTCACGGATGTCCAACAGGTGTCCGTCGGTCTTCTTCCCGGTCGATCTCCGGGAACACGTCTGGGAGCCCACCAAACATCGTCCCGCAGGAAATCGCCACTCACGTCCCATGGCCCCCGTACGCACCCCGCTACTCCTGAAGCGCCTGGTCCAGCGTGGCGTGCACGGTGAAAACCGTGTCCGCCCCGGTGATCTCGAAAACGCGGGCGACCGTCGGCTGCATGGCGGCCAGATGGACGGCCCCCCCGGCGGCGTCCGCCCGCAGTCGCGCGCTCAGCAACACGTTCAGCCCCGTGGAGTCGCAGAACTCCAGGCCCGAGCAGTCGATCACCAGCCGGGTGGTGCCCGCGTCGAGAGCCGCGTCGAGCGGCTCGCTCAGCAGGTCAGCGGTGTGGTGGTCCAACTCGCCCGTGGGGGCGAAGACCGCGGATCGGCCGTGGTGTCCCACCTCGACACGCAGCCTTCCCAGGTCGGCCGTGCCGACCACATCGCGGTCCATGTGCGCTCCTCTGTGCGTCCGTGTTGACACGCCCCCCGACCCTACGCTTTTCGCAGATGGCGCGGTAGTCGGAGGTCGCGGGCCCGGCAGGAACGGTCCCGCGGACCGTACCTCACCCGTTCGAGGGAATTTGCGACCGGCCGGGGAATCGGGGTAGGGGTGGAGATACGGCACCGCTCCATCCATCGCCGCGAGTGGTCGCGAAAGGTCTCAAGAGAGGGAGGAGCACATGACACCCCGGCTGAGCCTGGATCATGCGCACGAGCAGCTCAAGGGCCTTGAGGGACTTCCCGAGATCCCGCCGTACGACCGTATAGGACCGGTCGACGCCCGCGCTCTGTCGAAGACGCTCTTCGCCCGCCTCCAGTCGCTGGAGGAGGGCACCACCGAGTATTCGTATGTCCGCAACACCCTGGTCGAACTCAATCTGGCGCTGGTGAAATTCGCCGCCTCGCGCTTCCGCACCCGCAGCGAGCCGATGGAGGACATCGTCCAGGTCGGCACGATCGGCCTGATCAAGGCGATCGACCGGTTCGAGCTGAGCCGCGGTGTGGAGTTCCCCACGTTCGCGATGCCGACGATCATCGGTGAGATAAAACGTTTCTTCCGTGACACGAGCTGGTCGGTACGGGTGCCGCGGCGGCTCCAGGAGCTGCGGCTCGACCTCGCCAGGGCGGGCGACGAGCTGGCCCAGCAACTGGACCGCTCCCCGACCGTGCGGGAGCTCGCCGAGCGCCTCGGGCTGCCCGAGCACGAGATCGTCGAGGGCATGGCGGCGAGCAACGCCTACACCGCCAGTTCGCTGGACGCCCAGCCCGCGGAGGACGACCCGGAGGGCGCGCTGGCCGACCGGATCGGCTACGAGGACCACGACCTCGAGGGCATCGAGTACGTCGAGTCCCTCAAGCCGCTGATCGCCGGGCTCGCACCGCGCGACCGCACCATCTTGTCGCTGCGCTTCGTCGCCAATCTCACGCAGTCCGAGATCGGCGAGGAGCTGGGCATCTCGCAGATGCACGTGTCACGGCTGCTGTCGCGCACGCTGGCGCGGCTGCGCCGCGGACTGATGGTCGAGGACTAGGGCCTGTCCGGCGGATCACGAACGGCCCCTTCGCCCCCTGGCACGCCCGCCCGCCGCACAGACCCTAAGCAGCCTCCCCCGGGCGCTCAGGCGCGCTCCTCGGCGGTTCAGAGGCGCTTCCCGGCCTGCCACACCGCCGCCGTCAGGGGGACTCCCGGGCGGTAGGCGAGGTGGACGTGGCTGGGGGCGTCCAGCAGGTGCAGATCGGCGCGGGCGCCCGGCGCGACCGAGCCGACGTCCGTACGGCGCAGCGCCCGGGCGCCGCCGAGGGTGGCGGCCAGGACGGCCTCGTCGGGGGTCATGCCCATGTCGCGGACCGCGAGGGCCACGCAGAAGGCCATGGAGCTGGTGAAGGACGAGCCCGGGTTGCAGTCCGTGGACAGCGCCACCGTCGCGCCCGCGTCCAGCAGCCGCCGGGCGTCCGGGTAGACGGCCCGGGTGGAGAATTCGGCGCCGGGCAACAGCGTCGCGACCGTACGCGGCGCGCTGGCGAGCGCGTCCACGTCGGCGTCCGTCAGATGCGTGCAGTGGTCGGCCGAGGCCGCGTCCAGCTCGACGGCGAGGCGCACGCCGGGGCCGTACGAGAGCTGGTTGGCGTGCACGCGCGGGACCAGTCCGCGGGCCGCGCCCGCGGTGAGGACCGCGCGGGCCTGGTCGCCGTCGAAGGCGCCCTCCTCGCAGAAGACGTCGATCCAGCGGGCGTGCGGCGCGCAGGCGTCCAGCATCTCGCCGGTCACCAGGGCGACGTACGCCGCCGGGTCGTCGGCGAACTCCGGGGCGACGACATGGGCGCCCAGGTACGTCACCTCGTCGGTGTGACCGGCCGCGATGCGCAGCACGCGGGCCTCGTCGTGCGTGGTCAGGCCGTAGCCGGACTTGGTCTCCTGCGTCGTGGTGCCCTGCCGCAGCGCCTCCGCGAGGTAGCGGGCGACGTTCGCCGACAGTTCGTCGTCGGTGGCCGCGCGGGTGGCCGCGACCGTGGTGCGGATGCCGCCCGCGGAGTAGGGGCGGCCCGACATCCGGGCGTGGAATTCGGCGGTCCTGTCGCCCGCGAAGACCAGGTGCGCGTGGGAGTCCACGAAGCCGGGGAGCAGCGCCCGGCCCCCGGCGTCGTGGTGACTGTCAGTGGCGGGTGCTTTGCTGTGGGTACCGGTCCAGACGACGCGGTCGCCCTCGATGACGACGGCGGCGTCCTGGATCAGGCCGAGGGGGTTTTCCGGGGTGCGGAGGGAGGGATCGTTGGTGACCAGACTGCCGATGTTGGTGATGGCCGTGCTGTGCGCCGGGCCGCTCGGGGCGCTGGTCGCCGGGCTGCTGGTCATCGCGCGGGGGTTCTCCTTCGGACGCGGGCACGGGGGCGGGGGCGGGGGCGGTGTGCCGGGGCTCGGGGACGGGCTCGGGCTCGGTGGGCGCCCCGCGAGGGGGTTCGGATTCGGGCTCGGGTTCCGGCTCGGGCTCAGCGGGTGGCCGCGATGGCCGCTGCCAGGGCGGCGGGCACGTCCTCGACGAGCTGATGCCGCCCGTCACGGACGATCTGCCGGCCGCCGACCACGGTGGACGTCACATCCGCGCCCGTGGCCGCGAATACGGCGGTCTCCGCGCCCAGCCGGGGCAGGGGTCCGGCGGTGCGGACGGAGTCCAGCGCGATCGTGGTGAAGTCCGCGGCGCAGCCCGGTTCCAGGCGGCCCGCGTCGGGTCGGCCGAGGCTCGCGTGACCGTCCTCGGTGGCGGCGCGCAGCAGTTGGGCCGCGGTCCAGTGGCCGCGGGCGCGGGTGCGCAGCCGTTCGTTCAGCTCCATGGCGCGCGCCTCCTCGAAGAGGTCGATGACGGCGTGGCTGTCGCTGCCCAGGCTCAGCGGGCTGCCCGCCGCCTTGAGCCGGGGCGCCGGGCCGATGCCGTCGGCCAGGTCGCGTTCCGTCGTGGGGCACATGCAGACGGTGCTGCCCGCGCGCCCGATCAGGCCGATGTCCTCACCGGTGAGGTGCGTGGCGTGCACGGCGGTGGCGGTCGGCTTCCAGAAGCCGGAGTCCGCGAGCAGCCGGGCCGGGGTGCGGCCGTGCACCGCGACGCACGCCTCGTTCTCCGCGGGCTGCTCGGACAGGTGGATGTGCGTCGGCACGCCGTCGGTCCAGCGGGCGAAGGCCGTGTAGCCGTCGCTCGCGGAGAAGGCCCGCACCGAGTGCAGCGCGGCGCCGATCGTCGCGTGGCCGCCGCCCTTGAGCTGCGACCAGCGCTCGAACCAGCGGTCGGCGGTGCCGTCGCCGAAGCGGGTCTGCGGTCCGGCCAGCGGCGCGTAGCCGTTCCGGTTCAGGCCGCCGTGCAGGTAGACGGTGTCGAGCAGCGTGATCCGGATCCCGGCCGCGCCCGCGGCGGCGATCAGGGCCTCTCCCATGGCGTTGGGATTGTCGTACGGGGTGCCGCCCGGCTGGTGGTGCAGGTAGTGGAATTCGCCGACCGCGGTGATCCCGGCCAGCGCCATCTCGGCGTAGACGGCACGCGCGAGGTCGAAGTACGTGTCGGGGGTGAGCTTCTGCGCGACGCCGTACATGAACTCGCGCCAGGTCCAGAAGGTCCCGGAGCCGACTTGCACGGTGCCGCGCAGGGCCCGGTGGAAGGCGTGGCTGTGGGCGTTGGCCAGGCCGGGCAGGGTCAGGCCGCGCAGGACGGTCGCCCCGGCGGGCGGCGCGTCCACGCCTGTGCTGACCTCGGTGATGCGTTCGTCCGCGACCGTGAGCGCGACGCCCGGCTCGACATGGGTGCCGAGCCAGGCGTGCTCCAGCCAGTACGTCACCTGCACGCGAGACCTTCCAGTACGTCGGCGAGTGCGGTCACACCGGCGACGCAGTCGTCCTCGGCCGCCGATTCGGCCGGGGAGTGCGAGACGCCGGTGGGGTTGCGTACGAACAGCATGGCGGTTGGGACGGTCGCGGACAGGATGCCCGCGTCGTGTCCCGCGCCGGTCGGAAGGACCGGTACGGGCGCGGCGCCGCCGAGCAGCGCGGTGAGGCGGTCGCGCAGGTCGTGGGCGAATTCCACCACCGGGGTGAAGGATTCGCGGACGACCCGCACGTCCACGCCGTCGCGGGCGCCGCGCTCGGTCGCGGCCTGCTCGATGGCGGTGACGACCTCGGCGAGGGTGGCCTCGTCCGCGGCGCGCGAGTCGAGCCAGCCCCGAACGAGTGAGGCGATGGCGTTGACGCCGTTGGGTTCCACGCTGACCTTGCCGAAGGTCGCGAGGGCGCCCGCGAGGCGGGCCTTCTTGCGGGCGGCCAGCACCGTGTTGGCGTAGGTGAGCATCGGGTCGCGGCGGTCCTCCAGGCGGGTGGTGCCCGCGTGGTTGGCCTCGCCGGTGAAGTCGAACCGCCAGCGGCCGTGCGGCCAGATCGCCGAGGCGACGCCGACCGCGTCGCCCGACAGGTCCAGGGCGCGGCCCTGTTCGATGTGGAGTTCCACGAAGGCGCCGATCCGGGCGAGGCGTTCGGCGTCGGGGCCGATCGCCTCCGGGTCCTGGCCCGCCGCTTCCATGGCCTGGGCGAGGCTCACGCCGTCCGCGTCGCGCAGTTCCCGGGCGCGCTCCGGGGTCAACTGGCCCGCGCTCAGCCGGGAACCGGCGCAGGCGACGCCGAAGCGGGCGCCTTCCTCGTCGGTGAAGTTGACCAGGGCCAGGGGGTGGGTGGGGGTCGCGCCGCGTGCGCGGAGTTCGTCGAGGGCGGCGAAGGAGGAGATGACGCCGAGGGGGCCGTCGAAGGGGCCGCCGTCGGGGACGGAGTCCAGGTGGGAGCCGGTGACGACGGCGTCGCCCGCCGTCGGGTCGCCCTGCCAGGCCCACTGGTTGCCGTTGCGGTCGACCTCGTAGGTCAGGGCGCGGGACTCCGCTTGGGCGCGGAACCAGGCGCGGCAGTCGGTGTCCGCCGGGGTCCAGGCGTAGCGGCGGTAGCCGCCTGTTCCGGTGTCCCGGCCGACCGGGAGGAGGTCGCGCCACATCGCGTGGAAGGACGCGCCCGCGGCGGGCTGTTTCGCCCCTGAGCCGTTCTCCCCTGGCCCGTTCTCCCCTGGCCCGCCCCTTCCCGGAACGGGGGGCTCGGCCCCTGGACCCCGCTCCTCGAACGCCGGAGGGGGTGAATTGTGCGGGGGCGCGAAGTCATTCACCGGAGGTGCCCTCCCGCATCGGGACGCGCACGCCGCGCTCGGCGGCCACCTCGTCGGCGCGGTCGTAGCCGGCGTCGACGTGGCGGATGACGCCCATGCCGGGGTCGTTGGTGAGGACGCGGCGGATCTTCTCGGCGGCGAGGGGGGTGCCGTCGGCGACGGTGACCTGGCCGGCGTGGATGCTGCGGCCGATGCCGACGCCGCCGCCGTGGTGGATGGAGACCCAGGAGGCGCCGGAGGCGACGTTGACCATGGCGTTGAGCAGCGGCCAGTCGGCGATGGCGTCGGAGCCGTCGAGCATGGCCTCGGTCTCGCGGTAGGGGGAGGCGACGGAACCGGCGTCGAGGTGGTCGCGGCCGATGACGACGGGGGCGGCGAGGGTGCCGTCGGCGACCATCTCGTTGAAGCGCTCGCCCGCGCGGTCGCGTTCGCCGTAGCCGAGCCAGCAGATGCGGGCGGGCAGGCCCTGGAACTGGACGCGTTCGCCCGCGAGGCGGATCCAGCGGGCCAGCGACTCGTTCTCGGGGAAGAGTTCGAGGATGGCCTTGTCGGTCTTGTGGATGTCGGACGCCTCGCCGGACAGCGCGGCCCAGCGGAAGGGGCCCTTGCCCTCGCAGAACAGCGGCCTGATGTAGGCGGGGACGAAGCCGGGGAAGGCGAAGGCCCGCTCGTATCCGGCGAGTTGGGCCTCGCCGCGGATGGAGTTGCCGTAGTCGAAGACCTCGGCGCCCGCGTCCTGGAAGCCGACCATGGCCTCGACGTGCGTGGCCATGGACTCGCGGGCCCGCTGGGTGAACTCGGCGGGCTTCTCGGCCGCGTAGGCGGCCATGTCAGAGAAGTCGATGCCGAGCGGGAGGTACGCGAGCGGGTCGTGGGCGGAGGTCTGGTCGGTGACGATGTCGACGGGGGCGCCCATGGCGAGCAGTTGGGGCACCAGTTCGGCGGCGTTGCCGAGGACGCCGATGGACAGCGGGCGGCGGGCGTCGCGGGCCTCGGTGGCCAGCCGCAGCGCGTGCTCCAGCGAGTCGGCCTTCACATCGAGGTAGCGGTGCTCGATACGGCGCTCGATGGCGCGCGGGTCGACGTCGATACAGAGCACGACGCCGCCGTTCATGGTGACGGCCAGCGGCTGGGCGCCGCCCATGCCGCCGAGTCCGGCGGTGAGGGTGATGGTCCCGGCGAGCGAGCCGCCGAAGCGCTTGGCGGCGACGGCGGCGAAGGTCTCGTAGGTGCCCTGGAGGATGCCCTGGGTGCCGATGTAGATCCACGAGCCGGCGGTCATCTGGCCGTACATGGTCAGGCCCAGGGCTTCGAGGCGGCGGAATTCCTCCCAGTTCGCCCAGTCGCCGACGAGGTTGGAGTTGGCGATGAGGACGCGCGGCGCCCACTCGTGGGTCTGCATGACGCCGACCGGGCGGCCGGACTGGACGAGCATCGTCTCGTCCTGCTTGAGGCCGCGCAGGGTGCGGACCATGGCGTCGAAGGAGTTCCAGTCGCGGGCGGCCTTGCCGGTGCCGCCGTAGACGACGAGTTTGTCGGGGTGCTCGGCGACCTCCGGGTCGAGGTTGTTCTGCAACATGCGCAGCGCGGCTTCCTGCTGCCAGCCCAGCGCGCTCAGTTCCGTACCGCGCGGTGCGCGTACCGGCCTCGGTCCCGTCATCGGTGCGGCCTCCTCGTCGTCGGCGCACCCGGTGTGGGTGCATCCATTCACATCCTGACTAGCTGAATAGCTCTAGTCAACAAGCTGCGGTCGCGCGGCCCCGGTGAGATCGGCGCGACCACTCCTTGAGCCGGGTTGGCGGGCGCGGGCGGGGAGGTGGTGGGATGGATGTCATGACGGATGAACTGGGAATACGACGGGGGCACGCGCTGCGTGCCGCGGTGGAGCAGGGACTGGTCGGCGAGGCGGAGCCGGTCGTCGGCCTGCTGGACGTCACCGGCATCGAACGCTCGGCGACGGCGCTGCACGCCGCCTTCGCGACGCCGGGCGTGGCCGTCACCCACACCTTCGCCGTCAAGGCCGCCTCCCTCGTCCCGGTGCTCGCGCTGCTCGGCGAGTGCGGGCTCGGCGCGGAGGTCGCCAGCCCCGGCGAGCTGGCGCTGGCGCGCGCCGCGGGCATCCCGGCCGACCGGACCGTGCTGGACTCCCCCGCCAAGACCGTGGCGGAGCTGCGCGAGGCGCTGGAGCTGGGCATCGCCGTCAACGCGGACAATCCGCAGGAGCTGGCCAGAATCGACGCGCTGCGCCTGGCCGGGGCGGAGTCGGCCTCCCCCGTCGGGCTGCGGGTCAACCCGCAGGTGGGCGGCGGCACGATCGGCGCGATGAGCACCGCGACGGCCACCTCGAAGTTCGGCGTGGCGCTGCGCGACCCGGGCGCGGAGGAATGGGTGCTGCGCGCGTACGCCGAGCGCCCCTGGCTCAACCGGCTGCACACCCACACCGGGTCGCAGGGTGTGCCGCTCGAACTGATGGCGGCGGGCGTGCGGGCGGCGTACGAGCTGGCCGAGCGGATCAACGCGGCGGCCGGGCGGCAGCAGGTCAGCGTGCTCGACATCGGCGGCGGCCTGCCGGTGAACTTCCGCTCCGACGACGTCGCGCCGTCCTTCGCGGACTACGCGCGCGTGCTGCGCGCCGAGGTGCCCGGCCTCTTCGACGGGCGCTACGGCATCGTCACCGAGTTCGGGCGCTCGCTGCTGGCCAAGAACGGCACGGTGCTGGCGCGGGTGGAGTACGCCAAGTCCGCGGGCGGGCGGCCGATCGCGGTGACGCACGCGGGCGCGCAGGTGGCCACCCGTACCGTCTTCGTCCCCGAGGCGTGGCCGATACGGGTGCTGGCGCTGGACGGGAAGGGCCGCGAGAAGGACGGCGAGCCGGTCGTGCAGGACGTGGCGGGGCCGTGCTGCTTCGCGGGCGACCTGGTCGCGCAGGGCCGGGCGCTGCCGCTGCTGGACGCGGGTGATTTTGTCGCGCTGCTCGACACCGGCGCGTACTACTTCTCGAACCACTTCGCGTACAACTCGCTGCCCCGGCCCGCCGTCCACGGCTACACCGCGGACAGCACGGGCTCGGTCACCTTCGCCCGGGTCAGGACCGCCCAGACCCTGGACGACCTGGTCGCGGAGAGCGGCGGCGCCCTGCCGCCCCTGCGCCGGGGCTGACGGCGACGACCGGGCTGCCCCTCGCTTAGCGCGGGGGCAGCAGCCCGGTGCCGGGGCCGACCGCCGTCACACGGCGGTCACCATCCCTCGGGTCAGGACCGTCCGGCGCGCGGACGGGCCGGGCGCGCGGAGCGGCGGCGCGGCGCCGGGGCCGCGACGGGGTTGGCGGCGGTCACCGGGCCGCGGCGGCGTCCGCCGCCGGGGGCCGCGTCGCCCGCGGCGATCCCGGTGAGCTGGTAGGCGGCACCGTCGCCGTCCGGGCGGACCCACAGCAGGGCGTCCTGGGAGCGCTCGATCCGGCCGATCCTGCGGGACTTGGCCCACAGCCCGGCGCCGATGCCGCCGAGCAGCATGCCGCCCGCGCAGGGCAGCGCGAGCGACGAGGCCGCGGCCACCACGAAGGCGGCGAGCAGCCACCACCTGCGGCGGCGCAGCCAGGCGCGGGCGGTGACCCTGCGGTCCTGGAGGAAGACGCTCTTCGCCGCCTTGGTCGCGGCGCTCGCCCGCTCGGCGTACCGGCCGCCGCGTACCGCGTAGGCGGTCACGGCGGCGACGATGAACGCCACCGCGCCCGCCATGACGCCGATCCGGCGTCCCGTCGGGCTGAAGGTCACCGCCGTGCCCGGCACGGCCGCGATCACCCCCGCCCACCACAGCCAGCACGCCGCCGCGCGCACCGTCACTGCCACCCGTGCCAATGTGTAGGCCCCGCGCACCACGTCGCGCCTCCTCCTTCGCTGCCGTCCTTCGCCACGGCATCACCCAGCAAGTGGTGGGGAGGGTACTCAGTGTTTCTCAGATTTTCGTTAAGAAGTGCGGCTTCCGGCCCGGAATCATGCGGATTCGCCGCGGGCGGGGCGGCGCGGGACCCATGAGACCGGCACCGGGCCCTGAGAACGGCGCCAGGCCATAAGAACGGCGCCAGGCCATCACAAAGGCGCCCGAGGCGCTACTCGGTGAAGACACCCCGCGCCGCCGCCCGGGCGTCGAATTCCTCCAGGCGCGCCTGGGCGTCGGGGAGGGCGTCGCACATGGACTCCAGGAGGACGCGGCCGAGGAGCATGGGGGCGCAGGCGGTGTCGAAGGCGAGGCCGGTGCCGACGGCGGCGGGGAGGAGGAGGTCGGTGTGAGCGGCGACGGGGGCGAAGGCGCTGTCGGCGACGGTGACGACGGTCAGGCCGGCCGCGCGGGCGTGGGCGAGGGCGTCGACGACCTCGCGGGGGTGGCGGGGCAGCGCGAAGCACAGGAGGGCGGTGGCTCCGGCGCGCACGGCCGCGTCGAGCCGGTCGGCGAGCATCGTGCCGCCCTCGTCGAGGAGCCGCACGTCGGGGTGGACCTTGGCGGCGAAGTACGCGAAGCCGCGGGCCTGGGCGCCGGCCGCGCGCAGGCCGAGGACCGGGAGCGGCCGGGACGCGGCGAGTACGGCGCCCGCGCGGGTGGCGGGCCCGGTGTCGCCGAGCAGTTCCGCGAGGTGCCGCAGATTCTCGATCTCGGCGTGCACGGCCTGCTGGTACTCGTTGTACGCGGCCGTCTCCGGCTCCGCGGGCGCGGGCGCGACCTCGCGCAGGTGGCGCCGGAGCGCCGGGTAGCCGTCGAAGCCGAGGGCGACGGCGAAACGGGTGACCGACGGCTGGCTGACGCCCGCCAGTTCCGCCACCTCCACGCTGGACAGGTACGGCGCCTGCGCGGCCTTACGCACCAGGCAGTGCGCGATCCGCCGCTGGGTGGGCGTGAGGCGGTGCGCCTCGAAGAGTTTCAGCAGCCGGGCCGAGGCGCCGCCCGCCGCGTCCCGCGCCGCCGCGTCGCCGCCCGTCACCACGTCGCTCCCCGTCACCGCACCGGCCCTTCGCCGTCCCCGACCTTCGCCGCCCAGCCCATCGTGACCCCGTCCACCGGCTCTTATTCACTGGGACAAGACTCTGCATGACGATATGCAGTCCGGGCAAGGCTACGGTGCCTGGGCGCCCGGCAGGTCGCGGTTCTCCTCGACCCGCAGGGGGCGCTCCTCGGTTCGGTGCGGGCGCTCTTCGGCCCGGAGGGGATTCTCCTCGACCCGGAGGGGGTGCTCCTCGGCGACGGAGCTGCGGATCACGCGCGAGGCCGACAGCGCGTGGCGGCGGTGGACGACGGCCAGGACGATCGCGGTGGCGATGGCGATCAGGTGCTCGCGGCCCGCCAGATTCGGCTTGATGACGGACTCCATGACCATGGAGCCGCCGGTGAAGAAGAAGACGATGGGCGCGCGCTGCGTGATCGACAGATACGTGAAGAGCCCGACGACGGCGGCCGACGGCCCGGTGTCGAGGATCGCCCCGGCGTCGGGCGGCAGCCCGAGCCCCCACCAGCCGGTGCCCATCGCGATCATGGCGCGCGCCATCAGGGTGCCGACCAGCGTCGTGGTGTACGCGATCACCAGCGTCCTGGCCCGCCCGAGTACCAGCTCGGCGAGCGCGAAGGCGAGGAAGAGCTGCGTCATGCCCGCCCACACGGGCAGGTCGAGCGCGGGGACGTACAGCGAGACCGGTGTACGCAACAGGGCCAGCGGCAGCGGCAGATCGGCGTAGACACCGCCGACCACGCGCACCACGGTCGCGCCCGCCCTGCTCTGCGCTATCCCGTGGAAGAAGATCACCCCGAGCCCGGCGAGGAACGCCAGGGACAGTCCGGGCAGCCCGCGGCGCAGCAGCTCACGCACCGGCGCGACGACGATCCCCTGCCACTCGCCGCGCACGGTCCGCCAGATCAGCCGCAGGGCTCCCCGCAGCGCCGTCCCCACCCGCTCCGCGGCGCCCCGACTCCCCGCGCGGACCTTGCCCCGCACCCGACACCGCCCCCTCTCCCGCTCCCAAACTCCGCCCACAAGCGTATAGACGCGTCTATCCGCCGGACATCCGCCCCATGCGGACCATGACGTAGGACGCCGTCAGGGTTTGCGAGGTTTACCCACCCGCGTCCTCGACCGGCACGGCGAAGGGGCCGGGCAGGCGGTGAACACCTGCCCGGCCCCTTCAGGAGCCGGAGCGAGTCGGACATAAAGGACGAACGGTGCGGACCGAGCGGACCGCACCGCGCGGGGTCAGCGGTGGCCGGACTCGTCCAGTTCGCGCTCGGGAGCGGGACCGCCGGGTGCGGCCGCGCGGGTGCGGTCGGCGTGGCCGGGCCACCAGGCCGCGTGCCCCATCAGGGCGGTGAGGCTGGGGGTGAAGAACATGGCCATGACGAAGGCGGCGACGATGATGCCGAAGGCGACGGCGAAGCCCATCTGGGTCAGGAAGGCGTTGCCGGAGAGCATCAGGGTCGCGAAGGTCGCGGCCAGGATGAATCCCGCGGCGCCGATCGTCGGACCCGCGTGCCGCAGCGCCATGCTGGCGGCCTCGCGTGGCTCGCGGCCTTCCTGCGCCTCCTCCCGCAACCGGGCGATCATGAGGATGTTGTAGTCGGTGCCGATGGCGACGACGAACAGATACATGATGATCGGCAGCAGGAAGATCAGCCCGTCGCCGCGGCCGAAGATGAGCACGGTCGCGCCGAGGGTGGCGCCGAAGCCGAGGGCCACGGACGCGATGAGGTACCAGGGCGCCACGACGCTGCGCAGCAGCAGTCCCAGGATGATCATGATGAGGACCGCGGCGACCGGGAAGACCGTCTTGTAGTCGTGGTTCACCGCCGCGTTGATGTCCTTGAAGATCGAGGACGAGCCGCCGACGAGGGCCTCGGTGCCGGGCGGGGCGTTGTCGTGCGCGACCGTGCGCACATCACCCACCGCGGCGATCGCCTTGTCGCTGGCCGACTCGTACTTCAGGGTCACCGTGAAGTTCGCGGTGGTGCCGTCCTTGTTGAGGTCGTTCTTCTGGTCGAAGGAGACGTCCGCGACGCCGTCGACCTTCTTCAGCTTGTCGGCGTACGCGGTGTAGTCGACCGAGCCCAGCGGCTTGTTCGAGGTGCTGGTGAGGAAGACCGAGGTCGGCTCCGCCGCACCGGCCGAGTACGCCTTCTGGAGGGTGTCCTGGACGACCATCGACTCCTTGGTCTTCGGGATCGACCCGGACGCCAGGTCGTAGGACGCCTTGTAGCCGAGGGTGCCGAGCGCGAGCAGCAGCATGACGAGACCGGAGACGATCGCCACCATGCCGGACCTGCGGCCGACGACCCGGCCGATGGCCGCGAAGCGCGCGTCGGAGGGCTCCTGCTGCCATTTCTTGCCGGGCCAGAACAGGGCGCGCGGCGGGATCAGCGAGCAGATCGCGGGGAAGAGCGTGAGGCCCGCGATCAGGGTGACGGCGACCAGGATGGCCAGCGCCGGGCCGAGCTGGGTGAGGAAGCCCAGGGTGGACAGCGCCAGCGCCAGGAAGGAGATGATCACCGCGCCCGCCGCCGAGGCGATGGCCTCGCCGACGCGGGTGACGCTGTTGATCATCGCTTCCTTGGGTTCGTCACCCGCCCGCAGCCGTTCTCGGTAGCGGAACATCAGGAAGAGGAAGTAGTCGGTGCCGACGCCGAGGACGACCACGATCAGCAGCGCCGAGATGGAGCTGTTGGCCTGGAGTCCGAAGATCTTGGTGGCGTCCGCGATCAGCGCGTTGGCGACGGTGAAGACGACGCCGGTCAGGATGACCAGCGGCATGATCGCGATGAGCGGCGATCTGAAGATGATCGCCAGCGTGATGATGATGATCAGCAGGGAGCCGACGAGCGCCACGGCGTCCGACGTCTTGCCCGCGTCCTGCTGGTCGAGGGCCTGGGCCGCCTGCCCGCCGACCTGCACCTTCAGATCGGTGCCCTTGGCGAGCGCCGTGGAGTCGTCACGCAGCGCCTTGGCCGCGTCGGCCTGTTTGGGCTGACCGGCCGTCTCCTTGTTCATCTGGACCAGCGCGGTCTGGTACTTGCCGTCCTTGGACGCGCTGCCCTGGACGACCTTCTGGACCTGGTCGATCTTCTTCTTGCCCAGCTCGTCGGTGATCTTGGTGATCTCCGACTTGTCGGCGTCGGTCAGCGCCGCGCCGTCCGTGCGCTGGTAGAGGACGATCGCGGCCGGGGTGAAGGCGGCGGGGAACGCCTTCTCCTGGACGTCCATCGCCTTGATCGACTCGTAACTGCTGGGCAGGAAGCTGCTCTCGTCGCTGTTGGACGGGAGACTCGGTGCGGTGGCGATGATCGCGACGGCGGCGATCAGCCACGCGACGATCGTCCATACGGGATGGCGGACGACGGTGCGTCCGATGCGGTGGAACATGCGGTGCTGCCTCCATGGCAGGGCGTATCACCGCCACCCTTTGGAGCGGGGCCCGGGTATCGGCGACCCGGGCGGCGTGTACCGGCCGCCCGGTGGTGTGCAAGGGGGTGGACTTATAGGCCAGGAGCCTACTTGCCGCCCGGCAAGCGGCAACTCCGGCCCCCGTATCCGTACCTTTTTCATACGGGCGGCAGCAACTTCTTTTGCGGCTTCCCCATCGCGTTGCGCGGCAGTTCAGGCAGGAAACGGACCATTCTGGGCCGCTTGTGGACCGACAGCCGGGTGGCCACGTAGTCCGTCAGTTCGGCCGCCGTCACCCCGTCCGCGACGACGTACGCGACGATCTGCTGGCCGAGGTCCGCGTGCGGCGCGCCGACGACGGCAGCCTCCCGTACCGCCGGGTGGTCGAGCAGCGCGTTCTCCACCTCGCCCGCGCCGATCCGGTAACCGCCGGACTTGATCAGGTCGGTGGAGGCCCGGCCGACGATCCGGTGCGTGCCGTCCTCGTCCACGCTCGCGATGTCGCCGGTACGGAACCAGCCGTCGGCGGTGTACGAGGCCGCCGTCGCCTCGGGCCGCCCGAGGTAGCCGTCGAAGAGGGTGGGCCCGGTGAGCTGCAACTCGCCGACGCCGTCGGCGGATTCGGCGATCCGGGTACGGATGCCGGGCAGCGGGGTGCCGACCGCGCCGGGGCGCCGCTCCCCCGCGGCCCGCGCGCTCAGGGTGATCAGCGTCTCGGTCATGCCGTACCGCTCCACCGGGGCCTGGCCGGTGAGCGCCAGCAGGTCGCGGAAGACGGGCGCGGGCAGCGGCGCGCTGCCGGAGACCAGCAGCCGCGCCCCGGACAGCGCGCGGGCGGCTGCCTCGTCCCGCACCACCCGGTGCCAGACCGTCGGCACGCCGAAGTAGAGGCTGCCGCCCGCCGCCGCGTACGCCTGCGGGGTCGGCCGTCCGGTGTGCACCAGGCGGCTGCCGGTGCGCAGCGCGCCGAGCACGCCGAGGACCAGGCCGTGCACATGGAAGAGCGGCAGGCCGTGCACCAGGGTGTCGTCGGCGGTCCACTGCCAGGCGGCGGCCAGCGCGTCCAGGTCGGCGGCGACGGCGGCCCGTGAGATCAGTACGCCCTTGGGCGGGCCCGTGGTGCCGGAGGTGTAGAGGATCAGGGCCGGGCCCGGCGCGGGCGTCCCGGTGAAGTCGGCGCGCTCGGCGAAGTCCACCGGCAGCGTCCGGGCGCCGGAGTCGCGCAGGACGTGCTCGCGCTCGGCCGGGCCCGCGTCCGGCGCGAGCGGCACCACCGGCACCCCGGCGAGCAGCCCGCCGACCACGGCCGCCACCGTCTCCAGCGACGCCGTCGCCTCCACGACGAAGGCCCCGGTCCCGGCCGCCCGCCGCGCGACCGCGCCCGCGGCGCCCAGCAGTTCCTCGTACGAGCAGGACCGGCCGTCCACGGTCAGCGCGTCCGCCCGGTCCCGGCCCTCGTACAGCGCCGTGAGCAGGGGGACGGCGGGCGGCTGCGGCACGGGGGAAGGCATACGGGAATCTCCTCGCGGACGGCTGACCCCCGGCGCATTCGGGGGCTAACCCCAGTGTCGCCCACCCCCCGCTGTCCGTACGGTGTCCGCATGGACGCCCGCGACCCGGAACTCAACAAGGAACTCTCCGCCACCTTGCAGGCACGCAAGGACCTCGGAGCGGAGTACGAGTCGGAGCTGGTCGACTCGTTCATGGAGAAGGTGACAGAGCGCGTCGACAGCCGCGTGGAGCAGCGCGTACGGCGTGAGCTGGCGCAGCAGCAGACGTCGTACGCCCGCGCCGACCGCCGCCCGATCGGGCCCCCGCAGCCCAGCGCGCGCTTCGCCCGCTACGGCTTCGCCGGGTTCACGATGATCGCCGCCATCCCGCTGTCCGCGATCGGCGCGGTCAACGCCGGTACGGCGGGCCTGTTCATCACCTGGGCGGGCATCGTGGGCGTGAACGTCGCCCAGGGCCTGAGCAGCTTCCTGGTCCCGCGCTCGAAGCGCGACGACGACAAGGACGATTGGGCCTAGCCGGCCGGGCCCCGCGCCGAAGAACCCGCACCCGTACGGTGCGCCCTCGCGATCGGGCCGGCGAAAGAGTTAGCGCGGGAACCGCCGCACCCCCGGAACAAGGCCGGAGGGCGGGACGACGGCGGTTCCCGCGGTGGACGCGGGCTGGGTCAGGGCCGAGCACTCGCGTCCAAGGGTCACCATGGAGTCCGGGAGCCGCTCCGGAAGTCCTTGGCGCCACATTCAGTTGTGCCGACCGGCCGGTGTCCCGTGCCTTTCGACATCCCCTAATGTGCCGGAGGCTTGTTAAGCCCGTGCTGCGCGGACGTGTCGCGGGTGTACCAGTTTCCGCGAATCCCCGCCCGCGCCGCGGACACCCGCCGCACACGGCCCCCCGGCGGCTCAGACGCCGCTGTGCCCGGCCAGGAAGGTGAGCAGGTCCTGCCTGCTCACGACGCCGGTCGGCTTGCCCTCCACCAGCACGATCGCGGCGTCGGCGCTCTCCAGCACCGTCATCAGATCGGCGACCGGCTCGCCCGAGCCGACCTGCGGCAGCGGCGCGGACAGGTGCTTGTCCAGCGGGTCCTCCAGCGTGGCGCGCTTGGTGAACAGCGCGTGCAGCAGGTCGCGTTCCACGACGGAGCCGATCACCTCGGCGGCCATCACGTCCGGGTGCCCGGCGCCGGGCTTGACGACGGGCATCTGCGAGACGCCGTACTCGCGCAGCACCTCGATGGCCTGGCCGACCGTCTCGTCCGGGTGCATGTGGACGAGCTGCGGCAGACCGCCGTCCTTGTGGGCGAGGACGTCGGCGATCCGCTGGTTGCCGCCGCTCTCGTCGAGGAAGCCGTGCGAGCTCATCCACTCGTCGCTGAAGATCTTGGAGAGGTAGCCGCGCCCGCTGTCCGGCAGCAGGACGACGACCACGTCGTCGGGGCCGAGCCGCTTGGCGACCTCCAGCGCGGCGACGACCGCCATCCCGCAGGAGCCGCCGACCAGCAGGCCCTCCTCCTTGGCCAGGCGGCGCGTCATCTGGAAGGAGTCCTTGTCGGAGACGGCGACGATCTCGTCGGCCACCTCACGGTCGTACGCGGTCGGCCAGAAGTCCTCGCCGACGCCCTCGACCAGGTAGGGCCGCCCGGAGCCGCCGCTGTAGACCGAACCCTCGGGGTCGGCGCCGACCACCTGGACGCGGCCTTCGCTGGCGTCCTTCAGATAGCGCCCGGTGCCGGAGATGGTGCCGCCGGTGCCGACGCCCGCGACGAAGTGGGTGATCCGCCCCTCGGTCTGCTCCCACAGCTCGGGGCCGGTGGAGTGGTAGTGCGACAGCGGGTTGTTCGGGTTGCTGTACTGGTCCGGCTTCCACGCGTTGGGCGTCTCGCGGACCAGCCGGTCGGACACGTTGTAGTACGAGTCCGGGTGGCTGGGGTCGACGGCCGTCGGGCAGACGACGACCTCGGCGCCGTACGCCCGCATGACGTTGATCTTGTCGGTGGAGACCTTGTCGGGGCAGACGAAGACGCAGTGGTAGCCCTTCTGCTGCGCGACGATGGCCAGGCCCACGCCGGTGTTGCCCGAGGTGGGCTCCACGATGGTGCCGCCGGGCTTGAGATCGCCGCTGCGTTCCGCGGCCTCGATCATGCGCAGCGCGATGCGGTCCTTCACCGAACCGCCGGGGTTGAAGTATTCGACCTTGGCCAGGACGGTCGCCTGGATCCCCTCGGTCACGCTGTTGAGCCTCACCAGCGGGGTATTGCCCACGAGGCTGATCATCGAGTCGTGAAACTGCACCGTATGTCTCCGGGTTCTCCGTGATGGTGGGGCCAAGCCTAGGGCGTGTCCGCAAGGTCTCGTCTGGCTGGCGGCGCCTGGCGGGCAGGTCCAAGGACGGGGGAAGCGAACCGCAGGCGAAACGTGGACGACGCGGACAGCGTTGACGTTGCTGATGGTCCCTGACGGGGCACCAGGTTCATGTACCAAGTAACCAGGACCGATACGCGTGCGTACACGCAGTAGGCCGGTGGAGTCAGTGGGAGGTGACCGGCTCGATGTCGAGGGCGAGGGTGGCACGGCGGATCGCGACGGCGGCGGCGTTCGGAGGCGGCGGCATCAGCCTGCTGGGCGGGGCCGCGATCGGGGTGCTGCTGACCGAGGCGCGGCTGGCCAAGCGGATGGTCGGCGGATCCGGCGCGGTCGCGCCGCGGGCGGACGGGAGGTACGGCTCCGCGTTCGCGCACCGGACCGGCGAGACGCCGCTGCGATTGGGCTTCCTGGGTGATTCCACGGCGGCGGGTCAGGGCGTGCGCCGGGCCAGGGAGACGCCGGGCGCGCTGCTGGCCTCCGGGCTCGCCGCGGTCGCCGAGCGGCCGGTGCAGTTGGTGAACGTGGCGCTGCCCGGCGCGCAGTCGGACGACCTGGCCCGTCAGGTGACGCTGCTGCTGGAGTCGGGCGCTCCGGTGCCCGAGGTCGTGGTGATCATGATCGGCGCCAACGACGTGACGCACCGGATGCCGTTGGCCACCTCGGTCCGGCTGCTGTCGGACGCGGTACGGCGGCTGCGCGAGGCGGAGTGCGAGGTGGTCGTGGGCACCTGTCCCGACCTGGGCTCGGTCGAGCCGGTCTACCAGCCGCTGCGCTATCTGGCCCGCCGGATGAGCCGCCAGCTCGCCGCCGCGCAGACCATCGCGGTGGTGGGCCTGGGCGGCCGTACGGTGTCGCTGGGCGCGCTGCTCGGCCCGGAGTTCGAGGCCAGGCCGCGCGAGCTGTTCGGCCCCGACAACTTCCACCCGTCGGCGGAGGGCTACGCGACGGCCGCCATGGCCGTACTGCCGACGTTGTGCGCGGCGCTGGGGCTGTGGCCGGACACCGACGACGAGCGGCCGGACGCGCGCCGCGGCGAGGGCTTCCTGCCGGTGGCCCAGGCGGCGGCCGAGGCGGCCTCCGAGGGCGGTACGGAGGTCACGGCGGCACGGGGCGCGGTGTCCGGTCCCCGCGGGCGCTGGGCGCTGATCAAGCGGCGCAGGCGGCGCGGACTGCCGGCGGAGGACGAGCGGCACCCGGAGGCGGCGGCCGAAGGGGTGGGAACGGGCGGAGCCGGGTAGGACCAGCCACGGAGCGGGGTAAGCAAGCGCTCAGAAAGAGGCCCGCATCACAGGCGGTCTCTGATGACTCGCTGCGCTACGTGGCGGTAGCTTCCCCAGGAGTCCCGAGAATCCCGCAGCCTCGACGAGGAGTGTCGCGATGCCAGAAGCCGTCATCGTCTCTGCCGCCCGTTCGCCCATCGGGCGCGCCTTCAAGGGGTCGCTGAAGGAGCTGCGGCCCGACGACCTGGCCGCCACGATCATCAGGACCGCGCTGGACAAGGTCCCGCAGCTCGACCCGCGCCAGATCGACGACCTGATGCTGGGCTGCGGTCTGCCCGGCGGCGAGCAGGGCTTCAACATGGGCCGGATCGTGGCCGTGCGGATGGGCATGGACCACCTGCCGGGCTGTACGGTCACCCGCTACTGCTCCTCGTCGCTCCAGACCACGCGGATGGCGCTGCACGCCATCAAGGCCGGCGAGGGCGACGTCTTCGTCTCGGCCGGCGTCGAGATGGTCTCGCGGTTCGCGAAGGGCAACTCCGACAGCCTGCCCGACACGATGAACCCGGTCTTCGACGAGGCCAGGGCCCGTACGCAGCAGCGCGCCGAGCAGGGCAGCGCCGAACTGGGCGACTGGCACGACCCGCGTGAGGACGGCGCGGTGCCGGACGCGTACATCGCGATGGGGCAGACGGCCGAGAATCTGGCCCAGCTCAAGGGGATCACCCGGGAGGACCAGGACGAGTTCGGCGTGCGGTCGCAGAATCTGGCCGAGGAAGCGCTGAAGAACGGCTTCTGGGAGCGCGAGATCACGCCCGTCACGCTGCCCGACGGCACCGTGGTGTCCAAGGACGACGGTCCGCGGGCCGGGGTGACGCTGGAGGGCGTACGGGGCCTCAAGCCGGTCTTCCGCCCCGACGGCACGGTCACCGCGGGCAACTGCTGCCCGCTCAACGACGGCGCCGCCGCGCTGGTCGTGATGTCCGACACCAAGGCGCGCGAGCTGGGCATCACGCCGCTGGCCCGCGTGGTCTCCACCGGCGTGTCCGGGCTCTCCCCCGAGATCATGGGCTACGGCCCGGTCGAGGCGTCCCGGCAGGCGCTGTCGCGGGCGGGCCTGTCGGTCGGCGACATCGACCTGGTCGAGATCAACGAGGCGTTCGCGGCGCAGGTCATCCCGTCCTACCGCGACCTGGGCATCGACCTGGACCGGCTGAACGTCAACGGCGGCGCCATCGCCGTCGGCCACCCCTTCGGCATGACCGGCGCCCGCATCACCGGCACCCTCATCAACAGCCTCCAGTTCCACGACAAGCAGTTCGGCCTGGAGACGATGTGCGTCGGCGGCGGCCAGGGCATGGCGATGGTCATCGAGAGGCTGTCGTAACGCGCCGCCGAAGCCCGTCATCCGGCCATTTTGTGACCTTCCGTGATCACTCGGCTTCGTAACGCACAGTTGTGACGTAAGTCGCAATCAAATCGCCCCCAGGATGTGATTTTTCCTGGGGGCGATGCGTTTTCGCAGGTCAGAACGGTCATACCCGGATGGCCTAGGACGACAGACCCGGCCAATTCGTGACTTTCCGCACTGCAAAGGCCAGGGGTTTACCGGCAGAGTGTTGGGAGGGGAAAGTTTCACCCACCGCTTCGGTGGGCATTGCTCGGGTCGCGCGTCAGTCGGGAGAACGTCAGTGAGCGCCAACTTCACCGTCCTGCTGGTCGCCGCGGGTATCGCCGTGGCCGCGGGTTCCGCCGCCCTGCTCTCCGCTCGTGGCATGCGCCGCGAGCTGTCCGCCCTGCGTCAGGACCTCGCCGGTCTGAGTGTGCCCGGACCGCGCGCCTCCGCCGGGGACATCAGGTCCGCCGTCGCCGACGCGCTCGCCGACGAGCGGGAGCGGGAGCTGGCCGAGGCCCGTGCCTTCTGGGCCGAGCAGGAGGCCCGCGAGACCGCCACCGACGGCACCTTCTTCCGCGGCGGCGTCTACGGCGCCGGCGCCGAGGGTCCCGCGGCCGGTGACTACGAGGTCCCGCCGGTGCTTCCCTACCTGCCCCGGCAGGCCGACCTCGCGGGCCTCGAGGCGGCCGGAATCGAGACGGGCGGCCTCGAAGCGGCCCACGAGCCCGAGGCGTCGGAGGCGACCCTCCCGCTGCCCGGCACCTTCCCGCACCCCTCGGGTCCCGACTACGCGCCGTCCCCGGTCGTCGCGTCCCAGGACCAGACCGCCGAGCGCCTCGCCGACCTCGCCGACGGCCGCGTCCCGCTGACCGACGTGCGCCCCGGACCGCTCGGCACCCTCGACGTGTACGTCTTCGCCGACGGCACCACCTTGTGCATGACCCCCGGCCACCGCGAGACCGCGGTACAGCTCTCCGACGCCCTCGACCGCGGCGAGGTGCCCGTGCTGCGCGGCGGTTCCGCGATAGCGGGCGCGTACGCGCTCACCTTCGCGTACGGCGACGAGAGCGTGTACGTACTGGCCGACCGGGTCGTGGCCTCGCTCTGAGGCGGACTCGCTCCAGGGCCGGACCCGCTCCACAGCGGGACGCCGGTTTCCGGCCCTGACGGGCTCAGCCGATCGCCTTCGCCGCCGCCGACACCCGCTGGAGGGCCGCGGCGCACACCTCCGCCGTACCCGCCGGGTCGGCTTCCAGGGCCGCCGCCAAGTCATTGCCCGCGACGGCCAGTTGATCACCGACGGTGAAGACGCCGTCGTCGGGCAGCTCGTACGGCTCCCGGCCGGGGAACTCCAGCGCCTGCGCCTGCCGCGCCAACCACCGTGCCAGCGCGAGCCCTTCGGCCGCCGCGCCCGCCTGGAGGCGGCGCTGCGGAAGCGCCCGCAGCCGTCCCGCGAGGCGTTCGACGGAGGGGCGCAGAGGAGTGCGATCGGCCATGGTCGTGACCCTACCGGCGCGCGCGGACCGGGATCGCACCCATATCCGCACGTCCGGGGTGGTTGCCAACGGGGGAAGGCTCGGGCACGGTGGGGTAACCGGACCACCTACCGGAGGCGCCGATGTCCCAAACGCACTTCTCCGCCGAGACCCACCGCAATCTGCTGGACCGCATCCCGCACTGCACAGGCCGCGAGGTCAGCGACTGGCTGAGAGACCTCGCCGACGGCCCTTCGTTCTTCCGCTTCGACGACAAGGTGAGCTGGCTGCGCAGCGAGCACGCCCTCTCCTACGGCCACGCGAAGGCCCTCGTCCACGAGTACGACCTGCGGCGGGCCGCACGTAATCTGATGTAGCGCCCGCCAGGCCCCGCCCCCTCCCTCCACAGACACCGACGGGCCGCCGGGAAGCGACGCTTCCGGGCGGCCCGTCGCGATGACGCGGACCGTGTGCGCTAGTCGCGCAGGATCGAGAGCAGCCGCAGGATCTCCAGGTAGATCCAGACCAGCGAGACGGTCAGGCCGAAGGCCGCGAACCACGACTCGTTCTGCGGGGCGCCGAAGCGGATGCCGTCCTCGACCTGCTTGAAGTCCAGGGAGAGGAAGAAGGCGCCGAGGCCGATGCCCAGCAGGCAGAAGACGATGCCCAGCGGGCCGGTGGTCAGGCCCAGGCCGTTGCCGCTGCCGAAGGCGTAGAACAGCAGGTTGACCACCATCGCCAGCAGGAAGCCGACCGCGATGGCCATGCCGATCCGCGCGTAGCGGGCGGTGACCCGGATCAGCCGGGTCTTGTACGCGAACAGCATGCCCGCGAAGACCGCCATGGTGCCGAGCACGGCCTGGACGGGCGCGCCCTGCCACCGCTCGTTGTACATGTTGCTGATGACGCCGAGGAAGACGCCCTCGAAGATCGCGTACCCCAGGATCAGGGCCGGCATCGGGGTGCGCTTGAACGACTGGACCATCGCCAGCACGAACGCGATCAGCGCCGCGCCGATGGCCAGGCCGTAGCTGTCGGGCAGCGCGAACCAGCCGAGGATCGCGCCGAGCACGACCACGCCGAGCGTCATCGCGGTCCGCATGACGACGTCGTCGATCGTCATCCGGCCGGTCTGCGCCGGACCCGCGGCGGGACCGGCGTACATCTCCTCCATCTGCTCGGGGGTGAGGGGCTGCCCGTCGGCCGCGTACGGGTTCCCACCCTGTTGGGGCTGGGCGGCATACGGGTTCCCCGCTGGCTGCCCGTAAGGGTTTCCGCCCTGCTGCCGGGCACCCTGGGCGCCCTGCGCACCGAATCCGGCGTACGAGTCCCCGCGGGTGAATCCCCGCCGGGAGAAGACCGGGTTGCTGCTCCTCATTTCACTCCTCCAAGACCGCGTGCTGCGGCTCCGCTTGCGTCAAGAGTAATGGCTTGGCAAAAAGCCGAGCTACGCCTGGAGGAGGATCTTCCCCCAGGACGGACCCTCAGTCACGTCGGCGCCGGAAGAGTCCGCGGCGGGGCGGACCCGCGGCGGCGGTTTCCGCGGCCGTTTCCCGCACGGCTTCCGCTTGTTCGCCTTGCTCGCCCTGTTCACTGTGTTCGGCTCGTTCGGCTCGTTCGCCTTGCTCGGCGTGTGCGTCCGAGCGGCGGACGGCGGCCAGCAGGTCACGGGCGAGGCTCGTATAGGTGTCGTCCAGCCAGGGGCAGAGCAGCACCAGGCGGCACAGCGAGCCGAGGACGGTCACCTCACGGGTCTGGTACGCCTTCGCCGCGTCCAGCATCCGTTCGGTCAGGCGCAGGCCGACGTCGGCGCGGACGGCCGGGTCGCCCCAGGCGGTGGCCACCATGGCGAAGGCCGCCGTCTCGTTGACCCAGTCCTCGGGGCCGTGCAGCAGGTCGAGCAGGACCGCGCGGCGCCGGGAGTCCTCCCACGGCTCGTCGGCGCGGTGGTGGGCCACGCCCAGGCAGGCGAAGGTCTGCACGGCGCGAATCCACAGCTCGGGGCGGTGGTCGCGCAGGAAGCGGCCCTGGTCGTCGTCCGGCGGCTGCGGCGGGTGGGCGAGGACGCCGAGCAGGTCGTCGAGGCCGAGCCCGGCCAGCCGCACCGCGTGGTCGTACGCGGCGGGCAGGTGCGGCCAGCTCACCGAGGCGGTGTCCTGGACCAGCCCCGCGGCCTCGGGCGACGGCGGCGCGACGGCGGGCAGCGCGGCCAGGCCCTCGTACCGCCAGATCCGGACGGCGACCTCGGCGGTCGGCTGCCGGGGGTCGGGGTCGCCCGCCGCGTCGTTGACGAGCGTGCCGCCGGGCAGCGCGAGGACGAAGGCGAGGGCGGCGCTCGGCGGTTCGACCGCGGAGGCGGACAGCTTCGCGCCGCCGCCGGACCGGATCGCCTGCGCGTCGGGGCTCTCCAGGATCTGGTGCAGGACGTTGACGGTCGCCTCGGTGGCGCTGTCGACCACGCCGAGCCACGGCTGCCACTCGCTGTGCCGGGCCAGGACGGTGCCCGCGTAGGGGTGGTCGGGGTGCTCGCGCAGGTGGTCGGTGAGCGCGACGAGATGGGCCGGGTCGCCGTCGGCGGCGTAGCGGACGCCGTGCACGGCCGGGGCGGCCTGCGGGTGCCGCGGGTCCGCGGTGACGGCCCGCTCGGCCCACGCCAGGCCCTGCTCGGCGCGGCCGGTGACCGCGTACAGCTCGGCGATGTCGACCATCAAGGAGAGGTCGGAGTCGTCCCTGGCCATCTCCTCCTCCCAGACCCGCAGCGCCTCGTCGGGGCGGCCCGCGGCGCGCAGCGCGTAGCCGAGCATGACGCTGGGCACGTGTCCCGGCTGGACCCGGCCCGCCTGCCGGGCCCAGGCGATGGCGCGGTCGTGGTCCTCGAAGCGGCGGGCGAGTCCCGAGCCGATGGCGGCGAGCTGCGCCTCGTCCGGGTGGCGTTCGACCACCGCGCGGGTCAGGTCGTAGAAGGGCCGCAGCGCGTCGCGGGCGTGCTCGGGCACGGGGTCGGGCAGCGCGCCGCCGACCGCGCGGGCCAGCGCCTGCGTCATGACCTGCGGCGGCAGCAGTTCGGGCAGCCGGTCCTGGGTGAGCCAGGCGACGTGCGACCACGGCCGGTCGTACTCGGCGCGTACGGCGGCGGCGATCAGGCCGACCGCCTCGGCCCACTCGCCGCAGGCGGCCTGGAGGTGCGCCCGGCAGACTACGGCGCCGATGTAGGGGTGGTCGAGCGGGAAGAGGTCGAGCGCGGCGCGCGGGCCGCCCGCGCGGGTGGCGAGTTCGGTGAGCGCCTCGTGGGTCTCGGGGAGCAGCGGGTCGATGGCGACGGCGTTGCCCAGATGGCTCGCCGCGTGCGGCAGGTCGCCGCCGTCCATGATCAGCCGGGCCAGTGCCGTCTCGCCCTCGGCCGCCAGCCGTTCGTCACCGCCGCCCGCGCACAACTCGGCGTCCCCCGCGTGCAGTTCGTCCATCTCTCCCGCCCCTCCGTCGCGGCGCCGGCCCGCCTGGGGCCGGACTCGGACAGCTACGACCTGTCCGCGCCCGACCGTAGTACCCGCGCGTGTCGAACACGGTCACCGGGGTGTCACGGGCGTGACCCGGAACGCACCGCCACACCGGCTCGCGCAGTGGACGGTGGGCGCCGCGCGCGGTATTACTTGAGGGTGCAGACGAACACACGTTCGAACGTCAGGGAGCAGGCCATGCCACGCCCCGACCACACCCGCGCGCTGCACGCCGCCCTGCTCACCGCGGCGCGCGGCCTGCCGGTGATCCCGCTGTCCCGGACCAAACTGCCCGCCATCCGCTCACCGCACCGCGACGAGCCCCGTACGAGTGACTGCCGGGGCGCGTGCGGGCGTCCGGGACACGGTGTGTACGACGCGAGCACCGACCCGGCCCGGATTCGCTCCCTGTTCGCCGCCGCGCCCTGGGCGACGGGGTACGGGATCGCCTGCGGCCGGGCGCCGCACCATCTGATCGGCCTCGACCTGGACGTCAAGCACGGCGCCGACGGCGTCGCGGCGCTCACCGCCCTGGCCGCCGCCCACGGCTTCGCCGTGCCCGACACGGTCACGGTGCTCACCCCCAGCGGCGGACGCCACCTGTGGCTGACCGCGCCGACGCAGGTCCCCAACTCGGCGGGCCGCCTGGCGCCGGGCATCGACGTGCGCGGCGAGGGCGGTTACGTGGTCGGCCCCGGCTCGCGTACGGTCGCGGGCCGCTATCTGCTGGCGCCCGGCACCGCGGGCCATCCGCTGGCGCCCGCGCCGTCCGCGCTGCTGCTGCTCGCCGCGCCGCCACCGCCGGTCGCGCCGCCCCGCGATGCCTCCGCGCCGCGCCACCCCGCGGAGAAACGTGCCGCCGCGCTCGTCCGCTTCGTCCTGGATTCACACGAAGGAGAGCGCAACGGCCGGTTGTTCTGGGCCGCGTGCCGGGCGTACGACGCCGGTCTCGGCGAAGCGCTGGCACCGGCGCTGGTGACGGCGGCGGTGCACACCGGGCTGAGCGAGCGCGAGGCGGCGGCAACGGTGGCCTCGGCGGCCCGCCCGCGTACCTCCCCGCACCCGTAACCCCGGAACGAGGCACCCCGACGCCCTGACGCCCCGGCACCCCGGCGGCTCCATGTGCCCTCCGGCACCCCGGCGCGGGGTGCGGACCTCGCACCGGTCGGGTCGTACGGCTGCCGACCGGCTACCCGCGACCGGGGTACGCACCGGCCTTCCCGGGCATGACGTGTACACCAGCTCACACCATGGGGGCCCGCATGCTCCACATCCTGATCGTCGCCGCGGTCATCGCCGCCATAGTCATCGCCATAGCCCTGGCCGTCACCGGCCGCCGCGGACGCATCCGCTGAGGCCCGCCTCACGCGGGGGGGGGGGGGGGGGGGGGGGGCCCGCCCCCGGGGCGCCGGGGGGGGGGGGGGCCCCGGGCCCCCCCCCCCCCCCCCGCGGGGCGCGGGGGGGGCGCGGGGGACCCCCCGGGGGGGGGGGGGGGCCC
>NZ_JBIBIC010000024.1:65587-147757 GCF_042957385.1 Streptomyces sp. NPDC008079
GAGCCCCCCCCCCCCCCCCCCCCCCCCCCCCCCCCCGCCCCCCCCCCCGGCGGCGCCGGGGGCGTGGGGGCACCGTGCTCGCACGGTGCCCACCGGGCGGTCCTCTGGGTGGAGCGGGGTCACCGCCGGTGAGGGCGGTGGTGCCCGGAGCCGGACTTGAACCGGCACGCCCCCGAGGGGCAGCGAGGTTTAAGCTCGCCGTGTCTGCGTTCCACCATCCGGGCCGGCGAGGCGCAGTGAAAAGCGTATCGGGGTTGGAGATCCCGAACAGGGCGCCCAACCGGCCATGTTGTCTTATTTTAGGGGTTACTGACGGGGTGTTAGTACGAGTTCCAGGGTTCTTGGGCTGAACAGGCACCGTTCACAGCAGTATCAGTCGCCACGCACAAGTGACGCGAAATCGCTCTCCGCGACCGGATCTCGCCCTCCGCGCTCAACCGGGCCCCGCTCAACTCGCCTCAGCACCACCCAAACCCAGCACAGCACAAACCCAGCCGGCTCGGCGCAACAGGCTCAGCTCAGCCGGGCTCGGCTCAGCCGGGCTCGGCTCAACCGGGATCAGCTCAGCCACGCCGTGCGGGTCGCGGGCATGCCGGGGTCGCCGTCGGGGGCGGTGCGCACCGCGAGGACCTGGTTGACCCCGATCCGGTTGCGCTCGAAGGCCAGTGCGGAGGCCGCCATGTAGAGCCGCCAGACCCGGGCGCGCCCGGCCGACGTGGCCCGCGCGGCGGCGCCCCAGGCGTCCTCCAGATTGCGCACCCAGGCGCGCAGCGTGCGCCCGTAGTGCTCGCGCAGCGCCTCGACGTCCCGCACCTCGAACCCGGCCTCCTCCAGCCGGGCCACCGTCGACCCGACCGGCGCCAGCTCCCCGTCGGGGAAGACGTACCGGTCGATGAACTCGTCGATGCGGTACGACTCCTCGTCGCGCAGCGGGCGGCGCGCGATCTGGTGGTTGAGCAGCCGCCCGCCCGGCCGCAGCAGTCCGTACAGCGCCTGCGCGTACTCGCGGTATCGCTCGCTGCCGACGTGCTCGGCCATGCCGATGGACGAGATCGCGTCGTAGGGGCCGTCCTTGACGTCCCGGTAGTCCTGGACGCGGATGTCGATACGGTCGGTGAGCCCGGCCTCGGCGATCCGCTTGCGGGCGAAGGCGGCCTGCTCGGTGGAGAGCGTGACGCCGGTCGCGTGGACGCCGTAGTGCTCGACGGCGTGCAGCACCATCGACCCCCAGCCGCAGCCGACGTCCAGCAGCCGCATCCCCGGCCGGAGGCCCAGCTTGCGGCAGACCAGGTCGAGTTTGGCGGACTGCGCCTCCTCCAGCGTGGTCTTCTCGCCCTCCCACACCGCGCAGGAGTAGACCATCGAGGGGCCGAGGACCAGCGAGTAGAAATCGTTGCCCACGTCGTAGTGGTGGGCGATGGCCGCCTTGTCGCGCGGCCTGCTGTGGGCGATCCCGGTACGGCGGCGGACCTCCTCGGGCGGCGGCGGGGGCGGCAGCCCGGGCCCGGCCAGCGCGAGGGCCGCGCGGGCGACGCGGTAGTTCGCCGGGTCGCGCAGGACGCCCGCGGTACGGCGCACGGCGGCGGCCGTACTCTGCGCGGGCCCTTCCTCGCGCTCCCAGAACAGCCCGGACAGCAGGCCGAGCGCCTCGTAGAAGTCGCCGTCGACATCGAGGTCGCCGGAGACATAGGCGCGGGCCAGGCCCAGCTCGCCGGGCTTCCACAGCAGTCGGCGCAGCGCGCGGCGGCGCCGGATGACGAGGACGGGGGCGCCGGGCGGCCCGGCCTCGCTGCCGTCCCAGGCGCGCACGCGCAACGGGAACGGAGTCGAGAGGGCGTGGTCGGCGAGTTCGACGATTCTGTGAGCCGCGTCAGCCATGCTTCCGAGCGTACGACTGAAAGACAGTCTCCGCTGACGAATCTACGTTGCGGATACATGCATTTTTTCCGGGGCGGTCACCGGGGGCGGCGCGGGCGCCGCGCGGCGGAAGCGGAGGACGCCGCGCGGGTGCGCGGGACGGGCGGCGAGGCGCCGCCCCGACCGGACACGGCGGGGCGTCCGGCGGCTCGGGAGCAGGCCGCGCGGGCAGGTCCCGGAAACGGCGCCGGGTACGCCGAAGGGCGCCCGCACCACGGATGGCGGGCGCCCTTCGGACGGTGGAGCGGGTGCGGCGCGCGCGCCGCGGCGCGTCAGGACGCCTTGGCGGGTTCCGCCGTCTTCTCGGCGGGAGCCGGCACCGCCGCGGCCGGAACCGGAGCGGGGCGGGCGGCCTCGTAGAACTCCTCGCGCGGGTTCTCGATCGCGCCGAGCGAGACGACCTCGCGCTTGAGGAACATGCCGAGCGTCCAGTCGGCGAAGACCCGGATCTTGCGGTTCCAGGTCGGCACGGCCATGCCGTGGTAGCCACGGTGCATGTACCAGGCCAGCCGGCCCTTGACCTTGATCTTGGCCTTGCCGAAGACGATCATCGCGACGCCCTTGTGCAGGCCGAGACCGGCGACGGCGCCCTTGTTCGCGTGCTTGTACTCCTGCTGCGGGAAGCCGCGCATCCCGGAGACCACGTTGTCGCCGAGCACCTTCGCCTGGCGCAGGGCGTGCTGGGCGTTCGGCGGGCACCAGGCGCCCTCGCCCGCGGCGAGGTCGGGGATCTGGGCGTTGTCGCCCGCGGCCCAGATGTAGTCGCTGCCCTGCACCTGAAGGGTGGGGGCGGTGTCCACGTGACCGCGCGGGCCCAGCGGCAGACCGAAGCGGGCGAGCGCCGGGTTGGGCTTCACACCGGCCGTCCACACGATGGTGGAGGCGTCGACCTCCAGGCCGTTGGCGAGCACCACGTGCTTGTCGACGCAGGACTTCATCGACGTGCTGAGGTAGACCTCGATGCCGCGCTCGCGCAGGTGCTCCAGACCCCACGTGCCGAGCTGCGGGCCGACCTCGGGGAGGATCTTGTCCGCCGCGTCCACCAGGATGAAGCGCATGTCCTCGCGCTTCACGTTCGGGTAGTACTTGGCCGCGTCGCGGGCCATGTCCTCGACCTCGCCGATGGTCTCCGCACCCGCGAAGCCGCCGCCGACGAACACGAAGGTCAGCGCCTTGCGGCGGATGTCCTCGTCGGTCGTGGAGTCGGCCTTGTCGAGCTGCTCCAGGACGTGGTTGCGCAGGCCGATCGCCTCCTCCACGCCCTTCATCCCGATACCGTTCTCGGCCAGGCCGGGAATCGGGAAGGTACGGGAGACCGCGCCGAGCGCGATGATCAGGTAGTCGAACGGCAGCTCGTAGGACTCGCCCACGAGCGGCTCGACCGAGGCGACCTTGCGGTCCTGGTCGATGTCGACGACCCGGCCGGTGAGCACCTCGGCCCCGGGCAGGACGCGTCGCAGCGGGACGACGACATGCCGCGGGGAGATGCTGCCGGCGGCAGTCTCAGGAAGGAAGGGCTGGTACGTCATGTACGAGCGCGGGTCGACGACTGTGACGGTCGCCTCGCCGTACCGCATCTTCTTCATGATGCGACGCGCCGCGTACAGGCCGACGTAACCGCCGCCTACTACGAGGATCCGTGGACGCTCCGTGGTGCTCATGGCGACAAGTATTCAGCACGTCCCAGGGGGGTGCTCGTGAGCCCCTTCACAAGGTACTGGACACCCTGTGCTATCCTGCCCGGCTTCATGACCAGGGCCTATCTGACCTGCGCGGACTCCTCCGCACCGCCCGCTCCGGCCACCGCCTCTGAGCAGCGCTGATCGATCACCGCTCATCCGTCGTTCCGACGCCCGTCACACCGCCGAAACACTCTCCCGCCAAGGATTCAGGGGGTTTGACACGCGGTCACCTTGGAAAATTTGGGCCGCGGGGCGGGAACTTCATGTGAAGAGTTTCACAAAGCTTTTCCGGAGGAGGGTCCTCCGGCCGGGTCATCCGGCCCCCGTGCGGGTGAAGACGTGGGTCGTCCGGGTCCCCGGCGCGGCCTCCATCGTATGGGTCCAGTGCAGGAAGCCGGCCTCCTGAAGCTGCTGGTCGAGCCCGTCGTCGCCGTGGGAGTAGAGCCGGAATTCGGTCAGCGCGGGGAAGCACTCGCGGAGCCGTTTGAGGTAGTCCGCGACCTCGCCGACGCCGAACACCATGTCGGACCTGACCGCGAGGACGGACAGCCCCGGAAAGCGCTCCGCCAGCAGCCGCGGATCGAGCGTGGCCGGGGCGGCCCGCACCGACAGCAGCCATACCGCGCGCCGCGCTTCGGCGGGCCACAGCCCCGCCATGCGCCACGCGCTCAGGCCGCAGTCGGGACAGGCGCAGTCGTCGAACCACAGTTCCTGGACGCCCGGCGCCGTCGGCGCCGGGAACCGGTCGTGCCGGACGGAACCGTCGAGGGACAGCACCAGCAGGGCGGGGGGCAACTCGAGGCCGGACAGGCCCGGCTCGGGGTCGACCAGACGCAGTGAGCGCAGATTCCGCAGCCGCCGGACGACCGCGTAGCTGTCGGCGGCGCCGTCGACCGTGAGGTCCGTGACGCCGGTCAGCCGGTGGAGATGGGGCAGCTCGTGCGGCCCCACCGTCAGCGGCCCGAGCCAGGACAGTTCGGAGAGCACGACATGGGCGAACTCCGCCGTGTCGAAGTCGGGCCACATGCCGACCAGCCGCCGCTCGGTCTCCAGGTCGGGGACCGCGGCGAAGCGGGCCAGCAGCCGCATGGCGGAGGGCCCGCCGACCAGGCGGCAGGTCTCCAGGATCGCCCGCACCACCCCGGGCGCCAACTCGGGCCGGGGGCCGGGCATCTGATCGAGCACCACCTCGCCGAGATTCGCCAGCGCCGCGGCCTGCGCCGGATTCTGCGGGGGGATCAGCTCCGCCGCCCGCCGTCTCGCCTCGTCGACGACGCGCGGGTCGATCGCGGTGCCGTCGCCGACGCAGTCCACGGCGAGAACGGTCAGCCGCAGCCGGTGGGCCTTGTCCCGACGGGCCCGTTTCAACAGGGACTTGATCAGGTGATCGCGCTCGGAGTCCCGCGCCCGCCCGGACACCATCACCACGACGTCCTGCCACTGGTCCTCGTGCGCGTGCTTGATCAGCAGGGCCAGATCGCCGTCGTTGAGCAACTGGTCCGCCGCCAGGTACTCCTGGAAGGTGCGGTGCACGAAGTCCACCGAGTCGTGCGCCGGGGCGCGCAACAGCCCCGACCGCTCCAGCAGTTGGCGGGCCACGGCGGCGGATTCCTCGGGGTACTGCGCCGAGTCCGCGAGGTACGCGGCCACCCGCCCGGTGAGCTGGGCGAAGGAGATCTCGGTCAGGTCGTTGCGGATCATCCAGTACGCGAGCCTGCGCAGCAGCATCTCCTGGACTCCGCTGCGCAGCCGCGGGCCCTCCACCGCGATGTTCCGCTGCTGGTCGCGGCGGACCAGCAGCATCTCCAGCGCCGCGTCGTACACCTTGACCCGGTCGTCGGGAAGCTGCATGTCCCGGTCCCAGTGCAGCGCGCAGAGCAGGGCGCACAGCAGCGGGTTCCCGCCGAGTCTGCGCAGCTCGCGCCGCTCGGACAGGCTGCGCACGAGAGCGTGCTCGTACGTCGTCAGGCGCGCCCGTTCCTCCGCGTCCTCGGCGGTGGACCGCATGGTGGTGTGCCAGTGCTCGATGAACTGGTTCTGGTCCGACGGACTCATCGGGGCCAGCTCGAAGGAGGCGAAGCCCATCGGGGCGAGCCAGCGTTCGGTCACGGCCGCCTGCCGCGAGGTGACGACATACCGGCAGTCCGGGTATCCGCTGGTCAACTCGCGCAGCCAGTCGCGGACTTCGTCGCGGCGGCTCGCGGGCAGTTCGTCCACGCCGTCGATCAGCACCAGGCTGTGCGCGGAGTCCAGCGCGTCCCGGACGAAGCCGTCCGGCGCGACGTCGGCGAGCGTCCTGGCCGCGTAGGTCAGGAAGTCCTCGGGGGCGGGCAGCGGCCGTTCGGCGAAGTGCCGCAGCGGGAGGAAGAACGGCGTCGCGCCGTTCCACCGGCCCATCGGCTCCGGCAGATCGCCCCGAATGGCTCCCACGGCAAGCCACTTGAGCAGCGTGGTCTTGCCGGAACCGGCGTCTCCCCTGATCAGCACCCGCTTGGCGGCGTGGATCGCCTCCTGCACGCGCTGGGCGCTGCCCTCGCCCTGGACGGTGAGGCTGATGTACGACGTGCTCATCCGGTAGCGGAAGTCCGAACGGCGCAGTGTCACACCGAACAGCTCCATCGTGTCCAGCAACGTCTCCACGCACGGGTGGTACTTGGCGAGGAACGCCTGCTCGGCCGCGGTGCGTACGGCCGCGGCCGACGGCGCCGGTTCCCCGACCGCCGCGGCCTTCGCCGTCAACGTCGCTTCCCGCTCGGCCGACTTGGCCCGCACCCACCGCTCGCGGCACTCGCGCCGGACGTCCTCCGCGCGCTCCCGGCCGCCGCCCTCGTGGAGGACGCAGGCCACCGCGATCGAGACGGCGTCGTCGACCGAGGGCAGGCTCTCGCCCTGCAACGCCCGGCCCAGCGTGGACTTCGGTACGGGGCGGCCGCGCGGGACGGCGCCGGTCAGCCGGGCCAGGACGGCCAGCGACGGGTCGCCCGCGTGGGCCCGTAATCGTGCCAGCCACACCGCGAAGTCGGCCGCCGCCGACAGGTCCTCCGACTGATCCATGCCCCGCCGTTCCGGTCTGCCCAACCCTGTCCAGCCCTGCCCGACCCCGTCCAACCCTGTCCAGCATCTTCCCGCGTGCTGGAGGCGGTGTCCGGGCTCCGGCTCAACTCGTCACGTACACAGAGAAGAAGGAGAAGGACATCGTGACGGTCATCGAGACGGCGGCGGCAGCCGCGCGGACGGAATTCAGCTGAGAAAGTGTGCCGGCGCTCGCCCCGGGAGGCCCTTCGCCGGGCTTCCGCGGGGCCGCCGGGGACGTGCGGGCGGCCCCCCGGCGGACTCCCCCGGCCGGGTCGGACCAGGCCCGCAGGCGGCGCGTGAAGGGGTCGCCACAAAGGCTCTGACCTGGGCTTTCATGCCCGATGGGCCTAGCGTTCTCCCTGTCGGAAACGCCGGAGAAGACCGGAGAAGAGGGGGCTGGCGTGGAGCGGGACATCAGGTCGGTGGAGGACGTACTGAGGCTGCTGGACGGGCTGTTCGCCGGGGACGCGGACCGGTGGACGGCAGGGGCCGCCGGGTGGTGGGACGGGTTCTACGGGGACCGGGAACGCGGAGTGCCGTTCTTCGTGGACAAGCCGGACGAGAACCTGGTGTCCTGCCTGGACCGGGAGGTGGTGCGGCCGGGACGGGCGTTGGACCTGGGGTGCGGGCCGGGGCGCAACGCGGTGCTGCTGGCGCGGCGCGGCTTCGAGGTGGACGCCGTCGACCTGTCACCGGCCGCCGTGCGATGGGCGCGGGAGCGGGCGCGCGCGGCCGGGGTGGAGGGAATCCGCTTCCACGAAGGGGACGCCTTCGCGCTGAGCGAGGGCGACGACGGCGACGGCATGGGCGCGGGCGCGGGCGCGTTGAGCGGGCCGTACGACCTGGTCTGCGACTCCGGCTGCTTCCACCATCTGCCGCCGCACCGCAGGATCAGCTATCTGGCGCTGCTCGACCGCGTGCTCGCCCCCGGCGGCCATCTCGCGCTCACCTGCTTCGCCGCGGGGGCGATGGGCTCGGAACTGCCCGACGCGGACTTCTACCGGGACGCGCGGCTGCACGGCGGCCTCGGCTACACCCCCGAGTCGCTGCGCTGGATCTTCTCCGGCCTGACCGAGGTCGAACTGCGCCGCATGCGCGACGAGCCGAAGGACTCCCCGCACTTCGGGGAGCCCTTCCTCTGGACGGCCCTGTTCCGCAGGGACGGCTAGGGCCTGTCCCGGCCCGCCGACTCCGCCACGGCATACGCGATCCCGTCGAGGATGTCGTGTTCGCTGACCACGACCTCCTTCGCGCCCGTGCGCTCCATGATCCGCAGCAGCACCAGCGCGCCCGCGCCGATCACGTCCACGCGGCCCTCGTGCATCACGGGGATCGCGGCGCGCTCGGCGTGGGTGGCGGCCAGCAGCCGGGCGGTGATCTCCGCGACCTGCTCGACGGTGATACGGGAGTGGTGGATCGCGGCGGAGTCGTACGCGGCCAGGCCGAGCGCGATGCCCGCGACGGTGGTGACCGACCCGGCCAGACCCACGAGCGTACGGGCCCGGTCGAGGGGGACAGCGCGGGCCGCTTCGTCCAGGGCGGCGTCGATGTCGGCGCGGATCGCGGCCACCCGGTCGCCGGTCGGCGGGTCGACGACCGCGCCGTCCGCCACCAGGTGCCGTTCGGTCAGGCGGACGCAGCCGATGTCGACCGAGCGGGCGGCGGTGACCGTGTCGTCGCCGAGGACGAACTCGGTGGAGCCGCCGCCGATGTCGACCACCAGATACGGCGTGTCCAGGGCCTCGGCGCCGGTCAGGCCGCGGGTGGCGCCGGTGAAGGAGTAGGCGGCCTCCTGGTCGCCGCTGATCACCTCGGGCTCGACGCCGAGGAGGGAGACGACTCCGCGCACGAAGTCGTCCCGGTTCTCCGCGTCGCGGGACGCGGAGGTCGCCACGAAGCGGACGCGGTCCGCGCTGACGCCGTGCTCCGCGATCACCTCCGCGTACTCGCGGCAGGCCGCGAAGGTCCGCTCCAGCGCCTCGGGGGCCAGCCGCCCCGTGCGGTCCACGCCCTGGCCGAGCCGGACGATCCGCATCCTGCGGTCGAGGTCGGTCAGCGCGCCGGTCGCGGGGTCGACGTCGGCGACGAGCAGCCGGATCGAATTCGTCCCGCAGTCGACGGCCGCCACGCGGACGGTCGTGCCCCGCGGCCCGTCGGTCGCCGTAGCGGTCGTCACGCGGACTCCTCCGTCTCGGGGGCGGTCCCGGTCCCGGTCGCGGTTCCGTTTCCGGTCCCGGTCGCGGTTCCGGTCTCCGTCGCGGGGGCGACGCACGGGCCCTTCGCCCACCACTCGGGCAGCATGGCGATGGCCTCGTCGCCGAGCGGGTTCACGCCGGGGCCCGCGGCCAGGGAGTGGCCGACGAGCACGTGCAGGCACTTGACGCGGTCCGGCATGCCGCCCGCGCTGGGGAAGCCCTCCAGGACCTCGATGGCGTCGCGCCGCGCGATGTAGTCCTCGTGGGCCGCGCGGTAGGCCGCGGCCAGCTCCTCGTCCTCGGCGAGCCGGGCGGTCATCGTCTTCATCACGCCGTCGGCCTCCAGCGTGCCGATCGCGGACGCGGCGCGCGGACAGGTCAGGTAGTACAGCGTCGGGAAGGGCGTGCCGTCCTCCAGCCGGGGCTGGGTCTCGACCACGTCCGGGTTGCCGCAGGGGCAGCGGTGCGCGATCGCGCGCAGGCCGCGCGGCGGGCGGCCGAGCTGCGCCGTGAACGCGGCGACGTCCGCGTCGGTGGGCGGGGTGGGGGCGGTGGGCTCGGGGTGCTTCGTCATGGGCCGTTCTAGGTCGGGGGCGGTACGCGGGGAGCGAGGGGTCAGTGCCGGGGCGCGGCGGCGGCGTCGGCGTGGTCGAGGCTGTCCCACAGATTGTCGTACCAGGGGCGGTGTGCGGCGGCCTCGTTCGTCGTCCGGTGGTCGGCGGCGGCGTCCCCGGTCGGGGCCGGCGCCGCCACGTTGTAGCCGGTCTCGCCGGGCAGGACGAAGTGCAGGTGCTCGCGGGCCTGCGTCCGTACGTACTGCGGGTCCTGCCAGCGCGCCTTCTCCTCGCGGAGCTCCTCGACCCGCTGGCGGGCCTTCTGGGCCTCGCGGCGCTGGTCGGCGATGTCGGAGCGCTGGGCGATGTACTGCCGTGTCGGGTAGGCGAGCGCCACGACCAGGGCGCACAGCACCAGGGCGAGCAGCGCCGCGCGGCCGGTGAGCTTGTTGCGCCGCGGCGGGCGCCGCTTGGCCGCCGCCCGGTACACCCGGGCCTGCGCCTCCTGGCCGATGGCCTTCAGCCGGGCCGAGGTGGAGAACCGATCCGCCCCCACGCCGTGTCTCCCCTCGCCGTCCTCGCACGCCGTCGCGTCCACACGCTGCCGTACGGGCGCGCACGCCAGTACGTCCCCGCCCACGGTACGGGACCGGGTGCGGGGACGTACGGAGGCCGGGGCCCGGAAACGGACGGCTCAGTGCTTGAAGCGGGGGAACGCCGAGCGACCCGCGTACACGGCGGCGTCGTCCAGGATCTCCTCGATCCGCAGGAGCTGGTTGTACTTGGCGACGCGCTCGGAGCGGGCCGGGGCGCCGGTCTTGATCTGGCCGCAGTTGGTGGCGACGGCCAGGTCGGCGATGGTGACGTCCTCGGTCTCGCCGGAGCGGTGCGACATCATGCACTTGTAGCCGTTGCGCTGGGCCAGCTCGACGGCGTCCAGCGTCTCGGTGAGCGAGCCGATCTGGTTGACCTTCACCAGCAGCGCGTTCGCCGTGTCGTTGTCGATGCCCTTCTGCAGGCGCTCGGGGTTGGTGACGAACAGGTCGTCGCCGACGATCTGCACCTTGCTGCCGAGCTTCTCGGTGAGGACCTTCCAGCCCGCCCAGTCGTCCTCGAACAGCGGGTCCTCGATGGAGACCAGCGGGTAGGAGGCGACCAGGTCCTCGTAGTACTCGGTCATCTCGGCGGCCGAGCGCTCCTTGCCCTCGAACTGGTACTTGCCGTCCTTGTAGAACTCGGAGGCGGCGACGTCCAGCGCGAGCGCGATGTCCTGGCCGGGCGCGTACCCGGCCTGCTTGATGGCCTCGATGATCAGGTCGAGCGCCTCGCGGTTCGAGCCGAGATTCGGCGCGAAACCGCCCTCGTCGCCGAGGCCGGTGGACAGGCCCTTGGTCTTCAGCACGCCCTTGAGCGTGTGGTAGACCTCGGCGCCCCAGCGCAGCGCCTCGGAGAAGGACTCCGCGCCGACGGGGGCGATCATGAACTCCTGGATGTCGACGTTGGAGTCCGCGTGCGAGCCGCCGTTGAGGATGTTCATCATCGGCACGGGCAGCACATGCGCGTTCGGGCCGCCCAGGTAGCGGAAGAGCGGCAGGTCGGACGCCTCGGAGGCGGCGTGCGCCACGGCGAGCGAGACGCCGAGGATCGCGTTGGCGCCGAGCGAGGACTTGTCGGGCGTGGCGTCCAGGTCGAACATCGCCTGGTCGATCAGCCGCTGCTCGGTGGCGTCGTAGCCGACCAGCTCCGGGCCGATCTGCTCGATGACGGCGAGGACGGCCTTTTCGACGCCCTTGCCCTGGTAGCGGTTCTTGTCGCCGTCGCGGAGTTCGAGGGCCTCGAATGCGCCGGTGGAGGCGCCGGACGGGACCGCCGCGCGGCCGGTGCTGCCGTCGTCGAGGCCGACCTCGACCTCGACGGTGGGGTTGCCTCGCGAGTCGAGGATTTCCCGGGCTACGACGACGTCGATGGACGGCACGAGTGTCTCCTTCAGTCCTTCTGAGATGTCTCTGTCTTTTTCGACCTGAGCCTAACCGTCTTCGGTGTCGCGCCCGGTACCGAGCCCGGACCCTGAGACGGAAAAAGGCCCCGGCCGGGCACGCTCGGGGGAGAGTACGTGCCCGGCCGGGGATCACATCCCGTGGCCTCAGCCCAGGTGCAGGTGCTGGCCCGGGTAGATCAGGTTGGCGTCCTGCACGATGTCCTTGTTCAGGTCGAACAGGTGCTGCCAGCCGCCGGAGACGTGGTGCGCGGTGGCGATCTTGGAGAGCGAGTCGCCGGAGACGACGGTGTACTCGCCGTTGCCCTTGCCGTGGCTCTTGTGGTGGGTGACCGGCGCGGAGGTCTCGGCCGGGGCCGGGGTGCTCTGCTGCTGCGACGGCTGCGAGGAGCTGTCGGAGGAGCCGGTGTTCGAGGAGTCCGAGCTGCTGGAGCCGGAGGAGCTGGAAGACGACGACGAGGAGGACGACGACGGCGACGAGGTGTCGACGTTCGCCGCGGAGCCGCCCGAGGTCAGGTTGCCGGCGCCTGCGCAGGCCCAGGCACCCGGGCCCTGCATGGCGAGCAGCTTCTCGGCGGTGGCGATCTGCTGGTCCTTGGTGGCCAGGTCGGCGCGCGCGGCGTACTGGGTGCCGCCCGCGGCCTCCCAGCTCGACTGCGAGAACTGGAGGCCACCGTAGTAGCCGTTGCCGGTGTTGATGGACCAGTTGCCGCCGGACTCGCACTGGGCGACGGCGTCCCACGTGGAGACGGAGGCGGCGGAGGCGGAGGTGGCTCCGAGGAGCGGTACGGCGATCGCGGTGCCGGTGACACCGGCGAGCGCGGCGATGCGGACGAGCTTGGACGTACGGCGGTGCTTAGCCATGGTTCGTGTCCTCACCGACGCCTGCGAGGTGAGCTGTCGGGTTCGGGCGTGAGTTGCCCGGCCGGATCCGCGACCGCGGATTCCGTGCTTAACCCCGAGCCGGTGCGTTCCGCAGGCTGCGTGCCGTACGAACGTGACCGGCGAAAGACCTTGGGTCCCCCGCTCCTGCCTACGGCGCTTTCGCGTCGACTGTTCCCGTCGGTCGGCGGCAGGACTCGGCGTTCCTGACCGGCGGGGCCCGCTGTGGCGAGCGATGACGACGCTAAGCACAGGCGCCGGAAAGGACAAACATCCGCGTTCCGCCCGCGCACCGCTCCCGCCCCCAGGGCGGGTTCAGAGAATCGCAGGTCACAGGGGCCGGTTTCAGCGCTCTGCGAGCGGGCGGTCACAGGGGCGGGCGAGAGGCTTGTCACACGGGCCGCGGAGGACGTCGTACGGTTCGTCCGGTTTGCCCCCGCGGCCGTGACGGACGGTCAGGAAGACGCGGAGCCCTCAGCCGAGGTCAAGTGTCAGGATCTGACCCGGTTTGATGAGGTTCGGGTCCTGGCCGATCACCTGCCGGTTGGCGTCGTAGAGACCGCTCCAGCCGCCCTGGACGTGGTGGCTGGAGGCGATACCGGCGAGCGAGTCGCCGTACGCGACGGTGTAGTCGTGGCCGCCGTCGGCGCTGTGTCCGGTGTCGCTGGCGCCGGTGGCTCCGGTGCTGCCGTCGTCCGAGCCCTTGCCGGTGTCCGTACCGCTGTCCGCGCCCGCGTCCGTGACGGCGGTCAGCTCCGTACGGGTCGCCTGGTCGGCCGCGGCCAGCTCGGCGTCGGTGGGCACGTACGGCTTCGCGTGGCGGCCCGTGCCGGGCGTCGCGGGCGCGTCGGCGGTGGGCGAGCCCGGAGTGGTCCGCGAGCCGTCACCGGGCGACGTGGGGGTGACGGGGGCGGTGGGCGCCGTGGGCGTCACCGGGGTGACCGTCGAGCCGTCGGCGGGCCCGGTGGGCGTGTCCGTCCCCGGCGCGGTCGGGATGATCGTCGGCAGCGACGGGTCGGTGTTCGAGCCCCCGGTGCCGCCGGAGCCGCCGGTCGTGGCGTCGCCGGAGGGCGGGGTCGAGGCGGACGGCGCCGGGGTGGTGGGGGTGGCCGCGGGCGTGCCGCCCGCCACGGGCGGCGTCACGGCGTCCAGCAGCCCCGTACCGTCCTCACAGCCGGGCCAGGCGTTCGGCCCGAGGTCGGCGAGCATCCGCTCGGCGACGGCGATCTGTTCCGTCCTGGACGCGAGGTCGGGGCGTGGCGCGTACGCCTGGCCGCCGTAGGCGTTCCAGGTGTCCTGGGTGATCGCCAGGCCGCCGTAGAAGCCGTTGCTCGGGTCGGCGCTCCACAGGCCGCCGGTCTCGCATATCGCGACTTTGTCCCACGTGCTGGAGTCCGCGGCGTGCGCGGCCCCCGCGCCGAGGAGCGGGAGTGCGATCCCCGCGCCGGTCGCCGCGACGGTCACCATGGCCGCCGGGGCCTGTCGCGGTCGGCGGTGCCGGCCGTTCCCGGACGAGAGCATGCGGTCGCCTTTCTCGTAAGCCTTACGCGCCGGAGCGCGGTGCGTGACGTGACGGCGGCGGGGAGCGGGCCGGAGCCCGCCGACGTTGCTGGTGCTGTTGCTGCTGTTTCCGCTTCCGCTTCCGTGACGTCCGCCGCGTCTGGCGCGAGCCGTCCGCGAGAGGTGGCCGTCCGTACGCACCGTGCCCGTACGAGCGACCGCGCTTCTCGCGTTGACCGCAGAACGTAGCGGTGTTGGCCAACGGATCACAAGTCGGTGTAGCGATCATCACGTCGCGATCACGACCGTGACGCGCCGTCACTTCTGTTGTGCGGCCTCGGCGGTGAACGACACCGGCAGCGTACGCAGTCCGCGCATGATCAGTCCGCCGCGCCAGCGCAATTCGGCCGGATCCGCCGCGAGCCGCAGGTCGGGGAGGCGGGTGAGAAGGGACGCGAGCGCCGTCCTGGCCTCCAGCCGGGCCAGCGGCGCGCCCAGGCAGTAGTGGATGCCGTGGCCGTAACCGAGGTGGGGATTGTCACGCCGGGCCAGATCGACGGTATCGGGCGCGTTGAAGCGCGCGGGGTCGCGATCGGCCGCCGCGAGTACCACCAGTACGGGGTCGCCCGCCGCGATCGACTGACCGCCGAGGCTCAGGTCGCCGGTCGCGTAGCGCCAGGTGGCCAGCTCCACCGGGCCGTCGTAGCGCAGCAGTTCCTCCACCGCGGTCTCCAGCAGGCCGGTCTCGCCCGCGGCCAGCGACTCCTGGAGGCGGGCGCGCTGCTCCGGGTGGCGGAGCAAGGTGTGCACCCCGTTGCCGATGAGGTTGACAGTCGTCTCAAAACCGGCGAAGAGCAGGATGAAGGCCATGGCGGCGGCCTCGTTCTCGGTCAGGTGCTCGCCGTGGTCGCTCGCCCGGATCAGACCGGAGATCAGGTCCTCGCCCGGGTCTTCTCTCTTACGGTGGATCAGCTCGACCAGATACGCGCGCATCCGCTTCACCGACCGCGCCACTCCGCCGCGCGGGCCGCCGCCGTGCCGGATCATCATCCCCGCCCAGTCCCGGAAGTCGTCCTGGTCCTGCGGCGGCACGCCCAGCAGGTCGCAGATCGCGTAGATCGGCAGCGGGAAGGCGAAGTCGTGGATGAGGTCCGCCTCGCCGCTCGCCGCGAAGCCGTCGATGAAACGGTCCGTCAGCTCCTGCACCCGCGGCCCGAACTCCGCGACCCTGCGCGGGGTGAACGCCTTCGACACCAGGCGGCGCAGCCGCGTGTGGTCCGGCGGATCGATGTTCAGCAGATGCGTCATCAGATCCGCGCTGCGCTCCCCCGGAATCCCGGTCTTCCCCTTAGCCCCCGCCGACTCCGCGTGATGCACCGGATTCTTGCTCAGCCGGCCCTCCGCCAGCGCCTCCCGCGCGTCCGCGTACCGCGTCACCAGCCACGCCTCCACCCCGCTGGGCAACGTCGTCCGCCGCACGGGCGCGTGCTCCCGCAGCCAGGCGTAGGCGGGGTAGGGGTCGGTGGCGAATTCCCACGTGAAGAGGGTGGGGCCGCCGTCGGCCGGGTCGGTGGGGGCGGGGGTGGGGCCGGTGGGCGAGTCGGCGGTGGGGTCGGTGGTGGGGTCGGTCATGCGCCGACGCTATCCGGCCCGGCCGCGTTCCCGGCTCACCGGGACCTGGCCGTTGCGGGGGCGGGGGCGGGGGCGTCCGAGGCTCTCTGAGGTTGTGGACGCCAGGGCGACGCGGCTCAGGCGGTCGGACTGGCGGGTGGTTTCGGGGAGGCGGTAGGCGGGGGCGAGGGTCAGGGTGTGGGCGCAGGCGGTGGCGAGGTCGATGCCGTGGCCGGTGGAGACGTAGACGGGCTTGACGCCGGTCCGGGTGCGCAGGGCGCGGCCGACGGTTTCGCCGCCGTCGAGGAGGTCGGCGTACGCGCCGCGCTCCGGGGCGAGGGCGTCGGGGTCGTAGCGGCCGACGAACGGGGTCTTGGCGACTCCGGCGGTCGGCAGCCCGGTGAGCACGCCCAGGTGGCAGGCGAGGCCGAAGCGGCGCGGGTGGGACAGGCCGTGGCCGTCGCAGAGCAGCAGGTCGGGGGTGGCCCGCAGGGTGCGCAACGCCTCGACGAGGACGGGCAGTTCGCGGAAGGCGAAGAGTCCGGGCACGTACGGGAAGGTCGTGGTCGCGGTGGCCGTGGCGCGCTCGACCACGTCGAGCGTCGCGGTGTCGATGACGACCACGGCCGCCGCGACGAGGTCCCCGGTGCCGCGTCCGTCGCCCGCGTAGGCGACGTCGAGCCCGGCGACCAGGCGGGGCGCGGCCGGTCCGGGGCCGCGGTGGTCGGCCAGCGGGCGCAGCCGGTCCTGGAGCGCCAGCGCCTCCGCCTCGTCGGCCGGCCACGCGTGCGGCACGTCGACGCGCATCGGGGCTAGCCCGCCTCGGTCGTACGGGGTGGCTCGGCGGTACGGGTCCGCTCCGCCGTACGGATCGCGTCGCGGTAGCGGCGGGCCGCGTGGCGCAGGGCGGCTTCCGGGTCGAGGCCCGCGGCTTGGGCGGCGGCGGCCTCGGCTAGGAGGTGGTCACCGAGGGCGGTCTCGTCGGTGGCGGGGGTGGCAGGGGCGGGGGTGCCGTCAGCCGGGGTGTCGTCGGCCGGGAGCGGGAGGCCGGCCTCCCGGGCGCGGCCCGCGAGCTTGGCGGCCAGGGCGAGGGCGGGCGAGGCGAGGGGCACGCCGTCGGTGACCGAGTCGCGGGACTTCTCGACGCCCTTGAGACGGATCCAGTTCGCCCGCACCTGCTCGGGGGTCTCGGCGACCTCGTCGCCGAAGATGTGCGGGTGCCGGTGGACGAGCTTGTCCACCAGTCCCCCGGCCACGTCGTCGATGCCGAACGGCTCCTCGGGGTCGCCCTCCGCGATGGCCGCGTGGAAGACGACCTGGAGCAAGACGTCGCCCAGCTCCTCGCGCACCGCCGCGCGGTCCCCCTCCTCGATCGCCTCGACCAGCTCGTACATCTCCTCGATGCCGTACTTCGCCAGGTCCTCGTGCGTCCGCAGACTGCTCCACGGGCACTCGGCCCTGATCCGGTCCATCACCTGGACGAGGTCGAGCAGCCGGGCGCCGGGCAGGTCGTACGAGCCGGGCAGCAGCTCCAGGTCGGGCATGGCGACCCGTCCCGAGCCGCCGAGCCTGGCCAGTTCGTCGGTGACGGCCGGGTCGCCCGCGCCGCCGCCGGGCGGCAGATAGACGACCGTACGGCCGCCCGCCGTCGCGTCCACCAGCTCGCGCCCGCCGGGCGTCGCCAGCTCGACCCGTACCCCCGCCTCGCGCAGATACGGGAGCTGCGGATGCTCGGGGTCGGCGCAGACCACGAGGTCGGCCTCGCGCAGCGTCTGCCAGGCGGGCCAGGAGAGCTGTCCCGGCGCGACCCGGTGGCTGGTCGTGAGCAGCACCAGCCGCCCGGGCGCGTTCGCGTCGTCTACGTCGTTCACCCCTCGAACGTACCCCGGACCACCGACATGCCCTGCGGGCGGCCGCTGCACGGACCGCGCGGCCGGGTCCGCCTACGCGCTCGGGTCCGCCGGGGTCGCCGTCTTGGTCACGACCCACGGCTCGTTGGTGGCGCCGACGATGGCCTTCTTGGCGTCCCAGGTGCCGTAGCGCGGGTTGACGTCCACGCCGAGCGACTTCGCGGTCTTGGAGATGACGGCGATGGCCGCCGCGTTCCCGGTGTCGCTGCCGGGCTGGAAGCCGAGGCTCTGGATCAGCTTGCCGACGGCGATGTTGGTCCGCAGGAAGGTGTCGATGCCGGACGGCACGATGTCGTACTGCTGGAGCAGCGCCGCCTCGAACTGGCTCTCGTCACCGCCGAACTGCTGCAACGCCTGCGCGTGCGACTGCTGCACCTCGGCGGTGCTGACCGAGAGCCCGGCGTCGGACACGGCCTTGTCGATCACCTTGTTCTGCACCAGCATGCTCAGCGTCTGCTGCGGCAGCTTGCCGCTCTGCCCGATGAGCTGCGCCGCCTGCGGCGACTTGCTCTGCGCGTCGCGCACCTGGTCGACCTCGTGCTGGAGCGTGGCGATCGAGATCTTCTGGTCCCCGACCACCGCCGCGGCCCCCGGGTGCGCGGGTCCCGAACCGCACGCGGTGAGGGCGGGCGATGCCGCCAGCAGCGCGGCTGCGGCGATCGAGACGGCGGTGCGGCGGCGGACCATGGTGCCTCCCGGCATGGGAACGACCTAGCGGTACTGAAGCGATGATCGAGTACGAGGATATGGACCGGGGCCCGCCGATTTCCAGCACTCGGCGCAAACGGCTCTCCTCGCGGGGGAGAGTACGCCTCGCGGCCGGGCCGCCGCGCACCCGGTGGGCCCTGCCGCCTTTGTCCCCGCCACCCTCACCGCCCCGCCGTCAGACGACGGCGACCGGGCCGTCCCAGGCGTCGCGGTCCACGGTCAGCGTGACGCCGCCGTAGGTCTCCTTGGAGTTGACCAGGAACTGGTGTCCGCGCCGGTGCCCGGTCCACAGATTCGCGGCGAACGGGAAGCCGGAGGTGGTGCTGTTGACGCCGTCGTACTTGGCGTACCAGAAGGCGTCCGGCATGTCGTCCATGGTCGCCTTGGCCGCCGCCACGGCAGCGGCGCTGGACGAGCTGAAGCCGTAGAAGCCCGCCAGGTAACCGCCGGTGTGCAGCGCCCGGTTCCACGCCTGGACGTAGGTGAGGACGGCGTTGTTGCACGAGGTGTCGGAGACGGCGTACGGCTCCATGTCGAGGTAGAGCGCGCTGGCCGGGCGCATACCGAGGGCCGCGGCCTTCTTCACCGCGTCGGCGCCGTCGCGCGCGCCGAGCGTGGCCGCGTTGGCCGCCGTGAGCCGTTCGGGGCTGTTGCCGGTCTGGCAGGGCGGCTGCGCGCCGACGTAGATCGGGATGAGCTTCCAGCCCGCCGCGCTGACGGTCGTCACCCACGAGGACGTCAACTGGGGTTGTGCGCAGCCGCGGTTGGCGCCGCCGATGTAGACCGCGGCGGCGCCGTAGGGCGAACCGCTCTTCCAGGACGCCATCTTGCTCGCGCTGGGCGCGGTGCAGGTGTCGAAGGCGAGGCCGGTGAAGGTGCGGACGAAGCCGCTGAACGGCGCGGCCGGACGGCGGGTCTGGCGGGGTACGGACGGCAGGGAGCCGGGGACCGAGGCGACCGGGTTGCCGGGCTTGGCCGTCTGGGCGGCGGCCGGGGCGTGCGACGCGGAGGGGCTGCCGCTCGGGGTGCCGGCCGGGGAGCCCTTCGGGGCCGCGTTCTTGGCGCCGTTCGGTGCGTTGAGGGTGCTCGTCGCGCCCTGCGGGGCGTTCGCGTCGGCGGACCGGTTGGCGGCCTGGCCGGCCGCCGCCGACCCGCCCGTACCGCCGCCGGACGTGGCGCCCACGGCGAGTGCGCCGCCGCCCCCGACGACGATCACTGCGGCGACTGTCGCGATGACGCGGTACCGCATCGGCTTGGGCAGGCGACGGCTGTTCGACACGGGGTCCTCTGGGGGCTCGGGCGGCGCGATCCACCAGAGGCGATCGGAGTGATCGCGGTGCGCGCGGCCAGCAAAGTATGGCGGGGCCGCGCGCCGTTGACAATCACACCGCGGCCCCCCGGCGTCACCCTCCGCACTGCGCGAGCATCGTGCCCTTGTCCGCGCTGGTCACCGGCAGTTGGTACTTGATCGAGACCTGTGCGACCCGGACCGCGTACGAGCACCGGATCTGCTTGTTCGGCGGCAGCCAGGACGCCGGTCCCGAGTCGCTCTTCGAGCCGTTGGACGGCCCGTCGACCGGGATGAGGTTGAGCGGGTCGTTGGCGATCGACTCCCGCTTGTCCTTGCTCCAGTGCGCCGCGCCCATCTGCCAGTCGTACGACAGCGGCATCACGTGGTCGATCTGGACCGTGGTGGCCTTGGTCTTGGTCCACTTGATGACCCGGCCGGTGTACGGGTCGTTGAGCGTCATCGTCGCGATCACGCACTTGGACGTGCCCTTGTAGTGGACGTCGTCGCCGTCCCGCTTGAGCAGGTCGTTACGCGTGTCGCAGCCGTTGTGCGCGAAGGGGACGGAGGGCGCGGAGTCCATCCACGCGGCGCCGAACTGCGCCCGCGAGTAACCCGTCTTGGGGCCGCGGCCCTTGGTCTTCACCTTGGCGATCAGGTCGCGCGCCTTCTTCTTGTCGGCGTCCGAGGTGATCGCGGCCAGACCGGCCTTCGTCCCGTCCGGGTTGTCCAGCGGGCTCACCGCCCGCCCGTTGCCGGCCGCGGGGCCCGCCGCTCCCGACGGGTTCGCGCTGCCCGTCGGGTCGGCGCCGAGCGTCGTGTCCTTGCACCCGGCCACGCCGATCACCGCGAGCAGGGTCGCGGCGCAGGCGAGGCGCCGGGATATCCGTCTGTCCATGTACGCACCTCGGAGGTCGTCGTCCGGGGACGCAACGGCACCGCCCCCCTGCCCCTACACAATCACGCCTGCCCCGGCGTGCCCCACTTACGTCGTCCTCATCTCCCCGTCTCCCCAGGCCGCCCGCCGAATTGACCGGCCGCCAGGGCCAGCCAGCGCCGCCCCGCCTCCCGTGACCTCTCGCGGATCGCGCCGTCCGCCGCCCCTGACGTCAGGTCGGCGATGTCCCGCCGCTGTGTCTCGTCCTCCCCGGTCAGCAGATCGGCGCCGCAGCGCCGCCCGAGCCGGAACGCCATGTCGCGCAGGACCGACGAGCACCCGAGGACCGGCTCCGCGCCCATGGCCGTGTGCAGCGCCACCGCCCCCTGATACGCGAACGCCCGCGCCCCCGACGCCCCGTCGCCCTCGACCAGTTCCCGCATCCCCTCGATGCGCCCGCGCCCCTCCGTCAGCGTTCCGGGCGTCCACAGCGCCTCCAACTCCGCTGCGTACGCCTCCAGATCCGCCGTGCGCCCGTCCCCGGCCACCACCCAGAACAAGATCGCCGCCGCCCGCTCGGCGCAGGCCGCCCCGAACACCGCCGCCTGCACCCGCGTCGCGCTCCGCGCGAACTCCCCCGTCACCGCTTCCGCCCCCGACCTTCACTCGATGACATCCCGGATTCTCCGCACATACCTCCGCGCCGGCTCCTGTGCCGTCCCGGTCCCACGCTTCCCCCTCCCGTACGGCTCTCATACGGGAGCCAGGTCGCCGGTCTGCCTCCGGCGCTCCTCGCCAGCCAAGCAGACCGCTCTTCCTCCGGGTCGTCACATGAACGAAGAAAGTCGTTCCGGCAGGACGGGTCCTCCGTCTCCGCGCGTCATCGCGCCGCGAACACCCGCAGGACAGCGGTCAGTTGGCCGCTGTACTCATCACAGGCGGCCTCAAGGCGTCGGCCGACAGGGGACGTGAGGAGATCCGCACCGGCCGGGGCGGCGAGAACGGCGTCGTGACACTCGGCCTCGACGGCGAGGTTCCGTGCGCCGAAGTGCCCTGGACCGTAGACGCGCTGGTCGATCTCGGTGAGCGATCCCGCCCTGTAGTCGTCGAGGTAGACCGCCATCGCTCGCGCGAGGTCGATGATGCGCTCGGTGTCGGCTTCGCTCATCTCGCCGAGGGCGTCCGCGAGCATCAACCAGCCGTTGAGGGCTTCCAGTTGGAAGCTCTCCGCGAACTCCGGCTCGATCTCCGACTCGAACAGCGGGGCGGCGGTCAACGCGGCGACCGCCCGGGCGATCTCCGCACTGCTCCCGCCGTCCGCCACGTCCGCCCCGGCCCGGAGCAGTTCCGCGAGCGCCGCCGGGTCCACTCCCCACTCCTCGGGCATCGCCATACCGACCAACGGCCCCCGCAGTCTCCGCAGGGCGAAATACGCCGCCTGGCAGCGCTGCCCCCGCCCCATGGCCGCGACCTGCGCCGACAGCCCTTGCCCAGGAACCGGATCCGCGTGCACACCCGCATCCCCTCTAAGTGTCGGCCACCGCTCTGGCGGGATCACGTAGATTCCCGCCGGGGGCGAGGGACTTCACCCCAGATTGCGCGGCGGGTCGTACTCCTCGTAATGGCCGACGTAGAGACGCGTCGGAGGGAGGGAAACCGTACACACATCTCCCGCCCGCAGCTCCGATGCCGCCGGTTCGAGCTGATACGGAACCCGCTCCGGATGCCACTGGCCGTACGGCACGGCCACCGTTCGGCCCTACCGGAAATTCGCGGAGTCGTGAGTCACCCTCCACGGCCACTCCACCATGACGTACCGCGAACCCGGAGACAGCCACTTCACCGCCGACTGTCTCACTCAGCCCTGTTCGACCCATGTGTACCGTTCCCACAGCGCCTCTCGGTCACCGGCCTCCAGGAGGACCTGGAGTCCCATTGTGGGAGGTAGAAGGCAGCCCTTCGGCCAGGTGATCTCCTCCCCTGCGACAGTGATCACCGTCTCTTCGGAGTCGTCGGACGTCTGAAGGTTGTAGAACGTCCGGTCCCGGAGCAACGTGACCGTGGAGAACTCCGGCTCCACGGTCACGATGACGCAGTCGTCCTCACCGTCGTCCAACGTCAGACCCATCGACGTGCCCGCCGGAACTGCGCCGACCACCGTTGCGAGGTCCGACAGAGGGACCTTCGAGTTCCGGTAGGCCGGGTCCCACGTCTCCACGGTCACTACGTTGGACATGCGCTTACCTTCCAGGGGCGGGGACAAACTTTCCGGCGGCCCGAGTGTACGTCCCGACATGGCCGAGAGGGTCGAAGACCTTCAGGGAGTCCAGACCCAGTTGTTCGCCATATCCCGCCATGGAGTTCCTGCAGAATCTACAGGTGACCCGGTCCGTGTAGATCTCGGCATTTCCTCCGGAATACCCGCGGCTCATGGCCTGGGTGACCATGTCTCCTTCGGCGTGGTCCTCGTACGAAGTCGCTGTCATACGGTTACCGGATCCCGGAAATTTCACCGGCCGAGGAAGTTTTCCATTCTGCCCGTACACGGATTCCCGGTCCCCATCGAAGACCATCTTCCCCAAGGTGTTCTTCTTGGCTCCCTTGACCTTGGCGAGCACGTCCGCGTCCTCCTTGGCAACGGAGTCCATGTTCATGTCCTGGCGCATCTGGCCCAGTTCATTCTGGACTGCGGTGTTGCAGTTGTGGACCAGGACCGGCGTGGCGCCGGCCTCCACGTAGTAGGTGTGGAGGTCGCCGATGGTCAGGTCGTATGTGGTGGTGTGGGCGTGGAAGAGGCGGACGGTGGTGATCTGGGCGGTGCCGGTGGGGGTTTGGAGGAGGTCGCCCTGGTGGAGGTCCTTGGCCTCGATGAAGGCGGACTGGGTCTCGTCGTAGAAGGGGTGGTGGAAGGTGGTGGTGAGGTGGCCGTTCACCGGCGTCGGGGCGGCCGGGGAGACCGCCGCCACCGGGGCCGTGGCCGGGTGGGAGTCGGCCGCGTGGTGGGTCGCGCCCAGGGCGCCCAGGACCGCCGCGGAGGCCGCGAGGCCGAGGGCCGCGCGCCGGACCACCTTCTTCGCGGCGGACGTCACGGCGTTGGCCGCGACTGGCTTCACCCCGACGTCCACGAAATCGTGGTCCGTCGTCGTCACGATCACCGCGGTGACCTTGTGGCTCTGCGTGCCGGAGGCACCGGGCACCGAGTTGACGACGGAGTCGCCCACCTTGATCCGGTCGATGGCCTTGGTGCCGCCGCCCGCCATGAGGACACGGGAGCCGGCCGTGAAGCTGTGGCAGGTCCCGCTGTCGGTGGCCGACTTGGCGGCTCCCGACTCGCCCTGGCGCGCCGCGGTCTGGGTGGCGTCGCCCGCCGCCGCCTCCTCGGCCTCGGTGGCGCCCTTGCCGAAGAGCCCGCCGACGGCCTCCATCGCCTTGGGGGCGAACTTGCTGAGCACCTTGCCGCCCAGCGACCCGAGCGCCCCGCCGATCGCGCCCGCGACGGCGCCCGTCACGGCGGAGGTCGCGAAGGCGCCCGCGCTGCACGCCGCGCCGCCCGCCTCGGCGCACTTGAAGCCCTGCTCGACCAGTGACCCGGCCGCGCCCGCGACCGCCGCGCAGCCGATGGAGCCGACGCCCGCCGTGACCGCCTCGCAGCCCATGAAGACGGCGGTGGAGACCACGAAGGACGTGATGGCCGCCGCATGGTGCTTGGCGTAGGTGGCCGCGGTTTTCACGGCCTTGACGGTGGCGTGATACGCGGTTCTGGATGCCTTCGCCACGGCCTTGGCGGTCTTCTTCACCGCGTGGACCACGCGTTTCGCGACCTTCTTGACCGCGTGGTAGGCCGAGTGGACGGCGTGCACGGCGGCGTGGACGACGCGTTTCACCTTGCGCGCCGCGTAGTGGTAGACGCGGCGGGTGTAGCGGACGGTGGCGCGGTAGACGTCCCGCACGTGGTGGACGACCCTCTTCACCACGCGCTTGGCGGCGTGCACGACCTTGTGCACGATCGGCGGCGTGTAGTGGTAGTAGGCGTACGAGGCGTAGAAGTTGAAGGAGCTCCAACTGCTGGAGGCGTACGAGGTGGCCGCGTGGTAGGTGCTGCTCACCGCGTGGCTGACGGCGTGGCTCGCCGCGTGCCAGACGCTGCCCAGGCCCCAGTTGCCCGAGGGGTCCGTGCCGTCGAGCGGGTTGTCGCCGACGTACGCGAAGGGGTTGGCCGCCGCCTCGTTCGGCACCGGGTTGACGGACGCGGAGTCCTTGTTCATGAAGGTGCCGGTCGCCGGGTTGTACCAGCGTGACGCGGTGCCGACCTTGCCGGTGTCGGCCTCCGTCCAGCCGGACTGGAAGCCGAGGTGGCCGATGAGCCCGTTGTTGGCGGTGACCTTGCCCATCGGGTCGTACGTCGTGGAACCGGCCAGGGTGGTCGCCCCCGGCGCGAAGTTCCCGATGACGTCGTCGTGGCTGTCGGTCAGGGCCAGTTGGCCGGTGCCCGGCGCGGTGCCGCCGTTGATGCCGATCAGCGAGCCGCCGGGATCGTACGTATAGCTGTAGTTGCCGTCCGCGGCGATGGTGTTGTCGGCGCCCGAGTACTGGAAGGCGCGCGAGGACTGGTCGGCCGAGTTGGCGTCGGTGATGTTCCGGCCCGACGCGTCGAGCGTGTACGAGTGCGTGCCCGCGGTGATCTGGTTGTTGTACGCGTCGGTGGAGTAGGCGACTTGGCCGTTGGCGGTGGAGGTGTCCGAGGTCATGGTGCCGCGCGCGGAGTACGCGTAGCTGTGGACGCCGTCCGAGGTGAGCTGGTCGCGGGCGTCGTAGGTGTAGACGTCGGCGCCGACGCGGGTGCGGTTGCCGGAGTCGTCGTAGGAGTAGTTCGTGGTGGCCGTGCCGTTGTTCCACGAGCTGAGGCGGTCGGCCTGGTCGTAGGTGTAGACATTGTTGGAGGCGCCCGCGACCCCGACGGTGTTCTTCGACGTCAGGTTGCCGTTCCTGTCGTAGCCGTAGGTGATGGCCGACAGTGTGCTGGCGCCCTGCGTCAGGGTGTCGCCGGTGAGGTCGTGCGCGGTGTTGTACGTGAAGGTGCGGGTCTGGCCGCTCGCGCCGTACTTGACCGACGCGGTCTGGTTCAGCGTGTTGTAGCCGTAGGTGAGCGCGGTGCCGGAGGCCGCGTCGTTGAGCGTGGACAGCCGGCCCGCGGTGTCGTAGCCGTAGGAGGTGGTGCCGGCCGCGTCCGAGCGGGTCAGCGGTGAACCGTCGTCGTTGTAGGTGAAGTTGGACGAGCCGCCGGAGCCGCCCGCCGACGTCAGGTCGCCGCGGTCGTCGTAGCTGAACGTCTCGTGGGTGGCGGCCTGGTGGTCCTTGGCGCCGGTGGTGCCCGCCTCCGCGGTGTCGGCGGCGGTCACCTGGTTGTCGTGGTCGTAGGTGAAGCTGCGGGTCGCGGTGGCGGCGTCGGCGCCCTGTCCCGAGGCGGTCTTCAGATTGCCGAGCTGGTCGTACGTCATCGTGTGGGTGACGCCGCCGGGCAGCGTGCTGGAGACCAACTGCCCGTCGAGGTCGTAGACGTTGGTGGTCGTGGAGTCGGCCGCCGAGCCGTACTGGGCGGTGGCCGGCTGCTTCACCGTCTCCTGCTGGCCCCACGGGGTGTATCCGTACAGCCAGGAGTTGTTGCGGCCGTCGGTGAACCGGGTCCTGTTGCCCGCCGCGTCGTACCCGAAGGACGTGGTGATCGAGGTGGTCGCGGTGACCGGCTGGATCTCCTGGGTGACGGTGCCCGCCGCGTCGTACGTGAAGTGGCTGGTGTTGCCGTTCGCGTCCGTGGAGGCGGTGAGGTTGCCGACGCCGTCGTAGACCTGGTGGGTCTGCCTGAGCTGCGTGTTGGCGGCGTCGTACTGGGTGCTCAGCGTCGGGTTGCCCGCGACGTCGAAGTCGGTCTCGGTCCAGGTGTTGTCCGGCTGGATCGTCTTCTGCCGGTTCCCCATGAAGTCGTACGTGTACTTGGTGGTGTTGCCCGCGCCGTCGGTGACCGAGGTGACCTCGCTGGCCCGGTCGTACCCGTAGGTGGTGGTGACCCCGGCGGGCGTCGTGGTCGACGCCAGATTCGCGCCGTACGGATTTCCGGCGGTCACCGCGTACGAGTTGGTGGTGGTCAGCACCCGGTTGGAGGGGAAGCGCTCCAGCGTGGTCGCGGTGACCTGCCGGCCGAGGTAGTCCCAGGTGGCCTGGGTGACGGCCCCGGTGCCGTCCGTCACCGACAGTTGGTCGCCGTTGGTGTCGTACGTGGTGTGCAGCTTGGTGCCGTCCGGCTCGGTGACCTGCGCGAGGTCGCCGAGCTGGTCGTACAGGAAGCCGGTGGTCTTCCCGCCCGGAGTGGTGGAGGAGATCTGGTTGCCGTCGGAGTCGTACGACCAGGTCGACGTGGCCGCCAGCGGGGCGGACGCGCCCGCCGGGGTGTACGGCGGCAGGGTCTCGGAGACCTTGTTGCCGTTGGCGTCGTAGACCGTGGTGGTCTGGTTGCCGGTCGGATCGACCTCTTCGACGGCCTCGCCGAAGGTGTCGAATCCGCTGGTGGTGACCGGCCGTTGGGTGACCGGCTGGCCGCCGCCGGTCTCGACCTGGACGGCGGGTGCGGTGGTGACCGCCAGATTCCCCGCCTCGTCGTAGGAGTAGTCGGTGGTGAAGTTGTCCGCGTCGGTCATCGACTTCGGCAGCCCGCGCTTGTCGTACGTGTAGCGGGTGGTCTGCTCGGTGGAGGAACCGACGGTGCCGCCGGTACGGCCGTTGCCGTACAGCGTGTTGACCTCGGTGCCGGTCAGCGCGCGCGGGTAGACCTGCACGTTGGAGACCGCGCCGGGCAGGAAGTCGGTCGGCGCGCCGTTGTACTTGCCCGCGCCGATGGTCAGCGGGCCGTTCGCGGACCACGGCGCGGTGTTGGTGCCGCTGCCGGACAGCGCGCCGTTGACGTAGATCTGGCTGGCGCCGTTGGCGACGTTGTACACGCCGACCACATGCGTCCAGGTGTTGGTCTTGGGCACGGCGGTGGAGTACGCGGACGGGAAGGTCGGCGCGGCCGTGTCGGCGCTGGTCTGCTCCATGCTCCACAGCGGCGCGCTGGTGTGCGCGTAGTTGTACTGGAGGTAGAAGGCGCTGGCCGTGGTGCCGCCCTGGGCGACGATCGTCGCGTTGTGGGTCGGCAGCGACGCCATGTTGACCCAGGCGGAGACGGTGTAGGACCCGGCGGTGTTGAGCACCGGGCCGTTGGTGGCGATCTGCTGGCCGGAGGTGCCCGCGAAGGTCGCCGCGTCGCCGCCCCAGGTGACGCCCGAGGCGGCGCCGGTGTAGCCGCTGCCCGAGGTGTCGGTGACGGTGGAGCCGGTGGTCTGGTCGAGCTTCCACCAGGCGGAGGGGTGTCCCGAGGCGTCGCCGTGCAGCGTCTCGGTCAGGGTGTTGCCCGCCGCGTCGTAGGTGGAGGAGGTGGTGCGGTCGAAGCCCGAGGAGTCGTGCTCGTTCTGGGTGGCGACCTGGTCGTCCGGGGTGAAGGACACGCTGGTCACCCGGTCGACGCCGGTCGGGTCCACGGTGGTGCTCGTGGTCCTGGAGGCCGCGTCCACCGTGAAGTTGACGACCGTCTGCCCGTTGTCGGTGGTCTGCGACAACTGGTTCCCGGCCGCGTCGTACGTGGTGGTCTGGAGCACCGTCGAGGCCGTGCCGTCGGCGCTCTTCTTGGTCGCGGTGACCGCCAGGCCGTTGTCGGTGTAGGTGTACGACGTCGTGGCGCCCATCGAGTCGGTCACCGACGCCAGCCGGCCCGCCGGGTCGTACGCGCGCGAGGACTCCGTCAGCGTGGTGGCGGCCTGCGGGCTGACCGGGTCGCCGGTGTACTGGAGCGTCTGGGTCAGCAGGTGCCCGTTGTCGTCGTACGTGTAGTTGGTGACCGTGCCCGACTTGGACACTTCCTGCGTCTTGTTGCCCGACGTGTCGTACGTGTACGTCGTCGTCCCGCCGTTGGTGCCGCCCGCGTTGGCGTTGGCGTCGGTCTGGGTGAGGACGTGGTCGTACGCGTCGTAGGTCTGGGTCTCGGTCCGGGGCGCGTCGCCGCCGCTGAGGTCCTTGACCGTCTGCGAGGTGATGTCGCCGTCGGCGTCGAAGACCGTGGTGGTGGCCGCCGCGTGGGTGGCGCCGGTGACCCGGTCGGTGAGCTGCGGGTCGTCCTCCTCGGTGATCTGCCCGGCCTTGTCGTACGTGTAGGACGTGGTCAGACCTGCGGGGTAGGTGTCGGAGACGGCCTTCTTGGTGAGCACCTGCCCGAGGCCGTCGTAGGTGTAGCTGGTGACCAGGCCCACCGCGTCGGTGGAGGAGGCCACGTCGCCGTTGTGGAAGTAGGACACGGAGTTGACCGCGCCGCCGGGCGAGACCGACCGCACCGGCAGGCCCTTGGGCACGTTCCCGCTGTCGGCGGCGGGGTAGGTGGCGGTGCCGTCGCTGAACACGGTGGACGAGGCGCGCCCGTTGGGGAAGCCCGCGACCGGCGGTCCGGTCACCGCGGTCTCGTCGCCGAACGCGTCGTAGGTGTACGAGGTCAGGTACGTGGGGTCGGTCGCCGAGGAGGAGCGGCCGTCCCGCTCGGTGAGCAGCACGTCGTTGCGCGGGTCGGCGGTGGTGAGCTGTTCCGTCGTGTCGTCGGGGAAGTACGTGTAGTACTCGGTGGAGCAGACCTTGGCCGCCTGATTCTGGCAGGTGGTCGAGGAGACGACGTTGCCGCGGACGTCGTGGCCGGTGACGGTCATCGCGCCGTTGGGGTCGGTGACCGTGTGCTCGTAGCCGCCGGTGTCGTAGCCGAAGCTGGTCCTGTTGCCGAGGCCGTCGGTCTCGGTGAGCTGGCGTTCGTTGTTGACGACGTCGTAGGTGTACGTCGTCACCTTGTTCGCCGGGGAGGTGACCTTGACGGTCTCCACCGGCAGCAGGCCGGTGGAGTTCTTGCCCGCCTGGAAGTGGCTCTCGGCGTCCTGCGCGGTCAGCGCGGTGCGGTAGGTGGCGACGTCGGCGAGCGTGCCGTTGAAGTAGGCGACGGTGCCGTTGGTCAGGCCGGTCCAGCCGGAGCCGGTGGTGCCCGCGCCGATGTAGGCGGTGGTCCTGGCGCTGTTGGACAGCGCGGCCGTGGCCGTCTTGGTCGCGGCCTGCGCGCCGTCGAGGTACAGGGTCTGGCTGGTGGCTCCGGCGCTGAGCAGCACATGGTGCCACTTGCCGTCGGTGACGGTGCCCGTGGTGCCCATCTGCACCGAGCCGGACGTGGTGTAGAAGCCGCCGTAGAGCTTGCCGTCGCTGCCGATCCACAGTTGCGGTGTCGTGGAGGAGACGGTCGAACCGATCGCGGCGCTCTGCGTGTTGAGCAGGATCGCGCCGCCGTGGGTGGTGGTGAACCACAGTTCGGCCGAGGCCGCGGTGTCCCCGGTCACGGTGTCGGGCACCTTCACCCAGGAGCTGGTCCCGTTGAACGTGGCGGCCTTCTGGTCGCTGAACGGCCCGGTCGCGCCGAGCGTCACCGCGTTGTACGTACCGGTCCCGCCGCGCGTCTCGTCCAGCGCCGTGGTGGCGCCCGCGGGTTCGCCCAGCCGGAAGTACGTGGCGGGCGCGCCGCCGAGCACCGCGCCGCGGTAGGTCTGGCTGGAGCCGGTGACGGTCGGCGCGCCGAGCTTCCAGACGCCGCCGTTCTCGTCGGTGAGCTGGGTCAGCGCCGTGGTCGCCGGGTCGTACGTCATCGCGTGGTACGTCTTGGCGGACGGCCGGGTGACCGTGCTCAGCAGGCTCGCGGCGTGGGTGCCGTAGGTGCGCAGCGCGCTCGCGTCGGCGGCGACCAGCGGGCGGTCGTACCAGGCGGCGTCGGCGATCGCGCCGTTGAAGTACGTGGCGTAGCCGGTCTTGTCGGTGGTGCTGGAGTGCGGCTGGTCGGGCCAGGCCCCGCCGAGGAAGCCCGCGCCCAGGGTGTTGTACGGCTGGTTCTTGCCGAAGGCGATGCCGGGCTGGATGGAGATCGAGCCGGACACCGAGCCGACCTTGGCCCCGTCCAGGAAGAGGGTCTGGCTGTTGCCCGCGGCGGACAGCACCATGTGGTGCCACTTGCCGTCGGCGACCGAGGCGGTGGTGCTGATCGGCGCGATGCCGCCGCTGTACCAGAATTCGGCCTTCAGCTTGCCGTCGGTGCCGACGTAGGCGGCCGGGGTGTAGCCGCCGGGCGAGTCGCCCGCGGTGACCGGCTGCGAGGCGTAGGAGTAGAGCACGCCGGGCCCGGCGGAGGTCTTGAACCACAGCGACAGGGCGCCGGAGTCGGTGTTGTTGCCCATGTCGAACGGGAGCGTGGCGTACGAGCTGGTGCCGTTGAACCCGATGGCGGTGGCGGCCGACCCGGTGAGCGGGCCCGCCTGGCCGTAGGTGACGCCGCTGTACGCGAGGTTCTTGGTGCCCTGGTTGGCGAGGACCGCGTCCTTGCCGACGGTGCCCGACGCCTCGGACATCGGCCACACCGCCCGCGGGTCGAGGTCGAGCGCGGCGTTCTGGTACTGCGATCCCGCGGTGTAGTTGTACGCGGTGCACTGCGTGCTGGAGATCGGCGAACAGACCTTCGTGAGCTGGTCGTTGGTGTAGCCGTACGTCCAGGTCTGCGCGGAGTTCGGGTCGGCCGCGGTGACCGGGTCGGTGACGACGGTGGCGACGTGCGCGGCGCTCGCGCCGGTGGGTGTCTGCCAGGTCAGGTGCAGGGCGCGGGCGGAGGTCACCGAGGTCATGGTGGTGACGTGGCCGCTGGTCCAGGTGAAGGTGACGGCGCGGCCGTTGGCGTCGGTGACCGAGGTGATGCCGTACGCGCCGGAGCCCAGCGACTGGGTGAAGGCGTAGACGGTGGCGTTCTTGTCGGTCAGCGTGTAGCCGCCGGTGACGGCCTTGAAGGTGGCGAAGCGGCCCGCGGGCGGCGAGTAGCTGCCGTCGCCGTTCTTGCCGAAGCCGACCTGGGAGCCGTCCGGGTAGGTGACGACGTTGGAGACGACGGCGCCCGCCGGGTTGTACTGCTCGGTGGCGCGGGCGTCGAAGATGCTCGACCAGCCCGCGCCGAACGCCCCGGTCCAGCGCGGGTCACGGGAGTTGTAGTCGCGGTCGACGTCGAGGCTCGGGCCGACGGTGGAGACGGTCGCGTCGGTGTCGGAGGTGGTGTAGTTGCCGATCGACGGGTCGTAGCCGTGGTCGCTGCTGTTCTGGGACAGCCCCGAGGTGATCAGCGGCTGCGGGACCTGGATCGCCATCTGGTACCAGGTGGCGCCGGAGTACAGCCCCGCGTCCTGCGACTGCACCGTCCAGGAGTAGCTCTGGCCCCACTTGAGCTTGCCCGCCGGGACCGTCCAGGAGCCGGTGGTGAGCAGTCCGGAGTCGACGACCTTGGTGTTGGTGTTGTCGTAGATCTGGAAGTCGTACTTGGTGGTGGTGTTCGCCTGCGAGTTGGCGCCGCCGGACCAGGCGGTCAGTTGGGGGGTGGTGGTGTACTCCACCTCGTTGTCGTTGGGGTACTGCTGGTAGACCTGCGGCGGGGTGGTGCCGGTGTACGTGACGTCGATGTACGGGCCCTTGCCCGCGTCGGCGAAGGAGCCGAACTGCTTCCAGTGCAGGGCGTCGGTGGTGGCCGCGTAGACCGCGAGGCCGTAGTCGGGGGTGGTGCCGTTCATCCAGCCCTGGATGGAGGCGGTGGTGAGCGGCACCTCCACCGCGTTGCCCTTGGTGGGGTCGGCGGCGGTGTTGGCGCAGGCGATGGGGACGCTGGGCGTGAGGTTGCCGATGGACGCGCCGTGCGAGGGGCCGGGGTAGGTGGTGACGCCGGTCGGGGTCCACGGCGCGGTGATCAGCGCGACGTCGAAGCGCTCGGCGGTGCAGGTGGAGGCCCAGGTCTCGAACAGGTGCAGCGACGCGGCGGTCACGGTGACCTTGGAGCCGTCCCAGCCGCCGTACCAGTGGTTGACGAAGGTGTTGGCGGAGTGCGTGCCGGAGTCGTACGAGCCGATCTTGACGGTCTGCTCGAAGGAGTGGTCGCCCGCGGGGTTGCCGGACTCGGCGTAGGTGGTGGTCCAGCCGTCGACGATGCTGGGGTCGACGGTGACGGGGAAGACCCGCGCGGGGTCGTGCAGCCACGCCGGGTCGAGGGTGACCTTCAGGGCGGTGCCGCCGTGGTCGGCGACCAGCCGGTAGTCGACCGCGTAGGTCGTCGTCGGCTCGCCGGAGCGGCGGTCGACCTTGGAGTCGTAGGCGTAGGCGCGCGGTATCCGGGCGGTCACCTTGCCCGCGGCGTCGCGCAGTTCGACCGAGCCGTCCTTGACCTGGACGGGGGTCAGGCCCTGGAGCCTGAGCGGGAAGAGCCAGGAGTTGGCGGCGCTCGCCGCGTGCAGGACGACGGCTTCCTTGACGCCGGTCGCGGACGGGGCGACGACCAGGTCGGTGCGCGGCAGGGCGTCCGGGTACGTGACCTGGTCGCCCGACACGGCGGCGGTGACGTCGGCCGCGCCGGACAGGCCGTACGCGACGGAGTGCGCGGCGTCGGTGCGCAAGGTGGCGAGGTCCGGCGCGGAGGAGCGCGGCGCGAAGTCGACGCCGAGAGAGTTGGCCGCCTCGTGGAGGCGGCCGTCGGCCCGGCGGTGCACGCTGGTGTCGATCGGCTGCCAGGCGCCGTGCGCGTCCCGGTAGTTGACCGGCGTCTGCGACACGCGGCGGGTGTGCGTGCCGTCCGCGTTGTCGAACACCGTGACGGTGTCGGTCGACTTCGCCGCGTTCCGCTTGCTGGTGCGGGCGGAGTAGCCGCCGACGACACCGCTGCGGCCGGACGTGGACGCCTTGCGGAACGGGTGGTAGGCGTCGAGTTCGCCGGGCGCCTTGCCGGGCTTGTGCCCCGCGCCGACGTGCGCGCGGGTGGAGTCCGCGGTCGCCCGGTGGCTGTGCCCGGCGGCGGTGCCGCTCTCCTGCTGCGGCACGCGCCCCCAGTGCGGGTGCTTCAGCCACGCGGTGAGCGAGGCGAGGCTGGGCATCGACAGCGCGGGCAGGGTCGCCCCGTCCGCCGCCGCCTGCTCCGTGGTCAGCACCAGTGCCAGCGCGATCAGCGACAGCATCGCGGTGGCACGCAGCCACCGGCGACGGAGGGTTGTTCTCCGGGACGAACGACGGGCGAAGGATGCGCGCACGGCACAGGCTCCTGACAGGATCGACACAGAAAACTTGCCGATCGTGACCGTTTTCCTCACCCGCGGATAGATCGTGGGGACGATCCGGGGACACTCTTTGCCTGTACATCATCAAGCGCGGCGACTTGTGACCCCTGTCCCGGTTCGTTCCGGGAACGATCTTTACGATGGAGGGGTTTGGTCCGCCTTTCGCCCTGCTTTTGGGCAAGAGAGGTCAAGCCCGCGCGGGCCTCCCGGTGGACCCCTCAACGACGTCTCAGCGACGTCTCAACGACCCCTCAACGACCCCTCAACGACGCCTCAGTGACGCAGCGCGTCGGTCACGGCGGCCTCGACCGCCTTGCGCGTGCTCGCGGCGGAGCCCCCGGGCACGGCGGTGACATTCGCACCGGGCGCGTCAGCCGTACCGCCCGTACCGCCCGCCTTCTCCCCCACGGCTTTCTCCCCCACGACGACGAAACGCGTGCCGGGGAACTTCGGTCCCGCCGCCGGGACCGCGCCGTCGGGGCCCGCGCCGACCGTCAGGACGACCGTGCACTTGCGGTCGGCCAGGGTCGCCAGATAGGGCCCGGCCGCCGCCGCGCTCTGCTCCCCCGCCATCGCCAGATAGCTGACCTTCGCGTGCGTCCCGGCCGAGGCGTCCCGCATCCCCGCCCACACCGGCGCCGCCGCCGGGTCCGCCAGACCGCGCTCCCCGGTGAGCAGACACGCCTGCTGGTCGGTGTACGTACGCGCCCGGGCCGGCGGCAGGGCCCGCTCCTTGCCGGGGCCGGAGGACGTCAGGACCAGGGCGGTCACGGTGGCGGCCACCGCCACGGCCGCGGCGCCCGCGAGGAGTATCCAGAGCCGATGCGCGTTCGTCCACGTTTTCACGGCGGGCAGCATATGCGGCGCGGGCCGCCGGGACAGCGGCGGCCGAGGGGTATCTTTCTCGCGGTGAAGCACCGCATAACGGTGCATACGGGACGGACACCGCGGGGCCGTGCCGGTCCGCCGGGAGCGGCGGGCCCGTGGTGCCGGGACGCGAGTGGCGGAGGTGAGTGGGGATGGCGGGTTCAGGAGTGCCCCCGGCACAGCCGCGTCCCGTATCTTTTCCGGCAGACCCCGACCCAGCTTCCGCGGGAGGACCGACGATGGACAGGGCCGAGGCCGTCATACCGGCGCAGGACACCAGAGCCGCCGCGCCCGGCGGCACCACGGTCGACGACGCGCCGACGACCGGCTTCAGGCTCGGCGGCATCGGGCCGCGCGTCGACCCGTATCTGCTGGCCACCGTCTTCTTCGCGGCGTTCCTCGCGCTGTCGGTCACCCGCTACCGGCGGATGCTCACGATGTCGTGGGACCTGGGCATCTTCGAGCAGGCGGTCGGCTCCTACGCGCACTTCCACGCGCCGGTCGCCGACCTCAAGGGCCCCGGCTTCAACATCCTCGGTGACCACTTCAGTCCGATCACCGCCCTGATCGCCCCCTTCTACCGGGTGTTCCCGAGCCCGGTGACGCTGCTGGTCGCGCAGGCGCTGCTGTTCGCGCTGTCGATCGTGCCCGTGACCCGGGGCGCCGCCCATCTGCTGGGCCGCGGGCGCGGACTGGCGGTCGGCGTGGCGTACGGGCTGTCGTGGGGCGTGCAGCGGGCGGTCGAGTTCGACTTCCACGAGATCGCCTTCGCGATGCCGCTGCTGGCGTTCTCGCTGGAGGCGGTGCTGCGCCGGAAGTGGGCGCCGGCGATGTGGTGGGCGCTGCCGCTGATCTTCGTCAAGGAGGACATGGGCGTCACGGCCGCCGCGATCGGCGCGATCGTGTGGCTGCGGACCCGCAAGGAGACCGAGCCGGACGCCGGGTCCGAGGCCATGTCCGGGGCGCCGTCAGGGGCGGGGTCGGTCGGCGGGTCCGGGACAGTCGGCGGGTCCGGGTCCGCGCGGGGCGAGGACGTCGTCCCGGCGCCGCGCGCCGACGGCGGCGAGACCCCGGAGGCCCCGGAGGCCGACGGGAGCGGGACGCGGGCCGAGGAGCCGCCGCGGCTCAGCGACGGCATGCGGTACGGGCCGTACGCGCTGGGGCTGGTCAGCCTCGGGGTGCTGGCCTCCGCGCTCGCCTTCGCGGTGATCATCCCGGCGTTCAACAGCGCGGGCGGATACGACTACTGGAACAAGCTGAACGGCAACGGGGCGCCGATGCCGGGGCACATCCCGTTCGGCACCGCCGTGCACACCCTGCTGTGGATTCTGCTGCCGACCACCGGCCTGCTGGCGCTGCGTTCGCCGCTGCTGCTGGCCGCGCTGCCGACCATCGGCTGGCGGTTCATCTCGCACGACGACCACTACTGGGGCACCGACTGGCACTACAGCGCGGTGCTGATGCCGGTGGTCTTCCTCGCCCTCGTGGACGCGGCGGCGCTCTCCCGCAGGAGCCCGCGGCCCTGGCTGCGCTCGTACGCCTCGGGGCTGCCCGCGGCGGCGGCGGGCGCCGCGCTGGCGCTCACCTTGACGATGCCGCTGGCCTCGCTCAGCGACTCCGACACCTACAAGGTCGACGCGCACACCAAGGCCGTGGAGAAGCTGCTCGAGACGGTGCCCAGCGGCTCCTCGGTGGAGGCGAACGTCGGGCCGATCAGCCGTCTCGTCCACCGGACCACGGTGTACTGGGTCGGCGACACGCAGGGCATCAGCCCGGACTACATCGTGATCGACAACTCCTCCGGCTGGGTGCCCGATCCGCTCACCTACGCCAAGCAGCTCCACCCGAATGCCGAATATCAGCAGATCGTCAACGCCGAGGGCTATGTGATCATGCACCGGACGAGCCCGCCGAACGGCTAGGCGGGCCGGGCGCAGCGGGACCGGCTCAGGCCGTCGGGTAGTCGACGTAGGCGAAGCGGCGGCTGTCCGGGGCCCAGCTGTTGACGTTGAGGCTGCCCTGGCCGCCGGGGAAGGCCAGGACGTCACGCGGGGCGCCGCCGTCCGGGTCCATGACGCGCAGGACGACGTCGCGGTCGGCCGGGTGCCCCTCGGTGCCGGGCGGGAAGCTGATGTAGAGGACGTGTCGTCCATCGGGTGACAGGTGCGGGAACCAGTTGACGCGCGCGTCCGAGGTGAGCCGCGTCAACTCGGTGCCGTCCGGCCGCATCCGGAAGAGCTGGGCGTGGCCGGGGACGGTCGCGCCGTGCTCGGAGTTGAAGTAGATCCAGGCGCCGTCGGGGCTGAACTCCGGGCCGTCCGCGGGCGCGGGAGAGTCCGTCAGCCGGGTGTCGGGGCCGCCGGCCGCGGGGACGGTGAAGATGTTGCGGTAGCCCCACTCGTCGCCGCCGTACGGCTCGACGCCCACGTACGCCAGCGTGCGGCCGTCGGGCGAGACGCCGTGCAGGAAGTGCCGGAAGGGTCCGGGGCCGCGGTCGTTGGTGACCCGGCGCGCGGGTCCGCCCTCGAACGGCACGGCGTGGATGTGCCCGTCGCCCGCCGACAGATAGACCGTGCCGCCGTCCGGGGAGAGCACATGGTCGTTGTTGGCGTCCGTGATGCCGCCGGTGTCGATGACCTCGGGCGCCCCGCCGCCGGGGGCGATCCGCAGCAGCAGCCCGTCCTGGTTGAAGACCAGCCAGCGGCCGTCCGGCGACCAGTTCGGCGCCTCCAGCGCGCTGTCCGCCGTCTCGTACACCAGGCGCGGCTCGCCGCCGTCGATGTCCCCGACCAGCAGCCGCGCGCGCTGTCCCGCCGCCAGCGGCCGTACGTTCGTCCCCGCTCCGGTGATCGTCACAGCCGCTCACACTAACGCGCCCCGCTCGTGGTGAGCGGGGCGCGTCGGATGAAGCGTGCGTACGGGCTGGGCGCGTACGGCCTTACCTGTGTACGGCCTTGCGTGCGTCCGTGGGGCGACGCCGGGTCAGCAGCTCAGGTTGTTGCCCGCCGGGACTCCGAGGATCGAGACGAAGCTCTGGTAGGAGTTGACCCGGCTCTGCACCTGCGCGGGGTTGCCGCCGTTGCACTCGATGCTGCCGTTGATGCTGCGGATGGTCTCACCGAATCCGGCGCCGTTGACCATGGCGTTGTGCGGGGTCATGGTGCCGGGGCCGGTCTGGGTGTTCCAGTACCACAGGCCGGTCTTCCAGGCGACGGCCGAGTCGGTCTGCACCAGGTTGGGGTTGTGCAGCAGGTCGATGCCGAGCGCGTCGCCCGCGGCCTTGTAGTTGAAGTTCCAGCTCAACTGGATCGGCCCGCGGCCGTAGTACGCGGACTGTCCGGCCGGGCAGCCGTAGGACTGGCTCGTGTCGCAGTAGTGCGAGTAGTTCGCGGTGTTCTGCTCGACGATGTAGACGAGGCCGCCGGTCTCGTGGCTGACGTTGGCGAGGAAAGCCGCGGCCTCCTGCTTCTTCACCGTGTCGCTGCCGGTGTTCGCGAAACCGGGGTACGCGCTGAGCGCCGCGGTCAGGCCGCTGTAGGTGTAGAAGGAGTTCCGGTTCGGGAACATCTGGTTGAACTGGGCCTCGGTGACGACGAATCCGCTCGGGTTGCCGGGCGGGGTGGTCGTACCGCCGCCGTTGCAGCCGAACGGGTCCCAGTACCAGGTGCTGATGGTGGGGTCGTAGCCCGGGTTGTCGTGGGAGGCCTTGTAGTAGTTGCCGTTGCTGTACTTGACGATGTCACCGGCGACGTAGTTGTGGCCCTGGACCCACGCCGGGTAGTTGCAGGTCCCGCCGGTGCCGCCCGTGGTGCCGCCGGTGCCGCCCGAACCGCCGGTACAGGCGCCCTGGTCCGACCAGACGTCGGCGGCGCCGGGCGTCTCGCCCTGGGTCCACCACTTCGCCAGCCAGTTATGGCTGTTGTACGACGCGCCCATGCCGCCGGTGTACACCGACGACGAGTTCCACGCGGTGGAGCAGCCCGCGGCGGAGGCGGTGGACGCCAGCGGTACGAGGATGGCGATTCCTATCGCGACCGCGAGTGCGGTGAGGAACGCTATGAGCCGTTGTCTCGACACGTGACCACTCCTTGTGGGGGTTCGAGTGGGGTCGGGACAGACTCAAGCGGAATGGTCTGGACCTGTCAAGGTCCAGACCATTGAACGTCCGCCGGGCGGTGGGAAACCGGCTGGAACAGCCCTAGTTGTCCAGCACCGTCGTCAGGAACTCCGCCGTCCACTCCAGCAGTTCGCGGCCCACCACCGGCTTGCCGCCGATCCGCGCCGTCGTCGGACGCGGGACGAGGATCTGCTTCGTCGCGTGCTTGAGCACCGTGCGCGGGTAGAGCCGGTTCAGCCGCAGCTCCTGCGACTCGCGCAACTCCACCGGGCCGAAACGGACGTTGACGCCCTGGAGGGTGATGTCGCTGACGCCGACCTTGCGGGCCAGCATCCGCAGCCCCGCCACCAGCAGCAGATTCTCCACCGGCTCCGGCAGCTTGCCGTAGCGGTCGGTCAGCTCCTCGCGGACCGCCGCGATGTCCTCGGCCGTGTTGGCCGCCGCGATGGCCCGGTACGCCTGGAGCCGCAGCCGCTCGCCCGGCGCGTAGTCGTGCGGGACGTGCGCGTCCACCGGCAGCTCGATCTTGACGTCGAGCAGCGTCTCCTCCGGCTCGCCGCCGCTCTCCAGCGCCGAGCGGTAGTCGGCGACGGCCTCGCCCACCATCCGTACGTACAGGTCGAATCCGACGCCCGCGATGTGCCCGGACTGCTCGCCGCCCAGCAGATTGCCCGCGCCGCGGATCTCCAGGTCCTTCATGGCGACGTACATGCCCGCGCCCATCTCGGTGTGCTGGGCGATGGTGGCGAGCCGCTCGTGCGCGGTCTCGGTCAGCGGCTTCTCCGGCGGGTACAGGAAATACGCGTAGCCGCGCTCGCGCGAGCGGCCGACGCGCCCGCGCAACTGGTGGAGCTGGCTGAGCCCGAAGGTGTCGCCGCGCTCCACGATCAGGGTGTTGGCGTTGGCGATGTCGATGCCCGACTCCACGATCGTGGTGGACACCAGCACGTCGAACCGCTTCTCCCAGAAGTCGACCACGACCTGTTCGAGCTGCGATTCCCCCATCTGCCCGTGCGCGGTGGCGATCCGCGCCTCCGGCACGATGGCGCGCAGCCGCGCCGCCGCCCGGTCGATCGACTCCACCCGGTTGTGGATGTAGAAGACCTGGCCCTCGCGCAGCAGTTCACGCCGGATCGCGGCGCCGATCTGCCGCTCCTCGTACGGGCCGACGAAGGTCAGCACCGGGTGCCGCTCCTCCGGCGGGGTGGTGATGGTGGACATCTCGCGGATGCCGGTGACCGCCATCTCCAGGGTGCGCGGGATCGGGGTGGCGGACATGGTCAGCACGTCCACGTTGGCCCGCAGCTTCTTGAGCTGTTCCTTGTGCTCGACGCCGAAGCGCTGCTCCTCGTCGACGATGACCAGGCCCAGGTCCTTGAACTTCGTCTCGGAGGAGAAGAGCCGGTGGGTGCCGATCACCAGGTCCACGGTGCCGTCCCGCAGCCCCTCGATGGTGGCCTTGGCCTCGCTGTCGGTCTGGAACCGCGACAGCGCCCGCACCTTGACCGGGAACTGCGCGTACCGCTCGGCGAAGGTGCCCATGTGCTGCTGCACCAGCAGCGTGGTCGGCACCAGCACGGCGACCTGCTTGCCGTCCTGCACGGCCTTGAAGGCCGCCCTCACGGCGATCTCGGTCTTGCCGTAGCCGACGTCGCCGCAGATCAGCCGGTCCATGGGGACGGACTTCTCCATGTCCTCCTTGACCTCGGCGATGGTGGTGAGCTGGTCGGGCGTCTCCGCGTACGGGAAGGCGTCCTCCAGCTCGCGCTGCCAGGGGGTGTCGGGCCCGAAGGTGTAGCCGGGGGCGGCCATCCGCGCCGAGTACAGCTTGATCAGGTCGGCGGCGATCTCCTTGACCGCCTTCTTCGCCCGCGCCTTGGTCTTCGTCCAGTCCGCGCCGCCGAGCCGGTGCAGCGAGGGGGCCTCGCCGCCGACGTACTTGGTGACCTGTTCGAGCTGGTCGGTGGGGACGAAGAGCCGGTCGCCCGGCTGGCCGCGCTTGGCGGGCGCGTACTCGACCAGCAGGTACTCGCGGGTGGCGCCCTGCACGGTGCGCTGCACCATCTCCACATAGCGGCCGACGCCGTGCTGCTCGTGCACGATGTAGTCGCCCGCCTGGAGGGTGAGCGGGTCGATGGTCTTGCGCCGCCGGGACGGCATCCGGCCCATGTCCTTGGTGGACGAGCGCTGCCCCGACAGGTCGGTCTCGGTGAGCACCGCGAGCTTGAGCGCCGGGTCGATGAAGCCGTGCTCGATGGAGCCGGTCGCCACGTGGACCACGGACGCCGCGAGGTCGGCCAGCTCGATGTCGAGGCGGGCCGCGATGCCCTCGCCGCCCAGCACCTCCACCACGCGGGCGGCCGGGCCCTGGCCCTCGGTGACGTAGACGGTGCGCCAGCCGTCGGCCAGCCAGCCCTTGGTGTCGGCGAGCGCGCGGGCGGTGTCGCCGCGGTACAGCTCGGGCGCGTGCATGCCCAGCTTGAGGGTGTCGGCGGCCAGGTCGTCGGCCTCGTCGGCCGCGAAGGGGCTCACCGACCACCAGGGGACGCCCAGCTCGCGGGCCCGGTCGCGGACGTCGGCGATCGACCACAGCGAGGCCGCGCCCAGGTCGATCGGCGCCTCGCCGCCGCCGGCCGACGCCGCCCAGGACGCCTCCAGGAATTCGCGGGAGGTCGCCACCAGGTCGGCGGCGCGGGTACGGACCCGCTCCGGGTCGCACACCACGGCCATGCTGCCCGCCGGGAGCACGTCGAGCAGCAGCTCCATGTCGTCGACCAGCACCGGGGCCAGGGACTCCATGCCCTCCACCGCGATACCCTCGGCGATCTTGTCCAGCAGCTCGTGCAGCTCGGGGTGGGCGACCGACAGCGCCGCGGCCCGCTCCTTCACCTGGTCGGTGAGGAGCAGCTCGCGGCAGGGCGGCGCCCACAGGCCGTGCTCGGCGACTTCGAGGGAGCGCTGGTCGGCGACCTTGAAGTACCGGATCTCCTCGACGTCGTCGCCCCAGAACTCCACCCGCAGCGGGTGCTCCTCGGTCGGCGGGAAGACGTCGAGGATGCCGCCGCGCACCGCGAATTCGCCGCGCTTCTCGACCAGCTCGACGCGGGAGTACGCGGCTGCCGCCAGGCCCTCGGTGACGGTGCCCAGGTCGGCGCTCTGCCCGGTCCGCAAGGCGACGGGCTCCAGGTCGCCCAGGCCCTTGACCTGCGGTTGCAGCACGGACCTGATGGGGGCGACCACGACCTGTACGGGTCCGGTCGCCGCGTCGTCGGCCCGCGGGTGCGCCAGGCGGCGCAGGACGGCCAGGCGGCGGCCGACGGTGTCGCTGCGCGGGGACAGCCGCTCGTGCGGCAGCGTCTCCCACGCCGGGTACTCGGCGACGGCGTCCGGCGGCAGCAGGGTGCGCAGCGCGGCGGCCAGGTCCTCCGCCTCGCGGCCGGTCGCCGTGACCGCCAGTACGGTGCGGTGCGCGCGGGCCGCGAGCGCCGCGATGGCCAGCGGACGCGCGGCGGGCGGCCCCACCAGGTCCACCATCGGCCGGGCGCCGGAGGCGGCGGCCTCCACCGCTTCCGCGAGGGCGGCGTCCTCGACGACGACGTCGACCAGACCGTTCAGACTCATGAGGGGTTTTCCGTCCCGGGGCAGAGGCAACGCGAAGCACCCGACACGTGTCACGGGCCGGGGGTACCTCCAGCGTACGACGTACCGCCGACAGCCACAGGCCATCGCGTGAGGCGCAAGGCCGCGGAGCCCGTGGGCGGGGACGCCCGGCGGGGGGGCGGACCGGGGTGCGGGACGCGCGGGCGGCCCCGGAGCGCGGGGGGTTGCGCTTCCGGGGCCGCGTCTGTGGTGACCTGCGCCACCGGCCGGTCCGACCGGCGGCGTCAGTCCGTGGCGATCGCGTTCAGTACGTTCATCCGCCCCGCCCGGAAGGCCGGGAGCAGCGCGGCCAGCAGGCCGACGACCGCGGAGCCGATGAAGACCAGGATGATCGTCGTCCACGGGATCTGGAGGACGCCGAGCCCCTGGGAGGCCAGCACCTTCTGTCCCGTGGTGCCCCAGCCCAGGCCGAGACCGAGGCCGACCAGCGCGCCGAAGAGCGCGATGACCACCGATTCGAGGCGGATCATCCGGCGCAGCTGGCGCCGGGAGGTGCCGATCGCCCGCATCAGGCCGATCTCCCGGGTGCGCTCGACCACCGACAGGGCGAGGGTGTTCACCACGCCCAGGATGGCGACGATGATCGCGAGGCCGAGCAGCCCGTAGATCATGTACAGGAGCTGGTTGACCTGCTTGTGGATGAGGTCCTTGAAGTCGGACTGGTCGCGGACCTTGAGCTGCGGGTAGTCCTTGACGGCCGCGGTGAGCGAGGCGCCCGCCTCCTTGGCCTGGCCGTCGACGGCCTTGGCGAACATGATCTGGTCGAGCGGCTGCTTGTCCGCCGGGAGGTACTGCTTGGCGGTGGCCAGGTTGGTGTACCAGGCGCCGTGGTCGACCGTGGTGTCGTCGCTGGTGATGACGTTGACGCGGAGCTTGGTCGGCGTGCCGCCGATCATCGTCACCGGCAGCTCGTCACCGATCTTGATGTGGTGGTCCTTGGCGTACGCCTCGTTGACGGACATGCCGTTCTTCGCGTACGCGTCCTTCAGATTGCCCTTGACCGTCTTGAGCCGCAGGTCGTCGGCGTAGGTCGGGCTGACCGCGCTGAACTGCTTGGTGACCGTCTTGCCGTCGGGCAGCGTGACCTTGGCGTTGACGCCCGCGTACTCGGTGAAGTGCTCCATGTGGGAGGCCGACTTGATCGCCGCCACCAGGGCGGGGGTCAGCGGCTGGCCGCCGTCGGGCTGGAGGATGAAGTCCGCGCCGACCGACTTGTCGAGCTGGTCGTCGGCGGAGGCCACCATGGACGAGCCGACCACCGACATGCCGGCGACCAGCGCGAGGCCGATCATCAGCGCGGAGGCGGTGGCACCGGTACGGCGCGGGTTGCGCAGCGCGTTGCGCTCCGCGAGGCGGCCCATCGGTCCGAAGAACCGCAGGATGACCGCGCTGACCGCTCGTACGATCACACCGGCCAGCAGCGGGCCGATGATCACGAAGCCGACCAGGCTGAACAGCACGCCCAGGCCCAGCAGTCCGCCGCCGGAGGACGCCTTGTCCGACTGTCCCGCGCCGACCAGCGCCACGGCGCCGATCGCGCAGACCAGGACGCCGATCGCGGCGCGGATCCGGCCGGACTTCGCGTCGGTGGGGGTCCCCGCGTCGCGCAGCGCCGCCATCGGGGAGATCCGTCCGGCCCTGCGGGCCGGGATGTAGGCGGAGATCACGGTGACGATGACGCCGATGGCCAGGCCGACGATCGGGGTGGTGGCCTTGATGGTCAGCTCGGAGGTGTCGAGCTTCATGCCCGCCTGGCCCATGAGCTTCATCAGGGCGATGGCCAGGCCGATGCCGCCGCCGATGCCGAGCACCGAGCCGACGACGCCGAGCAGCACCGCCTCGACCAGCACCGACCGGTTGACCTGCTTGCGGCTGGAGCCGAGGGCCCGCATCAGGCCGATCTCGCGGGTGCGCTGGGCGACCAGCATGGAGAAGGTGTTGACGATCAGGAAGATGCCGACCAGGACCGAGATGCCCGCGAAGCCGAGCATCGCGTACTTCATGAAGTTCAGGAAGCTGCCGACGTCGTCCTTGTCCTTCTTCTTGGTCTCGGCGGCGGTGTCGACGGTGTACTTGCCCGCGCCGATGGCCGTCGTGACGTCCGCCTTGAGGCGGTCGTCGGTGACGCCCTTGGCCGCGGTCAGGCCGTAGCCGGTGTACGCGTGGCTGTCACCGAGCAGCTTGGCCTGGGCGGTGGCGGTCTCGATGTAGATGACGGCCGCGCCGGGGTTGGTGGTCTTGAAGGTGACGATGCCGGAGATCGTGACGTGGAAGTCGCCGGGGGCGGCGATGACCCGCAGCGTGTCGCCGATCTTCAGGTGGTGCTTGTCGGCGGTGTCGGCGTCGATCACCGCGTCGGTGGGCCCGCGCGGGGTGTTGCCCGAGGACAGCTCGACGGCCTTGGTCTCGGTCGGGTCCCAGTTGCTGACGATGGTCGGGGCGCCGCTGGTCGGGCTGATGCTCTTGTTGTTCGCGTCGGCGACCGTCACCTGGTCGCTGGTGACGTCGGGGTAGGACTTGGCGACGCCCGGCACCTTGAGCAGGGTCTGCTGGAGCGAGGCGGGCACGGTGTCGGGCCGCCCGGTCTCCTGCGCGTCGTCGACCTTCTTGGCGCTGATGGTGACGTCGGAGGCGGTGGAGCCGAAGAGCTTGTCGAAGGTGGCGGTCATGGTGTCGGTGAACACGAGCGTGCCGCACACGAACGCCACCGAGAGCAGGACGGCGACGGCGGACAGCGCCATGCGTCCCTTGTGCGCGAGGAAGTTGCGCACCGATGTCTTCAGGACGGTCACGAGGTCCTCCCGCGACCGTCGAAGGACTTCATGCGCTCCAGGACGCCGTCGGCGGTCGGGTTCTGCATCTCGTCGACGATCCGGCCGTCCGCCAGGTACAGCACGCGGTCGGAGTAGGAGGCGGCGACCGGGTCGTGGGTGACCATCACGATGGTCTGGCCCAGTTCGTCCACCGACTTGCGCAGGAAGCCGAGGACTTCGGCGCCGGCGCGGGAGTCGAGGTTTCCGGTCGGCTCGTCACCGAAGATGATCTCGGGGCGGGCGGCGAGGGCGCGGGCGACCGCGACGCGCTGCTGCTGACCGCCGGAGAGCTGCGTGGGGCGGTGCTTGAGGCGCCCGGCGAGACCGACGGTCTCCACCACCCGGTCGAACCAGTCGCGGTCCACCTTGCGGCCCGCGATGTCCATGGGCAGCGTGATGTTCTCCGCCGCGTTGAGCGTCGGCAGCAGGTTGAAGGACTGGAAGATGAAGCCGATCTTGTCCCGGCGGAGCTGGGTGAGCTTCTTGTCCTTGAGGGTGGTGATCTCGGTGTCGCCGATCCAGATCCGGCCCTCGGACACGGTGTCCAGCCCGGCCAGGCAGTGCATCAGCGTGGACTTGCCGGAGCCCGAGGGGCCCATGATCGCGGTGAACCGGCCGCGCGCGATGTCGACGTCCACCGCGTCGAGCGCCAGGACGCGCGTCTCGCCGCTGCCGTACGCCTTCGTCACCGCTCGGCCTGCTGCGGCAACGGCCGGACGCTCTCCGCTGCCCCCGGACTTGGGAATCGTCACTGCCGTTGTCACGTGAATCTCCTGTGAGGTCGATGCGGGCCCTGACCAGGCCCTGTTGAGCCGGTGTGCTCAGCTTGTCGGAGCGCCGTCCCCCGGCACGATGGGGGAGGTCTCCGTCTTGTGGGTGGGGCTATCCCCACCCCGCCTCATGACCGTATGGAACGGACGGCCCGGGATCGTCATCCGCCGGTACGAACCGATGGCCACCAAAAGTAGGTACCTCCCCCTAGGGGTCTGCTACCTGAGGCTCATCCCCGTGTCGGGGACGTCGCCGCGACCGCGCGAAGGTGTCCTTTACACGTACGGGAGTTGAGGGGTCGTCATGGCCCGGGGGACGCCCGCGTCCACGGCCGCGGACGCGGGCGGTCCGTCGTGGACGGGTTCGCCGTGAGCCGGTCTTTCGGGGCTCAACCCGGCGAAGGTCAGTGCATCGCGGCTCACCGCGCCGAAGGTCAGTGCATCGTGAGGCGCACCGGGCGTACGCCGCCGATCAGGGCGGTCAGCGCGCGGTCGATGTCGGGGCCCACGTACCAGTCGCCGGTGTGGTCGACGGTGTAGACGCGGCCCTCGGCGTCGATCGCGAGCAGCGCGCCGGACGCGGGCTCCTCGCCGAGCGGGCTGATGTCGGTCTCCAGGGCGCGGCCGAGATCGCCGAAGGTCCGCGCCAGGTGCAGGCCGCGCAGCGGGTCGACGGCGATGGCCGTGGGGGCGATCTGCCGGCCGGGACCCGAGGCGCCGGGGATCAGCAGGCCGCCGAACTCCGCCCACGCCTCGACCGCGGCGGGGAAGACGGCGTGCCGGTGGCCGCCCGGCGACTCGTACGCCCGCAGCCGGTCCGCCCAGAACTCGGCCTGCTTGATGTCCCAGCGCCCCGGCCGCCAGCCCGCGGCGCGCAGCGCGGCGTCGACGCCGACCGGGAAACGGGTGGTGCCCGCCATCGGGATGCTCACACTCCTTCGGCCGCCGGATCCACCGGCTTGACCCCCAGGTGCGACAGCAGCGGCGCGCACGAGCGGCAGGGCGGGGCGTACGCGCCGTGCGTCGGGTCGCCGTCCTCCCGGATGCGCCGCGAGGTGAGCTTCGCCCCGCGCAGCGCCTTGCGGGCCTCACCCTGGGTGAGCGGCTTGCGGGACGCACGCTTGCCCCGGTTTGCCTCGACTGCCGTCAAGTGGCGTGAAATGAGCACCGGTTCGGGACAGCGCCCGGCGAACCGTTCCCGCTGCGCGACCGGCAGCGCGTCCAGGAAGTCCTGAACGATCGGGTGCAGTACGGGCGGTTGCTCACCTTTGGCACCGGTGCAGGTCAGTACGTCGTCGCGGATCAGCAGCGCCGCGGCGACCGCGGGCATGATGCCGTCCCTGCGGTGCCGCAGCACCGGCGGGCCCACCGGATCGTCCGAACCGCTCCAGCTCAAGCGCGGATCGGCGGCCCCCGCCGCCTGGGTCTGACTTGTCATGATCTGTGTGCGTCCCTCCATCCGCCCGCCTGGGCGGGCGATCCCCCGTATGTCGTTCAGAGTGCCAAACAGGCCATGCGACGGGAAGCCGGACGCGGCACCGCGCCCATCGTGTGTGGGCCATGTCACCGTCGTGTGACGGAGCGTCGGCAGCGCGGGCACAGCATGTGCACAAAACCGGCCGCCATACGGTCGCGGGCGATCGTCGTACGGGCGCGGACGGTCGACGCAGGGTGACGGCCGGTCCCCGGCCGGCGCTACCCGAACACATGTCGGCGGCGGGGCCGCGCCCCGCGGGGGCGTCAGGCACGCACAGCCGCGACACAGCTTCGGCGCGGCATGGACGCGCGCCCGACATGGCGGGAGTATCGGCAGTCGGTCCGCGCCCGCGGACCCGCTGCCGCCGATCAGGGAACGTGACCCCCCATGCGCAAGACCCGGCTCCGCCTGGCCGCCGCCGTGCTCCCCGCCCTCGTCCTCGCCGCGGCCTGCTCCGGCTCGTCCGACGGCTCCAAGGACGCCGACGGCAAGGGCGGCAAGGCCACGGGCTCCGCCTCGGCCTCCGCTCCGACGAGCGGCGCCGACAGTCCGTCGGACGGCTCGGCGCTCACCAAGGCGCAGCTCACCAAGGCGCTGATCGCCGAGGCCGACGTGCCCGGCTGGACGATCCAGGTCTCGCAGACCGACGACTCCGCCGACACCTCCACGCTCACCGCGGACAAGCCCGCGTGCCAGCCGCTCGCCGACATCACCAGCAGCAAGCCGAAGATCCCGCGCAAGGCGTTCGTCGGCGCGGCCTTCGCGAAGACGACGTCGAGCGCCACCCCCGACGCGATCAACCAGATGCTGGTCGCCAGTCACGCGCCCGGTGACGCCGAGAAGGTCATCGAGTCGGTGAAGACGGCGCTGGGCACCTGCAAGAGCTTCACCGCGACGGACAACACCGGCACCAAGACGCCGTTCACCATCGCCAAGGGCCCCGCGGTGCCGACCGGTGACGAGGCCGTCTCCTATGTGATGGCCGACACCGCGGACAAGAAGTCCGGCGCGGCCCTGGTGAGCGTCGTGCGGACCGGCGACACCATCACCGCGTACCTGTCGGTGAAGTCGGCGGGCGGCGCGGGCACCCTGCCCATCGACGTCGCGCGCAAGCAGAGCGAGAAGCTGAAGGCGGCGCAGGCGAAGTGACCGTCCGCTGAAGGGCCTGCGGGGACCGTCTCGGGGCACGCCCCGGGGCCGCTTTCGCGCGCCTCTTTGTGAGCGGCCCCACAGGCGAAATCGCGCCCCTGGTGCCGTAAAGTCGCGCGGCAACGGACCGTCGCCCGTGCGATCCCGGGGACGGACACAACACAGGGGAACACCAGATGCCGATACGTGCACGCAGTCGCCTACTGACCGGTAGCCGGGAGTCGGCCGCTGACCTGCGACGCGGCGGCCCGCACACGCGGACCGCCGTGCTGGCGGCCGCCGCCCTGGTGCCGGTGCTCGCGCTCACCGCGGCCTGCGGGGGCGGCGGGGGCGGCGACGACAAGGCGAAGAAGGAGCCGGGCCCGGTCCGCGCGTCCGGCGCGGTGTCGACGGCCAAGCTCACCTCCGCGCTGCTCACGTCCTCCGACGTCCCCCACGTCCAGGTGCTGCCCGCGGGCAGCAAGACGCAGCTCCTCGGCCCGGCCACGACGGTCGACAACGCGGCCTGCCAGCCGGTCGCCGACCAGTGGAGCAGCCGGCCCAAGCACACGCGGCAGGTGTACACCGGCGCGATGGTCACCGACACCGCGGACAAGGACAAGAACGCGAAGGCGATCAGCCTGGAGGTGATCGCCTCCTACGCTCCCGGCACCGCCAAGACCGTGCTGGACGAGCTGACCACGGCGCTGAAGACCTGCCGCGGCTTCAAGGCCACCCGCGACGGCGGGGTCACCTCCTACACCGTCCGGCCGGTGGCGCCGCCCGCGGGCCGGCCCGCGCTGGGCGACCAGGAGGTGGCGTACACGATCGCCGACACCGCGCGCGGCGCGGCGGGCGTCGTCCTTGTCACCGTGGTCAGGTCCGGCGGCGCCACGGCCGCGTACGAGACGGTGCGCGCCGACCACAAGACGGCGACGCTGCGGGCGGCGATCGCGCTGAAGCAGGCGGAGAAGCTGCGGGCGGCGGCGACCGGCGACTGAGCCCGGCGGCTGCCGACGCGGGGCCGACGCGGGGGCCGACAGCCGCCGACGCGGAGTCGAGGCGGAGTCGGCGCGGAATCGGCGCGGAATCGGCGGCTGCCGACGCGGGCCCGGCGGCGGGCGGATCAGGCAAGTTATCCACAGGCCCTGGCTCTGCCCTGGTGGTGAGGCCCTAGGCTGTGGTCATCAGCCAGACGCAGCAGGGGGCAACCGCCATGACGACAGGTCGGCAAGGGCTGGGCGCACCTCCCGGTCCGCGGGCCGGGGGACGTATCGTGCCGCCGCCGAACGCGGCCTACGCCGGACAGGTCGTGCATTTTCCCGACCCGGTACGCGCCGCCCGCCATCCCCAGGGTGTCTGGGTGGACGACAACGGGATTCCGGACTTCGCGCCGTACGCGCGGGCGGTGGCGGAGATCGCCGAGCCCCCCGAGGGCTTCGGGATAGACGAGCTGCGGCTGACCGACTACGTGTCGGCGAACGCGGCGCTGCACGCCTCGGGCCACGAGCTGTGGGGCAGCCTCTCCCCCGTCGCGACCCCGCACGGCTGGACCTGGCACCACGTCATCGGGACCCGCCGGATGGAGCTGATCCCGGTCGAGGTCAAGGCGCTGCTGCGGCACCACGGGGGCCTCGCCGCCTCCTCCGCCGACCACGCCAAGCGCGGCACCCGGCCGCTCCAGGAGACCCGCCCGGTCCACTTCGGACTGCCGAAGGACCCGGTCGCGGTCACCGAGTCGCAGGTCCGTGACGTCGAGGAGGAGCTGGGCTACCGGCTGCCCGGCGGCTACCGCACCTTCCTGAAGGCGGCGGGCGGCTGCGCCCCGAGCGGCGTCGCGCTCGACCCGGACCTCGGCCTGCTGATCGACCAACCGTTCTTCACCGTCCGCGACGACGCCGCGGTCAACGACCTGGTGTACGTGAACAAGTGCCTGCGCGACCACCTGACCAAGGACTTCCTGGCGATCTCCTACCTCCAGGGCGGCCTGCTCGCGGTCAAGGTCAAGGGCGAGCGGACCGGCTCGGTCTGGTTCTGCGCGTACGACGACGTCCGCGACGGCGACCGCTGGGCCGCCCCCGCCGACCGGGTCGCGGAACTGCTGCTGCCCTGCGGTGAGTCACTCGACGCGTTCCTGCTCCGGCTCGCGGGCAATCCGCCGGAATTGGAGACCGTCGCGAACCTGATGGTGGACGGGGGCTTCGCCAGCGCCGTCCCGGTGGAGGGATGAGGCCGGACATGGTCACTTTCGCGCAGGCCCAGGAGCGGGCGGAGCGCTGGATCAACGGCGACGTCCCCGCGTACGAGGCCCGGGAGATCCGGGTCCGCGAATTCGACCTCGGCTTCATCGTCTGGTCGGAGCCGCGCGAGGGCGGCCCGTCCGCGGGCGACGGCGGCGACGTCCGCGTCGTCATAGCCAAGGACAGCGGCGAGGCCACCTTGTGGCCCGGCCTGCCCGTCGGCGAGCTCATCAGGCGTTACGAGGAGGAGTACGGCCCGGTGCCGAACGACGCGGTGCCCGACCCGCCGCAACGCATCGACCTGGAGGCCACGTCCTTCCTGCTGAGCCCGCCGCAGTGGCTCCAGGACGCGGCCGACAAGATGGGCATCCCCGACAACCGCCGGTCGAGCCGGACCAACGGTGCCGGTATCGCCGCGGGCGCGGTCGCCGACGCTCCCGCGTGGCACGCCGCCGCCCCCGGGTCCGACGGCGCCCCGGCCGACCGTGCCCCGGCGGCCGACGCCGACGGCGGGTACGGCCTGGCGGCGGCCTCGGGTCCCGCCTCGGGACCGGGCGACGGTACGGGCTCCGCGCCCGGCTCCGGCTCCGGCTCCGGCTCCGGCTCCGGCTCCGGCGGGATCGACTACCGGCGGCCCGCCTCCTCCGGCGCCTCAACGCCCGCACCCTCCCCCGCTGACAGCGCTCCCGTCGCACCGGCCGCGTCCGGCGGGATCGACTACCGGCGCCCGGCCCCGGCGGCCGACGCGCCCGCGGCGCCCGCGGCGCCCGCGGAACCGGCCGTGCCCGGCGGCAGTTGGGCGGGCAAGACGACCAGCGACAGCGGCGAGGGCCAGTCGGTCCCGGTGCCCGCGACCGTCTTCGCGCCGCCGATCAGCGGCTCCGACCAGGTGGACGTCGCGCAGGACCCCGAGGCCGAGCAGGCCCGCACCGAACTGCTGCCGAGCGGCAGCGGGTTGCCCAAGACCCGGATCGCCCCGCCCGTGGAGCCGCAGGCTCCCGTGCCGCCCGCCAGGCCCGGCGTGCCGCACACCGTGGGGGGTTCGGAATTCCCGCCGCCCGGCGGACCCGCGGTGCCGCTGCCGCCGCCCGGCGGCCTCGGCGCCGGATCCGTGCCTCCGCCCGGTGGCCCCGGTCGCGGTGCCGCCGACATCGCCGACCTGGAGACGGCGAAGGCCGCCCGCGGCCATGTGCCGCCGCCCTCGGGCGGTCCGGTCCGCAGCCCGGACGCGCCGCCGCCCCCGCCGGGAGCCGCCGCTCCTGCGGGCGGTTACCTCCCGACGCAGCTCGTACCGCAGAATCCGCCGGGTGGTCAGAGCCCGCAGGGACCGCCGCCGCCCGGCGCCGGTCGCCCCGGCGGCAACGACCCGCACTACGCGGCGACCATGCTCGCGGGCCCCGGCGGCCCGCCCGGACCTCCCGGACCCACCGGTCCGACGGGACCGCCCCCGCCGCCGCCCGGCCCCGGCATGTCGCCGCCCCCGCCGCCCGCGGGGAACAACGACCCGCACTACGCGGCCACGATGCTGGCAGGGCCTTCGGGGCCGCCCGGACCCCAGGCGCCCGGCGCGGGCCCCGGCGCGCCCGGCCGGCCCGGCGGCAACGACCCGCACTACGCGGCGACGATGCTCGCGGGTCCCGGCGGCGCGCCCATGGGTCCGCCGCCCCCGCCCGGTGGCGGCGGCATGGCCCCGCCCCCGCCGCCCGGCTACGGCTACCCGCAGCCGACGGCGGTGCCCACGGTCGGACCCGGCTACATGGCGGTGCTCCGCTATCGCGGCCAGGACGGCAGCGAGCAGCAGCTCATCCGGCGTTCGGCGCCCGGCACTCCGCACCCGGAGTGGCAGATCCTGCACGAGCTGCGCTCGATGGGCGTGCGGCCCGAGCAGGTGCTCGAACTGCACACCGAGCTGGAGTCGTGCGACCTGCCGGGCGGTTACTGCACGCGGATGATCCGCGAGACCTGGCCGCAGGTGCGGATCAGCCACACCGCGCCGTACGGCAGGGACCACGCCAGCCGCCAGCAGGGCGTCCAGCATCTGCTGACGCACCAGGGCGAGCTGCACCAGGTGGCGGGCGCGCCCGCGCGCCCGCAGCCGCAGCGGGTCCCGATGCCCGACCCGCACAGTGTGCTGCGGGTGCCGCCGGTGCCGCTCGACGTGATCGGGCAGGAACTGGCGTCGGCCTTCGGGCCGCAGGGCTTGTTCCGCTTCGACCAGCGGGCGGTGTCCCGGCAGGGCGTGCCCGACATCGTGGCGCAGACCTTGGTGTGGGCCGGGCTGCCGGTGGACTTCGGACCGTTCTTCTGGGCGCAGGCCCAGCCGGGCCAGCCGGTGCCGACGCTGGCGGAGCTGGCCCAGCAGCGCGGCGTGCAGGCGGCGTCGGACGCGGGCTCGTATCTGGTGATGGGCAATGACTTCGGCCGTCAGCTCTGTGTGCAGTACGGCACCGCGCACATCGTGGCGGTGCCGTTGGAGGCCGGTCCGGGCGGACAGCCCGCGCCGCCGCAGTTCGTCAATTCGAGCCTGCCGGAATTCGCCCGCTGCCTGGCGCTGCTGGGCCGGATGTGGCGGCTGCGGATCGGGCTGACGCCCGATCAGGCGGGCCGCTGGACGGTGGACTTCCAGGCGCAGCTCGCCGCGCAGGACCCGGCGGCCATCGCCTCGCCCGACCACTGGTGGTCGGTCCTCATCGAGCAGATGTGGGACGGACTGCTGTAACGGCCCCGCGAGGGCCCGGCCGACGGCTGTACCGCCGCGCCGGGTCGTAGCAGAGGCGTCAGCGGACGGCCCCGCCGCGGCGGGGCCGTCCGCTGTGCCGTTCAGGCGGGCCGGTCAAGCGTGCTGATCTGGCGGCCCGGTCAGGCGTTCAGTGGTGCGAACAGCGCCTGGACGGTTTCGGTGGCCAGGTCGCGCAGCCAGACGTGGGCGCGGTCCTCGTCGTACCGCTGGTGCCACAGCAGGTACAAGGGGACGTCGGGCAGCGGGAGCGGCGTCGGCAGGGTGAGCAGGCCGAGGTGGTCCCTGGCCTCGCGGGTGACCGCGTCGGGCACGGTGACCACGAGGTCGGTGTCGAGGACCAGCCGCAGTGCGAAGGCGGCGGTGGGCCCGGCGGCGGCGACGCGCCGTTCGAGGCCGTGCGCGGCCAGGGCGTCGTCGACCGAGTCGCGCAGGCTTCCGCGCCGGGAGACGGTGAGGTGTTCCGCCGCCGCGTAACGCTCGGGGCTCAACGGGCCCTCGGCCAGCGGGTGGCCGGGCCGGACGGCGACGACCAGCCGGTCCCTGCCGACGAGGCGGTGGCGGATGTCGGGAAGCGCCGACCGGCCGGAGCTGGATTCGAGGTCGACCTCGCCCCGGTGCGACTCGGGCGTGTCCGTGCCGGGTTCGGCGGACAGCCGCAGCCGGGCGCCGGGCGCCTGCTCGCGGACGGCCGTGGTCAGGGCGGTGCCGCAGGCCGCGGTCAGCGCGTCGTGCCAGCGCACGGTGAAGACCCGGTCCAGAGCCGCCAGGTCGAGGCTCTGCCGGGCGGACAGCAGGCGGTGGGCCTGCTGCACGAGGGCGTGGACCTCGGCGCGCATGGCCAGCGCGCGAGGGGTGGGGAGCATGCCGCGCCCGGCGCGGACCAGGATCTGGTCACCGGTGACCTTGCGGATACGGCCCAGGGACCGGCTCATCGCGGGCGCGGTCACATGGAGGCGGGCCGCGGCGCCGGTGACGCTCCCCTCCTCCAGCAGCGCATTCAGGGCCGTGAGCAGGTTCAGATCCAGTTGCATGACAGTAAATCTACAAGTTAAAAGCATGCACTTGTTGTTAATCCACGGGCAACCTACCGTCGAAGTGCGGGCGCGAGAAGAACCGCCCCGCGGCCATCGACACCAGGGAGCCCCCCATGAGCACAGCCATGCCTTTCGCCGCCGGCACGACCCTCCTGTCCGACGTGACGGCCGCGGTGCGGACCGCCGGTCGCACGTTGCGCGCCCGCCACACCACGCACGCCCGCGGCGTGAGCCTGGACGAGGTCGTCGCGGAGATCCACGCCAACGACGACGCGGTGCTGAGCGTGCTGCGCGAACCGCTGCTGCGGGCCCGGCCGGGATCGCGGTGGGCCGAGGACGAGTTGGCGGGCGGCGCGCTCCCGCCCGGGGAGTGGTGGGTGGTCGACCCCGCCGAGGGCAACATCAACCACGTGCACGGCATGGACGACTGGGCCGTCACCGCCACCCTGGTCCGCGACAACCAGCCAGTGCTCACCGTCGTCCATCTGCCGCTGACCGGTGACACGTACACCGCGGTGGCCGGCGGCGGCGCCCGCCTCAACGACCGGCCCCTGTCGGTGTCCGCCAAGACCGGTCTGGCCGCCTCGCTCATCGGCACCGGTCAGGCCAGGCCCGGCGAGGACGAGCGCACCTTCCGGCGGATCGGCGACTCCGTCACCGCCATGCTCGTCAACGGCCTGGTCGTACGCGTGTCCGTGCCCGCCACGATGCAGCTCATCCACGTCGCCGCCGGACGGATGGACGCCTTCTGGCAGTTCTCCGACGTGCGCTCGGGACTGGTCGCCGGCGCCCTGCTGGTCTCCGAGGCCGGAGGCACCGTCACCGACCTGGCGGGCGAGCCCTGGAGCACCCGCAGCCGCGACTTCCTGGCCGCGGCCCCCGGCGTCCACGCCGCCGCCCGCGAGGTCCTGTCGCCGATCGTCTGACCGGACGCCCGCCCTTACCCGCTCGACACCGCAAGGAGCATCACCTCATGACCACCATCGGCATCCTGGGCGCGGGCCGCGTCGGGACCCACCTCGCCAACAAGCTCTCCGCCGCGGGACACCAGGTCACCCTCGGCGGCCGGACCCCGGTGGACACCGCCGCCCGCGCCGCCGGGGCAGCCCCGACGGTCGCCTTCGCCGACCAGCCCACCGCCGCCCGCGGCGCGGACATCGTGATCAACGCGACGCCCGGCGACAGTTCGCTGGAACGCCTCACCGGCCTGCGCGCCGAACTCTCCGGGAAGATCCTCGTCGATGTCTCCAACGCCACCCGCGACGCCGAGGACGGCCTGCCCGGCGACCTGTGCTACCCCGGCGGCAGCCTCGCCGAGCACCTCCAGGCCGCGCTCCCCGACACCCGTGTGGTCAAGACCCTCAACACCATGCTGTTCATGGTCATGACCGCTCCCGAGATCCTGGCCACCCCGCCGACCGCCTATGTGTCGGGGGACGACGAGGACGCGAAGAAGACCGTCACCGGTCTGCTCGCCGACCTGGGCTGGCGGCCCGCATGGATCGAGGACCTCGGCGGCATTCGCACCGCCCGCGCCGCCGAGGCCATGATCCTGGTCGTGCCCCACGTCCTGCGCCGGAACGGCTTCACGCCGTTCGCCGTCTCCCTCGCGCGCTGACCCCCACCCCGCACGCGGCGAAGAGCCGGGTGACGAAGGGCACTTCCCTTCTTCACCCGGCCCGTCTGCGTTCGGGGCCATCGGGAAGGGAGTGGATGGGTAGGAGACAGGTCGGAGTGTCGCAGCCCGTACAATTCGGACATAAGCCAAAAATAGGCAGGACGGAACGGCCGACGGCGAGGGGCAGGGCATGAGCAGCAACACCGCATCGTCAGCCCGCAACATCGACACCGCGCGCGGACGCGGCTATCGGCCGGAACAGGTCGACCGTTTCCTCGACGAGTTGTCGGAGGACCGGGACGCCGCCTGGGAACGGGCCGCCCGGCTGACGGTGCTCGCCAACGAGATGGACGCCGAGTGCGCCTCGTTGCGGCACCAGGTCGAAGCGCTCGGCGCCACCTCGTTCGACGCGCTCGGCGACGGCGCCCAGGAGTTGCTGCGGCTGGTCGAGGAGGAGGCCGCCGCCGTACGCGACCGCGCCGAGGCCGAGGCGCAGCACGCGCGCGACACCGCGGAGACCGCCCGCCGCACCCTCCAGGACGAGGCCCGCGCCGCCGCCTCCGCCCGGCTCGCCGCCGCCGAGGAGCAGGCGGAACGGCTCCTGGACGAGGCGTGCGGACGCGCCTCCGAGATCCTCGGCCAGGCCCGCGCGGAAGCCGAGGCCGTACGCGGCGAGGCGGGCCGCGCCCTGGACGCCATGCGGCAGGACGTCGGCCGGACCCTGGCCGAGGTCGACAAGGAGCGCCGCGAACGGCTCGACACCCTCGAACACGAGCTCGCCGAGCGCGAGGCCGGGGTCGACAGCAGGCTCGCCGACCTCCTCGGCGACGCCGAACGGCGCCTCCACGAGGCGCACCAGGAGCGTGCCGACGCCGAGGAGGCCCTGCGGGTGCAGCAGCAGGAGGCCGAGGAGCGGGCGTCCGAGCTGCTCGCCCAGGCGCGCATGCACGAGGAGCGCACCCGCCGTGAGAGCGAGCGCTCGCTGCGCGAGCACGAGCAGCACCGCGACGAGATTCGCGCGCATCTCGCGCACGTACGGGCCACCCTCGCCTCCCTGACCGGCCGCCACCTCCCGCCCTCCGGGCCGGACCACCCCGAAGCCCAGGGCGCCCCCGGCCTCCCCGAACAAGCCGACCCGTCCGACCCGGCCTGACCCCGAAAGCGCGCTGCCATTGCGCAGGGCGCTGTCCTGAGGGGCGCGGGGAAGGTGCGCTGCCCTTGCGCAGGACGTTGTCTTGAGGGGCGAGGGGAAGGTGCCTTGCCCTTGCGCAGGGCGTTGTCTTGAGGGGCGCGGGGAACTGCGCGGCCCGCCCCCACCGGGCTGTCAGCCCGACAACAACCGCGTCTGCCCCGCGGGGGCCGGTGGCCAAAGGCCGCGCCACCGTCGGTGGCTGAGCGCGCAGTTCCCCGCGCCCCTCAAGGATCGGCCAGCCGCCTTGGGAGAAGAACCGCCCCGGCCCCGCCCTCGAAGAGCGGCTTACCGTCCCGCGCCAAGCGGGCGTCAGATCGGGCGGGCTGCCAGGGGCAACAAGGCGGAGACGCGGAAACCGCCGTCGGGCGTGGGGCCCGCGGCGAAGCCCCCGCCGTGGGTGGTGACACGTTCCTTCATGCCGACCAGCCCGTGCCCCCCGCTGGGAAGCGGCGTGGCCGGGGTGCCGTCGGAGGGCCCGTTGAGAACGAGGACGGCGATCTCGAGCTCGCGGTAGGCGAGCCGGACATGGGCCCTGGCGCCCCCGGCGTGCTTGTGGACGTTGGTGAGCGCTTCCTGCACCACGCGGTAGACGGTCTGTTCGACGCGGGCGCCGCAGGGCCGCTCCTCGCCCTCGACGGTGAACTCGACGGTCATCCCGGCGGCCTGGGACTGCTCGACGAGTTCGCCGAGCTGGTCGATGCAGGGCCCCTCGGGCTCCGGCTCCATAGCCGTATCCGTATCCGTATCCGGCTCGGGCTCGAGAACCCGCGGCGCGGGAAGCCGCGGCGCGGGCGCGGGTGCCCGCTCGGGCGCCGCCGTACGCAGCACCCCGAGCATCTGGCGCAGTTCGGTCAGCGCCTCGCGCCCCATGTCGCCGAGCAACTCCGCGGTGCTGGACGCCTTGGCCGGGTCCTTGAGGGCGACGGCCTTGAGGGCCGCCGCGTGGACGACCATCAGGCTCACCCGGTGGGCCACCACGTCGTGCATGTCGCGGGCGATCCGGGTCCGCTCCTCGGCGCGGGCCCGCTCGGCGCGCTCGGCCGCCTTCTCCGCGAGGAGTTCCAGCTCGCGTTCCAGGCCGTCGGCCCGCTCCCGCAGGCTCTCCACCAGCCGGCGCCTGGCCCGTACGTACAGACCGAGCAGGACCGGCGGGGCGGTGAGGCCGAGGGCGAGCAGGAGTGAGGTGCTCAGGACGATCGGCAGGGACATCGAGCGGTTGTCGTCCGCGTTGCGCAGGCTGTCGTGGAGGCGGATGAAGGAGACCAGGAAGGTGCCGAGGCCGTTCATGGAGGCGAGCGCGGCGGTGATCCGGCGCGGCACCTCGGAGACGGTCAGGGAGTAGAGGCCGACCACCGACAGCAGGAAGCCCAGCTCGGCCGGGCTCAGGGCGATGCCCACCAGGACCACGGCGATCGGCCAGCGGCGGCGCAGCAGCAAGGTGCCGCCCGCGAGCAGCCCGATCAGCGCCGCCACCGCGGGCGTCACCCCGGTCTTGTGGGCGAAGGTCACGCCCTCGAAGGCGCACTCCACGGCCGAGGCCACGGCCAGCGCCAGGTCCAGGAGGAAGCCGCGCCGCCGCGTCCACCACCACCAGCCGGACCCGGGCCGTCCTCCAGCCCCGTCGTCCGGTACGTGCGCCCCCGTCGTACTCATGGCGTCCAGACTAGGCGGTGCCCGAGGCGGCGTGGCGGCCGTGTCAGCCCCGTATCGGCGCGGTATCGGCCGACGGGACCGGTAAGGGTCTCCAGGGGTAAGCGCGACCGGGTGCCGTGTCCGCCAGATGGGCGGGCCGTCTCGCCGCGGAGGCGGCCACCTATCCTGGAGCGGTCGGACAGCGCGGTCCGCAGCCACGTCTTTCCCTACGCCTTGTATGCCGTCGTCCACTTCCACTGCACAAGGAGCCGCACCTGTGAGCAGCGCCGACACCGCCCCGGAGAGCAGTACCGCCCTGCGAGCCGACATCCGCCGCCTGGGAGAACTGCTCGGCGGCACGCTGGTGAGACAGGAAGGCCAGGAACTCCTCGATCTCGTCGAGCGGGTACGTGCCCTGACCCGCACCGACGGCGAGGCAGCCGCCACGCTTCTCGGCGACACCGACCTGGAGACCGCCGCCAAGCTGGTACGCGCCTTCTCCACCTACTTCCATCTGGCCAACGTCACCGAGCAGGTGCACCGCGGCCGGGACCTGCGCGAGCGCCGCGCGCAGGAGGGCGGCCTGCTCGCCCAGACCGCCGACCTGCTGAAGGACGGCGACCCCGAGCACGTACGCGAGACCGTACGGAATCTGAACGTGCGGCCGGTGTTCACCGCGCACCCCACCGAGGCCGCGCGGCGCAGTGTGCTGAACAAGCTGCGCAGGATCGCGGAGCTGCTGGACGACACCACCGGGCAGGGCACGGGCGACCGGCGCCGCGCGGACCTGCGGCTCGCGGAGAACATCGACCTGCTGTGGCAGACCGACGAGCTGCGGGTGGTGCGCCCTGAGCCCGCCGACGAGGCGCGCAACGCCATCTACTACCTGGACGAACTGCACGCGGGCGCGGTCGGCGACGTCCTGGAGGACCTGGCGGCCGAGCTGGAGCGGGTCGGGCTGCCGCTGCCCGCGGGGACCCGCCCGCTGACCTTCGGCACCTGGATCGGCGGCGACCGCGACGGGAACCCCAATGTGACCCCGCAGGTCACCTGGGACGTGCTGATCCTCCAGCACGAGCACGGCATCACCGACGCGCTCGACCTGGTGGACGTGCTGCGCGGCGCGCTGTCCAACTCGATCCGCAACTGCGGCGCCAGCACCGACCTGCTGGACTCGCTGGCCACGGACCTGGTGGCGCTGCCCGAGATCAGCCCGCGCTACAAGCGGCTGAACGCCGAGGAGCCGTACCGGCTGAAGGCGACCTGCATCCGGCAGAAGCTCGTCAACACCCGCGAGCGGCTGGCCGGCGGCACCCCGCACGTCCCCGGCCGCGACTACCTGGGCACCGGCGGTCTGCTGCACGACCTCCAGCTCATCCAGGACTCGCTGCGCGTCCACCGCGGCGGCCTGATCGCCGACGGCCGCCTGGACCGTACGATCCGGACCCTGTCCGCCTTCGGCCTCCAGCTCGCGACCATGGACGTGCGCGAGCACGCCGAGGCGCACCACCACGCGCTGGGGCAGCTCTTCGACCGGCTCGGCGAGGAGTCCTGGCGGTACGCGGACATGCCGCGCGACTACCGGCGCAAGCTGCTGGCCAAGGAGCTGCGCTCGCGCCGCCCGCTGGCGCCGACGCCCGCCCCGCTGGACGAGGCGGGCGCCAAGACGCTCGGGGTGTTCCACACCATCCGGGAGGCGTTCGAGCGGTTCGGTCCGGAGGTCGTGGAGTCCTACATCATCTCGATGTGCCTGGGCTCGGACGACGTCTTCGCGGCGGCGGTGCTGGCGCGCGAGGCCGGGCTGATCGACCTGCACGCCGGGATCGCCAAGATCGGCATCGTGCCGCTGCTGGAGACCACCGACGAGCTGAAGATCGCCGACCAGCTCCTGGACGAGATGCTGTCCGACCCGTCCTACCGGCGGCTGGTGTCGCTCCGCGGTGACGTGCAGGAGGTCATGCTCGGCTACAGCGACTCGTCGAAGTTCGGCGGCATCACCACCTCGCAGTGGGAGATCCACCGGGCGCAGCGGCGGCTGCGTGACGTCGCGCACCGGCACGGGGTGCGGCTGCGGCTGTTCCACGGCCGCGGCGGCACCGTCGGCCGCGGCGGCGGCCCCTCGCACACCGCGATCCTCGCCCAGCCCTGGGGCACCCTGGAGGGCGAGATCAAGGTGACCGAGCAGGGCGAGGTGATCTCGGACAAGTACCTGATCCCGTCGCTGGCCCGGGAGAACCTGGAACTGACGGTCGCCGCCACGCTCCAGGCGTCCGCGCTGCACACCGCGCCCCGGCAGTCCGACGAGGCGCTGTCGCGCTGGGACGCGGCGATGGACATCGTCTCCGAGGCGGCCCACGACGCGTACCGCAAGCTGGTCGAGGACCCGGACCTGCCGCCGTACTTCTTCGCCTCCACGCCCGTCGACCAGCTCGGCGAGCTGCACCTGGGGTCGCGTCCCTCACGCCGCCCGGACTCCGGTGCGGGCCTGGACGGTCTGCGGGCCATCCCGTGGGTGTTCGGCTGGACGCAGTCCCGGCAGATCGTCCCCGGCTGGTTCGGGGTCGGCGCCGGGCTGAAGGCCGCCCGCGAGGCGGGGCTCGGCCCGGTGATAGACGAGGCGTTCGGACAGTGGCACTTCTTCCGCAACTTCCTGTCCAACGTCGAGATGACCCTGGCCAAGACCGATCTGCGGATCGCCCGGCACTACGTGGACACCCTGGTGCCCGACGAGCTCAAGCACGTCTTCGCCACGATCGAGGCGGAGCACGCGCTGACGGTCAGCGAGGTGCTGCGGATCACCGGGGAGTCCGAGCTGCTGGCGGGCAGCCCGCTGCTGGCGCAGACCTTCCACATCCGTGACCAGTACCTGGACCCGATCTCGTATCTCCAGGTGACGCTGCTGGCCCGGCAGCGGGCGGCGGCGGAGCGGGGCGAGAGCCCCGACCCGCTGCTGTCGCGCGCGCTGCTGCTGACGGTGAACGGTGTGGCGGCGGGGCTGCGCAACACCGGCTGACCGATCGGAGAAAGGCGCCCGGCGGACCGATGATCGGTCCGCCGGGCGCCTTCTTCTGTACGCCTGTACGTCTGTATGCCTGTACATCTGTATGCCTGTGCGCCTATGCGCCTGTACGTCGTCGGCCGCCTCAGTTCTTGCGGTGGCCGATCAGCCGCGGCTTGGGCTCTATGCCCGCCAGGCCGTTCCAGGAGAGGTTCACCAGGTGGGCGACGACCTCGGCCTTCTTCGGCTTCTGCGCGTCCAGCCACCACTGGCCGGTGAGCGCCACCATGCCGACCAGCGCCTGCGCGTACATCGGGGCGAGCTTGGGGTCGAAGCCGCGGCGCTTGAACTCGTGGCCGAGGATGTCCTCGACCTGGGTGGCGATGTCGCTGATCAGCGAGGCGAAGGTGCCGGTGGACTGGGCGACGGGTGAATCGCGCACCAGGATGCGGAAACCGTCGGTGTACTGCTCGATGTAGTCCAGCAGCGCGAAGGCGGCCTGTTCCAGCAGCTCCCTGGGGTGGCCGCCGGTGAGGGCGCCGGTCACCATGTCGAGCAACCGGCGCATCTCACGGTCGACGACGACGGCGTAGAGCCCTTCCTTGCCGCCGAAGTGCTCGTACACCACCGGCTTGGAGACGCCCGCCTTGTGGGCGATCTCCTCGACCGAGGTGCCCTCGAAGCCGCGTTCGGCGAAGAGCGTGCGGCCGATGTCGAGAAGCTGCTCGCGCCGTTCCTTGCCGGTCATACGGACCCGGCGGGCGCGCCGGGCGGTGGGTCCCGCCACGCCTGAGGCCGTGGCCGGACGTGAGCCCGACTTCGCACCCGAATCCGTACCCGAGGCCCTGCCGCTTCCGCCGTCGCCGTTCGATCCGCTGCCGTCGCTCACGCGTCAATCATGCCGCTTCACTGATGTTTTCCTTACGGCGGGCCGCGATACGGTCCGCGCTCGGCCAGCGGACGTCGGTGGCCCAGCCGAGCTGTTCGCACCAGCGGATGATCCGGGCGCTGGAGTCGACCTGGCCGCGCAGCACACCGTGCCGGGCGGAGGTGGGGTCGGCGTGGTGCAGATTGTGCCAGGACTCGCCGCAGGACAGCACCGCCAGCCACCACACGTTGCCGGAGCGGTCACGGGACTTGAAGGGGCGCTTGCCGACCGCGTGGCAGATCGAGTTGATCGACCAGGTGACGTGGTGCAGCAGCGCCACCCGAACGAGCGATCCCCAGAAGAACGCGGTGAACGCGCCGTACCACGACATGGTGACGAGGCCGCCGACCACCGGCGGGATGGCCAGCGAGATCACGGTCCACAGCCAGAAGTCGCGCGAGATGCGGCGGATCGCGGAGTCCTTGATCAGGTCGGGCGCGTACTTCGCCTGCGAGGTCTGCTCCTCGTCGAACAGCCACCCCATGTGGGCCCACCACAGGCCCTTCATCAGCGCGGGCAACGTCTCGCCGTACCGCCACGGGCTGTGCGGGTCGCCCTCGGCGTCGCTGAACTTGTGGTGCCTGCGGTGGTCGGCCACCCAACGCACGATCGGGCCCTCGACGGCCATCGATCCGGCGATGGCGAGCGCGATCTTCAGGGGGCGGTTGGCCTTGAACGAACCGTGGGTGAAGTGCCGGTGGAAGCCGATGGTGATGCCGTGGCAGCCGAGGAAGTACATGCCGATCATGAGGCCGAGATCCAGCCAGCTCATGCCGCGGCCCCAGGCGAGCGGGATGGCCGCCACCAGCGCCACGAAGGGGATGCTGATGAACAGCAGCAGCGCGATCTGCTCGATCGACCGCTTGCTCTCACCACCGCGGGTGGCGCTGTTCAGCGCGTCTTCCTGTCCCGAGGGCCCGGGTTCCCGGGACTCGGGCCTCACGTCCGTGTGCGTGGTCATGTCTGTCCCTTGGGGATCTGAGGGGGCTGGTTTCAGCCGGTCAAGCCCGTAACTTACGCCGCCGTAAGTATTGCAGCGGCCGACGACGAGCGACAGAACCACTTCATGCGGCCCGTCGTGCGATCTCTACCCCGGATCTACGTCGCGTCCACCCCGGCTCGTACGGCATGATGGTGAAGTCCAGCCCGCCCGGCTCGCCAACGGGTCGAAAGCGCGGGTTGATCCGCCGTGGTGTAATTGGCAGCACTGGGGCTTTTGGTGCCTTATGTCCGGGTTCGAGTCCTGGCGGCGGAGCACCTCACCGGGGCCCCGGCCGGTCCGGCCGGGGCCGCCCGGCGTCCATCCGGGAACCCGTCGGTATCCTGCGGATGTCCAGCACCCGAAGCCGAGGAGTCTCCTCACGTGAGCCCGAACCGTCCGGCTGCCGTCGTCGTCCTCGCCGCGGGTGAGGGCACCCGCATGAAGTCGGCCACCCCGAAGGTCCTCCACCCCATCTGCGGCCGTTCCCTGGTCGGCCATGTGGTCGCCGCCTCCCGCGAACTGGCGCCGCAGCACCTCGTGGTGGTCGTGGGCCACGCCCGCGAGCGGGTCACCGAGCACCTCAACGGCATCGACCCGCAGGCGCTCACCGCCGTGCAGCACGAGCAGAACGGGACCGGGCACGCGGTCAGGATCGGCCTGGACGCGCTGTCCGCGCAGGGCGTCGTCCTGGACGGCACCGTGGTGGTCACCTACGGCGACACCCCGCTGCTCACCGCCGAGACCCTGCACACCCTGGTCGGCGCGCACGAGGGCGACGGCAACGCCGTGACGGTCCTCACCGCGAAGGTGCCCGACCCCACCGGCTACGGCCGGATCATCCGCTCCTCCGACGACCGGGTCACCGCGATCGTCGAGCAGAAGGACGCCGGACCGGCCCAACTGGCGATCGCCGAGATCAACTCCGGGGTCTACGCCTTCGACGCGGCCCTGCTCGCCGACGCGCTCGGCAAGATCACGACGGACAACTCGCAGGGCGAGGAGTATCTGACCGACACCCTCGGCATCCTGCGCGAGGCCGGCCACCGCGTCGGCGCGTACGTCGCCCCCGACCACCGCGAGATCGCCGGGGTGAACAACCGGGTGCAGCTCGCCGAGGCCCGCCGGGTGCTCAACGACCGGCTGCTCCACCGCGCCATGCTGGACGGCGCCACGGTCGTCGACCCCGCCTCCACCTGGGTCGACGTCGACGTCCGCTTCGAGCAGGACTGCCTGGTGCACCCCAACACCCAGCTCCTGGGCGCCACCAGCGTCGGCGCGGGCGCCGAGGTCGGCCCCAACTGCACGCTCACCGACACCGCGGTCGGCCCCGGCGCACGGGTGTCCAACACCGTCGCCGACCAGGCCGAGATCGGCGAGCAGGCGACCGTCGGCCCGTACGCGTATCTGCGCCCCGGCGCCAAGCTCGGCCCGAAGGCCAAGGCGGGCACGTACGTGGAGATGAAGAACGCCTCGATCGGCGAGGGCACCAAGGTGCCGCACCTCAGCTATGTGGGGGACGCCACGATCGGCGAGTACACCAACATCGGCGCCGCCAGCGTCTTCGTGAACTACGACGGCGAGGCCAAGCACCACACCACCATCGGCAGCTACTGCAAGACCGGCTCCGACAACATGTTCGTGGCGCCGATCACCGTCGGGGACGGCGCGTACACCGCCGCCGGATCGGTGATCACCAAGGACGTTCCCGCGGGGTCGCTGGCTGTCGCCCGCGGTCAGCAGCGCAACATCGAGGGCTGGGTGGCGCGCAAGCGTCCCGGCAGCGCCGCCGCCGAGGCCGCCGAACGCGCACAACGAGGAGACACGCCGCAGGGCGAGTGAGGGACGTCTCATCCGGGCCTCTTGAGGTGCACAGATGCGCCGGTTGGGGCGTACCGTGTGGCTTGCACACAATTCCGCCAGCACGCCTAACCGAAGGCGACGCTGTGCCGAACACCAGTCGAAAACTCCAAGGAGACGGTGCAGTGACCGGGATCAAGACGACCGGTGAGAAGAAGCTGATGCTCTTCTCCGGCCGCGCCCACCCCGATCTGGCGGAGGCGGTGGCACACAGTCTCGGAGTCGGCCTGGTGCCGACCAAGGCTTTCGACTTCGCCAACGGCGAGATCTATGTGCGGTTCCAGGAGTCGGCCCGCGGCGCGGACTGCTTCCTCATCCAGAGCCACACCGCTCCCATCAACAAGTGGATCATGGAGCAGCTCATCATGCTCGATGCTCTCAAGCGGGCCTCCGCCCGGAGCATCACCGTGATCGTGCCCTTCTACGGCTACGCCCGGCAGGACAAGAAGCACCGCGGCCGTGAGCCGATCTCGGCCCGGCTGATGGCGGACCTGTTCAAGACCGCGGGCGCCGACCGCATCCTCACGGTCGACCTGCACACCGACCAGATCCAGGGCTTCTTCGACGGCCCGGTCGATCATCTCTTCGCCCTGCCGGTGCTCGCGGACTACGTGGGCGCCAAGGTCGACCGCGCCAAGCTCACGGTGGTCTCCCCGGACGCCGGCCGGGTACGGGTCGCCGACCGCTGGTGCGACCGGCTCGGCGCGCCGCTGGCCATCGTCCACAAGCGCCGTGACCCCGACGTCGCCAACCAGGTGAAGGTCCACGAGGTCGTCGGTGACGTCAAGGGCCGGGTCTGCGTCCTGGTCGACGACATGATCGACACCGGCGGTACGATCTGCGCCGCCGCCGACGCGCTGTTCGCCAACGGCGCCGAGGACGTCATCGTGACCGCCACCCACGGTGTGCTCTCCGGGCCCGCCGCGGACCGGCTGAAGAACTCCCGGGTGAGCGAGTTCATCCTCACCGACACCCTGCCGACCCCGCGCGAGCTGAACCTCGACAAGATCACCGTGCTGTCCATGGCGCCGACCATCGCCAACGCGGTGCGCGAGGTGTTCGAGGACGGCTCGGTCACCAGCCTGTTCGAGGACTCCGAGCACTGAGCTAGATCGATTTCTCCCGGGGCCTCCCCGCCGGTTACGCTGTCCGCGTTGCTCGGCGAGGGAGGCCCCGGTTTTTCCGGCGGTCCTCCGTTATCGGCGCGCTCCTCGTAACGGTCTCCGCGCAAGCGGGGGTGAGTCGTGGAACGGCCCGTCGTGGGTCGGGCGACCGTATGACCCCCCTTTCGCGTACCGAGTTTTCCGTATCGAGGAGTTGAGCATCATGGCCGAGGTCAAGATCGCCGCAGAGCCGCGCACCGAGTTCGGCAAGGGCGCCGCCCGCCGCGTGCGCCGCGCCCACCAGGTCCCCGCCGTCATCTACGGTCACGGCGCCGACCCGCAGCACGTCACCGTCCCCGGCCACGAGCTGCTGCTCGCGCTCCGCACCGCGAACGTGCTGATCTCCCTCCAGCTCGACGGCAAGACCGCGCTGGTCATCCCCAAGGCGGTCCAGCGCGACCCGCTGCGCGGCACCATCGAGCACGTCGACCTGCTGTCCGTGAAGAGCGGCGAGAAGGTCACCGTCGAGATCCCGGTGCAGACCGAGGGCGAGCTGGCCGTCGGCGGCAACCTGCTGGAGCACGTGCTCAACACGCTGCCCGTCGAGGCCGAGGCGACCCACATCCCGACCGCGGTCACCGTCTCCATCGAGGGCCTGGAGGCCGGCGCCTCCATCCTCGCCAAGGACATCACCCTGCCCAAGGGCTCCACCCTGGCGATCGACGAGGACGCGGTCGTCATCCAGGTCGTCTCGGCCCAGGCCGAGGCCGCCGACGAGGCGGGCGACGAGGCCGCCGAGGGCACCGAGGACGCCGCCGCCGAGGCGTAGTCCCCCGCGCTCCCCCGGTCCTCGCGCGCTTATGCGCTCGTGTGCTGACGTGCTCGTGTGTTGACGTGCTCGTGTGCGTACGCTCACGTGCCCGCGCGCTCGCGTGCTGACGTGCTCGCGTGTGACCCCGGCCGCCGCCGCACCCTCACGGAGTGCGGCGGCGGCCGTTTTCCCGGTACGAAGTCGGCGACACGGAGTCGGAGACGTGGATGAGTGACACCTCAGGGCCCTGGCTGGTCGCGGGCCTCGGCAATCCGGGCCCCGAGTACGCGGGGAACCGGCACAACATCGGCTTCATGGTGGCCGATCTGCTCGCCCAGCGGGTCGGCGGCAAGTTCAAGCGCGCGCAGAAGGCGCAGGCCGTGGTCGTGGAGGGCCGGATCGGCCCGCCCGGTCCCGCGAACCAGCGGGTGGTGCTGGCGAAGCCCCAGTCGTACATGAATCTGTCCGGCGGCCCGGTGACCGCGCTGCGCGACTTCTACAAGGTGCCGACCGAGCGGATCATCGCCGTCCACGACGAGCTGGACATCGACTTCGGCACGCTGCGGCTCAAGCTGGGCGGCGGCGACAACGGCCACAACGGCCTCAAGTCGATGACCAAGTCGATGGGCCCCGACTATCTGCGGGTGCGCGCGGGGATCGGCCGTCCGCCGGGCCGGATGGACGTGGCGGCCTTTGTGCTCAAGGACTTCTCGTCCACCGAGCGCAAGGAGCTGGACTGGTTGGTGGACCGGGCGGCGGACGCGGTCGAGGCGCTGATCACCGAGGGTCTGGAGCGCGCGCAGAGCACGTACAACACCTGACCGGACGCGCGACCGGTCAACCGCCGGACACGGCGCTCACCCTCGTCGAGGGCGGGCGCGTACCGAGGTTGACCGGACGGCATGCGATGGCCAAAGATCGCCCGCATGGTGAAACGCAGCCGTTCCCGCCGGATGGCCGAGGGCACCTGGGGGCTGGTCCTGCTGGCCCGGGTGGTGGGCGGGTGGGCGCTGGTGCTGCTGCTCCTGGCGTCCGGTGCCTGGGACTCGTGGAAGACCGCGCAATACGTGGTGCTCACCAAGGGGCACGAGCACGGCACGATGACGCTGACGAACTGCGGCGACTCCACCTGCACCGGACCCTTCGCGCCGAAGGGGTCGGCCGTCGCCCGCCCGAAGGTGGTCATCAGCCTGCCGGTCACACACCATGTCGGCGACCGTGTGCCGGTCGTGGTGAAGCCCGGGACGAACACGGTCGTACGGTCCGACTGGGGCGGCCTGTTCTTCTCCTGGGTGCCGCTGGCCGGAGCCCTGCTGCTGGCCGCGGTCGTGGCCGGCGGGGCGCTGCGGATGCGGCGCACGGCGTGGACGCTGGCGGCGCTGGGGGCGGCGCTTGTCGGTGCGGCCTTCCTGCTGCTGTAGGACGCGTGGGGGCGTCGGGCACGCTCGCCCGACGCCCCCACGCGCGACCGTCAGGCTCTCATCGCCGTCGGCTCCAGGAACTCCAGCCGGTTGCCGACCGGGTCCTCGGAGTAGAAGCGGGAGTGGCCCGGCAGGTCGTCGTCCCAGACGACCTTGGCGCCGCGCGCCTGGAGCTCCTTGCCGAAGGCGTGGATCCCGGTGACGCGGATGCCCGGGTGGGCCTTGCGGGCGGGCCTGAAGTCCTCCTCGATCCCTAAGTGCAGCACCGCGTCCCCCGCCGCGAACCAGCAGCCGCCGCGCGCCGCGAGCACCGGCGGCTTGGTCAGCTCGGCCATCCCCAGCACCCCGACGTAGTACGCGCGCAGCGCCTCCTCGCTGCCCGGCGGCGCGGCGAGCTGGACGTGGTCGACCCCCGCGATCCCGAAGCTGTCGGCGCCCCCCGCCGTCCCCCCTGCCGCTCCCCGAGTCACGCCGCCGCCTCCTGCCCCTGTTTGCGCGCGACGGTGAAGATCCGCCGGAAGGGGAAGACCGTCCCGTGCGGGCCCGGCGGGTACGCCTTGCGCAGCAGGTCGCGGTACTGGCCGACGAATTCCGTCACCGCCCCCCGGTCGCCGTCCAGCGCGGTCAGCACCGGCCGCAGAGCGGTGCCCTTGGTCCACTCCAGCACCGGGTCCTCGCCCTGGAGCAACTGCACATACGTCGACTCCCACACATCGGCCGCGCAGCCCAGTTCGGTCAGCCGCTCCAGATAGTCGGCCGGGCTGAGGATGTGGACGTAGCGGCGGCCGTGCCCGTCGAGCCGGTCGCGCCACCGCGGGGTGTCGCACAGCTCGCCCAGCAGCGCGTGGCTGGGCGCGGTGAAGTTGCCCGGCACCTGGAAGGCCAGGGTGCCGCCGGGCGTGATGTGGTCGAGCCAGCCGGGGAAGCGGTCGGCGTGGCCGGGCACCCACTGGAGCGCGGCGTTGGAGACGATCAGGTCGAAGGACTCCTCGGGCGCCCAGTGCGCCGCGTCGGCCTGCCGGAAGTCCAGCTCACCGCCGCCCGCCGTGGGTCCCGCGTACCGCGCCGCCGCGTCCAGCATCTCGCGGGAGCTGTCGAAGCCGGTGATCCGGGCTCCGGGCCAGCGGTCGGCGAGCAGCGCGGTGACATTGCCCGGACCGCACCCGATGTCGGCGATCCGGGGCGCGTCGCCGCCCGGTAGATCCTGGATACGGGTGAGGAGGTCGAGGAAAGGGCGGGTGCGGTGGGTGGAGTGCCGGAGATACTGTTGCGGGTCCCACGTTGGCGCTGCGTGCATCGTCGTACTCCCTGGCTTTTCATAGCCGGCTGCGCACAGCCGCTACCGAAACGGAGGGCGAGGTTCTGCCCTCTGGTCGGTGTCCAGGCTCCTCCGACATATCTCTTGAAGTCAAGAGGCTTCATATCAAGAGACTTCATATCGACAGACCTACTACACTGAGCGCATGGAGGACGAGGTCGACCGGCTGGTCGCTGCATGGCGCCGAGAGCGCCCCGACCTCGACGTGGAGCCGCTGGAGGTGCTCAGCCGGGTCAGCAGACTCGCCCGGCACCTCGACCGCGCACGGCGGCTGGCCTTCGCCGAGCACAGTCTCGAACCGTGGGAGTTCGACGTGCTCACCTCGCTGCGCCGCGCCGGACCGCCGTACCAGCTCTCGCCGGGCCAGCTCCTGACCCAGACGCTGGTCACCTCCGGCACGATGACCAACCGGATCGACCGGCTCGCCCAGCGCGGGCTCGTCGAGCGGCTGCCCGACCCCAGCGACCGGCGCGGCGTGCTCGTCCGGCTCACCGTGGAGGGCCAGGAGCGCGCGGACCAGTCGCTGGCCGGACTGCTCGCGCAGGAACGCGCGATCCTGGGCGAGCTGTCCGCCCGGCAGCGCGGTGAACTGGCCGGGCTGCTACGACAGTTGACCGCGCCTTTCGACAACGTCCCCGGCTGACGGCACCAGCTCCACCGGCCCCACGCCCGCCCTGCGGGCCAGCGCGACCGCCGCCAGCGTCGAGTGCACGCCGAGCTTGCCCAGCACATTCTGCATATGGGTGCGGACGGTGTGCGGCGACAGGAACAGCCGCTCGGCGACGGCTTTGCGGCCCAGGCCCGCGACCATGCAGCGCAGCACCTCCTGCTCGCGCGGCGTCAGCGACTCCACCAGCCGTTCGCTCTCGGTGCGGTGCCTGCGGGCGGCCGTCAGCTCGCGCAGCACCCCGGTCAGCAGCGCGGGCGGCAGATGCGTCTCGTCGCGCAGCACGCCGCGTACGACCGCGAGCAGCCGTGACAGCGAGCAGTCCTTGGCGACCCACCCCGACGCCCCGGCCTGGAGCGCGCGGGCCGCCCTGCGGGCGTCGTCCCGCTCGGCCAGCACGACGGTACGGGTCCCCGGATACTCGGCCCTGACGCGTTCCACCAGCGCCAGGCCGTCCAGGACCGGTTCCTGCTCGACCGGGATGCGCGGCACCGCCGCGAGCGTCACCGGCGGTCGCGGACCGTCCCCCAGATCGGCGTCCACCAGCAGGACGTCGTAGCGCCGGTTGTCGGCCGCCGCGCGGTCCAGGCAGCGCTGAGCGGCCGGGCCGCTCCCCGCGGCCGAGACGTCGACGTCGGGCTCCGCCGCGAGCGCGGCGGCAAGCGACTCGGCGAAGATGCGATGATCATCGACGACGAGAACGCGGATTCGTCCCACGGGTACCACTCCCGGTGTTGGGCACTCCCCCAGTGGCGGGGCGGCATTCGCGCGGGATCCGGCACCCGGATCGGGACCGCCGCCCCTCCCCGGGTGCCGAACCCCTTGCGTCTCGCCCCCTGATGCACGCCGGCCCCCACCGGCGCTGTCTCAAAAGCGTAGGGCGTCGCGCCCCCGTTAACACCGTCTTGACGGAAGTTCTCCGTCGCGGAATTCCGGATTCCCTCGCCTTGTGGTACCGGAGTGACCACGGTGACGGGAGCGGCCCCGCACGCGCCGAACGGGCCGGTCCTCGCGTGCCGAGCTTCACACGGACCGACCCGTCCGACAGCGGGGAACGGGAGTGGGGAACGGGATTTGAGCACGGGGTCGGAGCACGGGGTCTGGAAACCGGGTCTGGAAACCGGGTATGAGAACCGGGTTTGAGATCCGGGCCCCGCTAAACCAGCCGGTGCGCTCCGGGGCCCGCCGTCGTCGGGAAGAGCCGGGCCGCCGGGAGGGCGGCCTGGATGGTCGCGGACAGCGCCGGGATGTCGGCGGCCTCCGCCAGGACGATGGCGGAGCCGCCGAAGCCGCCGCCGGTCATACGGGCGCCCAGGGCGCCGTTGGCGAGCGCGGTGTCGACCACGAGGTCGAGTTCGGCGCACGAGATCCGGAAGTCGTCGCGGAGCGAGACGTGCCCCGCGGTCAGGACGGGCCCGATCTCGCGGGTGCGCCCGGCGTCCAGAAGCGCGATGACCTCCTCGACGCGCCGGTTCTCGGTCACCACGTGCCGGGTGAGCCGGCGCTGCCGCTCGTCGGGGAGGGCGGCCAGCGCGGCGTCGAGCCCGTCGTAGGGGACGTCGCGCAGGGCGGGGACGCCGAGGGCCGCGGCGGCTGCCTCGCAGCCCGCGCGCAGTTCGCCGTACGCCCCGTCGGCGTGCGCGTGCTTGACGCGGGTGTCGACCACCAGCAGTTGCAGCCCCTGCGCGGCCAGGTCGAACGGCACCTGGCGCTGCGTGAGCCCGCGCACGTCGAGGTGGAGCGCGTGCCCCTGCGTACAGCAGGCGGACGCGGTCTGGTCCATGACGCCGACGGGCGCGCCGACGTAGGTGTTCTCCGAGGACTGGCAGAGCAGGGCCAACTCCTGGCGGGGCAGGTCCAGGCCGTGCAGTTCGGTGAGGGCCAGGGCGGTGACGACCTGGAGGGCGGCGGAGGACGAGAGCCCGCCGCCGACCGGCACATTGCTGTCGTAGTGGATGTCGGCGCCGCCGATGGCGTGGCCCGCCTGCCGCAGCGTCCACAGGACGGCCGCGGGGTAGACGGCCCAGCCGCCGGTCGTACCGGGAGCCAGTTCGTCGACGCGCAGTTCGACGACGCCGCCGTCCATGTCGGCGGAGTGCACGCGCAGCAGCCCGTCGTCGCGGCGGGCGACGGCCGCCCGGGTGCGGTGCGGGAGCGCGAACGGCATGACGTAGCCGTCGTTGTAGTCGGTGTGCTCGCCGATCAGATTGACCCGGCCGGGCGCCGCCCATATGCCCTCGGGCGCGCGCCCGAAGATGTTCTTGAACGCGATCTCGAACGCGGCTTCCGTCGTGGCTTCCGTCATCGTCCGTCCTCCCCCTGCGTCGGCGAGTGGTCCTGCGACAGCGACCGGGTGAAATTCCATGCGTCGCGGATGATCTCCGCGAGGTCGGTGCGGCTGGGCTGCCAGCCGAGCCGCTGCCTGGCGCGCTCCGCGGAGGCGACCAGTACGGCGGGGTCGCCCGCGCGGCGCGGCTCGTCGGTGGCCGGGATGGGGTGGCCGGTGACCTGGCGGGCGGTCTCGATGACCTCGCGGACCGAGAAGCCGTTGCCGTTGCCGAGGTTGCAGATCAGGTGCTCGCCCGCGGGCGCCTTGTCGAGCGCCAGCAGATGCGCCTCGGCCAGGTCCGCGACGTGGATGTAGTCGCGCAGACAGGTGCCGTCCGGCGTCGGGTAGTCGTCGCCGAAGACCGAGACCGCGCGGCGGCGGCCCTGCGCGACCTGGAGGACCAGCGGGATCAGGTGCGACTCGGGGTCGTGCCGCTCGCCGTGGCCGCCGTACGCGCCCGCGACGTTGAAGTACCGCAGGGAGACGGCGGACAGGCCGTGCGCCGCGCACTCGCTGGTGATCATGTGGTCGACGGCGAGCTTCGTCGCGCCGTACGGGTTGGTGGGCGCGGTCGCCGCGTCCTCGGTGATGGGGATGGCGGTGGGCTCGCCGTAGGTGGCGGCGGTGGAGGAGAAGACGAGGGTGCGTACGCCGGAGTCCCGCATGGCGGCGAGCAGTTCGAGGGTGCCGCCGACGTTGTTGCGCCAGTACTTCTCGGGTACGGCGACGGATTCGCCGACCTGCGAGGAGGCGGCGAAGTGCAGCACCGCGTCATAGGTGCTGTCGAGCACCTTGTCCGCGTCCTGGACGCGGCCCTCGACGAAGTCGGCGCCCTTGGGCACGCCCGCGAGGAAGCCGGTCGACAGGTCGTCCAGCACCGTCACCCGGTGCCCGGCCTCCAGCAGATGGGCGGCGACGACCCCGCCGACGTATCCGGCGCCGCCGGTGACCAGGACCTTCTTGGGCCGGGCGGCCGTCTCCCGCTGGGCGGTCGTCGACTCGGTGCCCGCTCGCTCGGTGCTCACTGACTCGCTACCTCTCGCAGTCGCAACGCCGCGGACTCCGGCGGCACATCGTTGATGAAAGCGCCCATTCCGGACTCGGAGCCCGCGAGGAACTTCAGCTTGCCCGATGTGCGCCGGATAGTGAAAAGCTCCAGATGGAGCGCGAAATCGCGGCGGTCCGGCGCGTTGAACGGCGCCTGGTGCCAGCCGGAGATGTACGGGGTACGCGGCTGGCCCTCGCCGAAGATCCGGTCGAAGCGGCGCAGCAGCTCCAGATAGACCCGCGGGAACTCGGCGCGCGCGTCCTCGTCGAGGCCGAGCAGGTCGGGCACCCGGCGGTGGGGATACAGGTGCACTTCGTACGGCCAGTGCGCGGCGTACGGCACGAAGGCGGTCCAGTGTTCACCCGTGAGGACGATTCGGCGGCCGTCCGCGCGCTCGTCGGCGAGGACGTCGTCGAAGAGGTTGCGCCCGCCGGTGCGCTCGCGGTGCTCGGCGAGCGAGCGCAGCATCAGGGCGGTGCGCGGTGTGACGAACGGATAGGCGTAGATCTGGCCGTGCGGGTGGCCGAGGGTGACGCCGATCTCCGCGCCGCGGTTCTCGAACGGGAAGACCTGCTCCACGCCGGGCTGCTGGCCCAGGTCGCGGGTGCGGTCGGTCCAGGCGTCCAGCACCAGGCGGGCGGAGGCGGGGCTCAGGTCGGCGAAGGACGCGTCGTGGTCGGGGGTGAAGCAGACCACCTCGCAGCGGCCCGCGTCACCGGCCAGCGAGGGGAAGCGGTTCTCGAAGACGACCACCTCGTAGTCGCTGTCCGGGATCTCGCTCAGCCGGCCCTCGCGCGAGGGGCACAGCGGGCACTCGTCGGCGGGCGGGTGGTACGTACGGCCCTGCCGGTGCGAGGCGACGGCGACGGTGTCGCCCAGCAGCCGGTCGGCGCGCAGCTCGGACTCGGTGGCGACGGGCTCCAGGGGACGGCGGTCCACGGCGTCGCGCACGACGTCGTCCCTGGAGTCGTAATAGATCAGCTCACGGCCGTCGGCGAGCCGGGTCGTCGTCTTCTTCACCCTTGAGGCCCCTCATCACAAGCACTCAACATAATCAAACACAAGGAACCACAAAATAACAGCCCGGTCAATGGGGACTCCGGGAAGATGCTTGAAACAGGTTGATTGTGGTGGTAAGTGTCCGCGCACGCGAGAGCGGGGCGGCACCTCCTGTCCGGAGGTGCCGCCCCGCGTGCGGAAGACGTGCGGAAAACGTGTGGAAAAAAAGGGGGGTGCTGGGGTCTGTGCGTCAGCCCGCCGCGCCGGGACCGGCCGCGGAGGACTGCGGGAACGCCGCGGACGCCGGGGCGCCTTCGGCCGCCGCGCGGTCCAGCAGGCCGGTGCGGGCGGCCAGGGCGGCGGCCTCCAGCCGGGAGCCGACCCCCAGCTTCATCAGGACGCGCTGCACATGCGTCCGCGCGGTGCTCGGCGCGATCCGCATGCCCGCCGCGATCAGCCGGGTGTCCTCGCCCTCCGCGACCCGCACCAGGACCTCGATCTCGCGCGGTGTCAGCATCTCCAGCAGCCGCGCGCCCTCGTCGTCCGGCTGCCGCGCGGGGTTGAGCAGTTCCGCGAAGGCGCCCTGGAGGAGCGTCTGCGCCACCGCGACCTCCCCGGCCCGCGCCTTGGCCATCGCGCGCTCCACGCCCTCGATGCGCTCGTCGTGGCGTACGTAACCGGAGGCGCCGGCCGCGAAGGCCGCCGCGATGCCGCGCGGGTCGGGCACCGGTCCGAGGACGACCACGGCGACCGCCGGGCGCTCCCGCTTGATCCTGGCCACCGCGTCGAAGGCGCCCGGCTCGGCCGGTGCGGCCGTGCCGTACAGGCACACCTCGGGAGACCTGCTCAGTACCAGTTCCGCCGCGCCCGCCGCGGGCGCCGCCGCCGCGAGCACCCGGTGCCCGCGCAGCTTCAGTGCCGAGGCCAGCGCCTCGGCGAGCAGGCGGTGGTCGTCAACGACCACGAGCCGTACGCCCATGTCGGGTATCCCCTATCCCCCCGGGGTCCGGACCAATGCCGACCCCGACCCCTACGCATACCGCCCTAGGCGGCGAAGCTACACGCATCCACCACCGGCCGCGCCCCCTATCGAACAGAAGGTTCCGGCGAATCCGGAATTACCGTAGCTCGTCAGCCGAAGGTCACCAGATAGGTCTGGTCGGACGAGGAGGCGTATACCGTGCGCGTCGCGATGATGAAATGACCGTCGTGCCAGACGGGGTAGCTGCGCATCGCCGACACGTTCAGCTTCTGCGAGGCGTCGGTGTCGAACTGCGCGTAGGTGGTGAGCGCGCCACTGGCCGGGTCCAGGGTCACCAGACGGCCCTGCACGTCGTAGTCGGCGGGCTCGTACGCGAGCAGCTTGCCGTCCTCGATCGCCAGGCCCTGGATGTCGTGCTTGCTGTCGGGCTTGGCGATCCACTTCTGCTTGCCGTCGCTCAGGTTGAACGCGACGATCCCGCTGAGCACCTGGCCGTTGCTGTCGTGCTTGCTCGTCAGCGACAGATAGAGGGTGTCACTGCTGACGATCACATTGTGCACGGCCTGCATCTCGGTGCCGTCCGTGCTGATGTCGTACTTGTCGGTGCCGAGCGAGACCCGCGACTGGAGACGGCCGTCGACGATCGTCGCCACGTCCGTCTGCCTCTCGCCCTCGGTGCCGAGCACCACCACCACCGGGTCGGTGGAGACGACGGCCGAGACCTTGGTGCCGACTGGCGCCGTCCACGACCATTTGGCGCTGCCGTTGTTGTCCGGATCGATGACCTGGACCTTGTACGTCTTGTAACCGCAGTTGACGATCGCCACGAACTGCTTGCCGCCCGCGTAGCCGTCGTCCTCGCAGTCACCGTTGCCCGACCGCCACAGCACCTTCTGGGTGCTCAGCCGGTAGCCGATCGAGCCCTCCAGCCAGTCCACGCCGAGCGTGTCGCCGCTGATCGCCATCTCGCTGTAGTCGAAGTCCGGCTTCTCCGAACTGCCGACCGGCAGCTTCGCCGTCCACACCGCCCTGCCCGCCGCGAGATCGATCACCATGACCTGCTCGCAGTTGGCGCCGAACTGGACGGCCGTCAGGTTGTTGTTGGAGTCGCGCGCGGCCGTGCAGTCGCCGCTCGACGGTGTCGGTACGGTCCACGCCACCGCGCCGGTGCCCAGGTCGTAGCCGACGACCTTGTCGATCTCGTTCTTCACCACGTACTTGTCGGTGAACCAGACGCCGAGGACGCTCTTCAGATTGTCCTTCGACGCCACCGGGTCCGCGGGCTTGTCCCACTTGTACGACAGTGTCGAATTGTGTGTCTTGGCGGTGTTCGTACCGCCGTTGGCGCCACCGGCGTTGGCCTGCGGCTTGGGTGCCGGGTCGTCGCCGCCGCCGCTCTTGGTCGCGAAGTACACACCGCCGCCGATCACCAGCACCGCGGCGACGACCGCCGCGACGATCACGATCAGCTTGTTGTTCGACGAACCGCCTGAGGGGGCGGGGTAGCCCGAGGGTCCGGGCCCGTACGGCGGCTGTTGCTGCTGCGGATAGCCGTACGCCTGCTGCTGCTGCGGGACCTGGCCGGGCTGCGGGTAGCCGTACTGCGGGGGCGGTGTCTGCCCCTGCGGCACCTGACCGGGCGGCGGGGGCGGGGGCGGCACCTGGCCGGGCGGCGGCGGAGGTCCCTGCCGGCCGCCGTACTGCTGCTGCGGGAAGGCCGGTTGGGTGGGCGCCTGCGCGTACGGGTTCTGGCCGGGGGGCACCGGCTGCGCGTACGGGTTCTCGTTACCGGGAACCGGGCCCGCCTGGCCCGGGTATCCGTAACCACCGCCGGGCGGCGGCGGGTTTCCGGGGGGCGGCGGGGGCGGCTGCGACATCAACAGGTCCTTCGGGCACAGGTGAATCAGGGACGGATGAACGGAAATTCTTTCTATCACCCGCCCCCACCACCCCCTCGGGGAGCGGCCCGACCGTTACCTGGCCGCTACACGTCTTCACACGTCGAGGGATTCTGCTTCACCTGCGAAGGGGTGTTACCCGCCCCAGGTGAAGGGGTGTTACGCGTCCTCCGCCAACTCCAGCCAGCGCATCTCCAGTTCCTCGCGCTCCTCGCGCAGCGCGCGCAATTCGGCGTCCAGGGAGGCGACTTTCTCGAAATCGGTCGCATTGTCGGCGATGCCGGTGTGCAGCTTCGCCTCGCGCTGGCCGAGTTTGTCGAGCTGCCGCTCGATGCGCTGGAGTTCCTTCTTCGCCGCGCGGGTGTCGCCCGTGGGCTTGTCCTTGGCGGGCGCCGGGGCGGGCGCCGCGGCCTCGGCGACCCGGCGGCGGCGCTCCAGGTACTCGTCCACCCCGCGCGGCAGCATGCGCAGGCTGGCGTCGCCGAGCAGCGCGAAGACGCGGTCGGTGGTGCGCTCCAGGAAGTACCGGTCGTGGCTGATCACCAGCATCGAACCGGGCCAGCCGTCGAGCAGGTCCTCCAGTTGGGTGAGCGTCTCGATGTCGAGGTCGTTGGTGGGCTCGTCCAGGAACAGCACATTGGGCTCGTCCATCAGCAGCCGCAGGATCTGGAGCCGACGGCGCTCACCGCCGGACAGGTCGCCGACCGGCGTCCACTGCTTCTCCTTGGTGAAGCCGAACTTCTCGCAGAGCTGCCCCGCGGTCATCTCCCGGCCCTTGCCGAGGTCGACGCGCTGCCGCACCGACTCCACGGCCTGGAGCACCCGCCAGTTCGGGTCCAGCTCGGCGACCTCCTGGGAGAGGTAAGCGAGCTTCACCGTCTTGCCGACGACCACTTTGCCGGCCGCCGGCTGCTGGTCGCCGCCGGTCGCCGCGGCCTCGGCGAGCGCCCGCAGGAGTGAGGTCTTGCCCGAGCCGTTGACGCCGACCAGGCCGACGCGGTCGCCGGGGCCGAGCTGCCACGTCAGGTGCTTCAGCAGCACCTTGGGGCCCGCTTGGACTGTCACATCCTCCAACTCGAAGACGGTCTTGCCGAGGCGGGAGTTGGCGAATTTCATCAGCTCCGCGGTGTCACGCGGCGGCGGCACGTCGGCGATCAGCTCGTTCGCCGCCTCGATGCGGAAGCGCGGCTTGGAGGTGCGGGCCGGGGCGCCGCGGCGCAGCCAGGCCAGCTCCTTGCGCATCAGATTCTGCCGCTTGGTCTCCTCGGTGGCCGCGATCCGTTCCCGCTCGGCGCGCGCGAACACGTAGTCGCTGTAGCCGCCCTCGTACTCGTACACCGAGCCGCGCTGCACGTCCCACATGCGGGTGCAGACCTGGTCGAGGAACCAGCGGTCGTGGGTGACGCAGACGAGCGCGGAGCGGCGGGTGCCGAGGTGGCCCGCCAGCCAGGCGATGCCCTCGACGTCGAGGTGGTTGGTCGGCTCGTCCAGGACCAGCAGGTCCTGCTCCTCGATCAGCAGCTTCGCGAGCGCGATCCTGCGCCGCTCGCCGCCGGAGAGCGGGCCGATGACGGTGTCCAGGCCGAGCGGGAAGCCGGGCAGGTCCAGGCCGCCGAACAGGCCGGTCAGCACGTCGCGGATCTTCGCGTCGCCCGCCCACTGGTGGTCGGCGCGGTCGCCGATCACCTCGTGGCGCACGGTCGCGGCCGGGTCGAGGCTGTCGCTCTGCGTCAAGACGCCCAGTCGCAGCCCACCCTGGTGGGTGACGCGGCCGGTGTCCGGCTCCTCCAGCTTGGCGAGCAGCCGGATGAGGGTGGTCTTGCCGTCGCCGTTGCGGCCCACGACGCCGGTGCGGTCGCCTTCGGAGACGCCGAGGGACACGGATTCGAGCAGCGCTCGCGTGCCGTATGTCTTGCCGACGGCTTCGACGTTGACCAGGTTGACGGCCACTCTCGTACGCTCCAGGGGTTCGCGGGGGTTCTGCTTCAGCGTAGTGCGGCGCGGTGAGGTGCCGGTTCCGGGTGGTGCCCCGGCGGTCAGGGGGCGGGGACGACGGTCGCGCCGGGGGCCGGGGAGGCGGCCGGGCGGGCGGTGCGGCAGGTGCCGGACGCGGTGAGGGTGACCGCGATCTTGGCGGCGGTGTCGGCGTCCGGCGCGAGGAAGGCGCAGGTGGGTCCCGAGCCGGAGACCAGCGCGGCGAGCGCGCCCGCGTCCGTGCCGGTGGCCAGGGTGTCGGCCAGCGCGGGCCGCAGGGACAGGGCGGCGGCCTGGAGGTCGTTGACCAGGACGGCGGCGAGCGCGTACGGGTCGCCGGTGCGCAGCGCGTCGATCAGCGCGGGGTCGGCGACGGGCGCAGGTACGTCGTCGGTGGTGTCGCCCGCGCCGGACTCGCGGCGCAGGCGGTCGCACTCGCGGTAGACGGCCGGGGTGGACAGGCCGCCGTCGGCGACGGCGAAGACCCAGTGGAAGGGGCCCGCCACCTCCAGCGGCGTGAGGATCTCGCCCCTGCCCTCCCCCAGCGCCGCGCCGCCGACCAGGCTGAACGGCACGTCGCTGCCCAGCTCCGCGCAGATCGCGAGCAGGTCGGCGCGCGGGGTGTTCAGGCCCCACAGGGTGTCGCAGGCGAGCAGCGCCGCCGCCGCGTCCGCGCTGCCGCCCGCCATGCCGCCCGCCACAGGGATGTCCTTGGTGATGTGCAATCCCACAACGGGATCGACGCCATGGTGCGCGGCGAGCGCGACCGCCGCCTTGGCCGCCAGATTGGTGGCGTCCAGCGGGATGTTGTCGGTGTCCGGGCCGGACGCGGTGATCGTCAACGCGTCGGCGGGCACTGCTGTCACATGGTCGTACAGGCCGACCGCCAGAAAGACGTTCGCCAGGTCGTGGAAACCGTCGGGGCGGCGACCGCCGACCGCGAGCTGGACGTTGACCTTTGCGGGCACGCGGACGGTGACGGGTGCGGCGGTCACTGCTGGCTCCCTTGCGAGGGTGGTGCGTACGGAGGGCGGTCCGCCGGGCGCGGCGGATTCACGGGGTGGGGATTCGCGGGCGGCGGGTACGGGCGGCGGCGGGTTTACGGTGCGGCGGCGTCAGACCGCGGGCTTGTGCTCGGCGACGGGCTTGTGCTCGGCGACGGCGGCGAATTCCTCCACCGTCAGTTCCTCGCCCCTGGCCTGCGGGGAGACCCCTGCGGCCACCAGCGCGGCCTCGGCGGCCGGGGCCGAGCCCGCCCAGCCGGACAGCGCGGCGCGCAGCGTCTTGCGGCGCTGGGCGAAGGCCGCGTCGACGGCGGCGAAGACCTCTTCGCGGGTGGCGGTGGTCTTCGGCGGGTCACGCCGGGTCAGCGAGACGAGACCGGAGTCGACGTTGGGCGCGGGCCAGAACACATTGCGGCCGATGGAACCGGCGCGCTTGACCTCCGCGTACCAGTTGGCCTTCACCGACGGCACTCCGTACACCTTGTTGCCCGGCCCCGCGGCCAGCCGGTCGGCGACCTCGGCCTGGACCATCACCAAGGTGCGCTCGATGCTCGGGAAGGCGGCGAGCATGTGCAGCAGGACGGGCACCGCCACGTTGTACGGCAGATTCGCCACCAGGGCGGTGGGCGGCGGCCCCGGCAGTTCCGTCACCCGCATCGCGTCGCTGTGCACCAGGGCGAAACGGTCCGCCCGGTCCGGCATGCGCGCGGCGACGGTCGCGGGCAGGGCGGCGGCCAGCACGTCGTCGATCTCGATCGCGGTGACCCGGTCGGCGGCCTCCAGCAGCGCGAGGGTGAGCGAGCCGAGTCCGGGACCGACCTCGACGACCGCGTCCTCGGGCCGCACCCCGGCGGTCCTGACGATCCGCCGCACCGTGTTCGCGTCGATGACGAAGTTCTGCCCGCGCTGCTTGGTGGGGCGCACCCCCAGTGCCGCGGCCAGTTCACGGATGTCGGCCGGTCCGAGGAGGGCGTCGGGATCTGTCGTACTCACACCCGCAAGAGTACGGGGCGGCCGGGGCCGCCCTCGCGGACCGGACCTAGGTGTATTGACCTGGAGGGTTGTTGACGCGGGTGATGGGTGGCTGGCCGCCGAGTGCGGTGTGGGTGCGGTGGTGGTTGTAGGTGTGGAGGAAGTCT
>NZ_JBIBIC010000025.1:0-103387 GCF_042957385.1 Streptomyces sp. NPDC008079
AACAGCGAGGCGATCCCCGCAAGTTCGAATTCTGACCTGGGAAAACGCCAAGGTTCCAACGATGTTCCTGTCATGAACGACTCACAAACAGGCACTTAACTTGTGCTTTATCCACCAGGCTCGAACGATGCCTCGAACGTGATCGCTCCTCCGGGTGTTCGCCCGGCGTGGGCACGGCCTTCGCCTGATCATGTGCTCCGACCAAGGACGCACCTGAACTTGACGAAGGCCGTGGGGTAATGAGTCTGCTGCACCACGATGTCCAGCGGGAGCCGTTTGCTGAAGCGTCGCACTTCCGGGAGGAGTTCTTCGCGTGTCTGACCGCGCGGCGTGACGCACTGTTCGAGCTCGCGGACGCGTTGTTGTGTGCGGACGGGCCGGTGACGGCACCGGTGGACCTGACACTGGTGGCTGAGCATCGCCGTGGGCACGGTGCTATGTACGGCGCGCTCAACCGTGGCCGTCTCGACGCGGTTCGGCTGCGGCGGACGCTGGCTGCGCTGTCCCAGCCGAAGGCCGCCGACGACCGGCTCGTCCTGGCCGTGGACGTGAGCAACTGGCTGCGGCCGGACGCCGGGTGCAGCGTGGACAGGCTGTTCTGCCACACCTTCGGCCGCGGCCGCGACCAGCACTTGATGATCCCCGGCTGGCCGTACTCGTTCGGCGCCGCGCTGGAGGCGGGCCGCACGTCTTGGTGCCAGCTGCTGGACGCGCTGCGGCTCGGCCCCGAGGACGACGTCGCCGAGGTCACCGCCGTCCAGGTCCGCCGTGTCGTCGAGGACCTGATCACCGCCGGCCGCTGGCGCGAAGGCGATCCGGACATCCTGGTCGTCTTCGACGCCGGCTACGACGCTCCGCGCATGGCCTACCTGCTCGACGGACTGCCCGTCGAGGTCCTGGGGCGGATGCGCTCGGACCGCGTCATGCGCCGGCCGACACCACCCAGCTGGGTTACTCCCAGGCCTATCCCCGGGGCGGACGGTATCCGAAGCACGGCAAGGAGTTCCGCTTCGCCAAGCCCGAGACCTGGGGTGAGCCGGACACGGCGACCGTCCAGGTCACCGACCGCTACGGCACCGCGAAGGCAATGGCCTGGGACCGCCTCCACCCCCGGCTCACCACCCGCTCCGCCTGGATCGACCACGACGGCGAACTCCCCATCATCGAAGGGACGTTGATCCGCCTTGAAGTCGACCACCTGCCCGGCGGCGGAGATCCGCTGCCGCTGTGGCTGTGGTCCTCCGCCACCGGCCTAACCGGCGCCGACGTCGATCTGCGCTGGCAGGCATTCCTGCGGCGCTTCGATCTGGAACACACGTTTCGCATGATCAAGCAGACGCTCGGCTGGACCCGGCCGAAGCTCCGCACCCCCGAAGCAGCGGACCGCTGGACCTGGTTGATCATCGTCGCGCACACCCAGCTCCGTCTCACCCGGCCACTCGCCGAGGACATTCGCCGCCCTTGGGAACGACCGGTGAAACCAAACAGGCTCACCCCGGCCCGGGTCCGCCGGGGGTTCAGAAACCTCCGCCAGGCGCTGCCCTGCCCGGCCCGTGCGCCGAAACCCACCAGGCCCGGCCCCGGCAGGCCACTCGGCTCGAAGAACCAGCGACCCGCCACCCGCTACGACGTGGGCAAAACCATCCGACGCCCCGAAACCATCAGCGAACGCGACCGGATCAGACCCTGAGGAGCAAGATCAGGCGACCCTCACGACATCCGACAAGGGGATATCGATCCTGGTCACGTCGCCGAAGATGTCCACGGTCAACTCGACACGGCCACGAACATGGTCAACAGCCACGACAGAGCTCGTGAAGTCTGTGAACGGTCCCCCGGTGATCAGCACGTCAGTCCCGACCTGGATGTCCATCTCGTGGGACACACCAGCCCCCTTTACGCTGCTACTTCGATCAGCCAGTGCTGACAGAAGCCAACCTACCGTCGGCGGTACAGCACCGAACGGGGTTGGGGGCAAGCTGCGATCTGACCGTTGGTTAAAGCACAAGCTTTAAGGTGCCGGGGGCAACCGTACGACCCCAGAAAGTCCAAGGCGAGGGTCGCAGTCGGGCGGCGATATACGGGGCCACCTCTACGGTCCTGGTGTGGCTGGTGTGATCACGGCGTCGGAGCCGTCCTGGATAGGCCCGTTCACCGGGCTGAGCCCACGCTGCTTCGGCAAGCCGGTAACCGTGGTACGGCGCGAACAACAAGCAGTGCCACAGCGGGGCGCCCGTGGAGCCTTCCCCTGGAGGATCGCATCCTCCTGGTCACGGCCTACTGGCGCACGAACCTGACGATGCGCCAGCTGGCCCCGCTGTTCGGCATCTCCAAGTCGGCCGCGAACCGGATCATCGACCACCTCGGCCCGATGCTCGCGCTCCAGCAACGCAATAGGTTCCGCAAGGACGCCGTCCTCATCGTCGACGGCACCCTGGTGCCCACCCGCGACCACACGATCGCCGAACAATCGAAGAACTACCGCTACTCCACCGCCCACCAGGTGGTCATCGATGCCGACACCTGTCTGGTCGTCGTGGCGGGTCGGCCCGTACCCGGCCACCGTCACAACTCCCGTGGCTGGGAGGAATCTGGGGCCAAGGCCGCCGTCGGCACGACGATGACGATTGCCGACGGCGGCTCTCAGGGCACTGGTCTGGTTATCCCGCACCGCCGCCGCAAGGGTGAGGAACTTCCCGACTGGAAGCAGGAACACAACCGGTCCCACAAACAGGTCAGGGCCCGCGTCGAGCACACCTTCGCACGCATGAAGGGCTGGAAGATCCTTCGTGATTGCCGCCTCAAGGGCGACGGCGTCCATCACGCCATGCTCGGCATCGCCCGTCTGCACAATCTCACCCTCACCGGATAGAGAAGGGACGATGCAGCGCCACGCTACGCCCTCATCGACCTCAAGATCATTACGGGACAGCCCTTAGTCACGACATTCTCTGTCAAACTCCAGCAGTGCAGCTCAGAGCCTCGGCTTCCTGGGCAGCCAGATGCCTAGAACTACACCATCCCAAGTCAACAGCCATACCAATGCCTTGTAGCCCAAGCCTCAGCACTCAAGGCCAGCAAGCTTCAGATGTTGCAACTACACAGAAGATCGACAGCCCGGGACAGAAGCCCCCCACCCGGATCTCGCCCTCCCCTGTAACACCAGGGTGCGCGTGCCGCCGTCAGCCGTGGCCGAACCACGACGCCGCCCGGACTCCCGCAGGCAGCGCCGACCCGGGTCGCTGACAGACGGCCGGGGACATCGATGAACTCTCGCAGGCGCCAGTGCAGGACGGCTCGGTGCGCCGTCGAGAACCCGCTGCGAAGGGGGCCGCCCGGAACCGGTCAGGGGTATACAGGCGTCATCAGACGCGGCAGAAGGAGCACTCATGGGTCAACCCGGGCTTGATGTTTCGGAACCGTTGTCGGGCAACTTGGATTCGGCTCTCAGAACCACCGCCGTCGAACTAGCTCGCGGAGAGACGAAGGCGAGCATTCTCCTTGCCATTAACAGCGTTGTACTGGGCTTCGTCGTGACGAACTTCGACAGTGGCCAGCCCACTGCTGTGACCGTCACCGGAGCCGTTGGTGCGGGCTTCCTCCTCTTAGCCACTGTCACCTTGCTCATAGCGGTCCGCCCGAACGTAGTTGACCGTTCGGGTACCTCGCTGGGCTGGTCGCGGTGGAGAGCAATGGACAGCGACGAGTTGCGCCTCCACCTGGCCGTCGAGAGACGGGCGGAGACGATCGTCTTCTTGTCCCGTATCATCAGCTCAAAATTTCAGATGCTGCGGCGCGCAGTGAACCTCATCCTGGCCGGCGTCACTCTGGTTTCCGCAGCAGGATTGCTGAGCCTGATCCTCTGATGACCGTCGGCCAGAGCCCCTGCGCAAACACGCACACCACCGGCGGCAACGCCCGGAGCAACCCCGGGAAAGCACAACTGGCGATCGGCCGGGACGGAAACTGGCAGTGAGGATCCCGCGTGCAGGCGCGGAGGGGGACACGTGGACAGCCGGAGAGCCTGCGGGTGAACATATGCAGGTCAGCCAACCGAGAGACGCACCGGACAATATCCTCCTCGCAGCGTTCACCGACGACATGCTCACGGTTGAACGGGTCAACATCACCGATCCCGAGACCGCGGCTGACGTCGTTCACGATTTCCTACTCACTGCGCGGACAGCGGGGCACCCTATCTCAGCGCCTGAGCCTGCCGGGCATCGCCCCGGGCGCCGCACGCCGCCGCCTCGGACAAGCTTCGCGGGAGGCCAAGCCCCTCTCTTCCCCACAGACGTCACACTCGAACCCACCGGCGAAGAGACAGCCGAACGGCGCTTCATCAACAGCGAACGGTCTTCCTCAACGGCTACGGAGCCGCTCACTGGATCCGCGACTTCCGCAAGTCCCCCACTGAAGCCACTGATGCCTCTTGCTTTCGGGGAGAGACCGCGGCTCTTGAAGCGACTGTGTGATCTCCACCCAGCCGATGCCCTCCAGGCCGTCCTCCTGCCGCTCCCGAAAAATCCGCCGACAGCACTGGTGGAGCCGCAGATCGCCGCCCCGGACGGTGCCGCGCAGGATCTGGCGCAGCTCCTCACACGCTGGGACGACGCATCCGCCACGTCCTGCCCGACAGCAGATTCTGCATCCACCGCCCCCGGAAGACGGAGGACGCGGATTTCCGAAGCGCGCCCCGGAGGCGATCGGGATCATGAGCCAGCCGTCTTGGAAATGACGGGTGGCCAGACACGGGCTCAAGTTCCGGGAATGCAATGGGAGGTTCTCCACGACATCTGGTCGAATATCCACTACGGCTATGCCGGACGCAGTGCCGAGTTCATCCGACGGGCACCGAAGGAAGGCCAGCAACTCCCCGGAACCGGTCACACCGACCCTGGAGACCTGGCCGTGAGCGATCTGGGCATGAACCCGCGGGACGGCAACGGGAGCAGGACTCACCTTCACGGAGTTCGATAAATCGCTTTTGCACTTCATGAGAATCAACGCCACCGCCGGGTTCGATCAGATCAAATATGCCGGGCGGTGAACACACGAAGAGCGGCCGCCATGGCAGGAGCCGTCGCAGTTGCCGTACTGGTCACAGCGGTCATTGTCCACAGGGCAGCCGGCGGCGACAGCGGACAGCGGCGTGACATGCTTTTGCCCGCACTGCGCGGGCCCGGCAATTGGAGCGGTACCGCGGCACGTGACTATGCGATCGACGAATCGGTTTCTCGAACCTGGAACCGGGGGCCAGACGATTTCACCGAAGTGGTCTACGGGTTCGCATCCGAGCCGACAGCAAAATAACGGGACTTCCGTTCATCCCCACCAGAGAAAATGACCCCGGACGCTTACGTAAATGCCAGCCCGTACGATATCGGCTTACGCTCCGAGGGCGCAGACCAAGCGCAATTCACATGCGGTGAGCGGGAGCAGGACGAGTGCGTGACCCGGTGAGCGTGGCTGCGCTTCAACGGCGTCAACATCACCCTCAGATACAGGCACGGCCCCACCGGCCCCTACGCCCTCAGCGACAGACAACTCGCCACCCTGGTCGACAACGCCACCACAGATCTGCCGGCACCCGCACGCTGAAGAATGCATCTGGCTAGCCGGTACGCCGCCGGAGCCTGCCCGCTCTCCGGGCCGCCCTCACGAAAGAACCCCGCGGGACGCACCCGGGAGTTCCCGCCCGGACCCCCACCGCCCCGGACCTTCCGAACCGCTGCGGACGGCCTACGAGCAGACACTCACCGCGGCATACCGGCAGCACCCCTCCGGCCGGCGTCAAGAGCGCTCATCCGGTGCCCGTCTCCCGCGCCCGGCGGCACCACGACGGTCTTCGGAGTGCGCGCGGACGACAAGCATGCCGTGCCCGGCGCCGTAGATGTTTCCGCCCAGCAGCAGACGGCCCCCGCCGGACCAGACCACCAACGGCGATGGCCGTGCCGCCAAGGCCGGCAGTCCGGCTCGGGCACGGCATCCCAGGTGAGCAGGCGCGCGCCCCGGGCCTCGGCATTCCCGATGCTGCGGGCCGGGGCACGGAGCAGGTCACGCGGGCCGGCAAGGGCGGCGAGGCAGCAGAAACACGACAAGCCCGGCAAGGGCGCGGCGCAGACCGCTGGGGTCGCGGCCCATCGGGCCGGCCGCACATTCACCGGCCTCCCACCTCCGGCCGGCCAGGCGTCGAGCAAGGCAGCCCCGTACCCGCATCACACCCGCCTGCCCCGCCCCCGCGCACACAAGGGGCGGGGCAGGCACGACAGTCAGGAAGAAACGGGGTGACCTCCGTCGCCCTCGATGACGGTGCGTCCCGCTTCCCCCGCACCGGGCTCTTCAACGATAGTCACGTCCACCGCGCCGTCACCGGTCGTGTCGAACTGATAGAGGTCGGGCTTGCCGTCACCGGTGGTGTCGGTCATCCATACGTCGGGTTTTCCGTCACCGTTGGTGTCGACACTGAGGAGGAGGTGGTCTTCGGCGGGTGTTCCAGTCGTCTCATCGGCCATAGCGGCCGGATGCCCCCGCACCTGACCCCCAAACCGCTGGCGAACCCCCGGGAAACCACGGGGAAGGACGCACCGCAGGACTCCGTCACCCTCCACGGCAGCAACGTCAACCCGGTGGACGGCAAGATCCGCTCCGGCACCATCGAAACGGTCTACCCACCACGCTTCCCCCTGCGCCCCGCGGGGAGATCGCCAGCGTAGCCGACGCCGCCCGGCAGGACGTCCACACCCTCAGGAACCGCGACGAGGCCCTGGGGGTGGTCCGACACCTGCACCCACGCCCAGCACGCCCTGGCACCCAAGCCCGCCGGCCAACAACCCGCGCACAGCCGCAGACGATCCGCCGGCAAAGGGCACCCGCCCCGTAGTGCGGAACCCGACAAGAAACGCACAACGGCCACACAGCGGACAGCGGCCGGGCGCGCATACCGGCCCCGGCCCACCAGTTCGGACTGTCGGGCCTGGAGGCGCCGTCGTTCCTGCCGGAGAGCCACGCGGGCACCGGACAGCACCGCCGCCTTGGCCCCGAGTCGTTCGACGGACAGCGCACCGTGCACACCCAGTTCGGCACGCAACGCATCCCGGAGCAGATACACCGCACCGGACGAGGACCCCGCGAACCACCGCTTCGCCCGAACAAGCCGCGCGTCCGCACGGCAGACAGGCCCTCCTCCCGAGAGAATCAGCCGCAGACGCCGGACTAGGCGACAGCCGGCACCCACGCACCGGCCGACCGTTTTGCCTATCTCGAGAACCGCCGCGCCGAGGACCATCCGGGGCCCGGACGTACCGGTCGTAACGCACCTGCCGCGCGGCACCGACGGCGTCCGCGACCACGGACTCCTCACCCCTGACAGCAAACACCACGTCCCTGCCCCAGCGCGACACGCCCGGACAGCCGCACTGAGCCCGGCATAAAGTTCTCGGTTGCTCTGAACGGCCTGGCCCTCCCCCAACGCGCCCAAGGACACCAGACCGCACGCTACCGCCGAGAGGCCTCCAGTCCCCACCACCCCGGCCCGACACCGAGCCGGGCCCGAGCTCGGGCCCGGGAAGCCCAAATCCGGCGCCCGGGAAGCCCAGCTCCGCGCCCGACCAGACGAGCCCGTGCCTGGAGGCGCCGAGCGGGCCGGGCCAGGCTGGTAGCCCCCGCTGTCCTGTGACACCGAAGCTCGGGCGCGTGCCAACACAATTGGACCGGGAGTCGTTCGCGTCAGCGGGGTTCGAACCGCCGCAGGTCAACTCCCGGCATTGGGGACCGCATTGTGTCTGGCCACGAGGGGGGCGCCCTGTGTGTGTTCGATCGCGGTGGACTTCTTCGCGGAGTCCGGTTAGGTCGGTCAGCGGCGCACCTGATAGCGCAGGTGAAGGACGCGGTTGCCCTGGATTACCACGTCAGGGTCTTCCAACAGGTGCTGCGTGGGGGCCGAACCGAAGTAGCGCTTGCCGGAGCCGAACACGACGGGCACGACGTCCATGCGGACCTCGTCGACCAGGCCGGCGGCAAGCACCTGGCCACCGACGTCGCCGGCGGCGACCTCGACCAGGCGGTCACCCGCGAGCTCCTGTGCCTTGGCCACGGCTGCCTCGACGCCGCCGACGAAGTGGAAGGGCGCCTCGGGGTCCCAGCCCTCGGGCATCGGCCGGTGGGTCACGACGACCACGTGGTCGATCCCGCTCGGCGGCTTCCCGTCCCAGCCGTCCGTCAGGTCGAAGACGTGGCGGCCGACGACGGTGACTCCGATCTGGTCCCAGTACGGCCGGATGTAGTCGTAGGACGCCTGCGACACCGTCAGCACGCCGCTCTTGTCCAGCGGGACGTCACCGCTGGACAGCCAGTCGAACAGCGGTCCGGGCTGGTCTTTGTCGTCGGCGACGAAGCCGTCCACCGACACCGAGCTGTACATGACCACCTTGCCCACGGGGCTCTCCTCTGCTGTTGGGATGCCCCAAAATTAGCGTGTCATGAACTGTCGCCTCCGGGCTCGCCGGAGCTTGATCCCAGTCAAGCCACAGCCCAGGGGGCCCGGCCTGCGCCGGCCCACACTCGCCGTAAGAGCCTGTTGCTGAGCCGGTCATGACATAGCGCGGTGCGTCAGGCTTCGGTGGCCTCGGTTGGCATCCCGCCGGAGCGATCAAGATGGTGAAGGAGCAGGGCGAGTGACTGCTGCGGGTCCTGTCCGGCGGTGTCGATGACGAGGTGTTCCCGGTTCCACGGCTCGTAGTCGCGGTTGAGGACCTGCTGCCAGTCGGGCAGGGGCAGGTCGGGGATGTCGATCGATCGTGTGGTCACGCGCTGGCGGTGCTCGGCAGGGTCCGAGCAGATGACTTCCACTTCGACGACGGGGACGGCCGCCCGGGTCCCCGCGCTCTGCCAGCTGTCGCGGGTGACCGCCATGGGGTTCACGGATTCCGCGATCACGGTCAGTCCTTGCCGGAGATGTTCCTCGGCCAGGGCGTATCCGATGACGTAGCCCGTCGGTCCGACGGGGTGCTGTGCCAGGCCCGAGCGGACGATGGCCTGTTCGATGGTGTCGATACGCAGGTGGACCGCGCCGATGCGCGCCGCAGCCAGCCGGGCCAGGGTGGTCTTGCCGGTGCCGGGGAGTCCGCCGATCACAATGAGCATGCCCCCATCCTGCCGGAGCCGGAAAGCCACGAAGCAGGCGGTGCCCTGGGAGCGCTGGTGCCGGACCGGGACGCTGACCCGACCCGTCGCGGCCGAGCCTCTCCTCCTCGCGGGCGAACTGCCGGGCAACGAGGTCACGGTCGGCGTACGGGGTGACGGCGGCGAGGACCAGGCCCCGGAGCCCGGCCCCTGGCACTCGGTGAGATCCGGGCGGGCGACGCAGCCGCGCCCACCGGGGAAACGGGCCCCTGTTACGTGGGCCGGACCGTGTGCATGCCCCCGGCCATCCGAATGCACCTACCGTTGTTGCCCACGCCCTCCCGGACCCAGATCCTGCGCACGCTGGAGGCATAGCTGAAGGACGTGTCCAGGGTGCGGCCGGCCCCCGCGACCTACACCCGCTCATCCCGGTCCCACCGTCGGCGTACGTGGCGCGGAACTGCACGCAGCCCCCCTAGCCCTCGCCCTTGGTGTCCGCGACGGTGACGCCGATCTGGACCCTGCCGCTGCCCAGCGGCGCATCCCTCCCCGTGCGTGGAGGCCCCCGCGACGTCCCCGGCCGTGCCGCCGGTGCCCCAGCCCCAACTCCCGCAGCCCGCGGCGGAAGCGCTCTGTGCGGGACCCACGATGAACGCCCCGCACACCAGAGCGAGCGCGCCGATCGACGCCGACGCGGCCTTGAACATCAGTGCTGTCATGCCCCTTTTCTCCATCAGGAGAATGCTGCCCCGGGGTCGTGGCGGCGCAGGGCGGACCGCACCGCCCGGCTTTCTGACACACTCACCGGCCGCCCCACCCCCTGACCCGCACAGATACCGCCCCACATCACGAAGCCACGGGACGCCGCACACAGCACCACCCACCGCGAATCAAATACGACAACCACCACCACAACAACAACACACCCCACAGCAGCCTCAGCACGCCGGGACCGGCTGGGTGAGATTCACCGGATTACCGTCAGGATCCAAGATGTGGGCGACGCGTTGCCCCCACGGCATGTCGGTGGGGCCGCCGCGGACCGAGCCGCCCAGCGCCTCCACCCGCCCGAGCGTCTCATCGACGTCGGCGACCCCGATGCTGAGCAGGATCCGCGGCGCCGCGGGCGTACCCGGGTCCGCCTTGGCCACCAGCCCGAGGTCGGTGTCGCCGATGCGCAAGCCGAGGTAGAAGGCCGGGCCTTCCGCCGGCTCCCGGAAGATCTCCTCAGCGCCGAACAACTGCGTATAGAAGCCGAGCAGAACGTCCTGGTTCGCGGTCACGATCACGGGCTGGATGGTGGACATGGCACTCCTGTCGAGAACGGTCGTGTCGCTCGGTAGACCGTTCGGCGACGGCGAACTCATCGGACCCAGCACGCGGGCACCCGGACCGGCACCGGGCGCCCGCCCACCGGACTCCCCTACCGGCCCGCGCCGCCGCCGGGCAGGACCGGGCGGCCCCCCAGCCAGACACGGGACGGGGACAGGGACGCGTCCAGCTCGACCAAGTCCGCCCGCAGGCCCGGGCGCAGGGCACCGCGGTCGGACAGGCCCAGCAGCCGGGCCGGGGTGGTGGACGACATGCGTACGGCGTCCGCGAGCGGCAGACCCACCGTAGTGACCGAGCGACCGAACGCGCGGGACACGAAGAGCGTCGAACCCGCGAGAGTGTCCGTGCCGCACAGCCGGGCCGCGCCTCCCGACACCGTCACCTCACGGTCCGCGAAACGGTACGTGCCGTCGCCCATGCCCGCCGCCGGCATCGCGTCGCTGACCAGGAGCAGGCGGTCGGCGCCTGCCGTGCGGTGGGCCAGGCGCACCGTGTCGTCGGCCAGGTGGTGGCCGTCGACGATCAGCTCGCAGCACAGCCGGGGGTCCAGGAGCGCCGCCGCGACGGGGCCCGGTTCCCGGTGGTCCAGCGGGGGCATCGCGTTGAACAGGTGGGTCACCGCGCGGGCGCCCGCACCGGCCGCCCGCGCGAAGACCGCCGCGGACGCTTCGGTGTGGCCGAGGCTGATCACGAGACGATCGGCGTACTCCCTGATCAGCTCCAGCGCACCGGGCAGCTCCGGAGCCACCGTCATCGACACCGCATGGCCCCCGGCCGCCGTCAGCAGCCGCTCGACCACCGCACGGTCCGGCGCCCGCAGCGCGTCCGGGCTCTGCGCGCCGCGGCGGCCCGGCGACAGGAACGGCCCCTCGAAATGGATGCCCGCCACGTTGGGCGCGGATCCGTCGTCGATGACCGAGGCGACCGCGCGCGCCGCCGCCTCCATCGCGGGCAGGGCGAGGCTGGCCACCGACGCGAGCATCGACGTGGTGCCGCGGGCGAGGTGCCCGGCCGCGGCGATCCGCACGTCGTCGGCGTTGCCGGTGTAGACCGAACGGCCCGCCCCGCCGTGACAGTGCGGATCGACGAACCCCGGCACGACCAGCCGCCCCCGCAGATCCACCACCGGCTCCGGCACCGGGGGCGGACCGCCCTCGCCCATGGCATGGATCAGACCGCCGCGGACCAGCAGCCACCCCGGTGTCACACCGCCGTCGGCCCGCACGAAGCGCCCGCCGGTCAGCACCTGCCCGCCGCCGGTCACCCGGCCGCCAGCAGCACGTCCACCGCTGCCCGCGCACACACCCCGGAGGCGCCGAACGTCCGCACCCAGCCGCGGAATCCGCCGAAGTCGTCGCCCGGCACGCCCATGTCGACCACGACGCACTCCGGCCACCGGGCCAGGACCTCGTCCAGGACCGGCCGCTGCCAGGGGAAGCGGTGCGGACTGCGGACCAGCAGCACGACGTCGGCGTCCGGCCCGAACTCGTCCAGGTACAGGCCGATCTCGGCCCTGATCACTCCCTCCGCGTTGTACGTGTCACCGGCCACCGCCACCGACTCCACCTCAAGACCCGCCGCCCGCAACGGCTCCGCGATCCCCCACGACGCACCGCCCTGAGCGGGCGAATGCGTCGGGTCCAGCCGGACCACCATCACCTTCCGGCCGCGCAGCACCGGGTCGCCGTGGACCTCGACCACCTCGCGCGCCAGCCGCGCGCCCACCGCGTCGTCGTGCACGGCGCCGGTCGCCCTGGGGCGCGTGCCGAGCTTGGCGATACGGGCGTTGGCCTCGCGCAGCCGCTCCTCCGGGAGCCTGCCGTCCTCGACCGCCGCGACCAGGGCCGCGGCTGCCGCGTCCACGTCATCGCCGAACGCCCACGCGCCCAGGCACAGCGCGTCCGCGCCCGCCGCGATCGCCCGGACCGACGCCTCCGGCAGCCCCGCCACATCGCTGATGCCGCGCATCTCCAGCGCGTCGGTGATCACGACCCCGTCGTACCCGAGCTCACCGCGCAGCAGACCCGTCAGAACCGCCGGGCTGATCGTGGCGGGCACCGTGTCGAGCTGCGTCAGCAGCACGTGGGAGACCATGATGCTGTCGACGCCCGCCGCGATCGCCGCTCGGAACGGGTCCAGATAGTGGTCGACCAGCTCCTGGCGGGAGAGGTCGACGGTGGGCGTGCCCAGGTGGGCGTCGGTGGAGCTCAGCCCGTGGCCGGGGAAGTGCTTGGCGCACGCGCTCACCCCCGCCGCCTGGAGACCCTCCACCCACGCGGCGGCGTGCCGGGCCACCAGGGTCCGGTCCGCGCCGAAACAGCGGATGCCGTTCGGGCTCAGGGGATTGACCGCGGTGTCGACGGCGGGCGCCAGGTCCCAGTCGATGCCGGCCGCCACCAGCGACAGCCCGATCTGGTACGCCGCCTCACGCGTCGACTCCGGATCGTCCAGCCGCCCCAGCGCGTGATTGCCGGGCACCGACGTACCCCCGTACGACTCCAGCCGGTTGACGTCACCGCCCTCCTCGTCGACGGACAGCAGCACATGCTCACGCAGGCCGTGCAGGTCGGACGTCAACTGCCGGATCTGCTCGGCGGAGGCGATGTCCTTGCCGAACAGGACGAAGCCGCCGAGTCCCTCCTCGACACGGGCGCGGGCCCACCGGGGCACGGTCTTGCGCCCCAGCGCGGGGAACAGCACGCCATGGGCAAGGCGTGACAGCTCGGTCATGGAATCCTCACTCCTTCGATCGGTAAGCCCTACAGCGAAAGCCGGTCCGGTACGCGGCACGCGGGTCATCCCTTGACCGCGCCGCTGGTCATCCCGCCGACAAGACGGCGCTGCACCAGCAGGAAGAAGACCAGGACCGGCAGCGAGAAAATGGTGGAGGCGGCGATCATCGCGCCGTAATCGACGCTCTCCGACGTCTTGAACGACACCAGCCACACCGGGAGCGTGTAATTGCCCTGCGATTTCATGATCACGTAGGCGAACAGATAGTCGTCCCACGCGTTGACGAACGCGAAGATGGAAGTGGCGACGATGCCCGGCATCAGCAGCGGCAGCAGCACCCGTACGTACATCTGGAACCGGCCGCACCCGTCGACCAGCGCCGCCTCCTCCAGTTCCACCGGGACCCCGTCCACGAAGCCGCGCAGCGTCCAGATCGTGAACGGCAGCACGAACGTCATGTACGTCAGCACCAGGCCGGGTACGTAATCCAGCGCGTTGATCGAGCGCAGCATCAGATACACCGGGATGACCATGGCCGCCGCCGGAATCATCTGCACCAGAACGAGGATCGCCAGCAGCACCTTCCGCCCCGCGAACCGGAAACGGGCGATGGCGATCGCCGCGAACAGCGCGATGACCAGCGACAGCACCACCGACGACAGGGTCACCGTCAGCGAATTGCGCACGAACACCCAGAAGTGCGGTTTGGCCAGGGCCCGTTGGAAGTTGCCCAGGCTGATCGGCCAGGGAATGAACTGCGGCACCGCGCTGAGGATCTTCCCGCGCGGCTTCAGCGCGGTGGCCACCATCCAGTAGACGGGGAAGAGCATCACCGCGGAGATCACCACGGCGATCGTGTTGTTGACGCTGCGGCGGCGCCGCGCGGGGGTCATGCGCATACTCATGCCGTCTCTCCCTGGTCGTCTCCCTGCTTCGCCGTCCTGCGGACGTAGGCGACGGAGAACACGGCGAGGATCAGTACGGTCACCACCGCGATCGTCGCGCCGCTGCCGTAGTCGTTGCGGCTGAAGGCGGTGATGTACGCGTACACCCCGAGCGTCGTGGTCTGCCCGTCGGGCCCGCCCTGCGTCAGCACCCAGATCGGGGTGAACGAATTCACCGACCAGATGACCTCCAGCAGAGTCAGGATCGCCAGCACCGGCCGCAGCACCGGAATCGTGATGTGCCGGAATGTCTGTAGCGTCCCCGCACCGTCCAGGCGCGCCGCCTCGTACAGCGACTCGGATATCTGGCCGCGCGCCGCGAAGAGCGTCAGCGCGACGAACGGCAGGCCCTTCCAGACCGTGAGCAGGATGACGAGCCCGAGCGCCTGGTGGGGGTGGGAGAACCAGTCGTACGCGGTGAGGTCTCCGAAGACCCGCACCTTGGTGAGCAGCCAGTTAGCGACCCCGTACTGCGGCTGGTACATCCACTGCCACACCAGCGTCGCCGCGACCATCGGCATCGCCCACACCAGGACCAGCGACACGGTCGTGACCACGCGGGCCCACGCCGAGACGCCGGTCAGCAGATGCGCGATCAGGAATCCGAGCACCATCAGCAGTGCCACGCACACCACGGTGAAGACCACCGTGCGCAGCAGGACCGAGCGGAAGTCCGCGTCAGAGAACAGGTGGGTGAAATTGTCGACGCCCACGAAATCGGCGTGCCCGGTGAACAGCGACCGGGGGCCGAAATCCTGCGTGGACAGCACCAGCAGGCGGAGCAGGGGATACCCCTGGATCAACAGCAGCGCGACAGCCGCGGGGGCGATCATCGCCCACGGCAGCAGACGCCGCCGGGCGGCGCCGCCCCGGGCCTGTGGCCGGGGGCGGACACCGGTCGGAGCGCGCCGGGCGCTCCGCTTTTCGGTCATTGCCATCGGGTTCCCCGAGGTCCTAGTGGAGCGAGTTGAATGCGTCGGTGGCGTGCTTGTCGTAGTCGGCGGACGCCTTGGCGATATCGGCGCCGCCCGCGATCTTCGAGAAGAACTGCTCGTTGTACCGCTCGGTCTCCAGCGTCGCCTCGCCCGGACTGCCCGGCAGCGGCTGGCTGATCTCCGCCGCCTTCGACGCGACGGTCAACTGCTCGGGAACACCGGTCGGGGTGAAGTCCGGCGAGATCGGCAGCAGATTGAGGGTGAGCGCCATCTTCTGCTGGAACTGCTTGCCGGTGATGATCCGCAGCCAGTCCTGCGCGGCCTTCTTGTCGGGGCTGTTGGCCGCGATGCCGATGGTCGAGCCGGACACGATCACCGGCATGGTCTTGTCCGCGGTGTAGCCCGGCATCGCGAAGAAGCCGATGTCGTCCTTGAGCGCGGGGTTCTTCTCCAGGACCGCCGCGGGCTCCCACGCCTTGACGTAGACCATCGCGGCCTTGCCGTCGGCGAAGAGCTGGTCCTGGTCGGGGCTGTCGGTGTTGACGCCGACCGAGGACTTGGTGGAGCAGGTGTTCTGGAAGGTGCGCCACGCGGCGAGGCCCGCCTGGTTGGCCGGTGAGGACATCTCGGCCTTCCAGGTGCCGTCCTTCTGCGTGGCGATGGTGCCGCCCTTGCCGAACAGGAACGGCATGCCGTTGAACCAGTACTGGCCCGGCAGGTAGAAGCCGGAGAAATTCGCCGTCTTCTTGTTGGCCGCCGCCAGCTTCCCGCAGTTCTCCTGGAGCTCGGCGACCGTCGTGGGCGGCTGCTGGATGCCCGCGTCGGCGAAGAGCTTCTTGTTGTACATGACGACCTTCGTGCCGCCGTAGAGCGGTGTGGCGTAGAGCTTGCCGTCGTACTGGGACGGGCCGGACAGCCCCGCCAGCCACTTCGCCGAGTTCTCGAAGCCGGCCTTCTCGGCGGTGAGGTCGGCGAGGCCCCCGGAGTACGTCTGAAGCGGGGTCTGCGTATTGCCCATCTCCACGATGTCCGGCGGATTCCCGCTGGCCAGCGCCGTGGTGATCTTCGTGGCGATGCCGTCCCACTGCTGGATCTGGACGTCGACCTTCATGTCGGGGTGCTGCTTGGCGAACGCGGCGTTGACGTCCTTAATGAGCGCGTTGTCACCGGGGCCGCCGGTCATCATCCAGACCGTCAGCTTGCCGTCGGAAGCGGCGTCCGCGCCGCCGCTGCCGCCACAGGCCGTCAGCGCGAGCGCCATGACCGGGACCGACGTGACCGCGTACCGCCACCGTGCACGGTTCATCCTTCTCACCTTTCTGCTGCTGGGGTGGGCTGGTCGCCCTGCGTGGTGCTGGTTGTGGGGCATGCGCCGAGCCGTTCGAGCACCAAGTGCCGGTCGACGTCGATGCCCGCGATGTGCTCGGCGCTGATGCCGAGCGACGTGTAGTGCCGGTCGAGGGAGGACGCCATGGCGCCGAGGAGCCCCGCGGAGTCCCCGAGGTCGGAGTGCCTGACCGCGCTGCGCACCCCGACGGTCTCCGCGACCTGGTCGCTGATGGCCGTGAGCGCGTCGGTGCCGAACGACTCGGAGAATCCGCCGGTCAGCACCACGGTCTTCGGCTCGTAGGCGAGCGCGACGATCGACACGAGGTGGGCGAGCGAGGCGTGCACCTCGGCGAGGAGATCGGCGTACGTCACCGGGTCGGCGAACAGTTCCTGGGCGCCGCGGACCTGTACGCCGCGGGTGGCGGCGTACGCGACCAGGTCCGCGCCGGACAGCAGATCGCGCAGCCGCTCGGCGCGGCCGGGCAGCGGGAGCCGTCCGAACTCACCCAGCAGCCCCTGCTCGCCGAGCAGGACTCGCCCGTCGATCGAGACCGCGGAGCCGAGGCCGGTGCCCATCGCCAGCAGGACCGCGGTCTCCCGGTCGGGGAGCGATCCGTACTGGAGCTCACCGAGCATGGCGACGTTGGAGTCGTTACCGACAGTAAGCGGAACTCCGACGAAGTCGGAGACCGCGTCGATGAAAGCGGTGCCCTTGATCTGGCCGAGATTGTGCGACGCGAGGACGGTCGTGCCGTCGCCGCTGACCACACCGGGCAGGCCGATCGTGACCGCCCGCAAAGGCGCGTCCTCCCGGTACCGGGTGACCAGGCCGGTGACCCGGTCGGCCACCCACCGGGCCAGCTCCTCGTCGGTCGCGCCGCGCGGAGTCGCGTCCCGGCTCCTGATCACCGCGCGGCCCAGCGCGTCGGCGACCACGACCCGGCAGTTGGTGCCGCCGAGGTCGATTCCGCAGACCAGAGCCGAGTCGGCGTTGAAACCGACCGCGGTGGACTGTCTGCCGGGGCCTTCGCGCACCAGTCTTTCGCCCTCGTGGACGAGCCGGTCCTCCATCAGGTCGTCGACGATCCGGAACACGGTCGCCCGGCTCAGGCCGGTGGTCGCGATCAACTGCTGACGGTCCATCTGGGCACCCGAGAGCAGCGCCGCCAGGACCGCGCTGCGGTTGGACGCTCGGGGTAGCGAGGTAGTTGCCACAATTCCTCTCAGGCTGAGATTAATTCGATGCGCTTACTGTAGCGACCAATCGGCGAACAGATCCAGACATGCGGATCACATTCCGGTAAAGCACGAGTGGTCACGGATGGTGACGGCTCCGGGGTGCGGCGGAGCCGCTGGTGCCGCGGAGGCGTGCGGGGTGTGTGATGGGCCCGGGGCCGGGGCGCGCCGCTGTGCGGGGGGAGTTCGCGGCCGGGCGGGAGCGCGTCGGGGGGCGCGGGGCGTCTGACGCGTGGAGCCAACGCGGGCCTGGCGCACCGCAGGTCGGCGTCGCCATGTACGCACGCGCACCGGGGAGACGTCCGCGCCGCCCGCGGAAGGGGGTTAACCCCACCTCGAGTTGGAGGCTGGCCCCACAGACCGGCGGGGCGCGGTCTCGATAGCTTCCGGTTGCGGGGATCGCGGAGGAGACGCGGCTCCCGGACCTCGCGCGGAACGGCGCACGCTCCTACTCGGGAAGATCTACATGAACAGCTTGGGACTTCTGCCCCGCTTGACCGCCACGCCCCGACGGCAGGCCGGGGCGCTGACCGCCTTGACCGGGGCGCTTCTGGTCGCCTTCTTCATCGCGCCGAACGCGCTCGCCCGCAGTTCGGTCAACACGGGGAACGTCGGCGACACGTTCCGCCGCGGGATGGTCGCCTACTGGGGCTCGGGCAGGGAGGGCTTTCCGGGCCAACTGGACGCGACGGTGAGCTTCTGGTTCCGCTTTCACGTGGTGAAAGCCGGTGTCTCGGCACTGCTCCTCGCCACCGTCGTGGCGCTGGGCGTCGTCCTGTGGCGCCAGGCCAGGCAGCGGACCGGCGGGCGCGTGGGACGCCTGTCCGTCGTGGCGCCCGGGGCCGTCGTCACGCTCCTCGGGCTCTTCGCCCTGGTGGCGCTGGTGGCCAACGTGCAGGGGGCGACGGCGCCGTTCGCCTCGCTGCTTCCCATGCTGACCGGGGGCGGCACGGACCGCGCACTCGACGGAACCCTGACCGACGTACGCAGGCAGCTCGCCGACTATCCCGCCGGTCAGCACTCCCCCGCGCTCACCGTCATGGTCAACGACTTCGCCGTCTACCACGCCGTCCTGGCCGCCATGGCCGCGCTCGTCGCGCTCGCGGCAGCGGTCGGATGCGTCCTGCTGTGGAGGCGGTCCAGGGCGGCGGCCGACGCCCGGTCGAAGCGCACGATGACGTTCGGCGTCGCCGCCGGCGCGGCGATGACGCTCATCGTGCTCGTCATCGCCTTCGCGAACGCCAGCAGCGCCGCGCACTCGCCGCAGGCGCTGGCCGACTTCTTCGCCGGCGGGTGGTGACCCGTCCGGGGCGACCGCCGCTGAGGTCGGCCGCCCCGGACACGCGTGTCACGTGCTGGTGAGTTCACCGGTGAGATTGCCGTGCATCTGGGCGCTGGCCCGGTTGAGGCCGACGATCTCCACGCTCTTGCCGCGGGCGGCGTACTTGGCGGTGACCGTGTCCAGGGCCGCGACGGAGGAGGCGTCCCAGATGTGCGCGTCGGTCAGGTCGATGACGACGGTGCGGGGGTCGGCGGCGTAGTCGAAGCGGGTCACCAGGTCATTGGCGGAGGCGAAGAAGAGCTCGCCGGTCACGGCGTAGACGACGCTGTCGCCGTCCGGGTCGGTGACGGCGGTGACCTCGGTGAAGCGGGCGACGCGGCGGGCGAAGATCACCATGGCGGTGATCGTGCCGACGACGACGCCGATGGACAGATTGCTGGTCGCGACGACGACCGCGACGGTCACGGCCATCACCACGGTCTCCCCGGCCGGCATCCGTTTGAGGGTGGCGGGCTTGATCGAGTGCCAGTCGAACGTGCCGACCGAGACCAGGACCATGACGGCCACGAGGGCGGCCATGGGGATGTGGGAGACGACCGGGCCGAGCACGATGCACAAGATGAGCAGGAAGAACCCGGCCAGGAAGGTGGACAGGCGGGTCCGCGCGCCGTTCTTGACGTTGATCATCGTCTGGCCGATCATCGCGCAGCCGCCCATGCCGCCGAAGAAGCCGGTGACGATGTTGGCGACGCCCTGCCCGATGGACTCACGGGTCTTGTTGGAGTGGGTGTCGGTCATCTCGTCCACGAGCTTGGCGGTCATCAGCGACTCCATCAGCCCCACCAGCGCCATCGCCAGCGCGTAGGGGGCGATGACGGTCAGGGTGTGGACGGTGAAGGGCACGTCAGGCAGTCCTGGCACCGGCAGCGAGGAGGGCAGTTTGCCCTTGTCCCCGACGGTGGGCACCGCGATACCGGCGGCGACGGTGACCACGGTGAGGATCACGATCGAGACCAGCGGCGCGGGCACCGCCCTGGTCAGCCGGGGGAAGAACACCATCATCGCCAGACCGGCCGCGACCAGCGGATAGACCTGCCAGGGCACGTCGTGGAGGTTGGGGATCTGCGCGGCGAACAGCAGGATGCCGAGCGCGTTGACGAAGCCGACCATCACCGCGCGCGGTACGAACCGCATGAGCGTGGCCACGCCGAGCGCGCCCAGCGCGATCTGGATGATCCCGGCGAGGATCACCGTGGCGATGAGGTAGCCGAGACCGTGCTGGCGGGCAACGGGAGCGACGACGAGCGCGACCGCGCCGGTGGAGGCGGAGATCATCGCGGGCCGGCCGCCGACGAACGCGATGACCATCGCCATCGTGCAGGCGGCGAACAGGCCGACCTTGGGGTCGACGCCCGCGATGACGGAGAACGAGATCGCCTCCGGGATCAGCGCGAGTCCGACGACCAGACCGGCCAGGACCTCGACGCGGAAGACCTTCGGGGACAGCCACGGGGGCGGGGGCAGAGCGCGCAGGCGCGCGGACGGGAACGGGAAGGAGGTCGGCAACACCGGGGTGACCTGTCGTGCTCGGGCGCGGCCGGTCGGGGCAGCGCGGTCGTGGGGCGCAGGGCCGGGACGGCGGTGCGCGGATCGCCCGTCGGCGCGGGCGGACGTCCGGGAGCGCGGCCGAGCCGCACGGCAGTTGGCGGAGGCGACTCAGTACGCTGGTGATGTCACGGCGGGCAGCAGGCGGCGTACGGCTGTGGCATGCGCACGCTTCGTCTCTCCTGCTCGCGAAATGAGCGGGGGCGTCGTCGGCCCCGACACGGCGGTGGGCGGACTCGACGGAGCCGCGCACCGTTGGGGAACGACGCACGTCGTCCTCAACAGCAGCGACTCTACCCTAACGTTAGGGTAGAGATGGGTTCAGGGCCGCACGGGACGCGGCGGTTCACCACCGGGGCGGCGTCCCGCGACGAGAAGGGGCCGAGAAGACGGTCGTGGGCAGCACACACATGCAGATCGGCGAGGTCGCCGAACGAACCGAGCTGTCCCTGCGGACGATCCGGCACTACGAGGAGGCCGGACTGGTCACCCCCTCCGCCCGGTCCCAGGGCGGTTTCCGGCTCTACACCGAGACCGACGTCGCCCGCCTCATGGTCATCCGCCGGATGAAGCCGCTCGGCTTCACCCTGGAGGAGATGCGCGACCTCCTCGACGCCACGGACCGGCTCGACGCGGCGGACCTCGCTCCGGGCGCCGAGCGCGACGCGCTGCTGGAGCGCGTCAGGGCCTACGAGCAGGCCGCCGTCCAGAAGATCCACGATCTGCGCGTCCAGTTGGCGCGCGCTGAGGACTTCGCCGCGACCCTCCGCGTACGCCTGGACCGCGCTCCCCGGCCCTGACCTCCCGTCACCGCCCGTCCGGACCCGGAGCGGTCCTCGCCGTGAGCGGCCCTCAGGAGGGCGCTCGCCGACCTCTGTCGCGCCGTTCGCGCGTCTTCTCGCCGGCGCCCGGGCCACGACGTGAGACCACCGAGTAGTACGTTTGTACTTGTACATCCGTACTACTCGGGAGGGCGTCCGGCGTGCCGTACGTATTGCTCGGTCTGGCCATCGTGGCGGAGGTGCTGGGCACCAGCCTGCTCAAGAGCACCGAGGGGTTCACCCGGCTGTGGCCGACGGTGGTGTGCCTGGTCGCGTACGCGGGCGCGTTCGTCGCCCTGGCGGTGGCCGTGCAGAAGGGGTTGCAGGTCAGTGTGGGGTACGCCGTGTGGTCGGGGCTGGGGACGACGCTGATCGTCATCATCGGGGCGCTCTTCCTGGGCGAGCCGGTCACGGCGGTGAAGGTGCTCGGGGTGGCCCTGGTGGTCGCCGGGGTCGCGGTGCTGAACCTCAGCGGTGCGCATTGACCGGGCGGCGCGATCCCGAGGGGCGTCGGCTGCGGATCACCGAGGCCGCGTGCCAGGTCATCGCCGAGTCCGGGGTGGACGCCGTCACGCACCGCCTCGTCGCCGCGCGCGCCGGGGTGCCGCTCGGCGCGACCACATACTACTTCGCGAGCCTGGACGACCTCACCGCCGCCGCGCTCCGCTACGCCGCCGACCTCTCGGCGCAGGAACTGCGCGCCTGGGAGACGGCTCTCCACGGCAGCGCCGACGTTCCGGCCGCGCTGGCCGAGCTGACCGCCGCGTATCTCGCCGACCGTCCCCGCGCCCTGACCGAGATGCAGCTCTATCTCGCCGCCGCCTACCGCCCCGAACTCCGCCCCGCCGCCCGTGTCTGGGCCGACGGCCTCACCGACATCCTCACCGCGTACGCCACCCCGCGAGCCGCGCGAGCGGCCGTCACGTACCTCGACGGCGCTCTCCTCCACGCACTCACCCGCGACGAGCCCCTGAGCGCGGCTTCGCTGTCGGCGACCCTCGCCGCCCTGCTCGGCTAGGGGGAAGGGGTCAGGCTTCGGTGTGGCCGGACCACCAGCCGAGGACGTGGCCGATGTGGCGGACCATGAGGTCTTCGCACGCGTCGGCGGAGCCCGCTTCGAGGAGGTCGAGCATCTCCAGGTGCTCGCGGGCGGATGCCTGGAGTTCTTCGGTGGCGACCAGGTCGGCGAGGCCGGTGAGGCGGGTCTGGGCGCGGAGGTCGGCGACGATGTCGTGCAGGCGCGTGTTGCCGACGAGCTTGAGCAGGGTGAGGTGAAAGGTCGTGTCGGCCTGGAGGTAGCGGGCGAGGTCGCCGTCACGGGCGCCGCGCACGATCTCCTCGCCGAGGCCGCGCAGATGGGCCAGGTCGGTGGGGGTGAGCCGGCCCGACAGGCGGCGGACCGCCGGGGCTTCGAGCAGTTGGCGGACGTCGACGATCGCGCGCAGATCGTCCTCGCTCACGGCGGTGACGCGGAAGCCCTTGTTGCGCAGGATCTCGACCATGCCGCGCTTGGCGAGGTTGAGCATGGCCTCGCGGACCGGGGTGGCCGAGACGCCGAAGCGGGCGGCGAGGGTCGGCGCGGAGAACACCTCGCCCGCGGGCATCTGACCGGAGACGATGGCCGCGGCGATCGCCTCCTCGACGCGCTCGCGCAGGCTGGTCGAGGGGGTGAGCAGCCCCAGAGATGTGCTGTCCTCAATCGCCATGATCGTCCCCATCACCAGTCAACAGCCATTCCCTGTCAGTGCAATGGCACATCTTACCGATTGGTCAGGTCCCGCACGCGGCGTGTGACGGGACGACCGTGTCGAATGCGGCGGCCGTCGGGGCGTGGCGCGCGCACGGTGAGTCCGTCCAATCCGGCCGCTGCCGCGTCCTCGGCGAACCGCCGGTAGGGGTCCCGGTCGTGGAACGGACGGGTCCCGTCGAGTGCCACCTGGGCGGTGCGCCGGATCTGCTTGCCCGGCGCCATGGCGACGATCGCCGTGTCCGGATTCCGGCTCCGCCCGGTGACCGCCGCCAGCCGCTGTCAGGCGGAGCGGTGTCCCCAGTTCTGCGACGCACCCGCTGCCGCGCGCCGCTGGGGAACCCGCCAGGGGTTGTCGTCGCGCAACGGCGCAGGCAGCAGCTCCGGCGGGCAGTCCTGGAAGACCACTGGGCGCAGGAAGCGCTGGATCGCGGCCGTGCCGACGGACGTCGTCGCCGGGGCGGTGGTGGCGGGAAATGGCCCCCCGTGCTGCATCGCGGGGGTCACCGCGACGCCGGTCGGCCAGCCGTCGAACAGCAGGCGGCCCACCCGTTCCCTCAGCACCGCGACAAGGCCGCGCAGCCACGCGTCGCTCTCCCCAGCGGCGCGGTGCACCGTGGCGGTGAGCGCGCCGGGGAACAACTCCCCGACCGCCGCCACCAGGAGGTCGAGGCGGTCGGGGTCGTAGCGCACGACGACCGACAGGGGGCCGAACGCCTCGTCGAGCAGTGTGGCGCGGTGCTTCAGCAGATCGCCGAGTCCGACCTCGACCAGGGTCGGTGCGGCCAGGCTCCGGCCGGATGGCTCGGTCTCCACCGATCCCTCGGCCAGTACGGACACGCCCGGGGTCGCGAGCACGGCGGCGCGGCGCGCGGCGTAGGCGGCGGCTATGCCCTCGTGCAGCAGCGGGTGGCCGGGCACCGCGCCCGCCGCCGAGCCGAGCGTGTCGGCGAGGCCGTGGCCGTCCGGGAGGAAGAGGAAGCCGGGTTTGGTGCAGAGCTGTCCCGCCGAGCCGGACACGCTGGCCACGAAGCCGGTCACGAGGGTGTCGGCCCGCTCGGCCAGCGCGCCCGGTGTCACGACGACCGGGTTCACGCTGCCCAGTTCGCCGTAGAAGGGGATCGGGCGCTCACGTCCGGTGGCGATCGCGGCGAGCAGTCGGCCGACCTTGTAGGAGCCGGTGAACGCCGCCGCGGCGATCCGGTCGTCGTCGCGCAGCAGCCGTACGGCGGCGTCCTGGTCGTGGACCACGTCGAAGGTCTCCGCGGGCAGGCCGGCCGTGGCCACCGCGGCCCGCACCTTCTCGGCGGTCAGCGCCGACAGCCGCGGGTGGCCGGGGTGCGCCTTCAGGACCACCGGACAGCCGGCCGCCAGCGCGGAAGCCGTGTCGCCTCCGGCGACGGAGAACGCGAAGGGGAAGTTGCTCGCGGCGAACACCAGCACCGGCCCCACCGGCAGATTGAACCGCCGCAGGTCGGGACGGGGGCCCAGGACGAAGTCCGGGTCGGCCGCGTCGAGCCGCACGTCGAGGAACTCCCCCTCAGCGCACACGTCGGCGAACATCCGCAGTTGTACGACCGTGCGCTTCAGCTCTCCGGTCAGGCGTGCCTCGGCCAGTCCGGTCTCCGCCATGGCGAGCGGGATCAACTCGTCGGCCGCGGACGACAGCGCGTCCGCGATCGCGTTGAGCAGCGCCGCGCGCTCGGCCGGGGAGGTCTCGGTCAGATCCATGCCGCCTCCTCGGACGGCGTGAGAGCCGCCGGACACGGGCCGGCTGCCGGGCGCAGCCGTCGTCGCGCCCGCATGTCAGGCCGCTTCCGCGGACAGCGCTTCGATGCCGGAGATCGCGCGGTCCATCGCGGCGCGCACCTGCTTCTCGTGGTCAGGGGTGAGCGGTCCGCGCGGCGGGCGGCACGGGCCGCCGTATCGGCCGACCATGTCCATTCCCACCTTGATGGCCTGCACGAATTCCGTCCGCGAGTCCCAGCGGAAGACGGTGACCAGTTGCTTGTAGAGCTCCCGGGCCTGGTCGTACCGCCCGGCGACCATGTGCTCGTAGATCGCGACGGACTCGGCGGGGAAGGTGTTGGGGAAGCCCGCGAACCAGCCGACGGCGCCGTCGAGCATCAGCTCCAGGAGGACGTCGTCGGCGCCCGCGATGATGTCGATGTCGCAGAGTTCGCTGATCTCGAAGGCCCGCCGGACGTCGCCGCTGAACTCCTTGACCGCGACCACCCCGTCGATCTCGGCGAGTTCCGCGATCAGGGGCGGCAGGAGGTCGACCTTGGTGTCGACCGGGTTGTTGTAGATCATCGTCGGCAGGCCGACCCCGGCGATGTGCCGGTAGTGCTCGACCACCTGCTCGTCGCTGGCCCGGTAGAGGGTGGGCGGCAGAGCGAGTACGGCGTCCGCGCCGTCTGCCTTGGCCAGTTCGGCCCAGTGCTCGGCCTGGTGCCAGCCCGCGCCGTGCGCACCGGCCAGTACCAGTCCGCGCCCGCCGACGGCCTCGACGGCCACCTGCACCACGCGGCGGCGCTCCTCGTCGGTGAGCGACGAGTACTCGCCGAGCGAGCCGTTCGGCCCGACGCCGCGGCAGCCGTTGCTGATCAGCCAGTCGCAGTGCTCCGCGTATCGCTCGTAGTCGACGGCGAGCCCTGCGGGGGCGGAGCTGTCCGGCTTGTAGGGCAGCGCCGTCGCGACGATGACGCCGCCGAGGTCGAAGTGCTCACTGGTCATGGTCTGCCTTTCATCGGTGGGGTGTTCTGAGGTCGGTCGGCGGGAAGGGGGGTGGTGGTCGATGGGGCCGCCGCCGGCTGGACCGTGGCGATGTCGCCGAGCCGGACCGGTACGACGATCGGGCGCTGGGCCATACGTCCCTGGTCCAGCGGCGCGGTCGGCAGGAGGTCCTCGACGTTCCGGCCGCAGGTGCGGCCCTGGCACATGCCAAGACCCGCGCGGGAGCTGAGCTTGAGGGAACGCAGCCCGCAGCTCCCGGTGGCGGTGGCCGCGGCGCGCAACCGCTCCGCGGTCACGTCCTCGCAGCGGCACACGACGGTGCTGTCGTCGACCCATGACCGCCAGCCGGGCCGGATGCTGTGTGCGCGGTGCATGCGGTCGGCGAAGGCGCGGTGGCGGGTCACCTCAGCGGTGCCACCGGCCCGGCCCGCAGCGGGCCGACCGGCCGCAGCCCGACCGGCCGCGGCTCGTCCCGCCGCCTCGCCCTCGGCGAGGGCCAGGTCCGCGCCGCCGATACCGGTGATCTCACCGGCCGCGTAGACACCGGGTACGGAGGTGCGCTGTTCGTCGTCCACGCGCACGCTTCCGTCGGCGGTGAGCGCGCAGCCCGCCGAGATGGCGATCTCGGTGCGCGGGACGAACCCGTGGCCGACGCACACCGCGTCGACCTCGATACGCCGCTCGGTGCCCTCGCGCGGTGTCCAGTCGTCGGTGATCCGGGCGACGGTGACGGCTGTCACCCGGTCGTCGCCGTGCGCGGCCACCACGGCCGCGCCGGTGCGATAGGGGACGCGCCGTACGGCCAACGCGCCGGCGTATCCGCCGAGTTCGGCGGACTTGGACAGCACGTCCTTCGGCCGCATCTCGTACGGGCGGGGCAGCCAGCCGCGGGCGATCCGCCGCCAGGTGCTCGCCTCGACGACGCCGACCACGCTCGCGCCCACGTGGAGGAGGCCGGTGGCCACGGGAAGCAGGAACGGGCCGGTGCCCGCGACCAGGACCCGCCTGCCCACGGCGACGCCGTCGCCCTTGGCCATCGCCTGCGCGGCGCCCGCCGTGTAGACGCCCGGCAGGTCCCAGCCCGGGAACGGCAGCGTGCGCTCGTGCGCTCCGGTGGCGATCACCAGGGCGCGGGGTTCGAAGACCCGGCGGCGCCGGTCAGCGCCGTCGGCCGGGCCGACCAGCGTGTGGACGACCGGCGGCCCCGCGTCGCGGCGGTCCACCGCCCAGACCTGGGCGCCGGTGACGATCTCGCAGTCGGGGTCCCGCGTCAGCGCGGCGCGCAGCGCGGTGAAGCGGGACCACTTGTGCTGCGGCGCGTGGCTGTCCGGGGCGGAAGTCCCGGCCGCCGCGTGGCTGTCCTCATCGGAATTCCCGGTCGGCGCATGGCCTTCCGGGGCGGAATTCCCGGTCGCCGCGTGTCGCCAGAACTGGCCGCCCAGGACGGCCGACGCGTCGAGCAGGACGACCCGCGCCCCGCTGAGCCGGGCCGCCCGAGCCGCGGCGAGCCCGGCCGGTCCCGCTCCGATCACCAGCACGTCAACGCTCGACATCGCTCGCCCCCGTCTCGACGATGTCGCCGTCGGCCACCAGCCGTTGGCAGGCCCGCACGTCACCGAGGCCGTTCACCGTCACCAGGCAGTCGAAGCAGACGCCGATGCCGCAGAACAGGCCGCGGGGCCGACCGGTGCCGGCGGTGGTGCGCCAGGAGACCCGGCCCCGCGTCATCAGCAGTCCCGCGACGGTCTGTCCCTGCGGGGCGGACAGCCGTTCGCCGTCCAGCGTCACGGAGATCTTCATCCGGTGGTCTCCTCCTTCAGTCCCAGCGACGGTCGGGTCACGGCGTACGGGGCGGCCGGGATCTCGGGCTCCGCGCCGGTCATCAGCGCGCCGATCAGTTCCGCGGTGCCGGGCGCGAGCCCGATGCCCGCGCCCTCGTGTCCGGTCGCGTGCCACAGGCCGGGCAGCCGGGGGTCGGGCCCGATGACCGGGAGGTGGTCGGGTACGAACGGCCGGAAGCCGCCGTACGCGCGCATGACCGGAACGTCGGCCAGAAAGGGGAAGAGCAGCATGGCTTTGGCGGCGAGTTCGCCGACCACCGCGGCCTCGATCCGCTCGTCGAATCCCCGGCGCTCGCGCGAGGAGCCGATGAGTACGGTCCCGGCCGCCGTCGACTCGACGACGCTGGACGTCTGGAGGGCCGCGTCCCCCGACTCGACGGCTCCGACATAATCCGCGTCGTACACCTTGTGCCGGACGCGGTGCGGCATGCGCGCGGTGACCAGGACGGTCCCGCGTCGGGGCAGCACCGGGAGGCGGACGCCGAGGCCGGCCGCGACCTCGGCGGACCAGGGTCCGGCGGCCACGACCGTGTGCCCGGCGGCGAAGCGCCCGGCCGTGGTCTCCACACCGACGAGCCGTCCGCGGTCCACGACGCCGCCGAGAACGGTGACGCCCTGTCGTACCCGCGCGCCGTGCCGACGGGCAGAGGCGAGCAGCGCCTCCGTCGCGACGGCCGGTTGGACCTGGGCGTCGCCGGGATAGAAGACGGCCGCTTCGACGCGCGGCGTCAGGTCGGGTTCCAACTCGGCGGCCTCCGCCGCCGTCACCGCACGGGCGTCCACGCCCGCCTTCCGCTGGGTGGACGCGAATGCCAGGAGCGCGTCCGCCCCCTCCCCCATCGTCGCGACCACCAGGCCGCCCTTCGCCTCGAACTCGAGGTCGGGGAAGCCGGGCCCCAACTCCTCCCCCAGTTCGGCGGCGAATTCGGTCCACAGGCGGCCGGACAGCACCGCGAGGTCGAGTTCGGCGCCGGGGCCCTTGTCAGAGACCAGGATGTTGCCCTCCCCGCTGGACGACGTCCCTCCGGCGGACGCGCCGCGGTCCAGGACGGTCACCCGGAATCCGCCCATGGCCAACTTCCTGGCCACGGCGGCCCCGATGATCCCGGCCCCCACGATGACGACGTCCGCACTCCGCATTTCAGTAGCATGTCACATGTCACGCGTCATTGATAGACGTGGCTCAGGGCGATACGCGCAGGCCACCGGACGCGCGGCCCGACGCGGGGATGACGGAGAACGCCAGGGCGGCCAGCAGCGCCGTGATCGCGGCGAGGGTCAGCGGGCAGGAGAGGGACCGGCTCGCCAGGGGTCCGGCGGTGGCCGCCCCCAGGGCGAAGGCGGTGATCTTCAGACTGGCGCCCGTGGTGAAGATCTGGCCTCGCAGGTGCGCGGGGGCCTCGCGGTGGCGGACGGCGAACAGGGCGGCGAGTTGGGGGCCTTCGCCGATTCCCGCCAGGAGGAAGGCCGCGACGAGCGCGGCCGGGTGGCCCCATACAGCCAAGGCCCAGGCGGCGGACTGGACGAGGGCCCCGGACCAGATGATCGCGTCGGGGGCCGCCGCACGGGGAAAGCGCGCGAGCGCGGTGGTGGCCAGCAGGGCGGAGACCGCCGCGCAGGACAGCAGGAGGGCGCCGCGGCCGGCGCCGCCCAGGACCCGCTCGCCCAGGAGCGGGAGGCACGCGGTCACCATGCCTTGGGCGACGCAGGAGATCACCGAGGTGAGGGTCGCCCGGGCCAGCGCGGGTCGGCCGAGGATGACCCGGGTTCCGGCGGCGAGGTCGTGGAGCACCGACGTGGCCCGGACACCACGCGCCGGATCTGGGCGGCCGGGCAGCGTCCACGCGGCGGGCAGCGCCAGGGCGATGAGCGTGAGGGAGACGACCACGGCTGTCGAGGCGCCGAGCGCCACCGCCACACCGCCCGCGAGAGCCGGACCGGCCAGGCTCGCGGCGCTGAAGGTCATCGCGTCGAGGGCGTTCGCGCGGTGCAGGCGGTCGCCCGTTGCCACGCGCGGGAGTTGGGCCGTCCATCCGCCGGACAGGGCAGGTCCCAGCAGTCCGGTCGCCACGGCGATCACGATGGTGACGGGGAACGGCAGGCGGGCGAGCCCCGCGAGGATCACGCCGAGCCCGGTCGCGTAGAAGGCGAGGGCCCAGGCGAGCAGGCGCCCCGGTCGTACGGCTCGGTCGAGGAATGCGCCGAGCAGCGGCCCGCCGACCGCGGCGGAGACCGTGATGCCCGCGAGCAGCGAGGACGCGGTGGTGGTCGAACCGGCGAGGGCGAAGCCCGCCAGCATCAGGGCCGGTCCCGACATCTCGTCGCCGGTACGGGCGGCGACCGCTCCGGTGAGATAGCGGCGGAGCGTGTAACGGTAACTCATCTCCAGGACGTTACGCAGGTAACTCAAATGTCGGCAAGATGCGTTACATTCGACAGATGTCCTCCCACAGCGACGACTGGTCCACCCGGCACTCGGTGCTGGCCACCGCGCGGCGGACGGCCGCCCTGCTCAACGTCCTCGCCGACGAGCGCCCCGACCCGGCCGGGGTCGCCGACACGCTCCGCGCGTACGGCGAGGCGGAGCCGATCGACCTGACCACCGGCGACGTCGCGGCCATGCGCGCGGCCGCCGCCCTGCTGCGACCCGCCTTCGCCGCCGAGGACGCCGACGCCGCCGCGGCCGTCCTCAACCGCCTGCTCAAGGACCACACGGGACCGCTGCGCCTGTCCTCGCACGGCGGCGGCACGCCGTGGCATCCGCACCTCGACCACGACGACGAAGCCCCCTGGGACGAATGGCTCCTCGCGTCGTCGTGCATGGCCCTGACCGTTCTCGTCTGGGACCGCCAGCGCCCGCCCGGTGGGATCTGCTCCTCCCCCAGTTGCCGGAACGTCTTCCTCGCGCAGGGCAGCGGTCCCGAACGCCGCTACTGCTCCCGCCGATGCGCGACCCGCGAACGCGTCGCGGCCCATCGGCGCGCGCACGCCACCGGACAGTCGGGCGAGGTCACGTAGCGCGTCGCGGGCGCCGACCGGCGGACCGTCCGCGCGCTCCGGGGCGCGAGGACCGGCCCCGGACGGGCGGCCGGCGGTGGCGGTGGCGGTGGCGGTGGCGGTGGCGAACACCAACAGCCCGTGGCGGCAACGCGGTTGGCTAGAGTCGGCGCATGAACGCTTCCTCACCCGCCGACCTGGTCCGCGCGTTCCACCGCGCCTTCGGACTCGACGTCCGCGATACGCCGACGGAGGTGTCGCCCGCTCTTGCCGCGCATCGCGGGGAGTTGCTCGCCGAGGAGGCGACGGAGGTCGCCGAGGTCTCGGTGACCGGTCCGCTGGACCGTCTGGCGCACGAACTGGCCGACGTCGTCTACATCGCGTACGGCACGGCCCTGGTGCACGGGATCGACCTCGACGCGGTCATCGCCGAGATCCACCGGTCCAACATGACCAAGCTGGGCCCCGACGGACAGGTCTCGCGCCGGGCCGACGGCAAGGTGCTCAAGGGGGAGCACTACGAAGCCCCGGACGTGTCAGCGGTGCTGCGCCGCCAGGGCTGGGCGCCCGGCGGCGCGAGTTGAGGACTCCGGGAGAATCGCCGTCCATGGACGCCGACAGCGCGAGGCCGCACGCGGGACGCATGCTCGACTTCTATCTCGGCGGCACCCTGCACACCGCCGCCGACCGCGCCGCCGCGCGGCGGATGCTGGAGGTCAATCCGCATCTGATCACCAGCGCGCGCGTGAACCGGCGGTTCATCGACCGGTCGGTGCGGTATCTGGTCGGCTCCCGCGGGATCACGCAGTTCCTCGACCTGGGGTCGGGCATCCCGACCCGTACGCCCGAATACCCGAATCTGCACGAGAGCGCGCAGGCCGTCGACCCGGCCTGCCGTGTCGTGTACGTCGACAACGACCCGGCCGTCCGCGCGTACGCGGCCGAGCTGCTGACCAGCACACCGCGGGGCCGGGCCGTGTACGTGGAGGCCGATGTCACCGACGGCGCGGCGCTGTACGAGCGTCCGGAGATCGCCGGCGTCCTCGATCTCACTCGGCCCGTGGCGCTCGGCATGAACGCGCTGCTGCACTTCTTCGCGGACGACGCCCAGGCGCGCGGGCTGGTCGAAGCCTTCACCGGGCCGTTGGCGGCGGGCTCGCATCTCACCCTCACGCACATCACGCGCGACTGGGCGCCGGAGGTCATGGACGCCCTCGTCCGGCTGTACCGCGAGGACGTCACGGACGGCGGCGCCCGCTCGCGCGCCGAGATCGAAGCGCTCGTCGGCGGACTCGACGTCGTCTCCCCCGGTGTCGTCAATCCTGCCAACTGGCGCCCCGGCCCCGGCGACGCCCTCGTACCGGCCGAGCAGGTCAACCTCTACGCGCTACTCGCCCGGGTCACTTAGCCCCTGGACCTCGGCGTACGAGGGGGCGGTGAGATCCGTCGGCCGCCCGTCCCGAATGGCCGTCGCGGTGGAGACCGCCGAGGCCAGGGCTCCTCGGTAGAGGAGGGAGCCGAGGCTGACCCTGCGTACGCCCATCGCGGCCAGTTCGGCGAGGGACGGTCCGCTCGGCGCGTACAGGATGTTCAGCGGTACGACGAGGGACGACGTCAGGGCGGTGATCTCGTCCGGGTCCGACAGTCCGGGGACGAACACCCCGTCCGCACCGGCCTGTTCGTAGACCGCGAGGCGGGACGGGGTCGTGTCCTGCTCGCGGCCGAGCCAGTGGGTGTCGGTGCGTGCGTTCACGAACAGCGCCGGTACGGCGGATTTGACGGCGGCGATCTTCGCGGCGTGCAGGGCGACGGGGGCGAGCGTGCCGTCGGCGCGGCCGTCCTCGAGATTGATCCCGGCCGCGCCCGCCGCGTACAACCGCTCGGCCAGTGCGACGACTTCGGCCACGTCGTCGCTGAAGCCGCCCTCGGCGTCGACGGTGAACAGGAAGGAGCCGCGGCCGAGTCGGCGGGCCAGGGCCACGGTCGCGTCCGCGGTGGCGGCGGCGCCGTCCGGCAGGCCGAGGGCCGCGGCCACGCCCAGGCTGGTGGTGCCGATGGCGGGAAAGCCGCCCGCCGCCAGGGCGGCCGCGCTGGCGTAGTCCCAGGCGTTGGGCAGCAGCAGCGGGGCGGCCTGGTGGTGCAGGCGGGCGAAGGGGGTGAGCGGGCGCCGGAGCAGCCCTTCTGCCAGGGCGAGCGCGTGGGCGCGGCCGGGGCAGACGCGGGGCGGGGCGCCGAAGGTGAGGGGTACCGGGTGGGTGCGGTTGGCGGTCGCGAGGTCGAGGAGCACGGTGTCGCCCGCGGCGATCTCGCGGCCCGCGATCCGGGTGGCCGCGACGGCGACGCGCCGCATGCCCCGTACCGGCGGGGCTTCCCGCAGCACCCGCACTCGGGTCTCGCTGTCCGAACCTTCCGAGCCGTCGGCGGCTGCCGCATCCCGTAGCGTCACGGGTTCCAGCCGCGCGAGTTCCGCCTCGACCAGAGCGCGCCGTCGGCGGTGCGTCCGCCCGGAGCTGAAGCGGGCGACGGCGGACCGCAGCCACGCCACGCTCGCCCCGGCGGACCCGACGTCCCCGGCCGGCGGTTCCGGTACGAGCGCCGGATCGGCGAGCGCCGCCCGCACGTCCGCCCAGCGGTCGAACTCATGCGTCTGATGCCTCATGGCCCCGACGCTACGACCGGATCGTTTCGGCGCCGGCCGAAGCGTCCCCGCCGCGCCGCCGCACCCTCGGCGGCCCGACGCGGACGCCGGCACACCACACCCGGCGGGCGCCCTGTCAGGTGGGCGCCCGCCGGGGGGACTGAGGGGCCCGGAGGCCGTGGGCGGGGTGCGGAGTGCGGAGTGCGGGTCGGGAAGCTACTCCTTGACCGCGCCCGAGTTCGCGCTGCGGACGAAGTGCCGTTGGAAGACGAAGAACAGCAGCGCGACCGGGATCGTCGACAGCAGGGCCGCGGTGAGCTTCAGCGGATACTGCGTACCCGCGCTGAGGCCGCCGGAGACCAGGTGGGCCAGGCCCGTGGTGAGGGTCTCGTACTGCGGGGACTGGGTGGCGACGAGGAAGTGGGTGAACTCGTTCCAGGAGCCCTGGAACGACAGGATGGTCAGCGTGATCAGCGCGGGCTTGGCCATCGGCAGGACGACCGACCAGAAGGTGCGGAAGACGCCCGCGCCGTCGATCCGCGCCGCTTCCTCGACTTCCTTGGGCACCGACACGAAGAACTGCCGCATGATGAACACCCCGGCCGCGTCGACCAGCAGCGGCACGATCATTCCGGCGTAGCTGTCGAACATCCCGAGCTGGTTGAGCACCAGGAACTTCGGGATGAGCAGGACCACGCCGGGCACCGACATGATCGTCAGCAGCCCGTTGAACAGCAGGTTGCGGCCCCGGAAGTCCAGCCGGGCCAGGGCGTATCCGGCGAGTGAGTCGAAGAAGACGCGTCCGGCGGTGATGAAGACCGTGACCACGATCGAATTGGCCAGCCAGCGGGTGAACGGCACCGCGTCGCCGGTGCCGCCGAGGCCGAACAGGCGCCGGTAGGAGTCCAGGGAGAACGGGTTCGGCAGCAGCGACAGGGGATGGGCCGCCGCGTCCGGGTCCGTCTTGAGCGAGGTCGCGATCTGGACGAAGAACGGCAGGACGTACAGCAGTCCCATGCCGATCAGCAGCCCGTACACCACGATCCGCAGCACCCGGCTGCCGGAGGACCGGCTGCCGGGACGGCCTTTCGCTGACCGGCCGGAGGAGCGTCGTTCCATCGTCCCGGCGCTCATGACGTCCTCCCTCGCACCAGCCGCGCCCGCAGTCGGCTGAATCGTGTGACCGCGTCGCGGTCGCGCAGCAGGACGCGCTGCACCAGCGTCATCACCAGGATGATCGCCAGCAGCAGGAAGGCGATGGCCGCCGCGCGCCCGTAGTCGGCGTCCTGGAATCCCGCGGTGTACGACAGGTAGGCGGGGGTGAGGGTCGTGTTGGCGGGTGCGCCCTGGCTCATGACGTACACCGCGTCGAAGACCTGCCAGGTGCCGATCAGTCCGAGGGTGACGACCAGGAAGAGCACCGGGCGCAGCGCGGGCAGCGTCACGTTGCGGAACGACTGCCAGCGGTTGGCGCCGTCGAGCAGCGCGGCCTCCTCCAGCTCCGCGGGTACGTCCTGGAGCGCGGCGAGGAAGATCAGCATGTACGTGCCCGAGCTGGTCCAGATCGCGAGGATGATGATGGTGCACATCGCGATGGAGGGTCCGGCCAGCCAGTCCCACCAGGACAGTCCGAGGAAGCCGTGCGCGGCGAGCGCGGGCACGGGCTTGTCCGGGTCGACGATGCCGAGGCCGCCGAGCACGGTCCACACCAGGCCGTGCGCGTCGGTGAACCACTTCGGTCCGGTGATGCCCACCCACTTCAGCAGCGCGTTGACCGCGCCGCTGCCCTGGAAGAGGAACAGGAACACCGTGGATATGGCGATCGAGCTGGTCACGGACGGGAAGTAGAAGACCGTGCGGAACAGGCTCTTGCCCTTGACGCGGCGGCTGTTGACCGCCACGGCCAGAGCCAGGGCCAGGGCCGTCTGGACGGGGACGACCAGCAGGACGTAGTACAGATTGTTGCGGATCGACGTCATGAAGAGCTGTCGGTCCTGACCCGGCCGGGTCAGCAGATCGGAGTAGTTGCGCACCCCGACGAAGTCGGCGGCGCCGCTGAAGGGGTTCGACTGCCCGTTCCAGTGCAGCAGGCTGACCCACAGCGCCATGCCGATGGGCAGGAGCAGGAAGAGGCCGAGCACGACCACCATCGGGCTGACGAACAGCCAGCCCCACAGGCCCTGATGCCCCTTGATCGCCCGGTCGCGGCGCCCGCCGCCGAAGCGGGGACCGCGGCGCGTACCGGCGCTCGCCGTCCCGCCGCCGCGGGCGCCCCGTGTGCCCGTGCCTCCCGGCGGGGCTCCCGGCCCCGCCGGTGCGGCGACGGCGCCGCTGCCGTGCTGGCTCATCTCTTTCTCCTCCTGCTCCTGCCCCCGCGGTGCTGCCCGGCCGGTACGGTCAGTTGTCGCTCTTGAGTACCTGGTCGCCGTTGGTCTGGAGGCTGGACAGGATCTTCTTGGGATCGCCGGTGGCCAGCCCGGACAGGTCGGTGTCGAACTGGGCCAGGACCTTGGTGAAGCCGGGGACGGTCACCGGACCCTGCGCGAAGGCGGTGCCGTCGGCGAACGCCACGCTCGCCGGGTGCTTCTCCTTGAACGTCGCCAGCGCGCTGTCGCGCGAGGGCAGCACACCGATGGCGTCGGCGAAGGACAACTGCTGGTCGACGGTGGTGAACGCCTTCACCAGATCGACGGCCGCGTCGTGGTGGGCGCTCTTGTTGGCCACGCCCCAGCAGTTGCTGAAGGACAGCGTGCCCTTGCCCTTGGGACCCTCGGGCAGCGGGACGACCTTGTAGCCGACCTTCGGGTAGTCCGCGGTCATCGCGCCGGTCAGCCAGTTGCCCTCGATGGTCATCGCGGCCTTCTGGGTGCCCAGTGCCTCACCGCCCCAGCCCGTGTCGACCTGCTTGGGGAACTTCATCACGCCCTCGTTGAGCAGCTTCTTCACATACGTCAGCGCCTCGACGTTCGCGGGGCTGTCCGCGGTGACCTTGCTCTGGTCGGCGTTGGTGACCCAGCCGCCGGCCTGCTTCATGAAGGGGCCGAGCTGGTTGTACGAGGCGTTCACGACCAGACCGGTGGTCTTCTTCGTCGTGAGCTTCTTGGCGACCTTCTCCAGGTCGTCCCACGTCTTGGGGTAGTCCGCGTCGGTGAGCCCGGCGTCCTTCCACATGGCCGTGTTGACCGCGAGCGCCAGCGTGGAGCTGTCCTTGGGCGCGCAGACGAACTTGTTGTCGTAGGTGAAGGACGCGCGTAGCGCGCTGTTGAAGTCGTCCTTGTCGGAAAGCTGGTCACCGTAGGCGTACAGCGAGTTGCCCTTGGCGTAGTTGGCGAAGACGCTGGAGCCGACGTAGAAGACGTCCGGCGGCTTGCCGCCCGCCAGGGCCTGGCCGAGCTGCTGGTCGAGGTTCTGGGCGGCGATCACCGAGACGGTGTTGCCGGTCTTCTTCGCCCACGCGGTCGCGGCCTGCTTCACGGCGTTGGTCTCGTTGTCGCCCGAGGAGCCGATCATCACCGTGAGGCTCTGCTTGCCGCCCGAGTCCTGCTTGCCGCTGCTGTCGCTGCCGAAGTTGGACGAACACCCGGCGACCAAGAACACCCCGCACACGGCGGTGGCGGTCGCGGCTCTGCGTACTGTCATCGTTTCTCTCCAGGACTGTCCGGATCATCCGGAACCTACGGAACTCCGCGAGCCGGGCGATGAGGGCGCCCGATGCGGTGGGCCAGCGTGGCCGTGCCGCTTTATCGCTTTGTAGCTTTATGGCGTGACAGACGTGTCCGGTCTGCCAGGTCAGGACCGTGGGGCGCGGTCCATGTCACCCCACGGTCCTTCAACCCTTCGGACCAGGCGGTCCGTCGGGAACTAGGGGGCCGACTGCCGGTCGTCGGGCGACGTCGCGGCGGAAGGTCCCGCCGCGGAGCTCTCCCGGACGATCAGCTCCGGCGTCAGCAGCACATGCTCGGGATCGGCCTGCGGGTCGCCGATGCGCGCCATGAGCAGCCGGGTGCAGACCCGGCCGACCTCTTCCAGCGGCTGACGGACGCTGCTGAGGCCAGGACTGAGCAGACCGGCCGCCGGGGAGTCGTCGAAGCCGACCACCGCCACGTCCCGGCCGGGGGTCCGGCCGCTGTCGCGCAGCGCCCGGTAGCAGCCCAGTGCCAGGGTGTCGCTGGCCGTGACGACCGCGGTCACGCGGGGCAGGACCCGCGCCACCGCGTCCCGCGCCGCGTTCACGTCACCCACCGAGGAGACCCGCAGGTCACGCACCGGCAGGTCGTGGCGCCGCATCGCCTCACGCCAGCCCGCGGCCCGGTCGTCGCCGACGCCCGAGCCACGCGGCCAGCCGAGGAAGGCGATCCGGGTGTGTCCGGCGGCCACGAGCTGGTCGACGGCCGCCGACGTACCGTACGCGCCGTCCACGTCGACCCAGTCGCCGGTGTCGCGGGCCGACCAGGACCGGCCGAACGCCACGAAGGGTACGCCACGTTTGTGCAGCCAGGCCGGGCGCCGGTCGCCGCGGTGGGTGTTGCTCAGCACGAACGCGTCGACCGAGTGGTCGCGCAGCAGCGCGTCGTAGCGGTCGACCTCGTCGTCCGCGCCGGACCGCGCCGCGAACAGCAGCACACGGTACCCCGCCTTGTCCGCGGAGTCCGACAGCGCGTGCAGGAAGTCGTCGAGCACGGGGGTGGACTCCCCCGCGAACGTCGGCTGGATGGCATAGCCGATCAGCCGGCTGGACCGGGTGCGCAGCGAGCGGGCGGCCTGATGCGGCCGGTAGTCCAGTTCGCTGATCGCCTCACGGACCCGCTCCAGCGTGCGGGGCGCGAGCAGGTCGGGCGAGTTCAGCGCGTTGGACACGGTCTGTACGGACACGCCGGCGCGCTGGGCGACCAGAGCCAGTGTCACCGGCTTGTTGTTGCGCCCGCCTGAGCTGGTCGTACGCGGCACCACGGCCTCCGTTGTCCATGCGCCGCACCACTCGAAATGCGGCGCTGCATCTTCGATGGATCGATAAAACTCCCTTTCACTGCTGGTTGGCAAGGGTTAGAGTGAATTTTGATCGATCCAAATTCTGAGGCACCATCTCGGTCCACCGACGAGAGGCACCACCCTGTGAACACGGCCGTCCAAGGGCACAGCACCGCGAACCCGTCTCCCACGGACGTCGTCACCGAGGGCTTGCAGCCCTTCCTGCACGACGCCTGCACCACGCTCTACGCGCCCAGCCTGGTGCTGTCCCGACCAGGCGGGGACATCTCCGCCGGTGCGGACGGCTTCTTCCACGGCGACCGCCGGGTGCTGTCGAGCCTGGCGGTCCGGGTCGAGGGCGTCCCCCTGATCCCGGTCGGCCACACCCTCGGCCCCGCCGACAGGACCGCCTTCCGCGCGATCCTGCGCGGTGTCGGGGAACACACCGCCGACCCCGCGGTCACGCTGCGCCGGGTCCGCTCGGTGGCGCCGGGCACGCTCCGCGAGGAGCTGGAGATCGTCAACGCGGGGCTGCGGCGGATCCGTCTCGACGTGGTGGTCGCCGCGGCCACGGACCTGGCGCGGATGACCGACGTCAAGTCCGGGCGCACGGTCGCCGCGCTCCCCGCGAGGGCCGAGGACACCGGGCTGACCTGGGGCGACGACGAGCTGACCGTACGGCTGCGGCCGGTGTCGGTGGCCGTGACCGCTCCCGGTGCCGGTGCCGGTACGGTGTCGGGTCCGGCGTCCGGCCGCGCGCCGATGCCGGGACAGGACTCCGGCGACGGTTCAGGACCGCGCGAGCCGCTGGTCGACGCCGACAGCGGTGAGCTGCGTTACACCGTGGAGGTGCCGTCGGGCGGCACCTGGCGGGCGACGGTCGAGTGCGGTGTCAGCGACGCGGAGCCGGACCAGTTCCCGGCCGTCGCGCGGGACGCCGTACCGTGGTCGCCCACCGAGCTGCGCAGCGCCGACGGCCGTCTGGACCGGCTGCTGGCCCGGTCGGTGGGCGACCTGGAGCGGCTGCTTCTGTCGGACCCGCTGCACCCCGAGGACCGTTTCCTGGCCGCCGGGTCGCCGTGGTTCCTGACGCTGTTCGGCCGGGACTCGCTGTGGGCGGCGCGGATGCTGCTGCCGCTGGGCACGGACCTGGCCGCGGGGACGCTGCGCACGCTGGCCCGGCGCCAGGGCACCGTCACCGATCCCCGTACCGAGGAGCAGCCCGGCAAGATCCTGCACGAGGTGCGCCGCGAGACCCTGCACCTGGCCGAGGGCGCGAAGCTCCCGCCGGTGTACTTCGGCACCGTCGACGCCACCCCGCTGTGGGTGATCCTGCTGCACGACGCGTGGCGCTGGGGTCTCGACCCGCGGCAGGTGCGCGAGCTGCTGCCGCACGCCGAGGCCGCCCTGGAGTGGCTGGCCACGTATGGCGACGCGGACGGCGACGGGCTGCTGGAGTACATCGACACCACCGGCCACGGGCTCGCCAACCAGGGCTGGAAGGACTCCGGCGACTCGATCCGCTGGCGCGACGGCCGTCTCGCCAAGGCGCCGATCGCGCTGTGCGAGGTCCAGGCGTACGGCTACGAGGCGGCGATGGCGGGCGCGGCGCTGCTGCGGGCCTTCGACCGGCCGGGCGCCGAGCGCTGGGAGCAGTGGGCGGACCGACTGCGCAGCCGCTTCCGGGAGAGCTTCTGGGTCGAGGACGAGCAGGGCCGCTACCCGGCCGTCGCCCTCGACGCCGACAAGCGTCCGGTGGACGCCGTGACCTCCGGCTTCGGCCACCTGCTGGGCACCGGGCTGCTGGACCCGCAGGAGAGCGCCCTGCTGGCCGCCCGGATCGCGGGACCCGAGCTGGACTGCGGTTTCGGGCTGCGCACGCTGAGCACGGACTCCACCGGTTTCAACCCGTTCGGCTACCACATCGGCTCGGTCTGGCCGCACGACACCGCCATCGCGGTGCACGGCCTGGTCCGCGCCGGATTCCCCCGCGAGGCCGCCAAGCTGGCCGAGGGCCTGATCGCCGCGTCCGCAGGTTTCGACGGACGGCTGCCGGAGCTCTTCGCCGGGCACGGCTCCGAGCTGGACAGCGCGCCCGCCCCGTATCCGGCGGCCTGCCGTCCGCAGGCGTGGTCGGCGGCCTCCGCCGTCCTGCTCGTCCAGGCCGCGCTCGGGCTCGAGGCCGATGTGCCCGGCGGGTCGCTGCGGATGTCCCCGCTGGCGGCGGGCCGTCTCGGCCCGCTGACCATGAGCGGTCTGCGGGTCGGCGAACAGCCGCTGGCCGTACGGCTCGACGCGGACGGCCGGGCGGGGGCCGACGCTCCCGACAGCCTGACGGTGGAGGGCGCGGACCGCTTCGGCGCGGCGGGCTGAGCGCCGCCGCGCCCGCGTAGCCGTGAGGGGGCGTTCTTTCGGTCACTGACCCCGGTCGGTGGGCTCCGGTCCCGGTCCGGGGTCGGTGTTCTCGGCGGTACGGGCAGGGAGCGGGGTCCAGGCGGCGTCGTGCTCGGCGCTGCGCTGGACCGCGTCCAGGACGAGCTGGACCTCCAGGGCGTCCGCGAAGGACGGCTCGGGGTCGCGCCCCTCCGCGATGGCGGTGACCAGGTCGCGGGCCTGGTGGGTGAAGGCATGCTCGTAGCCGAGTCCGTGGCCCGGCGGCCACCAGGCCGACAGGTAGGGGTGGTCGGGTTCGGTGACCAGGATGCGGCGGAAGCCCTGTTCCGCCGGTGGCTGGGCGGCGTCGAGGAACTCCAGTTCGTTGAGGCGTTCCAGGTCGAAGGCGGCGGAGCCGAGGGAGCCGTTGATCTCGATCCGCAGGGCGTTCTTGCGGCCGGTGGCGAAACGGGTCGCCTCGAAGGTGGCCAGCGCGCCGCCGTGGAACCGGCCGAGGAACACCGTGGCGTCGTCCACGGTCACCTCGCCCCGCGCGGCGGGCACGGCGCCGGGCAGCGGTCGTGTCGGCACGAAGGTCTCGCTGAGCGCGGCGACGCCCGACAGCCGGTCGCCCGTCAGGTGCTGGGCGAGGTCGATGATGTGCGAGCCGATGTCGCCCAGCGCGCCCGATCCGGCGTGCTCGCGCCGCAGCCGCCACACCAGCGGGAACCGCGGGTCCACGATCCAGTCCTGGAGATACACGGCGCGTACGTGCCGGATCCGGCCGAGCCGTCCGTCGGCGACGAGGCGGCGCAGCAGCGCGAGCGCCGGGACCCGCCGGTAGGTGAAGCCGCACATGGCGCGGACGCCCGACTCCCGCGCCCGGTCGGCGGCCCGGCACATCGCGCGGGCCTCGGCCACCGAGTTGGCGAGCGGCTTCTCGCACAGGACGTGCTTGCCCGCCGCGAGCGCGGCGACGGCGATCTCGGCGTGGCTGTCGCCCGGTGTGCAGATGTCGATCAGGTCGATGTCGTCGCGGGCGATCAACTCCCGCCAGTCGGCGGTGCTTTCGGCCCAGCCGAGCCGCTCGGCGGCGGTCGCGGCCCGCTTGGGGTCGCGACCGCACAGCGCCGCCATATGGACGCGGGCGGGCAGGTCGAAGACATGGTCGACGGTACGCCAGGCCTGTGAGTGCGCGGCGCCCATGAAGGCGTGCCCGACCATGCCGACGCGTAGCCGCTGAGTGGTCATGTGGTCTCCCTGCTCATCGGGGTTCGGTGCGCGCAAGCGCGCGGTGAAAGGAAGGGGAGCCGCCGGGGTCAGAAGCCCAGCGGCAGGTAGTCCGCCACGTTGGACTGGGTGATGGTCTCCGAGGCGAGCCGCAGTTCCTTGGGCACGCCCAGCTCCGTCAGGTCGGCCATGCCGCGGTTGTTGGCCAGCAGCCGGGCGAGCGAGACGGCCGAGCCCGCCATCGTCGGGCTGTAGGTGACGGTGGCCTTGAGCACCGTGTTGTCGTCGCGGATCTGCTCCATGACCTTGCGCGAGCCCGCCCCGCCGACCATGAAGAACTCGTCCCGCCCGGCCTGCTTGACCGCGGCGAGCACGCCGACGCCCTGGTCGTCGTCGTGGTTCCACACCGCGTCCAGCTTCGGCGCCGCCTGGAGCAGGTCGGAGGTGACCTGGTGGCCCGAGTCGATGGTGAACTGCGCCGAGACGCGGTGCTTGACGCTCATGCCGTACGTGGCCAGGGCCTCCTTGAAGCCGCGGCTGCGGTCCTGGGTCAGCGGCAGATTGTCGATCCCGGCGATCTCGGCGATCGTCGCGTTGGTCTTCCCGTCCGCCTTGAGGCGGCTGCCGATGAAGTGACCCGCGGCCACGCCCATGCCGTAGTTGTCGCCCTTGATCAGGACCCGGAACGCCTGTTCGTCGGAGAACTGCCGGTCGAGGTTGACCACCGGGATACCGGCCTGCATGGCCTTGCGTCCGGTGGCCGTGAGTTGGGCGCCGTCGAAGGGCAGCACCACGATGACGTCGGGCTTGGACTGGATCAGCGTCTCCATCGCGGCGCGCTGGGCGGTGGCGTCCTCGCCCGCCTCCACGGCCTTGAAGGTGACCTCGGAGAACTGCTTGGCACGGCGCTGCGCGTTGGTGGTGATGGCCGCGAGCCAGCCGTGGTCGGCGGCGGGGGCGGAGAAGCCGATGGTGATGGCCTTGCCGGGCGCGCCGCTGTCCACGGGCGCGGCCGGGGCGGAGCTCTGCGCGGACGGCTTGTCCTCGCTGTTGGAGGTGCAGGAGGCGACCAGGGCGGTGGCACCGACGGCCGCGCCGCTGAAGAGGATGTTTCTGCGGGAGACACGGGAGCTTCTTGACTTTTCAGACATTTCGTCCTCCGCGAGGGTGGGTGGTGCCGTGCGAGTGGCGTACGGCGTACGGCGGGCGGCTGGGAGAGACCGGAAAGGGGGGCGCCGGTGGCGGTCAGGGGCGGCGGCGCAGCAGCAGCTTGCTCGGCTGGAACTGCTGGACCAGGACGGCGCCCGCGATGATGGCGCCCTTGACGATGTTCTGCACTTCGGCCGGCAGATTGTTGAGGATGAACAGATTGGTGATGGTGGTGAAGACCACCACGCCGAGCAGCGAGCCGACGACGGTGCCCCGGCCGCCGGTCAGTACGGTCCCGCCGATGATGACGGCGGCGATGGCGTCGAGTTCGTACAGGTCGCCCTGGCCCGAGGAGCCCGCGTTGGCCTGGGCGACGACCATGATCGCGGCGATGCCGCAGCACACGCCGGACAGCGCGTACAGATAGACCGTCTGGCGGCGGACGTTGATGCCCGCCAGGCGGGCCGCCTCCGCGTTGCCGCCGACGGCGACGGTGCGGCGGCCGAAGGCGGTGCGGTTGAGCAGCACCCAGCCGACGGCGGCGACGGCCGCGAACAGCCAGACCAGCAGCGGGATGCCGAGAAACTTGTTCTCCGCGAAGCGGTTGACGGCCCCGACGTCGACCTCCTGGGTCTTCTTGTCGGAGATCTTGGCGGCCAGACCGCGGGCGCTGACCATCATGGCGAGGGTGGCGATGAAGGGGACGAGGCGGCCGTACGCGATCAGCAGGCCGTTGACCGTACCGGCGACGGCGCCGACGATCACGGCGGTGAAGACCATGCCGGGCACGCCGAAGTCCTGGGTGGCGACCGTCGTGCACCACACGGCGGCCAGCGCGGTGAGCGCCCCGACGGACAGGTCGATGCCGCCGCCGATGATGACGAAGGTCATCCCGATGGCGATCACGCCGATCGCCGACGCCTGGGTGAGCACATTGAGGATGTTGCCGCTGGTCAGGAAGCGGTCGTTGGCGCTGATCAGGCCGATCACCACGAGTGCGGCCAGGACCGCGGTGAGTCCGAGATTGCGCCGTACGGGCTCGGCCGCGTCCCGTCTCCACCAATTCGTCGGTTCGGTCTTCGCCGCCGGCGGCGGCGAGGTGAGGTCGGTCGTCACTGGTCCGTCCCTTCCAGCAGTGCCCCCGCCATGACCAGGTCGAGGACCAGGTGTTCGTCCAGCTCGCGCGCCGGGGCCTCCCGTACGATCCGGCCCTCGCGCATCACCAGGACCCGGTCGGCCAGGCCCAGCACCTCGGGGACCTCGCTGGAGACCAGCAGCACCCCCACGCCTTCGTCGGCCAGGTCCCTGATCACCCGGTACAGCTCGGCGCGGGCTCCGACGTCGACGCCTCGGGTGGGTTCGTCGAGCAGCAGCAGGCTGGTGCCGCCGAGCAGCCAGCGGCCGACGACGACCTTCTGCTGATTGCCGCCGGACAGGGTGCCGGCCTTGCGTCCGACATCGCGCGGGCGCAGGTCGAGCCGGTCGGCGATGCCGCGCGCGGCGGTGCGTTCGGCGCCGCCGCGTACGAACCCCGCGGTGGTGTGCCGGGTCAACGAGGCCAGGCCGATGTTGCGTTGGACGGCCTCGTCCAGCAGCAGCGCCTGGCTCTTGCGCTCCTCCGGCGCCAGGCCGAGCCCTGCGCGCACGGCGGCGGGGACGCTGCCGGGCCGCAACCGCCGCCCCCGTACGAGGACATGGCCGTGGTCCGGGCGGCGCGCGCCGAAGACCGTCTCCAGCAGTTCCGAGCGGCCGGAGCCGACGAGTCCCGCGATGCCGACGATCTCGCCGGGCGCGACGGTGAGCGAGACGTCGCTGAACTCGCCCTGGCGACTGAGGTGTTCCACCCGCAGCAGTTCGGTCTCCGGCTCCTGGCGGTCGGTGCGCTCGGCGGCCGCCCGCCTGGAGAAGGTGGGGCGGCGCGGGAAGACGTACTCCAGGGAGCGGCCGGTCATCAGGCCGACGAGTTCCTTGGTGGGGGTCGAGGCGGGCAGGTCGGCGGCCGTGGTGCGGCCGTCCTTGAGCACGGTGACGCGGTCGCAGATCTCGCGGATCTCGTCGAGCCGGTGCGAGATGTAGATGACGGCGATGCCCTGGCCGCGCAGTTCGCGGATGATCCGGAAGAGGTTGGCGACCTCGTCGTGGGCGAGGACCGCGCTCGGTTCGTCCATGACCAGCAGCCTGGCCTCGCGGGACAGGGCGCGGCCCATGCTGACGATCTGCCGTGCGGCGGCGGGCAGTTTGTCGATCGTGCGGTTGACGGGGATCTCGGCGTGGCCGAGGCGGCCGAGGACGGCGCGGGCCTGCTCGCGCATGCCGGGCCTGCGGACGAACCCCGCGGTGCGCGGTTCGTGGCCGAGCAGCACGTTCTCCGCGACGGTCATGTGCGGGACGAGGTCGAGTTCCTGGTAGATGGTGGCGATCCCGGCGCGCATGGCCGCCTGGGGGTCGGCGAAGGTGACCGGTCTGCCCCGCCACTCGATACGGCCGGAGTCGGGCCGGTGCACTCCGGAGAGCACTTTGATCAAGGTGGACTTGCCCGCGCCGTTCTGGCCCAGCAGGCAGTGCACCTCCCCCGGCCGGACCGCCAACTCGACGCCGTCCAGGGCCCGGACGCCGGGGAAGGTCTTGACGACCCGGTCCAGGCGGAGGATCGGCTCCCGGACGAGGTGGCGGCCCGTGGACGCGGGGGAACGGGCGGGTGGGCTGGGAGGGTTGGCGGTCATAGCTGTCTCCCGTAGTGGAGTTCGCTGGCCAGCAGCGCGGCGCCGACGACCCCGGCCCGCGGGCCGAGTTCCGACAGGACGATCGCCAGATTGCCGGTGGCCAGCGGCGGCGAACGTTTGTAGACCACGCTGCGGATCTCGGCGAGCAGGAGGTGGCCGAGTCCGGCCAGGCCGCCGCCGATGACGATCATCGACGGGTTCATGAGGCTGACGAGGTGGGTGAGGACCTGTCCGACGCGGTGGCCGCCGTCCCGGACGAGGTTGAGGCAGACGAGGTCGCCGCCCGCCGCGCACTGGGCGACGTCCGCGGCGGTCACCGCGCCGTGGGCGGCAAGCCGTTCGGCCAGCGCCTCGGAGCGTCCGGCGCGGGCGGCGGCGGTGGCGTCCCTGGCGAGGGCGACACCGCCGAAGTGCGCCTCGAGACAGCCGGTGTTGCCGCAGGAGCAGGGCAGGCCCGCCGCCTCGACCTGGATGTGTCCGATGTCGCCCGCCGAGCCTTCCGAGCCACGGTAGATCTGGCCGTGCACCTGGACACCGCAGCCGATGCCGCTGCCGATCTTCACGAACAGAAGGTTGTCGACGGAGCGGGCGACGCCGCTGTGGTGTTCGCCGAGCGCCATCAGATTCACGTCGTTGTCGACGACGACCGGGCAGCCGTGCTCGCTGGTCAGAGTGGAACGCACCGGGAAGCGGTCCCAGCCGGGCATGATCGGCGGGGAGACGGAGACGCCGTCCCGGAAGCTGACCGGTCCCGGCAGGCCGATGCCGATGGTGTCGAGCCGGGCGCTGCGGCTCTGCGCGCCCAGTTTGCGCAGGAGTTCGCTGACCCGGTCGAGCACGGGTCCGGGTCCCTGGCGGATGTCGGCGCTCTCGGAGTACGAGGCGACCGCCGCCAGGCGGCCATCGGTGATCTCGATGTCGATGGAGCTCGCGCCCAGGTCGACCGCGGCGAAGCGCAGTTCCGGGTCGAGTTGGACGAGGGTGGAGCGGCGACCGCCGCGCGAGGCCGCGGGTCCCGCCTCCAGGATCGTGCCGCTCGCGATCATCCGGTCGAGTTCGGCCACCAGCCGTGGGCGCGGCATCTCCAGCTCGTCGGAGAGCTGCGCCCGGGACAGCGGCCCGAGGTCACGCAGTCGGCTCAGTACGCGGTACTGGATGCTCACAGGCCCACACTTCCTCTGACGGCATCAGAAGTTGTGACGGAACGTTAGGACCGCACCAAGGGTCGGTCTAGAGCTTTCACAGAGATTGCTAAAAGTTGTTATAGGGATGACAAAAAGAGTGGACGGTCCGAACTGAAGGTGGATCACTTCCGGCCATGCGTCAGGGAGTTGATTCGGTGGCGGGCGTTCCGGGGCGGCGGGCACACACGCGGGCCCCGCCGGAAGGGGGAGTTCCGACGGGGCCGTTCGGGAGGGCGCGGGAGGTCAGAGGGCGGCGGTCTCCTTCTTGACCAGAGCTCCCTCGGGCGCGGACCGATCGGGCGCGGACTGATCAGGCGCGGGCCGGCCGGGAACGGGCTGGCCGGGCATGGCCGACGGCGCGGAGGCGTCGCCCTCGTCGGACAGGGTCGACTCGTCGAAGGGCAGCTCTCCCGCGAAGACCCGCCGCGCGCGGTCGCGGTCGAACTCCTTCGTCCAGGTGCCGATCAGGACGGTGGCGACGGCGTTGCCCGCGAAGTTGGTCACGGCGCGGGCCTCGCTCATGAAGCGGTCGATGCCGACGATCAGACCGATGCCGTCGACCAGCGCGGGACGGTGCGACTGGAGTCCGCTGGCGAGCACGGCCATGCCGGAGCCCGAGACCCCGGCGGCGCCCTTGGAGGCGATCATCATGAACAGCAGCAGCGAGATCTGCTGGCCGAGGGAGAGCGGCTGGTCCATCGCGTCGGCGATGAACAGCGACGCCATCGTCAGATAGATCATCGTGCCGTCGAGGTTGAAGGAGTAGCCGGTCGGGACCGTGATGCCGACGACGGGCCGGCTCACCCCGAGGTGTTCCATCTTGGCGATCAGCCGCGGCAGCGCCGACTCCGACGACGACGTGGAGACGATCAGCAGGAACTCCCTGGCGAGGTAGCGCAGCAGGTGGAAGAGGTTGACCTTGGCGAACAGCCACAGCGCCGCGCCGAGGATGACCACGACGAAGATCAGGCAGGTCACGTAGAAGCCGATCATGATCGTGGCCAGCGCCTTGAGCGCGTCCACGCCCGCGGAGCCGACGACGGCGGCGATCGCGCCGAACGCGCCGACGGGGGCCGCCCACATGATCATCGACAGGACGCGGAAGACCAGTTTCTGGATGTGCCCGACGCCGCGCAGCACGGGCGCCCCGACCGGTCCCATGGCCTGGAGGGCGAAGCCGACGAGCAGCGCCACCAGCAGCGTTTGCAGCACCTGGCCTTGCGTGAAGGCGGAGACCAGGGTGGTCGGGATGATGCCGAGGACGAAGTCCACGCCTTCGGCGGGGGCGTCGGTGGCCTGGGCCTGGCCCGCGTTCTTCAGCGCCTCGGTCAGGTGCAGCCCGCTGCCGGGGTGCAGGATGTTGCCGACCAGCAGGCCGACGGCGAGCGCGGCGAACGACATGGTGACGAAGTAGCCGAGCGCGAGGCCGCCGACCTTGCCGACCTTGGCGGCGTTGCGGACGGATCCGATGCCGAGCACGAGTGTGCAGAAGATGATGGGCGAGATCATCATCTTGATGAGATTGACGAAGCCGGTGCCGATCGGCTTCAGCTCGACGGCCACACCGGGCGCGAGGAGGCCCAGCACGGCGCCCGCGATCGTCGCCAGGATGACGGCGGTGTAGAGGTAGTGGGTATGGTCTCGACGGCTCGTGACGTCGCTGGGGGCCTGGGCTGACACCTTCGTCTCCCTCGGTCCGCGGGCGCCGTCCCGAACGCCCGCGATCGGACAGGTCCCGGTGACTATGCGCTCGGGGCGTGAGCCAGGTCACGTTTGCGTTCATTGAGTTCGCGGGTTGGCGTGCACACTGTTGTGCATGCCCGCCATACCCCCCACGTCGAGCACGGCGGCCGGACCGACGCACCAGGCCAGCGCGGCGAGCCCGGCCGCCCGGTTCACCGTGCCCGGACTGAGCCGCTTCCGCCGCACTCGGACCCGGCCGCGCATCCTGGCCGGTCAGCTCTTCGCCGTGCAGGTGGTGATCGTGGCCCTGGTGGTCGGCGGCTGCGCCGTGCTGGCGTACGTCAACGCGGGCAGCCGGGCCGAGGACGCGGCCCGTGACCGCGTCTCCGCCGCGGCCACCGCCGTCGCGGACTCCGACACCGTCGTGCGGGCGGCGCGCTCCGCCGATCCCACAGCGGCCCTCCAGCCGTACGCCGACCGCGTCACCGCGGACGCGCGCGTGGACTTCGTGACCATCATGGACACCCACGGCATCCGCTGGACCCATCCCGACAGGTCGCTGATCGGAAAGCACTTCCTCGGCCACATCGGCCCCGCCCTGCGCGGGCAGTCGTTCACCGAGACGTACACCGGTTCGCTCGGCGCCTCGGTGCGCGTCGTGACGCCGGTCCGCTCCGGCGACCGGATCGTCGCGCTGGTGAGCGTCGGCATCAAGGTCGACACCATCAGCCAGCAGGTCCGCAAGCAGCTCACCGCCCTGGTCGCGGTGGCGCTGGCCGCGCTCGTCGTCGGCGGCCTCGGCACGTATGTGGCCAACCGACGGCTGCGCACGCACACCCACGGGATGGCCGCGACGGAGCTGAGCCGGATGTACGACTATCACCAGGCGACGCTGCACGCGCTGCGCGAGGGCCTGATCCTGCTCGACGCCGACCGCAGGGTCGCGCTGTGCAACGACGCGGCGCGCGAGCTGCTGAGCCTCGGCGAGCAGGAGGTCGTCGGCCGGTACGTGGACACGCTCGGCCTGCCCGTGTCGCTGACCGGCGCGTTGCTGGCCGCCGAGCCGCGGGTCGACGAGGTGCACCTGACGTCCGAGCGGGTCGTGGTCGTGAACACCTCGCCGGTACGCGGCGGCGAGCGCCGCGGCACCGTGGTCACCCTGCGCGACCACACCGATCTCCAGGCGCTGACCGGGGAGTTGGACTCGGTGCGCGGCTTCGCCGAGGCGCTGCGCTCCCAGGCCCACGAGTCGTCCAACCGGCTGCACACCGTCGTGTCGCTGATCGAACTGGGCCGCGCGCAGGAGGCGGTGGACTTCGCCACCTCCGAGCTGGAACTCGCCCAGGCGCTCACCGACCGGGTGGTGGCGGCGGTCGGCGAACCGGTGCTCGCGGCGCTGCTGCTCGGCAAGGCCGCCGAGAGCCACGAGCGCGGGGTTGAGTTGACCGTCACCGAGGACAGCCGGATCGACGACGGCGTCCTGCCGCCCGCGCTCACCGCCCGCGACCTGGTCACCGTGCTGGGAAACCTGATAGACAACGCGATCGACGCGGCCATCGAGGGCGCCGCGCGCGGCGGCGGCCGGCCGTCGGTCACCGTACGGGCCAAGGTCGAGGAGGACGAGCTGCTGCTGAAGGTCACCGACTCCGGGCGCGGCGTCGACCCCGCCACCATCCGCGAGGTGTTCCGGCGCGGCTGGACCACCAAGAGCGAGGGCCACGGCCTCGGCCTCGCCCTGGTCCAGCAGGCCGCGCGGCGCGCGGGCGGCACGGTCGGCCTCGACCGCGCCGAGGGCGGCGGCGCGGAGTTCACCGTACGGCTGCCGCTGGGGCAGGAGGCACGCGCGTGATCAGGGTCCTGGTCGTCGAGGACGATCCCGTGGCGGCCGACGCGCACCGGATGTACGTCGAGCGGCTGCCCGGCTTCGCGGTGGCGGCCGTCGTCCACACCGGCGGCGCCGCCCTGCGCCTGCTGGACCGGCAGCCGGTGGACCTGGTGCTGCTCGACCTCCATCTGCCCGACGGCCACGGTCTCGACCTGGTACGACGGATGCGCAGCGCGGGGCAGAGCGCCGATGTGGTGGCGGTGACCTCGGCGCGGGATCTCGCGGTCGTACGGCAGGCCGTCTCGCTCGGGGTCGTGCAGTACCTGCTCAAGCCGTTCACCTTCCCCTCGCTGCGGGACCGGCTGGAGCGCTGGGCGCGCTACCGCAGTGACGCGGCGGGCGGTGAGGCGTCCGGGCAGGACGAGGTGGACCGGGTGCTGGGGGCGCTGCGCAGTCCGCAGGCCACCGTGCTGCCGAAGGGGCTGAGCGGTCCGACCCTCGAAGCGGTGACCTCGGCCTTGCGGGCGGCGGCGGACGGCGGCTTGTCGGCGGCTTCGGCGGCCCAGGCGGCGGGGGTCTCGCGCATCACGGCCCGCCGCTATCTGGAGCACCTGGTCGACACCGGGCTCGCGGTCCGCAGCCCGCAGTACGGGCAGGTCGGCCGCCCGGAGCTGTGTTACCGCTGGTCGGACGGGGCGAAGCCGTAGGGCGGTACGGTCCGGGCCGGTCAAGGACGGTGCGGGCCCGTAAGGGCTCGGTCGGTGCGGCGGGTGACGGGCGCGGCGGCGGACGACGTACGGTGATCATGCGGGTGGGCGGGATGTCGCGGGTGTACGCCCGCGCCGCACGGCCGCAGCCGTCCTCGTCGTCGAAGTCGAAGTCGCAGTCGCAGTCGCAGTCGCAGTCGCAGTCGCCCCACGGTCAGGAGCCGTCGCATGGTCACGCAGCCGCCGCCGTCGCTCGCCGACGTACCCCACCGGATCGGCCTCGGCCTGGCCGCTCTCGGGCGGCCCGGATACATCAATCTCGGCCGGGAGCGGGATCTGCCGCCGGGCCGGGACGTGGCGGCGATGCGACGGCGGACGCACGAGGTGCTGGACTTCGCGTACGCGCGCGGCGTGCGCTACTTCGACGCGGCGCGCTCGTACGGCCGGGCCGAGGAGTTCCTGGCCGAGTGGCTGGAGGCGGGCGGTGACCGGCCTGGGGTCATGGTCGGCAGCAAGTGGGGTTACACCTATACGGCGGACTGGCGGGTCGACGCGGAGACCCATGAGGTCAAGGACCACAGCGTCGGGGTCTACGACCGTCAACTCGCCGAGACGCGCGGGCTGTTCGGCGACCGGCTCGACCTCTACCAGGTGCATTCGGTGACACCGGACAGCCCGGCTCTCACCGATCCCGTCCTGCACCGGCGGCTGGTCGCGCTCGCCGATCAGGGGGTGGCCGTGGGCATCTCGACCAGCGGGCCCCGGCAGGGTGACGCGATCCGCGCCGCCCTCGATGTCGGCGTCGACGGGCGTCCGGTGTTCGGCAGCGTCCAGTCCACCTGGAATGTCCTGGAGCCGTCGGCGGGCCCCGCCTTGGCGGAGGCGCACGAGGCGGGTCGTACCGTCATCATCAAGGAAGGTCTCGCCAACGGGCGTCTCGCAGAACGCGACCCGCGACTGGACGCGGTGCTGGCTCCGGTCGCCGAGGCGACGGGAGCCTCCTACGACGCTCTGGCGCTGGCCGCCGCGCTGCGTCAGCCGTGGGTCGACGTGGTGCTGTCGGGAGCGGCGACCGAGGACCAACTGGCCTCGAATCTGCGCGCGACCGACGTCCGTCTCGACGACGCGCAACTCGGCCGTCTCGTCACCGAGTTGGCGCAGACACCGGCCGCGTACTGGGATCACCGCTCGCGCATGCCGTGGAACTGACCCGGAACTGACGGGGTCACACATCGGCGTCCGGCAGCCGGAGTTCGAAGCGGGCGCCGCCGCTCGGCGCTGCGCCGACGGTGAGCGTGCCGCCGTGCCGGTGCGCCACGTCGCGCGCGATGGCCAGGCCGAGTCCGGCCCCGCCGTCGTCCCGGCTGCGGGCCTCGTCGAGCCGTACGAACCGCTCGAATATCCGCTCGCGCTCGGCCTCCGGTACGCCCGCGCCGTCGTCGGCGACCGCGAGCACGATCCGGCCGTCCCCGCGGCGTACGGACACGGTGACCTCGGTGCGGGCGTGCCGTTGGGCGTTGTCGAGCAGATTGCGCACGAGCCGGGCCAACTGGCCCCGTGACCCGTTGACTTCCGCTCTCAAGGCGGCGTCCTGACCGATGTCGACGGCGACCGGCGTACGGTCGGCGGCCCGCCCCTCGGCCTCCTCGCGCACCAACGCGGCCAGATCGACCGGCCGTTGCGTCGGCGTCTCCCCCGCGTCGAGGCGGGCGAGCAGCAGCAGGTCGGCCGCGAGTTGCTGGAGTCGCACGGTGTCCTTGACGGCGCCGGGGACGTCGAGCAACTGCGGGTGCGCGGAGCCCACTTCGAGCTGCGTGCGCAGGGAGGCAATCGGGCTGCGCAGTTCGTGCGAGGCGTCGGCGACGAAGCGGCGCTGCCGTTCGACGGACGCTTCGAGGGCGGTGAGCGTTTCGTTGGTGGTCCGGGCCAGCCGGGCCACCTCGTCGTGCGCCGCGGGCTCCGGCACGCGCCGGGAGAGGTCCTCCGAGGCCGTGATGGCGGCCATCTCGCGGCGGATGCCCGCGACCGGGGCCAGTGCGCGGCGGGTGACCAGCCAGGTCACGCCGCCGACGACCGCCAGCAGGGCGGGCAGTCCCGCCAGCATGACCACGGTGGTGGTGCGCACGGCGCTCTCGCGCGCCGCGAGCGAGGCGCCCGCGTGGACCAGGACCGTCTGCCCCGCGAGGTCGGTGGCCTTGACCGTCGCGAACCGGTAGGCGGCGCCGCGGCCGTCCAACGTGGCGTGTCCCGCGCCCTCTTGGACGGTGCCGCTGATCTCGCCGACGACGGGGTCGGCGGTGCCGGTGGGCGTGGCGTGGTCGTCGCTCCCCCGGCCGCTGGGGGTCGTCTCCTGCGCGTCGCCGTCGCGCCCGCCCTTGCCCCGGCCACGGCCGCCGCCTGCGCCGCCGTGGTCGTCGGCGGTCCCGCTCGGCGACACGGTCGGTGGCGGCGTCAGTGCCGAGGTCGGACTGACGGTGGGTGTCGGCTCGGGCGCAGACCCACGCGGCGTGACGTCCGGCACGCCCGTGCCGCTGATCTTCTCCAGGGTCCTGCTCGCGGCGAGCAACCGCCCGTCCGTGGTGGCCACTTGGACGGGCGCGTCGTCGGGGAGGGCGAGTCCGGAGTAGAGCGCGGCGTCCGCCTTGCGGGTCGCGACGGTCACGGCGACGCGGCGTGCGGTGTCGTTGGCCTGGCTCTGGGCCTGCTCGGTGAGGTTGGCGCCGAGCGAGAGGAGGACCGCGATCCCGGCGGCCACCATCGCCACGGTCACCACGGCGGTCGCGCCCAGCACCGTCTTGGCCTGCACGGAGCCGAGCGGGCGGCGCCTCATGACGTGACCAGGCGGTAGCCGGCGCCGCGTACCGTCTGGATGGTGGTTGCGCCCAGCTTGCGGCGCAGCGCGCTGATGTAGACCTCGATGATGTTGGGGTCGCCGTCGTAGGCGAAGTCCCAGACGTGCTCCAGGATCTCCGGCTTGCCGACCACCTGGCCCGCCCGGACGGCGAGTTGTTCGAGAACCGCGAACTCCTTGGCGGTGAGCGCCACTTCGTCCTCGCCGCGGAACACCCGCCGGGCGGAGGTGTCGACGGCGAGGCCGCCGACCCGCAGGACCGGCGAGGCACCGGGAGAGGCCCGGCGGCGCAGCAGTGCCTTCACCCGTGCGACGAGCACGACGTAGGAGAACGGCTTGGTCAGATAGTCGTCCGCGCCGGTGTCCAGGCCCTCGGCCTCGTCGTACTCGCCGTCCTTGGCCGTGAGCATCAGGATCGGTACGTCGTTGCCCGCGGCGCGCAGCGCGGCGCACACGCGGTAGCCGTTCATGCCGGGCAGCATGATGTCGAGGACGACGAGGTCGTAGGCGCGGTCTCCGGCCAGGTGCAGTCCCGAGAGCCCGTCGTGGACGACGTCCACGGCGAAGCCCTCGGCCGTCAGTCCCTTGGCCAGGGAGACGGCGAGTCTCTTCTCGTCCTCCACGATCAGCAAGCGCATGGGCCCACCCTCCCAAATCGAACCTGAAGCGATCTTCAGGTCGCTTCAGGCTGCCTTCAGCTTGCTCCGGCCATCGTGTTGGCACGGACACAGCAACGACACAGGCCGGGTACAGCCCGGCCGGGGAGGCTCCTCATGAAGCGCGACATCACCGTCGCCGCCGTCGCCGCGGCGGCCCTGCTCGCCGGTGGCGGCTACACCGCCATCGCCGCGGGTGACGACCACAACGGCCGTGCGACGGCAGTCCCGAGCGCCACGTCCCCGCACGACGCGGGCGACGACCACGGCGGCGACCGCCGTACGCCGTCGACGGGTACCCCGACGGGCGTCCCGACTCCCAGCAGCACCGGCCTCACGGCGGCCGAGGCCGTGACCGCCGCGCTCACGCTGTATCCGGGGACGGTCGTCTCCGTCGAGCGTTCCCGCGCGGACTTCTGGGAGGTCAGGGCGCTCGGAAAGGACGGCATGCTACGCGAGTTGAGGGTGAACGCGACCTCCGGCACCGTCAGCCTGGACGGTCACCGTGGCGGCGGTCGGGGCGCGGCGACTCCCCGCCCGACGCGTTCGCCCGGGGCCGACGACCACGGCGCGGGCACCCCGAGCCCGACGCGTTCGCCCGGAGGTGACGACCACGGTGGCGGCACTCCGAGCCCGACGCGTTCGCCCGGAGCCGACGACCACGGCAGTGACGACCACGGAGGTGACCGGTCGGGCGACGGTCATGGGAGCGGGCACAGCGCGGACGACGGCGCTCAGCACCGGGGCCGAGGCGACGACTCCTGAGCCGTGGTCGCGGCGGCGAAGCCGCCCTCGGGGGTCGGTTCCGGGGCGAGGAGGACGGCGGTGTCGGGTACGGCGAGGCCGGCGGCGGCGAAGGCGCGGCGGAAGCCCGCGACCTGGACGGTGTGCGCGGGGCTGGCGACGACGGCGACCCGCTCGTGGCCGAGGCCGCGCAGGCGCCGTCCCGCGAGGTGACCGGCGCCCTCGTAGTCGATGGTGAGGACGAAGAACAGTTCGGGGGCCGCGTTCTCCCAGGCGCAGAGCACGACGGGGAAGCGCGCGTCCGCCAGCAGCGGGAGGTGGTCGATGAGGTCGCGGTCGCCCGCTATCAGCAGGGCGTCGAACGAGCGGCCGGACAGACCGGCCATGATCGCCTGTCCGCGCGCGCTCGCCGCGCCCGGTGTGGCGGCGGGGTCCGCGCACGGGTCGCGACCGGCGGGTCTCGGTAGGGTGCCGGGATGACCGAGAGCTGGGACCCGTCGGGCGACGGGATCGTACGGTTTCCGTCCGGTGCGCTGGTGCGCGGGCGCGGTCTGCGCCGACCGCTTCCGGCGGGCCCGACGCCGTCCTTCGGCGTCTATCTGCTGGGCGGCGAGCCGCCGTTGACGCGCTGGGAGGCGCGGTGGGTGCGCTGGCCGGATTTCCGGCTGCCCGCCGATCGACGGCAGGCGCGGGCGGCCTTCGAGGAAGCGCTGGCCCGGGCGGCGGACGAGCGGGTGGAGGTCGCGTGCGGCGGCGGCATCGGGCGGACCGGAACGGCCCTCGCCTGCATGGCCGTTCTGGACGGGGTCCCGGCGGACGAGGCCGTCGCCTTCATCCGCCGGCACTATCACCACCGCGCCGTGGAGACGCCGTGGCAGCGCCGCTTCATCCGCCGCTTCGACCGCGCGGAGCGCTGAGCGCGCGCCTGCGGCGATCCCCAACGCGCCAGACAGGTACGGGAATCCGTCATCGCTTGTTCGCTGATCGTAACGCGGGCGAAATGCCGGTTTGATGTCCTGTCGAGTCACAGAACGGCCCGGTCCCCGGCCTCTTCGTGAGAGCCGTACCGGAGGCGCTCAGGGCTCGGGGGCTCGGCGGACCCAGCGGTTCCGACGGGTCCAGCGGGTGAGCGGGGGAGGACGGCCCGGATGGCGATGGACAGCGGGTCGGCGGCATGGGCGGACGGACCTCAACCGCCGAGCGGCCGATGTCTGGTCAGTGTCGAACTCGGCATGGACCTCGGCGTCGAACTCGCCGTCACGCAAAGGGACATGCCCACGGCCTCGGTGGCCAACCGACCGGCGCCCGCGCTCTCGCTGGCCGTACGGACGCCGGGGCGGCAGGCCGTCTTCTCGGCCGCGCCCGGCGCGGCCCTGCCGGGTGAACACCGCGTCCTGGACGAGCACTTCGTGGTCGACGCGGACACCCACGAGGCGCCGAAGTGGCGGCAGCTCGCCGATGTGCTCTACGGGAGCAGGTCGCGCTCGGCAGGCGACGCGAGCCGCTGGCTGCTGGCCGTCACCGCGGCGCACGACACCTGCCGGATAGCGGCCGTTCCCTTGGTCAGGGACGGCGGTTGGGCGGTACTCGACACCACGGACCGGCAGATCACCTTCGTACCGGTGACGACGTCGCTGCGACCCTGGTTACTGCCGTCGTGCCTGCTCGGCTGGCTGACGGCGGGCGGCACACTCCAGGAACTGGCCGCCGCCCGGCTGGACTGCTTCCCCGCCGAGTCGGACGCCCCGCGCCCCGGTGAGGGCTGAGCCCGATCCGGCTCTGCCGCCCCCGAGGCCGGTGACGACACGCCCGCCCCGTGTTCTCGGCCGCCGCGACCGGTGGGCCCGGAAAACCGTTCGACGGCTCCGCCGAGTCCTGACACTGTGGCGGACCATGACCGACTTCGAGCTGCTGACCGCCGCGGACGTACAGCTCATGCAGGACATGGCGCAGCGCGTCACCGCTGTGCGCCCTGACCTGGTGAACACCGACGCGTCGTACGGCGAGCTGGCGTGGAACTGGGGCAAGGGGCACGCCGCCGGCGGCGCGAACTGGCCGCGGCGGCTGTGGTTCTCCGGCGGGGAGCCGGTCGCGTGGGGCTGGGCCCAGCTTCCGCACCGGCTGCGGCGCAGCGACGGTTCTGTGCGGGATGCGACCGGCGCCTATCTGGCGTATCAGGTCCACCCCGACCACGCGGGACTGGTCGACGAGGTGATCGACTGGTTCCACGCCACGACGCCGGACGTCGAGCGGACGGTGGTGCCGAGCGGCGCCGACACGTTCGGCCTGGCGCGGTGGGCGGCGCACGGCTACGAGCCCGATCCGGCCTCGCTCGGCGAGAAGGGGTCCTGGACGCAGCTCAACGAGCGGGAGCTGACCGACGTCGAGGAGCCGCTGCTGCCGGACGGATTCCGGTTCCGCACCGCCGAGGAGGCGGGACCGCAGGCCGCGGTCCGGGCCCATGTGGACGCGTGGGCGCCCTCGACGTACACGGCCGAGAGCTATGAGGGTGTCCGGCGGGCGACGGGCTACCGCGCGGATCTGCACCTTCTGGTGGAGGCGCCGGACGCGACGATGGCGTCCTCGACCATCATGTGGTTCGACGAGGCGAACGCGACCGTCGAGTTCGAGCCGGTCGGCACCCATCCGGACTACCGGCGTCTGGGGCTGGCCAGGGCGATGCTCCTGCACGGCATGCGTCGCGCGCGGGCCGCCGGGGCCACGCACGCGACCGTCGCCTGCCTGGGCGCGCCGGGCTATCCGGCGGCGCGCGCCCTGTACTACGGCGTCGGATTCCGGGAGTTCTCGCGGGACGCGCCGCTGATCAGGGTCCGCGCCTCCGGCTGAGCGGTCCGCGCCGGGAGTCACCGGACCAGCGCGGCGACCGGCGCACCGACCGCCGCGCGTGGCCTCCTCGACTCCCTGGCGGGCCGTCCGCCGGACCCACCCGTCCGGTGACTCCCGGCGGGCTCAGAACAGCGCGTCGCCCTCGGACAGGCTCACGCGCGCCCCGGTGTCGAAGACGCCCTCCGACGTCCCCGCCGAGTACACGCGCATCTGCCCGGTGGTGGCGGCCACGAGATCGGGCAGCAGATCACCGGTCAGGTCGCCGATGCCGAGGAGCGTGGTGAAGGGCGTCCAGCCGCCGGTGCCCGCCAGGACGCGGGCGCCGAGGCGTCCGTGCCCGTCGCCCGGATAGAGCCACAGCTTGCCCGTGGACAGCTCGGTCACGACGAGGTCGGGGCGGCCGTCGCCGGTCAGGTCGCCGGGGGCGGCGAAGGCGCCCATCACGTTCCAGCCGGGACCGACGAGCAGGCGGGTGCCGAAGGTGCCGTCGCCCCGGCCGGGGTACATCCACAACTGGCCGGAGGTGTCGCGGGCCAGCAGATCGCCCTTGCCGTCGCCGTCGAGGTCTCCGGCGGCGGTCACGGCGGTCATCGTGTTCCAGCCGGGGCCCACCAGGAGCCGGGCGCCGAAGGTGCCGCGGCCGGTGCCCGGGTACATCCACAGCCGGCCGGTGGTGTCGCGGGCCAGCAGGTCCTCCGTGCCGTCGCCGTTGAGGTCGCCGTGCCGGGTCAGCGCCGACATGGAGTTCCAGCCGGACCCCTCAAGACCGGCGGTGCCGTCGCCGGGCAGCCGCCACAGCTTTCCGGAGTACGTCCGCAGCAGCAGGTCCTGGCGGCCGTCGCCGTTGAGATCGCCGAACGGCTGGGCGGGGCGTTTGAAGACTCCGTACGGCGCGAACCACGGCAGGTACTCGGGGCCTCCCTGGCACTCCCGCAGGGTGTGCGCCCAGCGGAAGGAGCTGAGGTTGTAGTCGAGGGTGGCGCCCGGGCTGGTGAACCGCGACAGCTCCCAGCGGTCGTCGCCGGTGCCGGTGGTGTCGGCCTCGACGTCGTGGACGGCGTCGAGGTACTGGTAGTCGGCCAGGCTGTACATGCACAGGGCGTGGTAGCCGGTGCGGTTGTAGACCGAGGACGCCTTGTCGTCCCACGCGCCGAGGGTCGGCTGCGCGGCCGTGTAGGACGTCATGGTCCCCTGGCCGCCGGGCTGGTCGAACAGGCACAGGGCGCCCTGCGGGCACCGGTCGTAGCCGGTCGCGGCTTGCGCGGGGGCGACTCCCCCGGCCACAAGTCCGAGCGCGACGGCGGTGGTCAATAAGGTGGCGCGCAGTGAGGCGCGCAGTGAGATACGCATGACGGTCCCCCCAAGGAACATCCGGCCCGCCGGGCGGGTGCGGGCCGGGCACACCTTAGTCGTGCCCGGCCCGGCGTGTACGGCACTCGGCGGTACCGTTCCCCGCCCGGGAGGGGTGGACGGGGAACGGCGCTCATGGTCCGGCGGGTCCTGTCGGGCCTAGGGCGTGTCCGTGAAGTCGCGTCGTCCGCCCGGAGGGCGGGGCTGGCGGTGTCTGGTGGGTGCGATCGCAAGGCGGAGGGTCGTCCTCATAGTGGGCCTATTCGGATGAGCCCGACAACGCAGCGAGCGTGCGTGCCAGGCGCCGCCAGCCAGACGAGACTTCACGGACACGCCCTAGGTGACGGTCAGGCCGAAGACGTGCAGCCGGGTGCCCGCCTGATCGCCGGTGACCGTGGTCGGCAGGGTGACGTACGCCAGCGTCCTGCCCGCGGCCAGCGGGATCCTGGTGGCGTACAGGCTGACGGCGGTGTCGGCCGGATAGCCGCTGTTCGGCGGACGGTTCCAGCGGGGTGCGGTGGCGACGGGTTCGTCCTCGGGGAGCGGGGTGCTCGGGGTCCAGTTGGTGAGGGCGAGGGTGAACGGGGCGGTGCTGCCGTCGGTGTACGTGAGGGTGCCGGTGCCCGATCCGCTGCCGTTGTTCGCGGCGCCGAGGAACCACAGGGCAGATCCGCTCGTGTCCACCGCGATGTGCTGTCCGGCCGCGACCACGTTGTCCGCGCCGCCCGGTGCCGGGTCCGGCCAGGTGAAGGTGGCCGGGCCGTGTGCGACGGATTGGCCCGGCTTGACGCCGACGTCGGCGAGGGCCTGGGCGGAGTAGCTGAATCCCGCGCCGTCGAAGTCGGCCGCGCCGGGTGCGGTCTCGTCGCCGACCCCGGTGTTGTCGTAGGCGGCGGCGAGTGATCCGAACAGCATGGGCAGTGCGAGCGATCCGCCGTCGAGCGGGTGGTCGTGGCGGGCCACGGTGGCGGTGCCGGTGAGGTCGAGCGCCGCGGAGGTGGCGTTCGCGCCGACGGTGACGGTCAGCTTGGTGGTGGCGGTGGCGCGGGGGCGCAGGGTCACCGCGGCCCGGGACGGTGTGACGGTGACGCCGGTCGGCGCCTTGATGTCGGCGGCGACGGTGACGGTCTGGTCGGTCGCGTTGCGCAGGGTGAGGGTCGCGGGGAACGCGGTGCCGGTGCGCGCCAGCTCGGTGGCGGAGGTCAGTCGCGCGGCCACCAGCGGCGCGGTGGTGACCTGTTGGCCGCCGGAGACACTGAATCCGCCGGTCGCCGTGGCCGTCGCGGTGAGCCGCCACAGGCGGTTCTGCGCATCGGCGGGCGGGGTCACCAGCCATGAGGTGCGCGGGCGGGTGCGGGGGTCGACACGGTTGAAGGTGGCGGGCGTCAGGGCCCGTACGGTCCATCCGGCGGGTACGTCGAGGCCGAGCCGGACGTGCTGGAGCGTGCGCGTGCCGCCCGCGGTGAGGGTGGTGGTGACCACGTTGCCGTGGACGGGGTCGAGCGCGGCGGGGACCTGCGCGGTGACGGTACGGGCGCCGGTGGTCGTGGTGAGGGTGTGGGCGCCGGTCAGCGGCAGATCGCGCGAGGAGTTACCGACGTAGATCCGGTACGTGCCCGGAATCGTCGTCCAGGCGTGCGCCTTGGAGTCCCAGGTGCGCAGGTCGTCGGGCGCGAGGGTGAAGGTGACGCGCTGCGACTGTCCGGCCCGGAGGGTGACGCGCTGGAATCCCTTGAGCTGCTTGGGGGGTTCGCCCGCGCCCGCCGGGTCGCCGACGTAGAGCTGGGCGACCTCGGAGGCGGTACGGGTGCCGGTGTTCTTCACCGTCGCGGAGACCTTCACCGGCCCGGTCGTGCCGGTGACGCCCGGTGAGACGGTGAGCCCGCTGAAGGAGAAGGACGAGTAGGTCAGACCGTAGCCGAACGGGAAGAGCGGGGTGAGGTGGTGGGCGTCGTACCAGCGGTAGCCGACCTCGAGTCCCTCGCTGTAGTGGTAGTCGGTGGTGTTGGTGGCCACATCGACGGTGCCCGGGTAGCGGGACGGGTCGGCGGTCGGCAGTTGCGCCGTGCTCGCGGGCCAGGTCTGGGGCAGCTTGCCCGAGGGGTTGACGTCGCCGAACAGGACGGAGGCCAGTGCGGCGCCGTTCTGCTGGCCGCCGTACCAGGACTCGAGGACGCCGTCGACCTTGTCGAGCCACGGCATGAGCACGGGCGCGCCGGTGTTGAGGACGACGATCGTGTGCGGGTTGGCCGCGGCGACGGCGGCGACGAGGTCGTCCTGCGCGCCGGGCAGGGTGAGATTCTGCCGGTCGCCGTCCTCGCTCTCGTCGTCGTTGACGACGACCACGGCGACGCTGTCCTGTCGTGCGGCGGCCGCCGCGGCGGCGATGGCCGCGGTGTCGGGCACCTGCCAGCCCAGAGTGACCGAGCCGTTGCCCGGCGGGCTGGTCGGCGTCCCGGCGACCGGTCCTGTGGGGCCGTTGACCGGCTGGTAGTTCTCGACCGTGATCGGGGTCCGCACGCCGCCCGTGAGGCGGATGGCGGACACGCCGGGGCCGTATTGCGCCCAGTCCTGGAAGACCGGCTGCCCGTCGAGGGTCATCCGGATGCCGCCGGTGTTGGCCATCGAGAAGGTGTACGTGCCGGTGACGGGGGCCGTCAGGTAGCCCTTCCACCGCACGGAGAATCCGGCCGGGTTGACACCGGGGCCGGGCGCGGCCGTGTAGTGGTCGTCGACGGTCGGCTCGACGCGGGTGAGCGCGGGAGCGCCGGACAGGTCGAGGTTGTTGAAGTACTGCGTGGTCAGGCCGGGTCGGCCGTCGGCGGTGGTGAAGGTCGCGGCCGGTACGGTCGGCAGCTTGTCGGTCACGCCCGGGACGTCGACTCCGGTTCTGCCGATGGCGACCTGGGCGCCGGTGCCGTCCGCGCCGAAGGCGGTCAGTTCGGCGATCGACCACCAACTGTCGGCGGTGCCGGTCTGTTCGATCCTGATGTAGCGGGCCTGCCGGGCGGCGAAGGTCGCGGTGACGACCTGTCCGGTGCCGGCGCCCTCGGCGACCGGGTCGCCCCATGTGGCGCCGTCCGCGGAGAGCAGGACGCGGTAACCGCGGGCGTAGTCGGTGCTGTTGCCCGCGTCCAGGGTGACCTGGTCGACGCTGTGCGAGGCGCCCATGTCGACGCTGACCCACTGGCCGTCGGCCATCGGGGTGCCGCTGGACCAGCGGGTGCCCGCGTTGCCGTCGACCATGTTGTGCGGCTGGTCGGAGGGGCCGGCCGAGGAGGACGCCCGGGCGGCCCAGGCGCCGAGGTAGTCGACGCGGCCCTTCGTCCCGAGCCGTTGGGCGATGCCGTCGGCGACGGTGACGACGGACGAGGCGTCCACGGGTACGTGCGAGCTGCCGCCGCCTCCGGTGATCGGCGCGTCCTTGGCGGCGGCGCCGATCACGGCGACCGTGGGCGTCCTGGCGGGGTCGAGCGGGAGCAGCCGGCGCGCGTTCTTCATCAGGACGGTGCCCTGCGCCGCGATGTCGCGCGCGGTGGCGACGTGCGCGGGGGTGGTCGCGGTCGCGGAGGGCGAGCCCGGTGCGGTGTCGAAGAGGCCGTAGGCGAATTCCTCGGTGAGCAGCCGGGCGACCTTGTCGTTGAGCACGGCCATGCCGACCTGCCCGGAGCGGACGGCGTCGGCGAGCGGCTGGCCGAAGTTGCCGGGGGCGGGCATGGTGAGGTCGAGACCGGCGTTGGCGGCCCGGACGGTGCTGCGGGCGCCGTCCCAGTCGGTGACGACGAATCCGTCGAAGCCCCAGTCCTGCTTGGCGGTCCGGTTCAGCAGATACGCGTCCTCGTTGGAGTGGACGCCGTTGACCAGGCTGGTGGCGGCCATGATGGAGGCGGCGTCGCCCTGCTGGACGGCCTGCTTGAACGCCGGGTAGTAGATCTCGTTGAGGGTGCGTTCGTCGACGATGGCGTTGCCGTTGTTGCGGTTCTGCTCGGTGTCGTTGGCCGCGAGGTGCTTGAGGTCGGCCATCACGCCCTGGGACTGGACGCCTTGGACGTACTTGGTGGCCATCGCGCCGGACAGGTAGGGGTCTTCACCGGCCATCTCGAAGACGCGTCCGCCGCGCGGGTCGCGCTCCAGGTTCACATCGGGTCCGAGGTTGACGCTGACGCCCTTGGTCTTCGCCTCGGCGCCGACGACCTGTCCGTACGCGGTCTCCACGGCCGGGTCCCAGGTGGCGGCGGCGGCGACCGGAGCGGGCATGGCCGTCGTGCCGCCCATCACCACGCCCGCTCCCCCGTCGTTGAGGTTCAGCGCGGGTATGCACAGCCGGGGCAGGGGGGCCACCACGCCCGCGTAGCCGGGGAGTTGGCTGCCGTGGGTCATCGACAGCTTCTCGTCGGTGGTCATCCGCGCGAGCACCTGCGCGGCCCGCTGTTCCGGGGCGGCCTTGGAGTGCAGCCAGGGACAGGCGGCCGTGCCGCTGTCGGCCGCGGCCTGTCCGGTGACGGCGGGCAGCAGTCCGGTGGCCGAGGTGAGCAGCAGGGCGGCGGTCAACGCCCGTACGAGCCTGCCCGTTCGGGCCCGTGCGGGCCGTCCGCCGTCGGGCTGCGCTGCGGGGTGTGCGGTCATCGGTGTCCCCTCTGGAGTACGTCGCGCGGTGCGCGGCCGTGGTGCGGCGCCGCCTGCCCGGTCAATCGATTCATTCCGTCGTCGCGCCGAACGGGCCCGCCCCCCAGGGGCGGTGCGGGGTCGGTCGCCGGGCGCGGGCCACGGGGGACGCGCCGTATCCGAAGCGGGGCAGACCGTATAACGATTCAACAGGAGCCGGGGAGAACCTAAGTCCATCTCAGCGGCCGGTCAATAGGCGTGCGCCCGGAATTACCCGAAATCCCAAGACCAGGATATTGAAACGTCTTTCAATGTCGACAACGATGTCCGATCCGATGGATCGGGCGCACACCCCCGGATGGCGGCTGCACGCAACCGGGCCGCGTCAGAAGTATTGACGCCCCGCCTGGCGTTCTCATACGTTTCTCACGCCTCAATGGAGTGAATCGTTTCACTCACCGCAAGGAGTCCGATGTCCGGTTTTGCGCGGGAAAAACTGTCGTACGGGATCGCCGTCGCGGTCCTGGTGACGTCGCTGTCCCTGGGCGGCGCGCCCTTCGGTCACCCCCCGGCCGCGCAGGCCGCGTCCGGCGGAATCTCCGTGGGTGAGCTGACCGCTGACGCCACGACGGATCCGCTGGGCATCGACGATCCGCGTCCCGCGCTCGGCTGGAAACTGCGCGCCGCGGCCAACGGCCAGCGGCAGAGCGCCTATCGGGTGCTGGTGGCGAGCGACCCGGCCCGGCTGAACTCCCCGAAGGCGGACGTCTGGGACAGCGGCCGGGTGGCGACGGACGATTCGACCGGCGTGCCCTACGGCGGTCCCGCGCTGGAGTCCTCGCGCACCTACTACTGGAAGGTGCAGGTCTGGGACGCCTACGGCCGGGCGTCGGCCTGGAGTCCGGTCGGGCGCTGGGAGATGGGCCTGCTGAACTCGGCGGACTGGAAGGGCGCGCGGTGGATCACTCCGGACACCGGCGGCGCCGCCTCCTGGTCGGACTTCACCCTGGACACGGACTTCACCATCAAGGCGGGCGCGGCGAGCGTCCTGTTCCGCGTCAAGGACAGCCGCGACTACTACATGTGGCAGATCAACGCGGCCTCGACGCCCGGCAAGGTGCTGCTGCGCCCGCACGTCCAGAAGGACGGCTCCTTCGCCACCCTCGGTGAGGTCGACCTCAGCCCGGTGGTCACCACGGCGAACGCCGGAGCGCCCCACCACCTGACCGTCCGGGCGGACGGCGCCACGATCACCACCTCGGTCGACGGCACGCGGGTGGACACCCGGACCGACACCACCTTCACCGCCGGCACCCTGGGCTTCCGCACCTCGACCACCGGCAACGTCGCCGAGCACGCCCTGTACGACAACCTCGTCGTGCGCGGCCTGGACGGGGCGACGCTGTTCTCCGACGACTTCTCCGCCTCGCCCGACCCGTCCTTCCCCGACTCGGCGGTCACCGACGGGCAGCTCGAACCCAAGGGCGACCCGACACTGCTCGACCCGAACCCCGCGGCGCCCCTGCTCCGCAAGGGCTTCACCCTCGACGGCCGGAAGAAGGTCACCAGGGCGCGGGCGTACGTCTACGGGCTCGGCTTCTACGAGATGCACCTGAACGGCGCGAAGGTCGGCGACCGGGTGCTCGCACCGGCGAGCACGCCGTACGACCAGCGCGATCTGTACGCCACGTACGACATCACCGGCTCCCTCAAGCAGGGCGCCAACACGGTGGGCCTCTGGCTGGGCAACGGATACGGGCCACGGTTCAGCCCGTACGGCTTCCGCTGGACCGGGCCCAAGCAGGCCGTCGTGCTGCTCGATGTCCGCTACTCCGACGGCACCCGGCAGAGCGTCGTGAGCGACGACTCCTGGAAGTGGTCGACCGGCGCCGTCACCGCCAATGACCTCTACGCGGGTGAGAGCTACAACGCCCTTCTGGACAAGCCGGGTTGGGACCGCGCCGGGTTCGACGACTCCGGCTGGCAGCCGGTGCGGACGGTGGCGGCGCCCTCCGACAAGCTCGTCGCGGACACCATGCCGCCGGTCAGGGTGACGGACACGCTCCGCGCGGTGAAGCTGACGCAGCCTCAGCCCGGCGTCTACGTCTACGACTTCGGGCAGAACATCGCGGGGTGGGAGCGGCTGCGGGTGACGGGTCCCGCCGGGACGACAGTGCGGATGCGGACGGCGGAGGAGGTCGGCGCGGACGGGACGCTGGACACGGCCACCAACAGGTCGGCGGCGTCCACCGATTCCTACACTCTGGCGGGCGCCCGTACGGCGGAGACGTACGAGCCGCGCTTCACCTACCACGGCTTCCGCTATGTCGAGGTCACCGGCTTCCCCGGCAAACCGGCCCTGAGCAGCCTGGACGCGCGCGTGGTGCACGCCGATGTGGCCTCCACGGGCACCTTCTCCTCCTCCGACGCGCTGCTGAACCAGATCTGGCGGAACAACCGGTGGAGCGTCCTCAACAACTCGATGAGCGTCCCGACCGACAATCCGGTCCGCGACGAGCGGACTCCTCCCGGCATGGACGTGCAGGCGTATCACGACGCGTCCACCCGTGAGTTCGGCATGGACCGCTACTACGCCAAGTACCTCCAGGACATGCCGCCCGGCACGGCCCTGCCGAACGACGCGGGCAACGCGCAGCAGCCCGACATGGGCGGCAACCAGATCACGCTGGCGTGGACGCTGTACGAGCAGTACGGCGACCTGGCGACGCTGGCGGCCACGTATCCGGCGATGAAGGCGTTCGTCGACAAGAACGCCGCCGATGTGCCGGGGCACATCTGGCCGAGCGACCGGGGCTTCGGCGACTGGTGTCCGCCGGACCGCGGCGCCAACGCCAACGGCGGTCGCGGCGGGCCGAACGCGGGCGCCTGCACCAGCGAGGTGTCGGTGGTGAACACCGCGCTGTCGTACCTCCAGGCGGTGGATGTCGCCAAGTCGGCGACGGCGCTGGGCCACAGCGCGGACGCCGCCCGTTACGGGACGCTGGCACGGGACATCAAGGACGCGTTCAACGCCGCGTTCCTCAACGCGGCGGGCGACACCTACGGGGACGGGCGGCAGACCACGAGCGTGCTGCCGCTGGCCTTCGGCATGGTGCCCGCGGCGCATGTGGCGGCCGTCGGACGGCAACTGGTCGCCACCATCACCGAGAAGGACGGCGGACACCTCGACACCGGCATCTTCGGCACCCGCTACCTGATGGACGCGCTCGCCGCGATCGACCGGATCGATGTGGCGATGACGGTGCTGGACCAGCGCGCCTACCCCGGCTTCGGGTACGAGATCGGCCAGGGCGCGACGAGTTCGTGGGAGCAGTGGACGTACTACTCCAACATGGAGACCCACGACCACGCGATGTTCGCCGGTGTCAACGCCTCGCTCTACACGCGGTTGGCGGGCATCGAGCCGACCGGGCCGGCCTACCGTACGGTGACGGTCGCGCCGCGGATCCCTGCGGGGATGCGGCACGCCGCGGCCTCGATCGCCACCCCGCGCGGCACGGTCGCCAGTTCCTGGACCGTCGCGAACGGCCGGACCACGCTCGACGTCACGGTGCCGGTCGGCTCGACCGCGACCGTCCATCTGCCGCTGCCCGACGCACGGCATCCGCGGGTCGAGGCCACGCACGGCGCTCGGCTGCTGCACAGCGACGGCGAGGAGGCGGTCTACGCGATCGGTTCCGGCCACTGGCGGTTCACCGCGGCGGGCCGGTGAGCCAATCGCGGGCCGGAGCGTGACAGTCACGCCAATTCCCGCACGGCACGGGGACTTTGGGACCATTGCGCGGCCGTCCCGAATTCGGCATGCTGAGCGCCGGATCGCATGTGATCCACAGCGTTCCACGTCATGTGACGTATTTCGCAGCCGAATTCGGGGAGACCGCAGATGACCGCGTACGTCCTGCTGGAAATCCAAGTGACCGACATGGCCGCCATGGCGGACTACCGGGAGATCGCCCAGAAGGCGGTGGCCGAATTCGGCGGCGAGTACCTGATGATCAACGCCAGGCCCGAGGCGGTCGAGGGCACGTGGGACGGCGCCAAGGGCCTGACGCTGCTGTCGTTCAGCAGCGTGGAGCAGGCGCGGGCCTGGTACGACTCGGACACCTACGCGCCCGGCATCGAGATCGCCAAGAAGGCGACCGTGCGGCGCCTCGCCATTCTTCCCGGCTTCGGCGAATCGGTCTGACCGGTTCGGCGCTGTATACGGTCGGCGCGGATCAGGGCAGTTCGAGCATCGGCTCGCCGCAGGACTGGCATTCGGCGTACACATCGAGGTCGTTGAGGATTTCGGCGTATTCGCCGTGTCCCTTGAGCGCGGCCGTGGCCGCGAGCAGATAACCCGTGGTGACCTGGTCGTGCTCGCCCGCCACCAGCGTCTCCCCGAGCAGGGCCAGCGCCTCGGGGAGCGCCTGCCGGTACGCCTGCGCGAGGTCGTCGGGCAGGCCGTCCCAGACCTGTCCGTACTCGCCCGAGCACATGGCGACGAGCCCGATCACGTACAGGTAGTCGTCCCTCTCGGCCGCCGGAAGGCCGCGCGCGATGGCGACGATGTGCGGCACGGCGGCGTACGCGGCGGGCCAGGCGGTGCCCTCGGAGCAGAGGTACGGCCACAGGTCGTCGAAGCGTTCGCGGTCGGCGGGGTGGTCGAGCAGGTGGCGCAGTTCGTCGGGCACGCAGGGGGCGTCGGAACCGCCCTTGCCGTTCGACCGGTCGCGGTGGTCGAGCGTGGTCCAGCGGGGGTCGTCCAGAGGCAGCATGGCCAGGAGTGTAGAGGTCCGCACAGGGCGCGAAAGCGCCTAGGTGCGGCTGCCCGCCGTGCCCTAGCGTCGTGACCGCCCGCATGCCGTACGCGCCCGTGAGCAGGGAAGCAGAGGACGTATCGTGACCGTCATACCGCAACCGCCCGACATCCTCTCGCCGCAGTTCGCCGCCGACCCGTATCCGGCCTACCGCGTCCTGCGGGAGCACTACCCCGTCGTCTTCCACGAGGGCACCGGCAGTTGGCTGCTGTCGCGGTACGAGGACGTCGAACGGGCCTTCCGCGACCCGGTGTTCACCACCGACAACTACGCCTGGCAGCTCGAACCGGTGCACGGCGGGCGGACCATCGTGCAGATGAGCGGGCGGGAGCACTCCGTCCACCGGGCGCTGGTGGCACCGGCCTTCCGCGGCCGGGAGTTACGGGAGCGGTTCCTGCCGGTGATCGAGCGCAACGCGCGCGATCTGATCGACGCCTTCCGTGACGCCGAACAGGCGGACCTGGTCGATCAGTTCGCGACCCGCTTCCCGGTCAATGTGATCGTCGACATGCTCGGGCTCGACCGCGACGACCACGACCGCTTCCACGCCTGGTACGCCGCCGTGGTCGGCTTCTTCGCCAATCTCGCGCAGGACCCCGAGGTCGCCGAGGCCGGGATGCGCGCGAGCCGGGAGCTGGCCGCGTATCTGGTGCCGATCGTCCACCGGCGGCGGGCCGAGCCGGGCGAGGACCTGCTGTCGTCGCTGTGCACGGCGGAGATCGACGGCACGGTGATGACCGACCAGGACATCACCTCGTTCGTGAGCCTGCTGCTGTCCGCGGGCGGCGAGACCACCGACAAGGCGATCTCCGGGATGTTCCGCAATCTGCTGGCCAACCCCGAGCAGTTGGAGGCCGTGCGGGCCGACCGCGACTTGGTGGCGGCGGCCTTCGCGGAGTCCCTGCGGTTCACTCCCCCGCTCCAGATGATCATGCGGCAGCCGGCCCAGGACGTCACGCTCCACGGCGTCACCATCCCGGCGGGCGCGACGGTCACCTGTCTGATCGGCGCGGCCAACCGGGACGAGCGGCATTACGACAGGCCCGACACCTTCGACATCCACCGCACGGACCTGACCACCGCGAACGCCTTCAGCGCCGCCGCCGATCACCTGGCGTTCGCGCTCGGGCGGCACTTCTGCGTGGGCGCGCTGCTGGCGAAGGCCGAGGTGGAGGTCGGCGCCAACCAACTCCTGGACGCCTTCGCCGAGATGGGCTTCGCCGACGGGACGCCGGCCCCGGACAGCGGGGTGTTCGTCCGCGGTCCGCAGCGCCTCGACCTGAGCCTCACGCCCGCGACGACCTGACCCGCAGCGCCGGACGCGGGCCGAACGGGCCGCGGCCCTGTCGCAGGGTCGCGGCTGCCCGCGCCGGGCGCAGGATGCCCGCCTGGAGGCGGCGGGCCGCGTCGATGTGGTCGAAGGTCCAGATCATCTTGACGGCGGTGGAGGTGCCGCGCCCGTCGTCGGCGGTGAGGTCGCGGCGTACGGCGTCGAGCAGCCGCCCGTCCGCGGCCTCGTCGCGGGCGGCACGGTCGGGGACGGCGCCGGAGCCCGCGAGGGCCCGCGCGGCGGCCTCGTACCAGTCGACCAGCAAGGTGCCCGCGTAGAGGATCTCGCCGCGGGCCGCCGTCCTGTCCTCCTGCGAGGTCACGGTCTCGCGCTCCCACAGGTCGAGGATCGCGTCGGAGGTGAGCCGCAGCGCGGCGACGCCGGTGATGAGGGTCGTCACGTCGGCCAGCGGGATGTGCTTGGTGCCGCGCTCGGCGAGGAAGCCGCGGAAGGCGTCGTCGAGGCGGCGCGAGGCGGCGGCGGCCCGGCGCCGCTCGTCCTGCGGGGTGGCGGGCGCGGGGGCGGCGGCGTCACAGCGGGCGACGCCGTACTGGATGGCGCCGCGCAGATAGTGGGCGCCTTCCTCGTAGGCGCCGGCCAGTGCCTGGCCGAGGGCGCGTCCTGCCCCGCGTGGCCAGAACAGCGCCCCGGCCACCAGGGAGACCCCGCAGCCGAGGGCGACGTCCTCGACGCGGACGAGCCCGATCTGCCAGCCCGCGGGCTCGATGATGTTGTAGAGGATGAGCAGGACGGTGGTGAACCCGGCCTGTCCGGCGGCGAAGGAGATGGCGGCGGGCGCGAGTCCCGCGAAGGCCACGGCGAAGGGCAGCAGCAGCCACAGGGCGGTGGTGTGGGTGCCGACGCCGTAGACGATGCCGCCGCCGATGACGAAGCCGACGCCCGTGCCGAGCAGGCCGCGCAGCGCGTTCTGGCCGGTGCTCAGGGCGTTGGAGCGCAGCACCGCGAGGGTGCCGAGGACGACCCAGAACGAGTGCTGGACTCCGGTCGACTCGGCGAGCAGGACGGCCAGGGCGAGCGCGATGGCGCCGCGGACGCTGTTGTGCAGCCAGACGGAGTGGCGCTCGACGTGGGCCCCGGCGCGTTCCTGCGCGGACGACAGGAAGGACGGCACGCCCGAGGGCCCGCGGCCCAGGACGTGGTCCCACCAACCGCGGCGCAGGGCGGCGACGGTGAGGCCGATGTTGGTGGCCATGGCGGAGATCGCGAAGCTCATCTCCTGGGCGCGGAAGCTCGGTTCGAGGGCGCCGAGGATTCCGGCCACGGCGTCGTCGGCGGCAGGGGTGTCGGGCGCGCCGGACGGGCCCGGCGCGTCGGCGGAGCCTGACTTCGCCGTCCGGGGCCGGTGCAGCGGCAGATCGCCGGTGACGGCCGTCTCCATCGCCTCGCGGGCGGCCTCCAGCCGCCGCAGGTCGCGCTCCAGCTCCGCGGAGCTGTCGGCGACCGACTCCAGGCTGGCCGCGCCGTGTTCGAGCAGGGTCGCGGCGGCCACCTTCACGTCGCAGACGACCGCGTCCGTCGGCCCGGGCTCCTCGTCGAGTGGCATGCGCTCCAGGATCGCGTCGAGCCACACCACCTGGTCGACCAGCCGGACCAGCGTGCGCGCCGACGTGGACAGCCCCGTGGGGCGGTACGGCGTCCCGAAGAACGAGGTGCGCAGCGCGGCGACGGCGGCGCCCGCCTCGTCGGACAGCGCCCGGTACTCGGCCGCGCCGACCGGTCCGAAGCCGCCGCGGACGCAGTCGACCTCGGAGCGCAGCCGCCGGGCCAGCAGCGCGCACGCCGTGGCGGTGGCCAGCCGCAGCGGTTCGCGCCGGGGCGCGGGCCAGAGCAGGCCGACGGCGATCACCGACGCCGCGCCGGCCAGCAGCCAGCCCGCGAGCCGGTCGGGCAGCGCGCTCACCGGGGCGGGCAGCGTCACCGGCAGCACGAAGGCGACCAGCAGCGCGGTCGAGGCGCTGGCCAGCACCGAGCTGACGACCCCGGCGAACAGCACGAGGAAGCCGACGACGAGGGTGACCAGGACGGCCAGCCACGCCGTCCGCGAGGCGAGCGTCCCGACCGTGACCAGGACCGCGCCCGCCGCCACCAGACCGGTCTGCGCGGCGAGCCGTTGGCCCATCGCGCCGCTGAAGTCGACGAAGAGCAGCCCGGACAGCGCGCCGAACGAGGCGAAGGTGGCCATGGCCGGGTTGCCGACGACCTTGTCGCACAGGGCGAACAGGGCGGGCATGACGATCGCGGCGCGTCCGGCGCGGCGCAGCGCGGACAGGTCCGCGTCGCGGGTGCGGAGCCAGTTCAGGACGTTCAGCACGGCGGTGCCCCGTGTCGTCGTGCCCGCCGCGCCGCGTCCGGTTCTGTGGTCATCAGCAGAGCATCGCACTCCGTACGGCCGCCCGCGGGCCCCCGGCGCGGGGTGTCGGGTCATACGCTGCGGAAGTGATTCTTCCCACCGCCGAGAGCGTGCGCGCGCTGCACGAGAAGTACGCTCCGACCCGTGAGTCCCTGTCCCTCGTCCGCACCCACTGCGAGATCGTGGCGCGGATCGCCCTCGACCTGGCCGCGCGTTCACCCGAGCCGGTCAACACCGGGCTCGTCGAGACCGGTGCACTCCTGCACGACATCGGTGTCTACCGGCTGGGCGACGACGCGTACGTCCGGCACGGTGTGCTCGGCCACGAGCTGCTGCGCGCGGAGGGCCTGCCGGAGGAGCTGTGCCGTTTCGCCTCCCACCACACCGGCGTCGGGCTGACGCGCGCCGACATCGAGCGGCAGCGGCTGCCCATCCCGCCCGGTGAGTACGTCGCCGGGTCCGTCGAGGAGCGGCTGGTGATGTACGCGGACAAGTTCCATTCGAAGTCGAGCCCGCCGAAGTTCCTGGACGCCGCCGCGTACGCCGGGAAGGTGGCGCGGTTCGGCCCGGACAAGGTGGTCGCGTTCCGCGCGCTGATCGCCGAATTCGGTGAGCCGGACCTCGACCCGCTGATCGCCGAGTACGGGCACCGCGTCCTGCGCGGTGACGCGCGAAGGACCTGACCGGAGGGTGTGCCGGGGCGGCGGCCCGGCCGGGTGCCGTGCCGGGCTCGCCGGGGCGCATGGCAAACTCACCGGGGTCGCCGACGCGGCGCCGTACGTTCCGCTTTCCGGGACGGCCGGGGCGGGCACGACGTCGGCGGCGCGATGTCGCGGTGCGGAAGTGGGTGTGGCGATGCTGGCGGAGACGGTCTTCCGCAGCGAGGACCTGGCGGTCGAGGACCGATTCGACGCCTGGCGCGAGTGCATGAACCGTACGCACGCCCCGATGCGGCTGGAGAGCGAGTGCGCGGCCGACTTCAAGGCGCATCAGCGGCTGATCGGGCTGGGCGCGGTGTCGATCTGGCCCGCGACCTTCGAGCAGCTGGTCTTCCTGCGCACGCCGAAGCTGATCCGGCAGTCGGACCCCGAGGTCTACCACCTCTCGCTCCTGCTGAGCGGTGAGGCCGGGGTGTCGTGGGGCCGGGAGGAGAACTCCTACGGTGCGTTCGACATCCACACCAACGACTCCTCGCGGCCGTACGAGATCTGGACCGGGCACGGGTCGATCTCCTCGGTGGGCGTCGAGATCCCCAAGGTGCTGCTGCCGCTTCCGCAGCACCGGCTGGACAAGGTGATCGGGCGGCACATCACCGGACGCGAGGGCGTGGGCGCGCTGCTCGCGCAGTTCCTCACCCAGCTCGCCGCGGACACCGTGCCGTACGCGCCCTCCGACGGTCCTCGGCTGGGCGCCGTGCTGGTCGACCTGGTGGCGGCGCTCCTCGCGAACGCCCTGGACGCCGAGGCGGCGCTGACACCGGAGACGCGGACCCGGGCGCTCACCTTGCGGGTGAAGTCCTTCATCCGGCAGAATCTCCACGACCCGGAGCTGACGCCTCGTCATATCGCCGCGGTGCACCACATTTCGCGCAGTTACCTGCACCGGCTCTTCCAGGCGGAGGACGAGACGGTCGCCTCGTACATACGCCGCCTGCGGCTGGAGGGCGCGCGTCGCGACCTGGCCGATCCGGCGCTGCTGGAGACGCCGATCCATCTCATCGCGGCCCGCTGGGGCTTTCCGCGGGCGGCGGACTTCAGCCGCGCCTACCGCGCCGTCCACGGGGCGGCGCCCACCGACCACCGCCAGCGGTCCGTACGTCCGGGTGCGGGTTCCTAGGGTGGCTCCGGCCGTTGTGGACGCATTGCCAAGTCGTCAGGCGACCGGCTGCTAACGACAGGCCGGCGCCGTGACCGGCAGGCTTGCCTGTGCATGCCCCAGGTCGGACCCGCCACCCGCGGACCCCGGCCACGGGGCGGCCCGTCCGTCGCCCATGAGGGCGGTCCACGGACGGTTCGCCGACAGACAGGAACCGATCATGCAGATCGACACGCCGAAGGCGGCCCGCCGCCGCGCCAACTGGCTCCCGCTGCACGACGACGAGACCTAGCGGAATCCCGGACGGCAGGCGCCGGCCCTTCCTCCGCGCCTCGGCCGGACGGCCGGGGCGCGACGGCGGTTGCGGTCCGAATGACAGGGGCGGGAGCCACGGGGGTGTTCCCGCCCTTCGCCATGCCGTCGCCGGACGGTTTGTGTTATCCGGCCGCGTCCCACGGGGTCTCCGACGTGTACCGATGCACGTGGCACGGCTGGAGGCGGCACGATGGGACGCAGGCGGCGGACGAGATCCGTACGGGGCTGGTGGGGGCTGGTCGTGGCCGCCGTGGTCGCGAGCGGGGTGGTCTACTACTGGCCGTCCTCGCCGGGCGGTGACGGGTCCGCGAGTACGGAGGCGGTGACCCGCCAGGCCGCGGCTTCGGCTCCGGCGACCCCCACCGTGTCCGGGTCGCCGACGGCGTCCGCGACCGCGACCCGCGCGTCCGCCTCGCCGTCGGCGACCGCGCGCCCGTCGCAGCGGCCGAGTCCCAAGCCGTCGTCGCCGAAGCCGTCCGCGCCGAAGTCAGCGGCGGCCGGGGCCGGTTCGGGTGGCGGGCGGACGATCACCGTCGTCAACCGCACGCAGGAGACGGTGTGGGCGATCGTCACCGGCACCGCCGCGTATCCGAACGGCCGGGAGCTGCGGCCGGGGCAGAGCACGTCCCTCACCGTGGGCAACAAATGGGGCGGCCGGATCTGGGGCCGTACCGGCTGCACGTCCGGCGGCCAGGGCGCGTGCCTGACCGGGGACTGCACGTCGCAGTGCTCGGGCGCCAACCCGCCCACCACGCTGGGTGAGTTCACCTTCGACGCGTACGCCGGGCTCGACTTCTACGACGTGAGCATGGTCGACGGCGCGAATCTGCCGATGTACATCAACATCTCGCACACCGTGACCGCCGATCCGGTGAGTGCGACGGGCTGCTACAAGGGCGCGTGCACCAAGCCGGTGGACTGCCCCAGCGCCATGCGGGCCATGTCGGGCGGCCGGGTCGTCGGCTGCAAGCCGCCGTGCGCGGCCTTCGGCGGGGACACCTACTGCTGTCAAGGCGCCTGGGCCGGGCGGGAGAAGTGCGTGCCGTCGAAGTGGCCGGTAGACTACACGCAGGTGTTCAAGAAGGCCGCGCCGTACGCCTATTCGTACGCCTTCGACGACGCGGCGACGATGTCGTGCAAGGGGCGGTGCGACTACCGGGTGACCTTCGGCGTCACCTGAGGCGCGCGCGGGGTCTCGCTCCACCGCTCCCCCAGGAAGTCCTTCAGCAGGTGGGTGACGGCGGCGGGCCGTTCCATGCTGGGCAGGTGTCCGGCCCAGGGCAGTTCGAGGTGGCCGGCGTCGGCGAGCAGTCCGGGCAGCCGGGCGGCGATCTGCCGGAAGTCCGCCAGGTCGTGGGCGCCGGAGACGACGAGGGACGGCGCCCGTACCGCCGCAAGGTCGTACGGCGGGCGGAGCTGGTCGAACTCCTCGGCGGCGAGCTGAACTTCGTAGGCGTTCCGCTGCTGGACGCGTACGGCCCGCCGGGCGGCCTCGTCGCCCTCGGGGCCGATCCAGGTCTCGACCATCAGCTCGACGGCGCCCGCGAGGTCGCCCGCCTCCAGCAGCGCCTCCTCGCGTTCGTCCAGCGCGTCGAGTTCGGCGGAGGCTTCGTGCCCGGCCATTCCCGGGCACAGCAGCACCATCGCGCCGACCCGCTCGGGGTGGCGCGCGGCGATCTCCAGCGAGGTCCTGCCGCCGTAGGAGGCGCCGACGAGCGCCGCCTGACCGATGCCGAGCGTGTCGAGGAGTCCGATCACGTCGTCGGCGTTGTTGTACGGCGCGTCCGGCGCGGGGGTCCGGCCGAAGCCGCGCAGGTCGCAGCGGATGACGCGGTAACCGGCGTCGGCCAGCGGCTGCCATTGCGGGTCCCACATCCGCCGGTCGCAGACCCCGGCGTGCAGGAATACCAGTGCGGGGCCGTCGCCCGCCGTGTCGTAAGAGAGAGTCATCCGGCAGACGGTACGCACCGCGCCGCGTGATTCCCTCCGGTTTTCGCTCTCGGCGACACTGTCGGCCGCCGCTGCCGGGGCCGAACATCCGGTGTCCGTCAGGCGCTTGCCGGACGCCGTGGCCGCGGGGCTCCGCGCAGAGCGCGCGACGAGGGCCGCGCAGCCCGGTGGGGTGCGCGGCCCTCGCGTGATTCGCCGTCCGCGTGGGTCAGTTGGGGTTCTCGGCGTTCGTAAGGGTCTCCCAGGCCACGAAAAGGTTGTTGGAACCGGCGGGCCGGTTGTTCTGCGTGAGGGTCTGCGTGTTGGTCATCGCGACCCCGCGCCGGGTGTGCAGCGCGTTGTAGCCGGTCTCGGTGATCGGGCCGAGGCCGCGGTTGACACTGCCGTTGCACAGCCAGCTCGGCGGCGCCGTGCCAAGTTCGTACTTGGACTGGAAGCCGAGCGCCTGCCGCAGCCGCTCGCCGATGTCCGTGCCGTACAGGTCGTCGCCCTGGATGCGGCTGGTCTCGGCGATGTGCGAGATCGCGGAGATGCCGTATCCGGTGTGCGTGAAGTCGCGGCAGGTCTCCTGGGTCAGCCCGTCGACGAAGGTGGACTGCCCCTGCCAGTAGCTGACGATCTTGGCCTTGGTGTCGAGGTTCTGGCTCGGCACCGTCTTGGGGAGCGCCCCGTCCGCGGCGATGTAGACATAGGCCGCAGCGCGGGTGCGGAACTTGGCCATCGCCTTGTCGTAGTCGGTCTTGTCGTCGAGGAAGACGGAGATGCCGACGGCGGCCTCCATCATCGACAGCTCCCAGTTGCCGTTGCTGTTCGAGCCGTTGATGATCTCGGGCAGGTAGACGTTGCGGAGCATGGTGCCGAAGCGCCCGGCGTTCGGCCAGCCGCCGGTGTAGGTCGACTTGATGATGTCGGCGGCCTTGGGCCACGACGAGCCCGCCCAGCCGGTCTGCAACGGGGCGTTGCTGTTGGTGTGCTGGGTGATCGTCGCCGACCACGCGTCCATCAGCTTGATGGACTCCTGCGCGTAGCGCGCGTCACGGGTGAAGTACCAGGCCAGCGCGTCGGTGTAGGCCGCGATCGCGTCCTCGCGCTCGTCCGTGCAGCCGTTGTTGGGGTTGGAGTAGGAGCCGCACTCGACGTTCGCGCGCGGCTTGGGCGTACGGGTCAGCGAGGCGTACGAGCTGGCCATCATCTGGTTGTACGCGCTCTTCCACGGCTCGGCGTTGGCCTGCACCTTGGCGCGGGCGAAGTCGAGTTGGGCGGCGGAGACGGTCACTCCGGGGTGGACGAAGGCGGCCGGTGCGGCGCTGGCGCGCTGGGCGCCTCCGGGCCAGGCGGAGAAACCGGTTACAAGGGCCGCGGCCGCACAGGCGGCGGTGACCAGCAGAACGGGGCGCCGTACGCGGCGGCGGTGGCGCGCGGGCGAGGGCGTGGGGGTGCCTGCCATGCGGTGACCATCCGATCTTGAGTGGGGGGCTGTTCGTGAGCGGCGCGCTCCCGGGTGAGCGCGTTGGTGAGCGCGTGTTCCCCGGTGTGCACCGTGGCGTTCCTGAGTGTGAACCGAGCTTGCATTTCTGAACACTTGACTGACCGCAGACCATAGGTACGGACTAATGCCCCCGTCAAGCCCCTGCGCGGTGCGGGAGTTGGCCGAACCCGGCTCGCGATCAGGTGGCGAGCGCCGCGAGTTCGGTCCCGGCGAGCAGGAATCCGCCGACGCCGAAGTCGGCCGTGCTGTCGTACGTCACGGGCTGGCTGGAGTCCGGCCGGTCGCCGACCTTCTGGATCCAGCCGAGGGTGCCGTCGGGGTGAACCGCCGTGGCCAGCAGGCCGTTCCAGGCGCGCGCGGCGACCGGCAGATACGTGGCCCGGTCGACGAGTCCCGCGCGTACCGCGTACGCGGTGCCGTAGGCGAAGAAAACGGTTCCACTCGTTTCGGGGCCGGGGAAGTGCGCGGGGTCGGCGAGGTTGACGTTCCAGAAGCCGTCGGTGCGCTGCACCGCGGCGACCGCCCGTACCAACTCCTTGAGCGTGGCGCGGTATTCGGCGGTGTCGGCCTGATCGGCGGGCAGCGCCTTGAGGGTCTTGGTGTGCGCGGCGGCGACCCAGCCGTTGCCGCGCGACCACAGCACGGGCTTGCCCGAGGGCGAGAGGATGCCGCCGGGCAGGAAGTTCTTGTCGCGGTACCACAGCCCGGTGGCCGGGTCGTGGAGACCGGGGCCGCCCTCGGCCGACTTGGTGTGCCGGTACAGGTCGTGCAGCTTGCGGTGGTAGTTCGCGTCACCGCGCAGCACGCCCAGGCGGGCGAAGGGCGACATCGCCATGTGCAGCGCGTCGTCCCACCACCAGTCGTCGCCCTTGCCGGCCTGGTCGGTGTAGACCATGCGGTGCAGGCAGGTCTCGATCGCGGTCAGCTTCGCCGGGTCGGGTTCGATCTCGTACAGGTCCAGATACACCTGGCCCGCGCACTGGTTGTCCGCGTTGCGGGTGGTCGTGCCGCCGTTGAGGCCGTAGTTGTTCCGCTCGGCCCAGGAGCGCGCGTAGGCCAGATAGCGGGTGTCGGACGTCAGCCGGTACAGGGCGGTCAGGCCGCTGAAGAAGGTGGCGTTGGCCCACTGGTTGTTGCCGGGGTCGGCGTGGGCGCCGATCCAGTGGTCGGCGACGCGGCGCAGTGCCGTGACGACGGCCGCCCTGGAGGGCAGCACCGGGGAGGGCGGGGCGGCGGCAGAGGCCGCGGCGCGGGCGGTGGCGTGCGCGGTGGCGGGGATCGCGGTCGCGGTGGCGGTCGCGGCGAGTGCCGCACCGCCGATCAGGAAGTGGCGTCGGTCCATCGGAGTCTCCAAGTGCCGTGCGTGCTCGGTGCGCTGCGGGCATGGATGGCCGGTGGTGGCGTCGGTACGGCTCGGTTCTCGGCTCTCGATGCGGGTGACGCGCGGGTGGCGCGTACGGGACGCCCACTCACCGGCGGATTCAAGGACATGAACGATGAGTGTCCTTGTGAACTCGATGGAGCTTAGATGACCGCGCCCGCCGTACGTCAACCCCGGTCGCGCTGACTCCGGTGAGGTTCACCCCGGCGGTGAAGGCCGACCTGGCCGTGCGCACCAGCTCGGCGGCCGGACCGGGCGGGAGCCGGTCACTGGCGGCGGTGGCACCGGCGAGCGTACGGCCGACGGCGGCGGGGACCGCGTCGGGCGGCGCGCCCGACATCCGGTGCTGGACACCGCTCGCGCCGAGGTCGGCGGTCACTCGGGGCAGCGCGAGGAACAGCGAGGTCATGTCCGTCGCCACCAGCAGCGTCGGCAGGGCGAGCAGGGTCGGGCCCAGCCACTCGCGCCGGTCCGCCGGTCCACCCGGCGCATCCGTATCCCCGTTGTCCGGCATGTCCGCTCCTCCGCCGTGTCGGGTCTCTTTCCCGCACCGGTCGGAGCGGCGACGGGCTTCTTGAGGTCCGGCTGGAAGAATTTTCGGAGCGGGCCGGACCGGGCCGTATTGGAGCGGATCGGTACGGATCGAAACGTATGGACACGGATCGGAACGGGCCAGAATTCGATGCGCCGCCGATGTCAAGAAGCCGTCCGCGGCTCCGACTGTGTGGTGCACGGACCCGGAAGGGGTTCGGCGTACGGCACACACGTACGACATACGCGCGGGACGTCCGAGCAGGGCATCCGCGGACGGCGTCCACGCGGGACAGAGGAGTAGCGATGAAGTTTCTGCTGATCATGCACATGAACCCGGCGGTGTGGAACGCGCTGACCGAGGAGGAGCGCAACGAGGTCATGGGCGGCCACGACGCCTTCATCAACACGGTCACCGAGTCGGGCGAGATGATCCTCACCCAGGGCCTGGCCGACATCTCGCAGAGCGCCGTCGTGCGGGTCCGCGACGGGCAGCGGGTCGTCACCGACGGGCCGTACCTGGAGACCAAGGAGTACCTCGGCGGCTTCTACCTGATCGACTGCGAGAACCGCGAGCGCGCTCTGGAGCTCGCCGCGATGATCCCCGACGCGAAGGTGGAGGGGCTGGGCATCGAGGTGCGCCAGGTGATGTTCTCCGGTGGACAATTGGAGATGTGAGCACCGACACCGTGACCGAGGACCTGCTGCGCGAGCTGACGCCGCAGGTCCTCGGTGTGCTGGTCCGCAGGCACGGCCAGTTCGAGGAGTGCGAGGACGCCGTGCAGGAGGCGGTGCTCGCCGCGGCCGTGAAGTGGCCGGCCGACGGTGTGCCGGACCATCCGCGCGGCTGGCTGATCACCGCTGCCTCCCGCCGGCTGATCGACCAGATCCGCAGCGACCACGCCCGCAAGGCGCGGGAGACGGCCGCGGCGGCCCAGTCCCCCGAGCGGGAGGCGGGCGTCAGCCCGGGTCCCGGCGAGGACGGCGCGCCGGAGGGTGACGACACCCTGATACTGCTGTTCCTGTGCTGCCACCCGGCGCTGACGCCCGGCTCGCAGACCGCCCTGACCCTGCGCGCGGTCGGCGGTCTGACCACGGCGGAGATCGCCCACGCGTTCCTGGTGCCCGAGGCCACCATGGCCGTACGGATCAGCCGGGCCAAGCAGCGGATCAAGGCGGCGGGCAGCCGCTTCACCCTGCCCGAGGCACGCGAGCGCGAGGAACGGCTGCGGGTCGTCCTGCACGTGCTGTACCTGATCTTCAACGAGGGCTACACCGCGACTTCCGGGGCCGCGCTGCACCGCGCCGACCTCGCCCGCGAGGCGATCCGGCTGACCCGTGTGGTCGGTCGGCTGCTGCCCGACGACGGCGAGGTCGCCGGTCTGCTCGCCCTCATGCTCCTCACCGACGCGCGCCGCGCCGCCAGGACCGGGCCCGGCGGCGACCTGATCCCGCTGGACGAGCAGGACCGTACGCTCTGGGACGCCGACCTGATCGCCGAGGGCACCGCTTTGATCAGTACGGCCATGGCCCGCTCGGCGCTCGGGCCGTATCAGCTCCAGGCCGCCATCGCCGCGACGCACGCCGCCGCGGAGCGCACCGAGGACACCGACTGGCACCAGGTGCACACCCTGTACAAGATCCTGGAGCGGATCGCGCCCAACCCGATGGTCACCCTCAACCGCGCCGTCGCCCTCGCCGAGATCCAGGGGCCGCGGGCCGGGCTCGACCTGCTGGCCACCTTGGACGACGACGCCCGCGTCGAGGGCCACCACCGGCTCCATGTCGTCCGCGCCCATCTCCTGGAGCGCTCCGGCGACCTCGCGGCCGCCCGCGAGCACTATCTTCTGGCCGCGCGCGGCACGGCCAGCCTCACCGAGCGCCGCTTCCTGGAGTCCCGCGCGAGCCGTCTGAAGCCCGGCGCGCGCTGAGCGGGTGACAGCGGCGACGACCGTGCACCCGACGGGCGTCAGCGGTGGGTCAGCTCAGCCGGGCGTCGGCGTAGACCGCCATCGCGTCGCGCTGGTACTCCGCCAGCCCGGCCGCGATCTTGTCGTACGCCGAGCGGAAGCGCGGGTCGTCGGTGAACATCTGCCCCAGTCCCTTGTACGCGGTCGCGCTGGGGGTCCAGAATCCGCACAGCCATTGGTAGTGGGCATCCGTCTCGGCCTGCACCGCCGGGTCGGCCACTGGCGTGCCGGCCGCCATGAAATCGGCCATGCGGACCATCCGCGCCGTGATCTCGCGCTGCGTCCGCTCCTGGTCCTCGGCCGTGAGCGGGCCGGCGATTCGCCGGGACCGCTCGTACTCGCGCGGCCACCGCTCGCGCGCCTCGTCCTCGTAGCGCGAGGCGTCGAAGCCCTCGAACAGATTCTCCGGCCTGCTGATCTCCGCCATGTCGTCCCCGTCCTTTCCTTCCTCCAACTCCGCGATGGTGCGGCCGACCGTGCGGACCAGGGTGTCGAGCCGGTTCCGCTCCGCCAGCAGACGCCGGTGGTGCTCCCGGAGCACGGCCACCCGGTCCGCCTGTCTGTCGAGGACCGCCGCGATGTCCCGCAGGCCCAGGCCCAACTCCCGCATCAGCAGGATCTGTTGCAGCCGCAGCAGATCCCGCTGCTCGTAGGAGCGGTGCCCGTTGCGGCCGGTCCCCGCAGGGGGCAGCAGACCGATCTCGTCGTAGTACCGCAGCGTCCGGGACGTCACTCCGGACAGCCGGGCCACGTCCGCGATCGACCAGGCCATCGCCCTGCCTCCCCTCGCCGGCCGGTCGGTGCGGCCACATGGACGACCGTAGAAGTTGACGCGGCGTAAAGCGCAAGTCGACAGCGGGGGGTGCCGACGACGGGCGGGTCAGTGCTCGGCCAGGGGCGGCGCGGTGTCCTTCGAGGGGGTCAGGCGCAGCGTGACGATCTCGAACGGTCGCAGGCGCAGGTCCACGGCGCCGTCGCGGATCTCGGCGGGCGGCTGGTCGGTCAGGGGGCGTTCCAGCAGGTCGCAGGGGGTGGCGGTGTGGAGGGCGAAGCCGGGGGTGAGGGTGGTGCGGGTCCGGGCGCCGTTGGCTTCGTAGAGACGTACGACGATGTCGCCGCTCGCGTCGTCGGCGAGCTTCACGGCGCTGACGACGACGCCCTCGTGGCCGACCGTCGCCAGCGGTTCGACCGCGGCGGCGCCCGGCACGCGGCGCTCGGGCAGGTGGATGGCGTACCCCTCGCGGACGGCGTCGCCGATGGACGCGCCGGGAAGCAGGGCGTAGCGGAAGCGGTGCACGCCCTGGTCCGTCCGCGGGTCGGGGAAGCGGGGCGCGCGCAGCAGGGACAGGCGCACGGTGACGGCGGCGCCGGGGGCGCTGCCGCTTGTGGAGCGGGTGACGTCGTGGCCGTAGGTGGAGTCGGTGACCAGGGCCACGCCCCAGCCGGGCTCCGCGAGGTGCAGGAATCGGTGGTTGCACGCCTCGAAACGGGCGGCGTCCCAACTGGTGTTGGTGTGGGTGGGCCGGTAGACGTGGCCGAACTGGGTCTCGGCCGCGTAGCGGTCGGCGTGGACGTCCAGCGGGAAGGCCACCTTCAGGAACTTCTCCGTCTCGCGCCAGTCGACCTCGGTGGAGACGTCCAGGCGCTTGTGCCCGGCGGTGAGGGTGAGGTCCTGCACGGCGCGCGAGTGGCCGAACGAGCGCTCGACCCGGACGGTGACGGCGTGGGCCGTCGCGGCGGTCACCTCGACACGGTCGGCGGCGGTCAGGTCGGTGACGGTGTTGCGGTAGTACGCGTCCACGTCCCAGGCGTCCCACATGGTGGGGAAGTCGGGGTGGAGTTGGAGCAGGTTGGCCGGGCGTCCCTCGGCGAGGGTCTCGCGGTCCGCGGCGAGGTCGTGGACCGACACCACCAGGCCGCGGTCGTCGATCTCGACCCGCAGCAGGCCGTTGTCCAGTACGTGGCCGCCGCCGGGGCGGGCCGAAGCGGTGACCGTCCCGTCGACGCCGGGGTCGGCGACGGGCGCGGCGCCCCCTGCCGGGACACCGCCGCGGGTGTGCGGGGCCGCGTTGAAGACCAGGGCCCCCTCTCCCTCCTGGTCCCCCTCCCCCTCCTCGCCCCCCTCCCGCGACGGCCCACCGGCCAGGGCGAGTTGGGCGGCGTCGATGATCGACCGCAGCTCCACCGCGAGGGCGGCGTACGTCGCCTCGGCCTCGCGGTGCACCCACGCGATGGACGAGCCGGGCAGGATGTCGTGGAACTGGTGCAGCAGCACCGTCTTCCAGATCCGGTCCAACTCCTCGTACGGGTAGGGCAGTCCGGCCCGTACGGCGGCGGTCGCGGACCACAGCTCCGCCTCGCGCAGCAAGTGCTCGCTGCGGCGGTTGCCCTGCTTGGTGCCCGCCTGGCTGGTCAGCGTGCCGCGGTGCAGTTCGAGGTACAACTCCCCGACCCAGACGGGCGGTTCGGGGTACTCGGCGCGGGCCTTGGCGAAGAACTCCGCCGGGGACTCCCACTCCACCCGGGCCGAACCCTCCAGGTCGCGCAGCCGGGCGGCCTTGGCGATCATCTCGCGGGTCGTGCCACCGCCGCCGTCGCCCAGCCCGGTCGGCGCCAGCGACCGCCCGGCCATGCCCTTCTCCCTGAAGTTGCGTGCGGCGTGGGCGACTTCGCGGCCTTCCAGGCCCGCGTTGTAGGTGTCCATCGGCGGGAAGTGCGTGAAGACCTGGCTGCCGTCGATGCCCTCCCAGGCGAAGGTGTGGTGCGGGAAGGAGTTGGTGCGGCTCCAGGAGATCTTCTGGGTCAGCAGCGAACTCGACCCGGACGCCCGGATGATCTGCGGCAGCCCGGCCGCGAAGCCGAAGGTGTCCGGCAGCCACACCTCGTCGCTCTCGATGCCGAACTCGTCCAGGAAGAACCTCTTGCCGTGCACGAACTGACGGGCCATCGCCTCGGAGCCGGGCATGTTCGTGTCCGACTCGACCCACATTCCGCCGGTGGGCACGAACCGTCCGTCGGCGACGGCCTGTCGGACCCGGGCGTAGACCTCGGGGCGGTGCTCCTTGATCCAGGCGTACTGCTGCGCCTGGGACATGGTGTAGACGAAGTCGGGCTCGTCCTCGATCAGGGCCGTCATGTTCGCGGTGGTCCGGGCCACCTTGCGGACGGTCTCGCGCAGCGGCCACAGCCACGCGGAGTCGATGTGCGCGTGGCCCACCGCGCTGATCCGGTGGGCCGAGGCGTGCGCGGGCGCGGCCAGCACGTCGGCCAGCAGGGCTCGGGCCGCCTCGGCGGTGCCGCCCACGTCCTGGAGGTCGATCGCGTCGAGCGCCCGTTCCACCGCGCGCAGGATGTCCCAGCGGCGGGCCGAGTCGGCGGGCAGCTCCCGCATCAGCTCGCCCAGCACTTCGAGGTCCTGCACGAGCTCCCAGACCGTGCGGTCCAGCACGGCCAGGTCCATCCGACCCAGGACGTACTGCGGCGCGCGGCCCGCCGTCGCCTTGTCGCCCAAGGCGGTCGGGCGGAAGGGCGGGTTGTCCAGCACGATCGGGTTGGAGGCGGCCTCGACGTGCAGCAGGATCCGCTCGCCGCCGGTGACGGGGTCGCCGACGCGCACCCACTGATTGCGCGGGTTGAGGCCCTTCACCGGGGTGCCGTCCGGCCGGTAGACCAGGCCCTCGCACTGGAAGCCGGGGGTGTCCCGCTCGAAGCCGAGGTCCAGCAGCGCCTCGACGGTGCGGCCCGCCCACTCCTCGGGCACGGTACCGCTGACGGTGAGCCAGCTCGTTCCCCACGGCGGACCCCACGGCTCGCCGGGCGCGATCGGCCTGCGGGCCGCGGCGATGCCTTCGGCCACCGGGACCGGCTCGTCGGGCGCGTCCCAGATGCCGACGGTCAGCGGCACCCGCTCCCCGTACACCGCGGGGCGGACGCGCTCGTTGAGGACGCGTTCCAGGCGGGACTCGATGAGGCTGCGGTCGTCGTGCATGTACGGGCTCCGGGGTGTGGTGGGCGGCCGGGTCGAATGGCTGACGGGCGTGGCGCGGTGGAGGCGGGGCTCGGGGACCGCGAGGCTCCGGACGGGCAACGCGCCTGCTTCCGGGGCGCGTTGCCCGTGGCCCGCGGCTAGGACACGTCCCGCGCCGGGCCGCGGTCCTCCCCGTGGGCGATGATCGTGGTGCGCACCACGACCCGGCGCGGCGGCAGCGCTCCGGCGCCCTGGCGGGCCAGGCGCTCGCCGAGCAACTGGGCGGCGCGGCGCCCGATCTCGTCGGGGTCGTAGTCCACCACCAGCACCGGCACGCTGAGCACGTCGGCGAGGTCGAAGTCGTCGAACCCCGCGAGCGTCGCGCCGGCGCCGTGGTGCCGCAACGCCCAGTAGGCGCCCTGGGTGTTGTGGTTGTCGGTGGAGAACAGCGCGGTGGGCGGCTCGGGCAGCGCGAGCAGTTCGGCGGCAGCCGCCTCGGCGGAGGCGAGATCCTCCCGGCCGCGCTTGACCAGGGCGTCGTCGGGGTCGATGCCCGCCTTGTGGAGGGCCGCGCTGTAGCCGCGGTAGCGCTCGGAACCGGTGTACACCGAGGGCGGGTTGCCGAGGAAGCCGATCCTGCGGTGTCCTGCCGCCAGCAGTCGGCTGGTCGCCGCGTACGCGCCGCCGAAGTCGTCGACCAGGACGCTGTCCGCCTCGAACCCGGCCGGGGGCCGGGCGACGGTGACCACGGGCAGGGAGGTGGGCAACTCCTCGGTCAGATACGCCTGGTCGGCCCCCGCCGGGACGAGGATCACGCCGTCGACCCGGCGCGCGGAGAAGTCCCGGACGGCGTCGCGCTCGCGGCCCGCGTCACCGGCCGTGTTGGTGATCATCACCCGCAGTCCCTCCTCGGCGACCGTCGCCTCGATGCCGAGCGCGAGCCGGGCGCAGAAGGGGTTGGCGAGGGTCGTGACGATCAGGCCGATGGTGCCGGTGCCCTGTCCGTGCCGGAAGTTTCGGGCCAGAGCGTCGGGCCGGTAGCCGAGTTGCCGTACCGCGGCCTCGACGCGTGCGCGTCTGTCCGCCGACACTCCGGTGTCGCCGCGCAGGACGCGGGACACGGTCATCGCGCTGGCCTCGGCGAGGGTGGCGACCTGTTTCGTGGTCGGTGGTGCGGTGGTGAGCGGCGCGCCGGCCACGGTGGTCTCCCTCTCGGCTCGTTGACTAGAGAATAGAGGCATCGTTGTCTTCCGGAACCTCGGCCGCGTACCGCGCCGCGCCGATCAGCCCGGCTCCGGCCGGCCGGGCCGCGGGCAGCGGCGGCGGGAGGCCGGCGGGCAGCCCCCCGCCAGTGCCGGACCGATCAGGTCCCCGGAGCCGGTCATCGAACCGCCCATCACGAGCGCGGTGGCGCCGAAGCGGGGGTGAGGAAGTCGCCGTCCCAGCGCCGGTTCTGGAAGGCCGACAGGGCGCGGTTCGCGGCGTCGGCGGCGTCGGCCAGTTCCTGCGCGTCACAGGCGGTGAGCGCGAGCGGCTTGTCCACGACCACGTGCAGACCGGCCTTGAGAGCGCGCCCGGCCCGTTCGACGTGCGTCTGGTGGGGCGTGGCCACGACCGCGAGGTCGTAGTCGTCGGCCGCCGCGAACGCCGTGTCGGCGTCGGCCACCACGCGGGCGTCCGGGTGGTCGGGCCGCGGCGGCGGCGCGGGCCGGATCGGAGGTGACGATCGCCCGGACCGTGTAGTGCGGATTTGTGGCGAGCAGCGGGCCGTGGAACACGCGGCCCGCCAGGGCGTAGCCGAACAGCAGGACGCGCAGGGGGTCGGACATGGGGCTCCTCATCGGGTTCCGAGGGCTTCGAGGGCTTCGAGATGACGGCACGTCGGCCCCAGGCGGGCAGGTGTGCGGGATCGACGCGCGCGGCGATGGCGTCCACGTCGTCCCAGAGCGCGTCGGGCACCTCGGTCGCGTCGAGCGCGAGGGTCTGCTCGATCCGTTCGGGCCGCGAGGTGCCGATGACGGTGCTGGCGATCCGTGGGTCGCGGGAGGAGAAACGCACCGCCGCCGCGGCGAGCGGCACGCCGTGGTCGCGGCACGCCTCTTCGATCGCGCCGATGGCGGCGAGCAGTTCGGCCTCTCACGGTAGGGGCACCACCGCGAGCCGCCGATGCCGGTCGGCAGGATCTGGCCGCCGGACACGGGGGCGTTGACGACCCCGGCGTTCATCGACACGGCCAGGTCGATGAGCGGACCGGCGGAACGGTTGACCAGGGTCCAGCGGTTGGGGGTGAGCAGGACGTCGAAGTGTCCGGTGCGCACATGCCGTTCGATCGTCGGGAGGTCGCCGCGGACGGCTCACGCGGTCAGGCCGGCGGTGATCAGCCAGATGTGTTCGCAGGTCGCGGACGCCTCGCGCAGCTTTTCCGGGGACTCCCGCGAGGCGTGGTAGAAGGTCCGCTCGATCATCCAGCACAGGGCGCGGGCCAGGGCGGAGGACTGGTGGGGCGCGGTGCCCGGTGCGATTCCGGCGCGTTCCAGGACGGCGGTGATGGCCGTGATGAAGAGGTCCGCCGTGTGGTTCCACAGCTCGCCGATCTCGGGCACGGTCAGGGACAGGTCGATCGCGGTGCGCATGACCAGGCCGTGCGCGTTCCACAGCTCGACCGTGCGCCGCATGGCCGCCGCGACGGCCTGGCGCGGTTCGTCGGCCTGGGCGGTGGTCCTGGACCGCTCCCAAAGGTGCTCGACCGTTCTGGCCACGAGCGCGGTGACCACCTCCTGCTTGGAGCCGAAGTAGAAGTACAGCGCGGCGCGGGTGATGCCCGCGCCCTGGGCGATGTCGGCGACCGTCATGGCCTCGTGGCCCTTGGTCGCCAGCAGTGCCTCGCAGGTGTCGAGGATGGCGCGCTCCCGGACATCGCCCTTGCGTTCGGCGGTCCGGCGGCCTCGGGCGGGTTCGTGGCCTGGCATCAGAGCTGAGCGCCCTCGGCGAAGTCGGTCGTACGCGACAGCGTCTCCCATGCGCGGATGTCCTCGTCGACGGCCGTGCGCGCGGCGGCGACCAGGCGCAGCGCGTCCGAGCCCAGGACGAGGTGGGCGGGCGGCCGGTCGACCGACGCGATGTGCACGACCGCCTCTCCGGCCTTGGCCGGGTTGCCCAGTTGGTTCCCGCTGGCCTTCCGCCGCGCTTCGCGGATGGGGGTGAACAGCTCGTCGTAGTCGTCGACGGACTGCTCGGCGCGCGTCATGGACCGTCCGGCCCAGTCGGTGCGGAAGGAGCCGGGCTCGATCGCCGTCACATGGATCCCGAACTGTGCGACCTCCTTGCCCAGCGCTTCGAGGATGCCTTCCAGGGCGAATTTGCTGCCGCAGTAGGCGGACATGCCGGGCACGGCCATGAGCCCGCCCATGGAGGTGACGGCCATCAGGTGTCCGCGGCGACGGCGCCGCATGGGGGGCAGCGCGGCCCGCAAGGTGGCCACGGCTCCGAACACGTTGACCTCGAACTGCCGCCGCACCTCGGCCAGCGGCGTCTCCTCGAAGGTGCCCTCCAGGCCGTAGCCGGCGTTCGCGACGACGACGTCCAGCGGGCCGACGCTCCGCTCGACCTCGGCGACCACGGCCGTGACGGCGTCGCCGTCGGTCACGTCCAGGACGCGGCCGTGCGCGCGCCCGGATTCCAGCTCCTCGAAGGCCCGCAGGTCCTTCTCCGAGCGGACGGTGCCGACGACGGTGTGCCCGGCTGTCAGCGCGGCCCGGGCGAAAGCGCGCCCGAGGCCCGTGCTGACGCCCGTGATGAGCCAGTTCCGCGTCTCCATGTGCTCCTCCTCGGCGGTCACGCGGGGAGTCGACGTCCTCCCACATCGAAAAGTCTACACCGTGTCGATTTTTATCACCGCTGTGTCAATTCTGCCGTCCGGGGAGGGAGCGACCTTCCGGCGCTCAGGGCCTGCGCGTGCGGAAGGTGCCGCGGAGGTCGGTGACCCAGGCGTCGGGGTTCTCCCAGGGGATGAAGTGGCCGCCGTGGTCGTGGGCGTTCACGTTGACGTGGTGGAACCAGCGGGACTGCGGGCCGGTCTTGAACGCCTGGACGCGGTCGGCGGCGGAGTGAACGCCGGGCGGGTTCTCGTACGTCACGAAGGTGAGGCCGACCGGGGCCTCGACGGCCGGGGTGCGGTCGTGGGCGGGGGTCCAGGGGTAGCGGTTGGCGTTGGCGTAGTACCGCATCGACGTGGCGATGGAGTTGTTGACCCAGTAGATCGTGGCATGGGTGAGCAGGTCGTCCTTGGTGAAGACGGATTCGAGGTCGCCGCCGTTGTCGCTCCAGGCGTTCCAGCGTTCGAGCAGCCAGGCGAGCAGTCCCGCGGGTGAGTCGCTCAGCCCGTGGGCCAGGGTGGCGCCGTCGAGCATGTGCGCCACCAGGTGGGTCGCCGAGCGGCGGTCCTGTTCGATGATGCGGGCGCGGATGTCGGCCGGCTGGTCGTCGGTGAGGGGCCGGTTCCGGGCGAAGTCCCAGGCGCGGGGGCCGGTGAAGAAGTCGAGGGGCAGCCCCGAGCCGATGTGAATGCCGTACAGCTCGTCGGCGTACTTGTGGCCGAGCTGGCTGGTGACGATCCCGCCGATGTCGCAGCCCCCGGCGGCGTACTTCTCGTATCCCAGGGTCCGGGTCATCAGGGTGTGCCAGAGGTCGGAGACCTTCCAGAAGTTGACGTCGGGGAAGCCGGTGAGCGGGCCGGGGAAACCGAAGCCGGGCAGGGACGGCACGATCACGTCGAAGGCGTCGGCGGGGTCGCCGCCGAAGGCGGCCGGGTCGGCGAGCGGGTCGATCACCTTCGACCAGTGCCAGAACGTCCACGGCCAGCCGTGGGTGAGGATCAGCGGGATCGGGCGGGGGCCGCGCCCCGGCTTGCGCAGGAAGTGCACGGGGACACCGGCGACCTCCACCTGGTAGTGCTCGTAGGCGTTGATGGCGCGCTCGGCCGCCCGCCAGTCGTAGCCGTCCTTCCAGTAGGCGACCAACTCCCGCAGATAGCTGGCCGGGACGCCGTACGACCAGTCCTCGTTCCCCTCGTCCAGCGGCGGACGGGTCAGTTCGAGACGGGTGCGCAGGTCGTCGAGGACGCGGTCGGCCACATGGATCGCGGTGGGCTCCAGCGCGATGGGGTGCGCGGTGGTCATGGCGTCGTTCCTTCACCGGGTCGAGGAGAGCTGTGCCGTCGGCCTGTCGGGCCGACGGTCGTAGCGTTCCAGAACCGGGAACGGCGCTCCACCGCCACTCCCCCGCCGCGGATCTGCTCGCAGGAGCCGGTTCAGCCGTTGACCTGCTCGAAGAAGTAGAGGAAGGCGCCCAGCCCGTGGAAGTCGTTCGTGGCCCGGGACCGGGCGGTGTAATACGCGTAGTCCCCGACATTGGTGCCGACCGAGATCGAGGTCAGATACGTCAGACCGTCGCTGTGCAGGGAGATCCGGTCCAATGCGCCGCGCTTTCCGGCGTCCACCGTGGCCTGGTACGCGGCGGCCGGGACGTATCCGCGCTTGATCGCCGCGTCGGCGGTCAGGGTGAACATCGCCGAGCACGACGTCTCGGTCCAGTTCCCCGCGCTGCTCCCCTTGTCCACGACCTGGAACCACCGCCCGCTGGCCGGGTCCTGGTAGGCGGCGATGCCGCGCACCAGATCGCGTACGGTCGCGGTCAACTGGGCGCGCAGCGGGTGGTCGGCCGGGATCAGGTCGAGGATCTCGGTGGCGGCGACGCCGTACCAGCCGACGGCGCGGCACCAGTATTCGGAGGACAGGCCGCTGGTCGGGTCGGACCAGGTCGCCGCCTTGGACGCGTCGTAGGCGTGCTTCAGCAGCCCGTTCGCCTGTTGCAGATGGCCGGCGTAGACCACGAGCTGCTTGGCCGCGATGTCGTAGGACTGCGCGCTGTCGCCGATGTACCTGCCGTACTGCGCCATGAAGGGGTCGGCCATGAAGGTGCCGTCGGACCAGAGCTGGTTGGCCCGGTCGGCGCTGTTGGCGTGCCAGAAGCCGCCGTCGCTCGTGGTCGGGTACCCGGCGCCGGGCAGCAGCCGGTCATGGATCTGCTTGGCGGCCAGGCCGTACTTGGCCTCACCGGTCTCGCGGTACAGGGCGATCATCACCTGACCCGGCATCATGCTGTCCAGGCTGTTGAAGGTGATGCCGATGTGCCCCGAGGCGTCCACGAAGCGGTCGGCCCACGCCTTGATGTACGCGATCAGGGCCGCCCGGCGCGCGGGGTCCGCGGTGTGCCGGGCGACCTGGTACTGCCCCATCAGGTAGAGCGCGACCGGGTAGCTCCAGCCGCCGACGGTCGCGGGGGTGTAGCGCTCCATGGTGGAGTCGACCAGTGCGTCGGCCCAGTCCGTGCTCCGCGGGTCGGAGACGGTCAGCGAGTCGAGGTTGGGCAGGCCGCCCGCCGTGGCGCCGGTCACGCGGATCGCGTTGGTTCCCGCCCGCAACGTCACCGGTATCCGGGTGACGGCCCAGGTGTTCCAGTCCGCGGTCGCGGCGAAGGCCGGTGCGGAGATCACCGCGCCGTTGACGCTGACGGTGCCGGCGCGTCCCTCCCCCGTCCCGTTCGCGTGGCGCAGGGCCAGCGCGAAGCCGCCCGCGGCCGGTGCGCTCACGCTGAACTCGACGTACGCGCCTGCCTCGTTGGCGGTGTTGACGAAGCCGGTCCCGGTGTATCCCAGGTGGTCGCGGTCCACCGTCCCGTGGAAAACCGTGGCGTTCTCCGCCTCGTAGAGCGATGACGCGGCGTGCGCCGAGCCCGACGTCACGCCGTAGCTCGCGACGAGCATGCCGATCACCACTGCTAAAGCCCTCATGCGCATGTGCGACTTCCTTATCTCGCGGGCCGACGGGCCGACGGGGTGCCGGGCCGACGGGGTGCCGGGCCGACGGCTGTCAGACGGTGAAGCGTGCGACGAAGGTCTTTCCGGCCGCTCCCGTGACCGCTACCGAGAGGCGGAGGTCAGGTGTCGTGGCGAGGACCGTCACCCCGGGGTCGACGGAGGTGGCGGCCGAGACGGCGCCGTCGACGGTGACGACGACCGACCCGGTGAGCTGCTGGGTCGGGTCGCTCACGGCCACGCTGAGCGTTCCGTTCGTCCGGTGCGTGACGACCGAGGCGGTCCTGTCGACCTGGATTCCGGCGGCCTTGGGCGCTCCGGCCTGCCAGACGTTGGCCATGGCCACGCCGGAGCCGGAACGGCTGACGGCCTGCACGGCGGCGGTGTTCGAGGCGACGGTCACGTCGTTCGACGCGGCGAACGCCGAGGTCTGGGCCGAGGTGGCGGCGGGCAGTTGGATGTAGCGGTAGCTGCCCGCGGTCGGGCTCACGCCGTGGTCAACCCACATGGTGACGAACCTGCGGGTGTACGCGGCGGTGTCGTCGTAGACGCCGCGGTGGTCCATGTCGGTCCACTTGCCGGTGCGGTCCTGGCGCAGGAGGGTGACGTGGCCGCCGACCGGGAAGACATAGCCGCCGAGGTTGTCCACGAAGATCGACCGCGGCTGGACCACCGTCGGCGTGTTGCTCGGCGTGGACAGGACAACGTTGCCATCGACGTGGATGTTCGCCTGCCCGTTGGGGCCGGTGTTGCGGTTCTCGATGACCGACTCGATCGTATGGCCGTCGTCGCTGGTGATCCCCGCGCCCAGGCAGATGACGATGTCGTCGACGCAGAACCACGACTTGTGGCCCGTGAGGGTCTGGACGGCGAACGACAGCCCCATACCGGCGGCCACGTTCCCGTCCAGCAGCGCGCCGCCCGCCCAGGTGTTGGTCGAGCCGCGGTTCGCGCCGAGCGCGAGGGTCTTGGTGTCGAGCGTGACCCCGGGCAGCCGGTACTTGTCCGCGGCCGGCCAGTACCCGTTCACCCAGTGACCGGGCTGCGTGGGCAGATACAGGTACGTGGCGCCCTCACCGGTGTACCAGCCCTGGAGGTTCTCGTTGTTCGCGGACTCGTACGGCTTGATCCGCGTGCTGTCCATCGCGATGCCGAAGGCGAACGTGGGCCGCCGGTGCACGATCCGCGCCATCGAGGTCGACACGACGGAGGTGGTGGACTCCGCCGCCGCCGGTATGGCGCTGTCGGCGACGACGGCGCGGCCGAGCGCGATGGACGAGATCCGCACCTGTTCGAGCGGCGCCGCGTCGAAGGCGAAGAAGTCCTGGTAGGTGTCCGCGCCGATCCAGCCCTTGGCCTGCGACCGGACGGTGAGCGCCTGGTCGGCCGGGAAGACGCGGGCGAGTTGGAGCAGGGTGGCGGTGGTGAGGCGGCCGATACGGTGGTCGGTCTCGTAGAAGCGGGAGAGCGCGCGTCCGCGCACCATGTCCATGAACGCCCCGCGGTAGATCCACGGCCGGTAGTTCGCCTGCGTCCAGGTGAAGACGCGCTGCACCTGGTCCGTTGTCGCCGCCCACGGGGTGCCCTGCACGGTGACCAGCAGGTAGGTCAGGTACTGGAGCAGCGACACCCCGTAGGAGCCGTTGTAGGCGTAGACCGCGTGCTGGATGAAGCCGCCGTCGGGGTAGAAGCCGTCGCCGCCGGTGCTGTACGGGAAGAGGTGCGCGATCGCCGCCATGGCGCTGTCGATGACGGCCGCGTCCTGGCTCAGCGCGCCGCGCACGGTCGCGATGGCGCAGTTCCAGTTGAGGTTGGCGCCGGTGGCCGTCCCGCCGTTGACCTTCGTCGGGTCGGGCGCGTAGCGGGTGATCGCGGCCATCGCGGTGGAGATCTGGCTCGCCGAGAGGTGGTCGTACAGGGCGACGCAGGTGTCGTTGAGGGCCAGCGGTATGCCGATCTCGAAGTCCCACCAGTTGTCGTACCGCGCGGTGACGCCGTACTTGTGGGCGAGGAACCAGTCGAGCGCGGATGTGAGGTCCGCCAGGAGCGTCGCGTTGCCCGCCAGCGACGAGCCCGGCGAGGCGTAGGCGAGGGCGAGTTGGCGCAGCCGTCCGATCACGTCGCGCTGGACGGCCGAGACGGTGGAGCTGTTCAGGTCCGCCCACAGGTAGGTGCGGGAGTTGGCGGTGTTCAGCGTCGACCACAGGCCGTTCGCCGTGTCGGCCATCGCCTGCGCGTAGGCGGAGATCACCTGGTCGGAGGCGTCGTAGCTGCCGATCAGCGTGGTGCCCCACTGGGTGCGGACCGTCGCGAAGTCCGAGGCCGTCGCCGCGGCGGCGCGGCTGGGCGCGGCGCCTGCGGTGCCGAGGAACCACGCGGGGGCCAGCGCGGCGCCGGCCAGCAGGGCGGAGCGACGGGTGAGGCCGCGGGACGAGTGGTCAACGGACATGGAGCACCCTCACGGTTGGGGGGGAGGACATCGGCCACGGGAGCGGCGCGGCCGATCGGGAGACGCTCGGCGCCGTGAGGGATCGTGGCTTCCGGATTCCCGGAAGTCAAGGGATAATACGTATTAGTACGGGGCTCGGCGCCGACCGCCGCACGCCCGACGGCCGGTCAGCGATCCGCCCAGGACGGCTCGGTGGCGTGACGGGGCGGCCGTGCCGGAGTGCCGGGCACGGGTCGCTCAGGGCCGGGGCCGGGCACGTCCTGCCGCCGTGCGCCGTGGCCGCCGAGCCGTACGGGGACGGCTCAGCGGAACAGGTCGAGCGGAACGGCGGCGGCCATCGCGGTGTGGCCCGCGTCGTTGGGGTGCAGGCCGTCGCCGCTGCTGTACGCGGCGGCCAGCTTGTCCGGGTCGGCCGGGTCGGCGGTGACGCGGGCGAAGTCGATCACGGCGTCGTACGCGCCGCTGGTGCGGATCCAGTCGTTGACGGCGTTCCGCTTCTCGCCGTTGGCCTGGCTCCAGAAGCCGAAGGTGTCGTCCTTGAAGGGCATGATCGTACCGCCGATGGCGATCAGGCCCGCGGCGTGCGCGCGCGCCGCCAACTGCCCGTGCCCGGCGATCAGTTGCTCGGCCGTCACCGTCTCGGACAACGGCGCCACGGTGCCCGGGTGGCCGAGGTCGTTCACGCCGATCAGGGTGATGACGTACGCCGCCGCGGGCTGGGCGAGCACGTCGCGGTCGAAGCGGCGCAGGGCGCTCGGTCCGAAGTTGAGCGCGTACGCCTCGGCCGGGTCGCCCGCGGGCGGATTGGGGTCGTGCAGCAGGCGGTTGCCGGAGATGCCCGCGTTCACCACCGCGCGGTCGGCGGCCGGGCGGGCCGACCGCAGCCGCGCGGCGAGCTGGTCCGGCCACCGCAGATCGGCGCCGACGGTGCTCTTGCCGCCGTCGGTGATCGAGTCCCCGAGCGCGACGATCGCGGACGCCTGCCGTCCGGCCCGGACGCTGACACCGGAGACGAGATACACCGCCTGCGGCTCGGCGGTCGGCGTCACCGTCGTCGCGCCGGTGACGTTGCCCGCGGCCACGGCGTTCTTCTGGAGGGCGTACGCGTGCAGGCTGGTCGCGGCCGTACGCTCCGGCAGGTAGAGGCTCACGACCAGGTCGGCGCCGCCGGGCAGGGCCAGGTCGACGGGATCGCTGACGGCCGGGGCCCCGGCCGGGATCAGGACGGACCCGCTGCCGCCGAACGTCACCCGGCGGTCGGTGGCCGGGACGATCGCCGTGCCCTGCGTTCCCGCGCGGCGGGCGACCCGTACCTCGCCGATGGACGCGGCGCTCTCACCGAATTCGTTCGTCAGCCGTAACCGGAGCGCGGAGCCGCCGAGGCTCAGACGCAGCACATGGCGGACCGTCTGGTTCTCCAGGTGGACGACGGCGGCCGTCGGCGCGGCGTTCGGCGACCCGGCCCAACTGCCGACCCACTCGGCCCCCGGGCCACCGGGGCGCGCGTGTGCGGGCTCCGCGGAGGCCAGGGATCCGGCGCCGGCCGCCGCCGCGGAGGCGGCGCCCGCGAGCAGCAGAGCCCTTCGCCCCATGGCGCGCCCCGGCGTGCCGCCCGACGATGAACCCGACATCTGGCCTCCCGGATACGAGTCGCCGCGCGCACTGTATGCGCCACGGTCCGACGCTATCAATGGGACGTCGGACGGCCGGCGGGGAAAGGCCGGATGCGGTTAACCAGCGGTGCCGGGCGTGCCGGGCGTGCTGAGTTTGCTGGGCGTGCCGGGCGTCAGTCCTTGGTACGGGCGGGCAGGCGCCAGCCGGGGCGTACGTAGTGGCAGGTGTAGCCGTCGGGGTAGCGCTCCAGGTAGTCCTGGTGCTCGGGCTCGGCCTCCCAGAAGGTACCGGCGGGCGACACCTCGGTGACGACCTTGCCGGGCCACAGGCCGGAGGCGTCGACGTCGGCGATCGTGTCCTCGGCGACGCGCTTTTGCTCGTCGTCCTCGTAGAAGATGGCCGACCGGTAGCTGAGGCCCATGTCGTTGCCCTGGCGGTTCTTCGTGCTCGGGTCGTGGATCTGGAAGAAGAACTCCAGCAGCGCCCGGTAGTCGGTCCGCTCCGGGTCGTAGGTGATCTCGATCGACTCGGCGTGGGTGCCGTGGTTGCGGTACGTGGGGTTCGGCACGTCGCCGCCCGCGTATCCGACCCGGGTGTCCGTCACGCCGGGCAGGCGTCGGATCAGGTCCTGCATGCCCCAGAAGCATCCGCCGGCGAGGACGGCCTTCTGTGTCTGAGCGGTCATCTCAGTCCTCCTCGTGTTCCTTGGCGGAAACACACGGCGGACGCCCCGTGTTCCGGGGCGTCCGCGGCGGTCTCTGCGGTGCTTCGGGCACCCACGGGAAGCCTACTGGCCGTGGGCGGCCGGTGGGTCCCGCCGGGGCGACGCGGCTGCGTTCCGCGGGGTCGTACGGGGCGGGTCGCGGTCGTACCGGCGCGTCGTACGGGCTCGCGCGGGTCTCAGGCGGTGAGCCCGGCCTCCGACAGCAGATAGGCGGTCATCGGCTCGTACGCCTGCGGGTCCACCACGTGGTCGTCGAGCGGGACGGTCACCGCGATGGTGCCCTCCGCCTCGCCGAGGAAGAGCGCCGGATCGTTGCAGTCGGCGAAGGCGACGGTCCTGATCCCGCGCTGGCCCGCGCGGCCCGCCCAGCCGTGGTCGGCCACCACCAGGTCGGGCAGCGGCTCGCCCGCGGCGGTCAGCGCGTCGAGAATGGCCGACATCGGCTGCGGCGCGTGGGTGTGCCACAGGGTGGCACCGTCCTCCAGCACGGCGACGCTGCCGAACTGACGGACGTCGCCGTAGGAGTCGTCGTCGCCCTCGGTGGTGGACAGGCCCTTGGGAATGGCGACGACGGTGGCACCGGCCGCGCGCAGCGCCCCCGCGATGGCCTGGTGCACATCGAGCAGCCCGCCGGGGTGCCCGGTGGCGACCAGCACCCGCCACCGCTGCCGGGCCGCCTCCCGCAGGACGGCCGCCATCCGGTCGAGTCCTTCCACGGTGAGCCGCGCGTCGATGGTGTCCTGACCCTGGAGGTGTCCGGGGTCGGCCACCACGCCGACGCGCTCGGCCATCACGGCCAGCACCGTCTCCTCGGTCCACCGCTCCCCCAGCTCCAGTCCCAGCCAGAAGCGCCGGTTCCCCTTCACCAGCTCGCTGTAGTGGCGCAGATTCCCCTGCCGCGGGGTGGCGACGTCCCCGGCGATGCGGGTCCGTCGCAGATGGTCGATCAGCTCGTCACGCGAAAAACGTATGTCCACCGAATCCATGCCCCCATTCTCCGTGTCCCCCGCCGTCCGCCGACGGCGGGGGTAGGACTGACCTGCGGATTCCCCCGCCGCCGCCCGCCTCGCGTCCCGGGGTCAGGGGCGGGTGAGGGTGGTGGGGGTGGTGTAGGACTCGGCGCGCAGGGCGGGGCGGGAGGAGGGGAGGGCGGCGGCGGGGAAGGTCAGGGTGAGGGTGCGGGACTCGCCGGGCAGCAGCCAGAGGTAGTTGTCGCTGTAGAGGGTGGGCAGGACGCGCTCGCCGGTGTGGTCGTCGAGGAGCGACAGCCGGACCATGGCGGCGACGGCGGAGCCGCGGTTGCGGACGGTGGCGGTGAGGCTGCGGCGGGCGCCGGAGTGGGTCAGGCGGCCGAGGTCGGTGGACAGGCGGGTCTGCTTGGCCTTGTTCAGGGCCCGCATGTCCTTGGTGTCGCGGTAGCGCCAGTAGGTGTTCTCGGACAGCACGCGGCCGAGCGGGTCCTCCAGGCGGAGCCGGAGCAGGTGGAAGGACGGCAGGGTGTCCATCCGGTCGGCGGTGAAGGCGGTGACCGACGACGACGGGGCGATGTTCACCAACTTGCGCTGTTCCGGGACGAGCCGGCGGCCGTCGAGGTCGTAGTAGTTGGCCGTCACCCGGGCGCCGGTGACCGTGTGCGGGGTGTGGTTGACGGCGATGACCTGCCACTTGTCGGGGTCGGCCTGGACGTGCAGCGCCTCGCACGCCTTGCGGGCCCCGTAATAGGTGCCGTTGACGTCGAAGTCGTAGTCGTAGGTCTGCCACACCGTGCTGTGCCACGCCGGGTGGGACATCCACAGCATCAGGCCGCTGGCGTCCTTCCACAGGTTGGCGTTCCACGCCTCGAACATGGCGCGGGTGTTCTCGTAGTTGACGAACTGCGCCTTGCGCGCGAAGTCGTCGAGGCCGGTGGCGGTGTCGAGGCGGGCCTCGATGGCGGCCTGGTAGTTCTGCGGCGCCTGATTCCCGCGCGTGCTCCAGTCGTGGTAGTACCAGGCCGCGCCGACCGGCCACTCCGGCTCGTCGCCGACGAGATTGCGCATGCTGGCGGCCGTGGACACCACCGGCATGCCGATCTCGGTGTGGAAGCCGAAGCTGCCGCTGCCGTACGTGGACGGCGCGTAGTAACGGGCGGGCTCCACCCATCCGTAGGGGCCGCCGCCGGTGATGATGCCGCCCGCGGAGTTGTTCTGGTACATCACGCCGGGCGCCTCGGAGGTGACGGCGTCGCGCATGCCGGTGTCGATCGCGGCGGGCGGATTGCCCTCGTTGGCCCCGCACCACACGACGACGCTGGGGTGGACGCGGTAGCGCCGTACGGTGTCGCGCGCCAGGTCGTTGTACGCCTGGTGGTCCGGCGGGTCCATGCCCCACGCGTTGGGGAAGTCGTTCCACACCAGCAGGCCGTGCTCGTCGCAACTGGCGAAGAACTCCTCGCGGTTGCTGCTGGCCACCCAGTTGCGGATCATCGTGAAGTTCATGTCGCGGTGCATCCGCACGGCGGCGTCCATCCGCGCGGCGGGCATCCGGCGCAGCAGTTCGTCCCAGCCCCAGTTGCCGCCGCGGCAGAAGACCCGGACGCCGTTGACGCTGATCTTCAGCGGTTCGGGCGTGTTGTCGACGGACTTCACGTCCGTCCAGGTCTTCGCGTCGGCGGACACCTGGATCGTGTACGTCTTCGGGTAGGCCGCTTCCCACACGATGACGACGCGGTCGAAGCTCTGGGCCGAGCCGAGGTCGACCTGGATCCACTGGTTGTCCAGATACTCCGACGACCAGCGGGAGTTGGGGTCGCCGTCGGTGGCGTGGGACGCCGGGCTGCCGGAGTCCTCGGAGGAGGCGCTCGCGGTCTTGTGGAGTGCGAGGTCGGTGCCGGGCCTGGCGCTGTCGACCACGGAGAGCGTCCACAGCGAGTTGCCCCAACTGGTCGCGCGGGCACCGCCGTTGATCCGGACATAGCGGGCGGTCACCGCGCTGAAGTCCTCGGTCTGGAGGCTGGCGTCGCCGCCGTTGAAGGGCAGCGGGACCGCGGAGTTGTCGACGGACTTCGCGTCGGTCCAAGCCGAGCCGTCGGCCGAGACCTGGACCACGTACGTGCGCGCGTACGCCTGTTCCCACGTCAGGTCGACGCGGTCGAAGGCGACTTGGGCGCCGAGGTCGACCTGGACCCACTGGTCGTCCTCGAAGGACGAGGACCAGCGGGTGCCCTGGTCGCCGTCGGTGACGTTGCCCGGCTGGTGGTCGTCCTCGTCGACCGACGAGGCGGTGGCCGTCTTGCGCAGCGCGAGGTCGGTGCCGGGCGCGGCGCTGTTGACCACCGACAGGCTCCACAGCGACGAGCCCCAGGCGGTGGCGCGGGTCAGGCAGCGCACCCGTATGTACCGCGCGGTCCGCGCCCCGAGGTCGACGGACTGGGTGTACGCGTCGCCGCCGGCGGTGAAGGGCAGCGGCACGGCGAATTCGTAGCCGAACTGCCGGATGCCGAACCGGGTGGTGCGCCGGTCGCTGGTGCGGCCGTCGACGGTCGCGGTCAGTGTCAGGTCGTGCAGGGCGGCCTCGCCGTAGCCGTTGGGCCACCACAGCTTGGGGTTGCGCAGCCGCAGTTTGCCGTACACGGACGGGGTGAAGGTGACGTCCTTGCCGCCGCCCGCGGGCACGGTGACCGTCTGGGTCACCTCGACGTCGTCGAAGGCGGCGGTGACGGTGACGCGCCGCTCGGTGGTGTCGGCGTTGCGCACGGGGACGACGATCGTCACCTCCGCGCTGCGGGTGTCGGGCAGGTCGGGCAGGACGGTGTCGACGCGGGGGTCGCCGATGACGGCGTGGCCGGTGGAGCGCAGCCGTACGTGGTTCCAGATCCCGGAGACGCGGTCGCGTACGGCGGGCATCCAGTCCCAGCCGGAAGAGGCCAGGTAGGTGGGCGAGTTGCGGTTCATCATGGTGGCGCCCGCGTCCACGAAGGCCAGTCCGGCCGCCCCCTTGTCGCCGGGGCTGCCGGGGAACGGCATCGGGGTGATCTTCACGGCGAGGGCCTGTTCGCCGCGGGCGGTGAGCAGCGCCGTCACGTCGTGGGCGGAGCGGGCGAAGGGGTAGGTCAGGCCGCCGACCCGCTTGCCGTTCAGCCAGATATCCGCGGTGTGGTTGACGCCGTCGAACTCCAGCCAGATGTGGCGGCCCGAGCCGGTCGTCAGGTTACGGGGCAGCTCGAAGCCGCGCCGGTACCACCACGAGTGGCGGGACAGCGCCTCGGGGATGTGCAGGTTGTTCAGGCCGGACACGGGGTCGGGCAGATGGCCCTGTTCGACCAGTGAGGCCAGGACCGTGCCGGGCACGGTCGCGGGCAGCCAGCGGCTGGTGTCCACCGACGGGCGGGACAGGTCGGCGCCCTCGCCGCCCGCCCAGTCGTCCATGGTCAGCGTCCAGCCGGACTCCAGCGGCACTGTGCCGTCGGCGGCGGTCTTCAGCGCGGGGGCGTGGTGGTGATGGGTGCCCCAGTCGGTCCAGCCGGTGGCGGCGGGGCGGTGGGCGCGCGAAGTGCCGTACACCGCGAAGCCGTTGAGGCCCAGCGGGTTGGCGTTGGAGCGCTTGCGCACGGTCAGCCGCACCCAGCGCGCGGTGACCCTGCGGTCCAGCGCGATGTCCACGACGCCGCCGGTGCCCGAGGTGGTCCGGTACACGGTGGTCCAGGCGTGCTGGTCGCGCGAGGTCTCGATGACGAAGTCCACCGCGCAGCTCGACAGGATCTCCTGCCCTGTGGTGCTGTCGCGCGGATTGCCGCTGTCGGAGGGGGTGAAGACCGGGTCGTTGACCGTGGCCTCGAAGGTCAGCTTCACGGAGTCGACCTCGCAGTCCGCCTGGAGGTCGACACAGATCCACTGCGGGTCGCCCGCCGCGGCCCGCCAGCCGGTGCCGCGTACGCCGACGGTGCCGATCCCGTCGACCGCGAATTCGCCGGGCGTGGGCGCGTAGTCCGTGGACGACACGGTGATCGGGCGGTAGGCGGCGAGTTCGGCCCGCGCGGCGGCGGCCCCCGACGGCGCCGCGGGCCCGGCGGCGGGGGCCGGGGTGGAAGCGGAGGCAGCCGTGGGAAAGGCGGTGCCCAGGCCGAAGCCCGCCAGGAGGGTGGAGCCGGTGGCGACGATCCTTCGCCGGGAAAGGTGCGGCTGATCCGACATGTTCAAAAAGTCCAATCCCACGTGAGCCGACGGAACGATCGGCCCGGCTCTCAACTCGGATGACAACGTTGCCATAGGCTGTAATCCCTACCGGCTTCTGTCAAGACCTGCCGCGATGTCCGAATCTCCGACACGGATGGAAAAGGGGATGAGCGGCGAGCGAGGGACCGCTGTCGAGCGATGCCGACACGCGACGTGAGCTGGCCTTTCCGCCCCCGGAGGGGCGGCGCCGCCCGTGCGTACCGGCCGCCCGCGAACGGCACGCCTTCGTGCGGATTCGCGGGAGCCGCCGCCCCTCCCCTGCGCGCGGTCCGACCGGGCGGCGCCGCCCGCGGGGGCCCCGCCCGGCCGGACCCCCGGCCCGGGGGCCAAGGCGGCCGGGGGCGCGCGGGGGCGGGGCGCGGGCCGCTCGTGCGGGGGGT